>DAIOHK010000083.1:0-2469 GCA_036744795.1 Bacillota bacterium | reverse complement strand
TGGCACATTTAGTTTTTTAAGTTTCTCAATACTTTTACATTTTTCCGGCGCCGGATCAACAGCTCCCGCAATCTTAAAGATCTCTTCACCTTTATAATTTAATAATTCATCCACATATCCATTCCCATAACCACCGATTCCTACTAGCAAAATTGCAACAGGTTTATCCACATCCATCTTCCTTTCCGGCGTTAGTCTTTCTAATCAGATTCTTTTTCCTCCCTGTTTCTCCTGCCATAGAAAGAAAGTTTTAACAGGTTTTATTCAAGTTCAAAACTAACAGTCAAAGCAGCTTTTACTCTAATCTGACCTGGAGCAATCGTACTTTCTCCGGAATCAGCAAGATTTTGGTCATAAGCTTTTATAGCTGAATACCGTCCCACTTCTACTGGAATAAAATTGGTTCCTTCCTCCCGGATTAAATAAGGTTCCCCTATCTTCTGTCCTAACTGACTTGCCAGCATAGTAGCTTTTTCCTTAGCTGCTTTAACTGCCAGGGCTTGAACCTGATTTTTATATTTGTTTAATTCACTGCTTTGAAATTGAATACCATAAATATAATTAACGCCTTGCTCCAGAATACTACCGAAAAAGTCTTCAAATTTAGAAAGATCCTTTAACTGTATCACAATACTTTTCCGCACAAAATAACCAATAAACTCTCTTTTCTCATAATCATTACGGTATCTGGGCTCAATACTAATCTGGCCAGTTTGAATATACTTTGGCTCTATTTTGTACTTTTCAGCCAAAGCAATCACTTTACGTACCCGATCATCATTAGACTTCTTGGCAGCTACTAAGTTTTTATCGCTGGTCTCTACCGCCATTGTAATTACAACTTCATCAGGAACCACCTGAAGTTCAGCCTCACCTAATACTGTAATAAGACGGGGACCATTGGCTCCCCAAACCGGGATAGTTAATCCCACGAGCATAACTACCATACAAAGAATTATACTTATGTTTTTTTGAAACTTATTCATTTTCGTTCCCCCTTACTCTAAAGTGAGCTTTATCTGGGTAAACGTCGGTTCCTTCCACAAGTTCCTTTTAATTACTGGTATTTAAGTAATTGTATCCGGTAAAACACATACCGCTTTCCAACCAACATAGAATACCCTAGACCGTGTTCTCGACTTTGATTTAGAGTATAGCCTGCCGATTTTAATCTGACCTAATTCTTAAATCCGGCGCCTAACCCTATTGCGCCGGGTGCAACCTTGCCGGATTATTTGAGCTAGTCTTCCTCGAATCCACTTGCGATGTTAGAAGCAAGCAGGGCAAGGTGCGCAGGGAGGATGGAGCACAGATAATACTTTATGTATATCGAGCACCACCCGGACCAAGCAACGCAGCAATGCGCAGCTTATCACATCGCACCTCAAAGAATCCGGCAAAGTTCTCCAAATGCTAACCTTGATACAAATAACAAGCAGCGCTAAGTCGCATCGACTCTTTACAATTCTTCCTGCTGTTGTATTTGAAAGGAGAGTATCATCAGGCTCTCCCCGATATGAACATGTTCCACACGGACCTGCTCCGGAACCTTCAAAGTAACCGGAGCAAAATTCCAGATCCCTTTAATCCCAAATTCGACTAGCATATCAGCTACTTCCTGGGCCGCCTCCGCAGGGGTACAAATAATACCGATCCGGGCTGGTGCCGCTTTTAGATGTTTACCTAGAACCTTTATATCCTTTACTATAAGATTGTTGATAGTACTCCCGATGATCTCAGGATCATGATCAAAGATGGCTTCAATAATAAAACCCCTTTTACGAAAATTATCATAATTGGCGATTGCTCTTCCCAAATGTCCGGCTCCGATCAGAACCATTGTTGTTTTATTATCTAATCCCAAAATCTTGTTTATTTCATCTAAAAGGTAGTTAACGCGATAACCATATCCTTGCTGCCCAAAGGAACCAAACAAGCTAAGATCCTGTCTGAGTTGGGAAGCAGTAATCTTCATCTTAGCTGCTAGTTCCCGGGAAGAAATACGTTCCACTTCCTTAGCAGCCAATTCCGACAAAAATCTTTGATATCTTGGTAATCTTTTAATTACTGTTAAAGGGATTCCCTTATATTTATCCTTTTCCGACTTTCTACCAATCTCAGGATGCAAATTGATTCTCCCCTTTATTCTCCGTTGTTTTCCGCAGGGCTCTGGTAGCTACCTTGGTATTGACAAGTGTCCCCGGGCCACCAATACAACCACCCTCACAACCCATTCCTTCGATAAAATCATAAGATTCGATTCCTTTTGTAACTCTTTTCAAAAGATCCATACAATCTTTAATCCCAGAAGCAGATGTTTTTTTTATTTCTACTCCCCCATCTTCCCCTGATACAGCTGTCATCACACCACCGGAAGAGGCAAAATTTACCCCGCCGGCTGAAGGAGTTTTGCTGGCGATTTTCTCCACGGCCGGCTCGCAATCAGCCAGATTAATCTCAGCGGCTACC
>DAIOHK010000082.1:0-2779 GCA_036744795.1 Bacillota bacterium | reverse complement strand
TTCACGCCGACTACAGCTAGTACGCGTAAGCGTTTAGAAGGAGGTCGGGTGAATCTCTAAGTAGTCTGAGGAAATTCCATAATTACTTTAGACATCCATTGGCATATTGTAATATCAATTATGCAATTCCTAAATCTACATAAGATGTCAAAAAACTTAAAGAACTACTAACAACTAAATAATTTTAAAAAGGTCCTGAGAAAATAGGGCCTTTTTTATGTTCAAAAAACTATCATCTTCTATTCCCCACTTTACTCTTTACTATCCCGTCGTTTTAAAGTACAATTGTATATATATACTAGAGGAGTGATTATTTATGAAGAAACATTTTTTATTAACTTTAATCCTTACCATGACATTAGTTTTAATCTTCTCTGGATGTAGCGATTCAAAGAAGGATAATTCATGGGAAAACGTAAAAAAGAAAGGTGAATTCGTACTGGGACTGGATGACAGTTTTCCCCCAATGGGTTTTAGAGATGAAAATGGGGAGATAGTTGGTTTTGATATTGACATTGCCCAAGAAATCTGTTCCCGCCTTGGTATCAATCTGAAACTACAACCGATTAACTGGGATGCCAAAGAACAGGAGCTTAACACCAAAAATATCGACTGTATTTGGAATGGCTTAACAATCACCCCAGAGCGTAAGCAGACCCTACTTTTTAGTAAACCCTACATGAAAAACCGTCAGGTATTAATAGTTAGAGCCGACTCGGGCTTTACTCCCTTCATTGATTTTGCCGGGAAAAAGCTGGGTCTCCAAGCCGGTTCTAGTGCTAAAGACGCCTTAAACAGTTCCGAACAGTTTAAAGCCGGATTAGCGGAAATAGTAGAATTTGATGAAAACATGACGGCCCTTATGGATCTAGAGCAGGGTGGTCTTGATGTTGTTCTAATGGATGAGATTGTCGCCCGTTTTTATATTCAGCAAAAAAATAAGAATTATTTAGTTCTAGACGAGGCATTAGCCAGTGAAGAATACGGAATTGCTTTCCGTAAAAATGATCAAAAGCTGATGGAAAAATTTCAAGAAACCCTTGATACTATGGCTGAAGATGGAAAACTGGCCGCGATCTCCGAAAAATGGTTTGGAGAAGATATTACTGCCCTATCAAAGTAGTCCCCTACCTCAACAAGCTGGGGCTATGAAGGATAAAATCAACTGAAATCTTGTAGCCGCTTTATTGCGTTTACGCTTAAGTAATTATGTAATTCTCTCATTTATATTTTAAAAAGGGGTTTTCAAAATGTTTGCGACAGGGAATGGTATTCGTATTATAAAACTACTGTCTCTTCTTCTAACTGGGGCACTAACTTCGCTTCAGATCTTTTTTTTAACTCTCCTGTTTTCACTTCCTTTAGGTTTATTAATTGCCTTGGGAAGAATGGCACCACAGAAATGGATTAATGCCCCGATTAAGCTTTTTATCCTAATTATGCGTGGAACCCCTTTACTTTTACAATTGATTTTTGTTTATTTTGCACCTTTCTATATGCTCCCCGAAGGCTTTAAGTTTAGTTTACCCCGTTTTACCGCAGCCATTATTGCATTCTCTTTAAATTATGCCGCCTATTTTGCGGAAATCTATCGAGGTGGTATCGAATCGATTCCCCGGGGTCAATACGAAGCAGCCGCTGTCTTAGGTTTTACCAAAGCACAAACCTTTTTCCGGATTATTCTCCCTCAGGTCATAAAGAGGATCCTTCCTGCGATCTGTAATGAGGTCATTACTTTAGTTAAAGATAGTGCTCTTGTTCAGATCCTCGGGATCTCGGAACTCTTTCGGGTAGCTAAAAATGAATCTTCCCGGATCTTTTCCACCACTCCACTCTTTGTAGCCGGTTTGTTTTATCTCTTTATGAACTGGATCGTAACAAAAGTATTTGAAACAGCTGAGAAAAAACTAAGTTATTACCGGTAAGGAGGCCATTGTCATGCAGATTTTAAAGGTTGAAAACCTCTATAAAAGTTTTGACGGAACCGATGATGTTGTCACCGGAGTTTCTTTTAAGATGAATACAGGTGAAGTAATCGCTATCATCGGCCCTTCCGGTTCGGGAAAAAGCACCTTATTACGTTGTCTTACCCTTTTAGAAAAAATCGATAACGGTACTATTGTAATCGCTGGAGAGACAATGGTTAAAACCTTACCTAATGGTCAAGTATCTTATAGCCAGGAGGAAAAACTAAGAAAGATCCGCTTGCGTCTAGGAATGGTCTTCCAGAATTTTAACCTTTTCCCCCACTTTTCTGTTTTACAAAATATCATCGAAGCCCCAATTCAGGTAGGAGGGCTTTCCCCAACTGAGGCTAGAGATCTTGCTTTTGAATTACTAGCTAAAATCGGTTTAAGTGATAAAGCTGATGCTTATCCCTTTCAGCTTTCCGGTGGTCAATCTCAACGGGTAGCAATTGCTAGGGCATTAGCAATGAAGCCTGATATTTTGTTCTTTGATGAACCTACTTCAGCACTTGATCCTGAACTAACCGGTGAGGTTCTGAAAGTAATCCGAACTTTAGCGGCCGAACATATGACTATGATGGTGGTAACCCATGAGTTGAGTTTTGCCCGTGATGTAGCCGATCGGGTTATTTTCATGGATAAAGGAAAGATCATCGAAGAAGGAACTCCGGATAAAATTTTCAGTAACCCCACCAACGAGAGAACCAAAGGTTTTCTAGGCAATTTTAATCTTAACTCCGGATTTTAAATAGCTTTCATGTTAGTGTATAATTTTAGTAGGCAATCAGGATAAAAAAGGGAGGCACCCCAAA
>DAIOHK010000081.1:0-3388 GCA_036744795.1 Bacillota bacterium | reverse complement strand
AGATTTGCCCCAGTCTTAAAGTATAATTTTTATTCTTCTTCCCATTCAACTTCATTAATCCCCATCAGCGCGGAAGTAAGGTTAGAACGGAATTTTTCCGGAACTGAAACTTTAATTTTAACTTTGGCACCAAAGTCTTCCTCTTCAATATCAGCTTCATAGGTTGAAAAGAGATGTTTAATAATTGATAATTGAGCATAGGAAAGTTTTACTTTTAAAACAAAGGAGGGGATGATCTGAATTTTTCCTGCCTCTTCCAGAGTATAAAGGGCAGTTGAATAATAAGCATCGATTAGACCTCTTACTCCTAGCTTTTTACCCCCAAAATACCTGGTAACTACTACAACAGTATTGGTAAGGTTCTCGTGCAGGATTGCATTAAGGATGGGCCTTCCTGCTGTTCCGGACGGTTCTCCGTGATCATTAAAATAGGTTAAAGGATGTTGCCCAAGGCCGACTTGATAAGCAAAACAGTTATGCGTGGCCTGGGCATGCTCCTCACGAATGCGGGCCACAAAGGCTTGGGCTTCTTCTGAGGAGACCACAGAAGAGGCATGCCCAATAAAAAGGGAACGTTCAATCTTCTGTTCCCACTTATGATTCCGGGCTACAGTATAACAAATGGTATCCATCTTTCCTCCTGTAAAAATGCTCTCCTTCTCAATTCCACAACAGATGGGGATTTTCCTGTTAAGACCTGGTTATAGAGTTGAGGAAATCGTATAAAACAAATCATAATAAATTGAATTATTCAAGCCCTTAAGTTAGCAAACAGGCGAAAGATTAACTTTCTATGCTCACCTTGGCACCAATAGCAATGAAATCATAGAAATCTTCGACATCTTTGTTACTTAATCCAACGCAACCCCAAGTCCAATTAGAGCCAAAGGAAGGCTTGTCCCCGCCATGAATACCGACTCCACCTCCCAATTTAGTATATTGTGGGGGGGTAGTTCCACTATTAATCGCAGTCACGATCTCATCATAAGTCCAGGGGTCAATTAATTCTCTGTTTAACCCCCGACTGGCATCTTCAATATTTGGGTAACTAAGTCTCATCCATCGGGTACCAAGGTATTCATCTTCGGGATTCAAAACTGATTTTTGAGTAATATAAAAAGTGCCCTCAGGAGTTTTATGATCCCCGGCGCTCTCTTTATCACCGGAACCTCCATCTCCAAATTCAGCACGATACGTTTTGAGCCAGGTACCATTATTCAAAATTGATAAGGTATGAGCTGACTTATTAACATAAATTGATAAACCGGAGTAAGAAGTGATCCCCTTTTCCCGAAGAACGGTAGAAAGTCTCTTCTCTCCGCTCATTGGTGTTTGCTGTTCAGTAGGAGGCTCTGTTTGTTCCGGTACGCCGGTGTTAGCTTCCTGAGAATTCTGTCTTGCAGTAGTGTGATTTTCAGGAGTACTTGATTTTAGATTACTGGTCGAAGGATTACTATCATTGTTAGGGGATGACTGGTTAGTACTCTGTTGCTCACTGGCCTTTACTCGGGTTGGTTTATGAGTTAAGTTAAGATTTTGGTTTATGATAAAAAAAGCAAGAAAGATGCCGATCGAAAATAAAAGTAAAATTACGAATTTTTTTTGTAACAACTATTGCCACCTCGCGTTAAATAAATTTACATGGAAAGTTACATAAATATATTAACATAAAACGCTACAATATTTTTACGGTAAGTTTTGGAGTAACACCGATTTAAGCTGGTAAAATTAAATATTAACACGAAAGTAGTAACTACGGTCCAGAATTAAGACCAACCAAAATAATACCGATAATAATCAAGGCAGCTCCGATTGTCTTTAAGGGTGTTAATTTCTCACCTAAAAAGAGACACCCGGCCCAGATAGTGATAAGAGGGGAACCGGCCAGTACCAAAGCAGTCTGACCGATATCCCCTTTTTTAATTGCAGCATAATAAGCTAAATCTCCGGCAAAGGTGGCGAGAAAAGCTTCAACCGCCAAAAAAAACCAGGTACGGGCCGGAAAAGTAGAAATTCGTTTACAGCTATCACTGCCAATCATCCAACCGGTTACTAACAGAACAGTAATTAGAGTCCTTGCGGCTAAACCGTCAAAGGTTTTTATTCCTTTTAAACCTATTTTGCCAAAAACCGGCGCCAGTCCCCAGCAAGCGGCTCCAAATAAGGCAAGAAAAAATGGGCCCAAAAGCTATTCCCCCAATCCTTTATCAGTTTTGCTGAAGCTGTATTAGTATTTTCTTTAGATACTATTCCAGAAAGAAGGAATTAATGAAAATCTTAATTTGGTGTTGTTTGCTAAAGAAAAACTTGCTATAATTTTGAGCTTTGAAAAACTTAAAATCAGCAAAGAATATAGAAATGAGGGGGAGATCTCCCAAGGTGTTTTTGCAACTATTTTTGGGGAGAATATCTCTATCATCTCTGTAGGAGGATTCTGATGGATAGTGACGGAAGAAAAACCATAATGATCCTTGCCGTAATAGCGATGATTATTATTGGCTTGTATGGTTTTTATCGAGGTCACAAGCCTCAAGATGTACGGCCAGATAAAAAATCTTTACATTTAAATATTGAAGCGGATCTACAGGAATTGGGTCCTGACCATCCATATGGCAGACCAATTGATGAAGATACAAGATTAGATTGGGAAAACGAGCCGGAATTCCAAAGCCTCTGCTTTAAGCATGGGGCTAAGATTAGAATGGCTGCTTTTCAGACAACGCTTCCCGATCCTTTACCAGGCGAAGAGCATAATATAAGGTTAGCTGCCGATATTATTGCAGGAAAGATAGTAAATCCAGGCGAGATCTTCTCAACAGACGTGGCGATTGGTCCCCGTACTGTGGAACGCAATTTTAAAAAAGGACCGGCGTATTCTGGATCACAAGTTATCCAGACAATCGGCGGGGGAATCTGCAAAATTGCTACTACTCTTTATAATGTAGCGATCTTAGCAAATCTAGAGATTGTGGAAAGGCGGGCTCATAGTATGCTGGTTCCTTATGTCCCTCCTGGACAGGATGCAACTATTGCTGCGTATAAAGACTTTAGGTTCCGTAATAATACTGACTCTCCTATTGTAATCTGGGCTGAAACTAAGGATAATACCTTATATATGGCACTGTATGGTGGAAAAAAACCACCAAAGATAACCTGGCATCATGAGATTTTAAGCCGCAGGAAAACACATAAAATTTACCGTAATAACTATAATTTAAAACCTGGTGAAGAAAAGGTAATTATACCTGGAGCTGATGGGATGAGAGTAAGATCTTGGCTGACAATAGAAGATCGAAATGGCAAGGAAATTACTAAAAAGCTGGGAATTGATTATTATAATCCAATGCCATGGGTGATTGAGCGAAACCCAAAAAAGTAAGGGTTATGG
>DAIOHK010000080.1:0-3415 GCA_036744795.1 Bacillota bacterium | reverse complement strand
GGAACATTAATTGATCAGATCGTTTTAGTAAAAGACAAAGACTTCCATGTAGAGAAAGAACTGAAGGGTGCCGCTGCTACGAAGTAAGTCTTGTAAGAAGTAAGGTAAATAAAAAACTCCTGTTATCATAACGGGAGTTTTTTTAATTACTACAGTTTTTTTAAAAAGGTTTTAGTCTAATAACATATTTTAATTGAAGGTATCTCTTTAGAAATTTGACAATTCACTCGAATCAAGTTAAGCGTTACGCTAAGGTATTATATAATTCCCTTCTGTATGAAATTAAGAAAGATTAAGTTTTAAATTAGGAGGGACCATATGGGAAGATAATGTTTATTATTCTTAACTGTTATCTAACGAAGAGAAAGTTTTGAAAACAGTTCATATGTAATTTCCTCAATTAATTTGTTTAAGATTCAACTACAAAAATAAGAACAAAGCAGGAAATAAGGGAGGAATGAATAAAAGATCAAAGGTCAAAAATCAAAAATAGAGCTTATTCGGTTTAAATGCTGAACAGCAAAGGTAAGAAATGAGTAATGAGACAGGAGGGGTTTTTATGAAAAAAACTATTGAACGGATAAATCAACTCTACCATAAAAGTCAAGCTGAAGGTTTAACAGATGAAGAAAAAATAGAGCAAAAAAGATTAAGAGAGCGATATCTGGAGGCGGTTAAAGGGAACCTCAAACAACAACTTGAATCGATAAGAATAGAAAAGCCACAAAAGCACAGCTGTAACCATTCATGTTGCTGTGATAAGCACTAACTAATAATTTTATTAGATAAAGGAAGGGACGGAGCCCAATGTTCAAGCGAATTTGGAAGGCCTTTTTAACAGGACTGCTTTTAGTATTACCAACTGGAGTTACTATTTATCTTTTATGGTTGAGTGTAAAGTGGATCGATGGTTTAATTATTAATCCGGTAAATCAGCTTTTTGGAATAAATATACCAGGATTAGGATTGGTTTTATTTTTCGCCTTTATTACCATGGTAGGAGTCTTTGGTACTAATTTTGTGGTTAAAAAACTACTCAATTATTATGAGAATCTAACCAGGCGTATACCTTTAATAGGGAGCATTTATGGAACAGTCAAACAATTAACTGAAGCATTCTCTGCTAAAGAAAAAATAGTATTCCAATCTGTTGTAATGGTTGAATATCCCAGGGAAGGAGTTTATGCTACAGGTTTTGTAGTGGGAGAACCTTTAAAGGGGCTCCCAGCAAATTATAAGGAAGTATTTATTCCAACGGTTCCAAATCCAACTTCTGGTTTTTTACTTAATTTACCGGAAGACCAAATAATTCCGATTGATCTTTCAGTAGAAGATGCTTTAAAGTATTTTGTTTCCATTGGTGTAGTAAAACCAAGAATATCAAATAAACATGATAGTTAGGGAATTATCCTGGAAATTATAACATTAAAACCTTTACGATTTGAAAGACTGGTAATTGGACAAATAAACCAATAATAAGTTATAATTATATGAATAGAAGGATTTACATAAAAAGCTTTACAGTTGTTGAAGAGACGAGCAAGCGGTGAGGCAAAATGGAGGATGGAGGTGATCCAAATACCTATAAATAAAAGTACCGGTTTAGAAGCCCCCCGGTTTTGTGTTTTAGGTGCAGGACATGGTGGGATGGCGATGGCTGGGCACCTAGGTTTAATGGGATATCAGGTTAATTTATATAATCGTTCAGAATCCAGACTGACACCGGTTAGTTTGAGTGGAGGGATTGAGCTAACAGGGATGATTGAGGGGTTCGGGCCGGTTAAGCTCGCCACTACGGATATTGGAGAAGCGATACGGGATGTTGATATTTTAATGGTGGTAATCCCGGCCAATGGTCATGCTTTTATGGCGGAAAAAGTCGCTCCTCATCTCCAAGATGGACAGTTTATCCTCTTAAATCCGGGGAGGACAGGTGGGGCTTTAGAGTTTCGCAATATTTTAAAAAAGATGGGTTGTCAGGCGGAGGTTATTGTAGGTGAAGCCCAAACACTATTATATGCCAGTAGAAATTTAAACCCCGCCCAAGTACGTATTTTTGGGGTAAAGAATACCATTCCGATAGCAGCACTTCCCGGTCAACATACAGTCAAATTAGTAAAAAAACTAAGGCAAGTTTATCCGCAATTTGTTCCTGGTGATAATGTCATAAAAACTAGTCTGGATAATATTGGAGCAATCTTTCACCCGGCACTCACCGTTTTAAATGCGGCTAGAATTGAATCAACCAGAGGCGAATTCCAGTTTTATATGGAAGGAGTTACGCCATCGGTTGCTCATGTTCTGGAAGCCCTTGATGAAGAAAGAGTCTCGGTAGCCGCAGCCTTAGGTATTAGGGCAATGTCAGCCCGGGAATGGTTGTATATGGCTTATGATGCTCCAGGAAAAACTTTATTTGAAGCAATGCGGAACAACCATGGTTATAAAGGGATTAATGCACCATCGATGGTTGATCACAGGTACTTGTGGGAAGATGTTTCCATGAGTTTAGTCCCGATTGCCTCATTAGGAGAACACTTAGATGTTCCAACTCCTACGATTAGGAATATTATACACCTGGCATCATTAATGAATCAGACTGATTATTGGGGTTCCGGTCGTACTGTAGAGAAAATGGGTTTGACCGGCCTTAGTGTTGTTGAGATTCGCCGCTTGGCCTTAGAAGGTGATCCAGGATGAAGAAAATTGTTGCTGCAACACTTGGCAATTGTATACATGTTGCTGGCGTTTATAATTTTCTCCGCTTAGCGGAGGCTTGCGGCTTCCAGACCAGTTTTTTAGGGATTGGAGCAAAACCCAAGGAGATAATAGGGGCTTTAAGAGAAGTTGAACCCGAATATTTAGCTCTTAGTTATCGTTTAACCCCGGAAGTAGCGGTGAAACTATTTGCGGAGCTTAAAAATGCTTTTATCGAAAGTGGGATTAAAGGCCAAAAAATTCTCTTTGGGGGAACACCGTCAGTAGCTAGAGTAGCAGAAAAAAGTGGCCTGTTTTACCGTGTATTTAGTGGTGAAGAAGCAGAGAGTAGAATAATTGCTTTTCTCAAGGGTAAACAGGCAGATAGCAAATCCATGGATTTAGGGGATAATTTACTGGAGCGGATAAGAAAAAAGCACCCTTATCCGGTGTTACGGCATCATTTTGGCTTACCAACACTTGAAGAGACCATTAGTGGGGTGCAAAGATTAGCGGAGGCCGAGGTCTTAGATATTATTTCCCTGGGTCCGGACCAGAATACCCAGGAGTCTTTCTTTCAGCCGGAAGAGATGGATAGAAGCCAGGATGGAGCCGGGGGTGTTCCGGTTCGAAGTGAGGAAGATTTGATTAAGATTTATGAGGCGACCCGCAGGGGAAATCAACCCCTTTTACGTTGTTATAGCGGAACCAGGGATCTTAT
>DAIOHK010000079.1:0-4008 GCA_036744795.1 Bacillota bacterium | reverse complement strand
GGTTAAGACTTCTCTGAAACCATGTTTCTGCCTGGTTAGACCAAAGGAGTGGTATTTTTTGAGTGAATTTTTAAGTAATTTTGTTGAATTTATCGAAGCTTACGGCATTGTTGGGCTGGCTGTTATATCATTTGCAGAATCTTCTTTTTTCCCGATTCCTCCTGATATCTTACTTATTCCTATGGCTTTTATGAATAGGAAGCTGGCTTTATTTTATGCCTTGGTTACGACAGTATCATCGGTTATTGGTGGGACTTTTGGCTATATCATCGGAAAACAACTGGGAAAACCGATTTTAAGACGATTTTTTAAAGAAGAGAAGATTAAAAAAGTAGAGGGTTACTTTGCACAATATGGGGGTTGGTCAATTGCTATCGCCGGTTTTACCCCTATCCCCTACAAGCTTTTTACAATATCAGCAGGTGCTTTTAATGTAAGGATGTATACCTTGATTATGGCTTCGATTTTTGGGAGAGGCGGAAGATTTTTTCTAGAAGGCTTTTTCATCTTCTTCCTTGGAGATACGGCAAAATATTACCTGCAAAATTACTTTGAGGTATTTACCATTGGAATTACGGTCCTGGGTGTAATAATTTATTATGTTTGGAAGAAGCTAAAAACAGCGGGAAGGGTAAAAGGAACTGGTGTAATGGCAAAGTTTAAAAAGAAATATAGCAAATTACAAGCCTGGGTATTAAGATACAGGAAGTATGATAGGGCTGCTACTTATTTTTTTATCAGTATTTTTGCAGCTTTATTGTCATTACTTGTCTTCTTAGAATTTGTTGAAGATTATTTAACAAGGGGCAATTGGAATATTGATGTAAAAGTAATAAATTATGTTAATACAATCAGAAATACTACATTAACTCAAATATTTAAGGGGATAACGATAACTGGGAGCACACTTTTTATTATAGTTATTACTTTAGCTCTTGGCTTGATTCTAATCCGTAAACAACAGAAAAAAGAAGCTTTACTTTTGTCATTGAATACTTTAGGATTATGCCTATTTAATACGGTATTGAAACAAGTTTTTAAAAGGCAAAGGCCTTTAGGATTAAGAATTATTAAAGTCTCAGGTTATAGTTTTCCCAGTGGACACGCGATGATCTTTATGGGGTTTTCTATTTTAATTATCTATTATCTATTAACTGATGTAAGAAAAAAAAGACCTGCCATCTTGGCAAGTGTTTTAATATTTGTTTATGCAATACTTGTGGGATTAAGTAGAGTCTATTTAGGAGTTCATTTTTTGAGTGATGTTTTTGCTGGATGGTTTGCAGGGGTACTATGGTCATCGACAAGCATAGTAATTTATAAAGCTTTAGGCTATAGGAGAAGTTTAGAACTAGAAGAAATTTAATAACTACCCTAGGTATCCTTGTGCTTTTTCAATAGCCTTTAATAAAGGTTCAAGGTAGGCATCATCAACTCTGGGTACTCCCAGCCTTCGACCGGCAAAACCACCATGGTAATCGGAACCGCCAGTGACTAAAAGTTCGTAACTTTGGCAGCAGGATAAAAGAAAATCCTTTTCTTCTGCTGTATGGTAATTGGTAATCGCCTCAAGGCCTTCGATTCCCCATTCTATAAGCTGATTGAGAAACTCCGGTCTGGTAATAAGTTTAATTAAACCTTCCAGGTAGAGTCCGGGGTGGGCTAGAACGGGGACCCCGCCTGCGGCCTTAATTGTTGAGATTACTTCTTCTGGAGAAGCAAAGATAATATCTATATAAGCAGGTTTTCCCCAGCCGAAATATTTACCAAAGTATTCATTAACATCTTTTACTACACCCATCTCTCTTAAGGTATTAAGCAGGGGCCATCCCCCTTCCGGAGTATGGGAATGAGCTTTCCAGTAATCATATTTTTGGCGATCAATCTCAATATTTATTCTTTTGAGGGCCGCGATAGAGTCTTTTTCACTTTTGGCCCAAGCTTTCTGATTTTGCTGGAGTACCTTGCGCAGTTTGGGGTTTTCCGGATCAATTCCAAAAGCCAAAATATGAAGACTAATCTCCGGGGAATAACTGGCCGAGATCTCAACCCCGGGAATAAAAGTCAGTCCCAATCGATCGGCAATCTCTGTTCCTTCTTGAAGAGCATCGATGGTATCATGATCAGTGATTGAGACAGCGGTTAAACCAAGGTTACTTGCTTCAGTCAGAAGTTCTTCAGTGGTTAAAGTGCTATCTGAGGCTTGTGTATGTAGGTGTAGATCGATGGGCATAAAACCGCTCCTTTTTTTAATCTCAAATAACTATAAACTTCTGGTTTACTTTTGTCAAGTTTCTCCGAAAAAAGGGGGATTATGCTTTGCCTTGAAGAATAATGAATAGATGGCAAAGGCATTTTCGGGGGTGAACTAAATTTTAGAACAAGCAGAAGGATTGCTAAAAAAATATTATGGCTATTCAAAATTTCGAGAAGGACAAGCTAAAGTAATAAAAAGCATTTTACAAGGAAATGATACTTTAGCTATTATGCCCACGGGAGCGGGAAAGTCAATCTGTTTTCAGATTCCGGCGCTGCTCTTTAATGGTATTACCCTGGTGGTTTCTCCATTAATTTCATTAATGAAAGACCAGGTGGATACTTTGGTAGACTTGGGGATCCCCGCCTCTTTTATTAATAGTTCTTTATCAAATAAAGAGGTGGATCGGAGAATTGAAAGAACGGCTGCTGGTGAATATAAATTATTATATATAGCTCCTGAACGGTTGGGTGCTGATTCTTTTCTGGAGATGGTAAAACAGCTGAAGATTTCTTTTCTGGCTATTGATGAAGCACACTGCGTTTCGCAATGGGGTCATGATTTTAGGCCCAGTTACCGGAAGATCGGACCATTTATTGATAAATTACCGAATCGGCCGGTGGTGGCGGCTTTTACTGCTACAGCTACCGATGAAGTTCAAGAAGATATTGTTAAATTGTTGGGACTTTGTGATTCAAAGCTATATGTAACTGGTTTTGATCGGAGTAATTTATATTATACTGTCTTTAGGCGGGCTGACAAAAAAAGTTTTATCTTGGAATATCTGAGTGAGAACCGTAGGGAGACGGGAATTATTTATGCAGCTACCAGAAAAGATGTGGAAAAACTATATGATCTTCTGACCGAGGAAGGACTGGCAGTCGGGAAATACCACGCAGGTTTAAATGATAAGGAACGAAGGTATTTTCAGGATGAATTTTTAAATGATAATTTTCAGGTTATGGTAGCTACAAATGCTTTTGGGATGGGGATTGATAAATCTAATATCCGTTATGTTATCCACTATAATCTTCCTAAAAATATGGAAGCATACTACCAGGAAGCAGGTCGTGCCGGCCGAGACGGGGAACCAAGTGAGTGTATCCTGTTATTTAGTCCTCAAGATGTTCTTCTCCAGAAGTTTCTGATCGAACAGACGGTTTATTTGCCGGCGCGAAAAAAAAGTGAATTTGATAAACTCCAAACTATGGTGGATTATGTTTATACTACAAAGTGCCTGCGAAAATTTATCCTGGAGTATTTTGGGGAAGAAGATGTTCCGGAAAATTGTATGGGCTGTGGTAATTGTAATGATCAAAAAACAGTAGATATTACTGAGGAAGCAAAGAAAATATTTTCTTGTATTGTCCGGATGGGAAATCCATTTGGGATTAATATGATTGCCGGAGTATTAAAAGGTTCAGCAACAAAAAGACTCCAGAGTTTGGGATTTGATCGCATATCAACATATGGCCTAATGAAACAATATTCCTTGTCAGAGATTAAAGATCTAATAAATCAACTGATTGCTGAGGATTATCTACAGCTTACAGGAGGGAAATACCCGGTAGTAAAATTACGCCCTAAAGCCATTTTAGTACTAAAGGATCGCCAACCGGTTATAGGGAGCATCACGGTTGTTACAGAGCGGGAAAAAGGAGTAGATGAGCAATTTTTTGAACGGTTACGAAGCTTAAGAAAACTTATTGCCCAAAGGGAAGAAGTTCCGCCGTATGTGATCTTTCCTGATA
>DAIOHK010000078.1:0-4021 GCA_036744795.1 Bacillota bacterium | reverse complement strand
GTAGGTCGTTGCCAGGAATTAATTTTAAAGCTTAGATCATTAGATCTAGGCTTTTTTATTTCTGGAATTAACTTATTCTCTTTTTTAACTTTTACTTGACCCTAAAGTAATTTAAGCTAGAAAATGATTGTAAACTAGAAATAAGATTGGGGTTGACAATACATCGCCGATGCAATACAATATAAAACAAATCAGCGATTATGAAATAGTTATTATTTTTATTTGCTGGTTTCATCATGGTTTAAGGTGGTGTGAGTCTTGGCTAGTAATACGGATATGTTTGATCTACGTAGAATGGTTTACATCTCTCTTTTTACGGCTTTGATTGCGGTAGGTGGATATTTAAGTTTTCCTCTTCCTCTTAGTCCGGTACCTGTTGTTTTAGCTGATTTTTTTGTGATGCTCTCCGGTCTATTTTTAGGTGGAGTGGGGGGAATTACTAGTGTAGGTTTATTATTGTTCTTAAGTTTGCTTGGGTTACCAGTTTTAGCTGGCGGAGGGGCGGGGTTTGCTATCTATTTAGGTCCCACCGGAGGGTTTCTAATCGGTTATTTGGTCTGCGCTTTTATAGTAGGTCAGATTTCTAATAAGGGAAAGTCTGGAATACTTAAGGATTTAGTGGCACTGATCTGTGGAAATATTTTTTTATATACTCTGGGAGTGCCTTGGTTAAAACTGGTTTTAAAAGTCTCATGGAAAGAGGCTTTAGCTTTTGGTTTGTTACCTTTTATAGTTGGAGCAGTGATTAAAATAATTGTAGCTGTAATGGTAAGGCAATTTCTTCGTCTCAGTTCTAATCAGGATAATTAGTAATTGTAGGTGTTAAGTTTTGAGCGTAATTTTGGAAGTTGAAAATCTAACTCATAAATTTTCCAACGGATTTACTGTGATCAAGGAAGTTAATTTGCAGGTGAAAACCGGGGAGTTTATCATAATAGCTGGACCTAACGGGTCTGGTAAAACGGTCCTCATTAAACACTTTAATGGATTATTACTACCTACCAAGGGTCGGGTTTTATTACATGGTCAGCCAATTACTAAGGACCTTCTTTTTGCTCGCCAGAGAATAGGATTGGTTTTCCAAAACTCGGATAGTCAAATTGTGGGGCAAACTGTAGTAGAAGATGTGGCCTTTGGTCCAGAAAACCTCTGTCTTTCCCGTGCGGAGGTGGAGGAGAGAGTTGAGCGAGCGTTACAGGTTCTTGATTTGACCCATCTTTCTCAGGCTAGACCTTACACTCTATCTGGAGGATTAAAGCGGAGACTGGCTATAGCCGGAATTTTAGCCATGGCTCCTCAGATTATTGTATTTGATGAACCTTTTACCGGTCTCGATTATTCGGGAGTGATTCAAGTATTAAAGCAGATCATTACTCTTCATCAGAAAGGCCATACCATTGTGGTGGTTACTCATGATTTAGAGAAGATATTGGCTCATGCTGATCGATTGGTTATTGTGAATAAAGGAAGGATCGTTCGGGATGGTAAGCCTGGTGAAATAATTGATGAAGTTGAGGAGTTTGAGATCAGAAAGCCCTATGGAAAACAGAGAAGAGTGGAGACGATGACATGGCTGAGTTAAGTATCTTTCACTACCACTCTCAGCAAACCTACTTGCATCAGCTGGATAGTCGAATTAAGCTTGTGTGTATGCTATTGTTCACTATGGCTACCGGATTTGCCGATTCAATATCTGCTTTAATTTTTATGACATTGATAGTAACAACCCTTCTTTTTCTGGCTCGATTACCTGTTTTAAAGCTATTTAGAGAGTTGCGTTTTTTTCTTTTTTTACTCTTAATTACTATGTTAGTTCACGCTTGGAAGATTCCGGGTACTCCACTTTTATTTTTACCAGGAGGGTTTTTAACTCAGGAGGGATTAACCTCAGGGGTTTTCTACGGTTGGAGAATAATTTTATTACTCTTCTTGAGTACTATCTTAACTGGTACTACTACTCTTTCTTCATTACGGGAGGGTATTAAAAGCTTACTACAATCAGTTCCTTTTCTCCCCGCAGAAAAATTAGCAACCATGTTTAGTTTGGTTTTTGTTTTTATCCCTCTGCTTTTGGATAAAGCGGTAGAGATGGAAGAGGCGCAAAAGGCACGATGTGTTGAAAATCGAAAAAATCCGATCAAACGTTTACTTTTTCTGGTTTGTCCTTACTTATATCATACCTTTCTTTATGCTGAAGAGGTCATAACAGCGATGGAAGCTCGGTGTTATACAGGGAAAAGAACAGATTCAGTCTTTCATATTACCGTTAGAGATTGGTTGTGCTTGGTTTTTACTATAATAATCTGTCTTTCTTTTGTATTATATTTGTGAAATAATCTATTAGGATATAAAAGGTTGTAAATAGAACTTTCATACAAGTGACGCGTTTTATTTACCGGATTGTTGAAGGCAGCATGACCAAAATAACACTAATTTCGAATAAACGATGTGGTTTTAAATAAATTTAAGGAGTTATCCTAATGTTGAATCCTCTTAAAATACGGGCTCATCATCTTTTATGTATGCAAGGATATCAAGGATATGGTTATAGTAAAATTTTTGAAGAACATCTCGATAAAATTATCAAGTTTCTCAAAGAAACTTCAGAGGCAGAAATCGAAATTGTAGCAGAAAATGATTCTATCTGTGTCAAGTGTCCGCATGCCAGAGGTAGGTTTTGCCAGAAAGACTTAGCGGAAGGAATGAAAATTAGGCAGATAGACTTAAAAGTCCTGGAGAAATTAGACCTAAAGATTGGAACCAGGGGACAGGTCGAGCAAATTTTTGCTGTTGTTAATAGTAAACTGAAAACCTGCGGGGATCTGGTGGGAATCTGCGAAGAATGCCAATGGCAAGAGAAATGTCTCTGGTTTGTGTCACGATTTGTATAGAACGATGTGAAGAATAGACATACTAATACGAAAAACAAATAAAAAATGGGAGTTAGCGGGTTAAGTGCTACTCCCGTTTTTGTGGTATAAGACTTTTATTAATTTGCAACTATTTAGTAGAGAGTAATTTGCTCATCAGTATTAGCTAAGTTTTGCTTTAGGATAAGATGGCTTTCAGTAACATCTGAATGTAAGCTTTTAAATACGGAAACTAAGATTTGTTTAATTAAAGAACCGGGGAGAGAATTAAGTTTAGAGTTTGTTTTAAAATATAAATACATCGGAAAATCTCCCTCGGAAGAAGGGAAGAGATATTTCATATTAAGCCTTTTAGCTCCCAATTTTTCATAAAATTGTATTCTTCGTTTTTGCTTAAGAAAATTAAGCTCATCCGCTCGATTTGGTATTTCAACTTCCATAAACATACCAGAAGTTTGTGAGTTAAATTCTTTAAGTATCTGCTGAAAGAAATAGGAGCCATAACCCATACCTCGGAAATTCGCGTTAATTGCTATATAATCCAACCATAATGCATTTAAATTTGTTAAATCATAAATCAATGAGTAACCTAGGATATCATTTATATGTGGATGTTTTAAGAGTAAAAGCTTATATAGACCGTGTTCAATTGAAGATTTTAGAAAAAAATAATCTTTCCGTTCTTTTGATGGAAAGTCTTTTTTATAATAGGAATAAATTAAATTTAGGTGTCCTACATCACCTTTTATAATATAAAGTTTATCGTGGGAAGAGGCTTCAATATTCTGCAAAAAATCGTCTCCTTTAAATAGTAACAAGAGTATTGAAAATTAGATGGACAAAGGAATCAATATTTGGCAATTTCTATAACATATTTAAATAATCCTATTTAAAGTTAGTTAATAGATGAGAAGAGATTTGGTAGGAAAAACGGAGAAATAGAGAATATATTAAATAACTTTTTAAAAGATATTTAGAAACATTTACAATACAAAGCAGTCGCTCACGCTGGCTACCGCCTGTACAACGAAGTGATGAAAATAAGAGCCAAGTGAGTTGACAAGTCGTTCATGCTGGTTTCTAAAGCCATCACGAAGTGATTTAAATGTGAAACGCCTAAGCGTTTCATACTAATCCACCCGCTATGCGGG
>DAIOHK010000077.1:0-4046 GCA_036744795.1 Bacillota bacterium | reverse complement strand
CCTACGACCTACGGATTAGAAGTCCGTTGCTCTATCCCCTGAGCTACAGACGCGAGCCAATAAGTATAATAACATATTCTTCGATTAAGTTCAATCCTTTTTGCAGAAAATATTTGATGATTTCTTATTAAAACTGTTTTTGTTAAAAAGAAAAGTAAAATTGTAAACATATGATATTCTTTGCTCTCTCATTATTAAAATTGCAAAATTTCATAAAATGATTCATAATAAAGGATGGAAGGTATATTCTACTAAAATGTATTGAAAAAATCACCTAATCTAGAAAGGGAATAGCATTATGGGACTAAAGGAGGAATTACGATGGAAATGATTAAAATAAAGCTTCCGGAAGGAACAAAAACTGTTGCTAAAGGCCAGACTATTCAGGAATTGTTAGGTGCCTGGCCCGGTAAAAATCATCCGCCAGTAGTTGCAGCCAAGGTAGACAATGAACTGAGAGAGCTCTCCTACAGGCTGGAAAGAGATGCTGTTCTTACACCAATAGATTTGTCTAGTAAGGATGGGATACGAATTTATAGTCGAACCCTGAAGATGGTGATGATCAGAGCAGCTAAGGAGGTTTTCCCTAATTGCCGGGTAACGATTATGTACTCCTTAAGTAAAGGCTTATATGGAGAGATGGATATTGGACGGCATCTTACAGAAAAGGATCTCCGGCGGGTGGAAAAAAGAATGCAAGAAATTATTGCTGCCGATGAAAAGATCGAAAAGTTTAAAATGTCTCTTGAAGAAGCAATTCGTTGTTTTAAAGAAGAGGGGCTAGATGATAAGGTACAGTTAATGGCTTATAAAAAAGAACCTAAGATTTCAGTTTATCGTTGTGGCTGGTATCATGATTATTATTTTGGTTATATGCTTCCTAGTACCGGCTTTTTATCTCAGTTCGAATTACGTTTCTATCTTCCTGGCTTTATTCTACGTTACCCATCTAAGTATACCCCGGCAAAGGTTCCACCTTTTGTTGAACAGAGGAAATTGGCTCGGATTTTTTATGAATACGAGAAATGGGGTCAGGTGTTAGAAGTCTGTGATGTTGCTTCTCTTAATAAATTAATTGAAGCAGGAAAGGGAGGAGAACTAATTCGCTTGGCTGAAGCCCTGCAGGAGAAGAAGATTGCTCAGATTGCCGACCAAATTACTGAAGATCGAGAACGGATTCGTATAATTTTAATTGCTGGTCCCTCTTCTTCTGGGAAGACCACTTTTACACAGAGACTTGCTATTCAGTTACGAGTGAATGGCGCAAAACCAGTTTCGATCTCTCTTGATGATTATTTTGTCAGCCGGGAATTTACGCCTTTAAATGAAAAAGGGGAGCCAGATTTCGAAGCTTTAGAAGCTATCGATCTGGAACTTTTTAATGAACAGTTGGCTGATCTGATTATTGGTGAGGAAATAAAAATTCCCCGGTTTAACTTTATGACAGGAAGACGGGAGTACAGGGGTGAGGTTCTACGGATTTCTCCGGATCAACCAATATTGATTGAAGGAATTCACGGACTAAATGAAAGACTTACCCAATCAATTCCCAAAGACCGTAAATTTAAAGTATATATTAGTGCTTTAACCCAATTGAACCTGGATAGTCATAATAGAATTCCAACGACGGACAATCGTGTAATCAGGAGAATAGTTCGGGATAATCAGTTTCGTTCTCATGATGCCCAGACTACTTTACGTCTGTGGCCGTCTGTTCGGCGGGGAGAAGAGCAAAATATCTTTCCGTTTCAGGAGGAAGCAGATGTGATGTTTAATTCGGCATTGACTTACGAGTTGGCAGTATTGAAAAAATATATAGAGCCTTTGCTTAGTGCTATCCCATCTGATTCGCCCGTATATTCTGAGGCAAAAAGATTGCTTAAGTTTACTTCTTATTTTCTTCCTCTGAAAGATAATGAAGTGCCAACTAATTCTATACTCAAAGAATTTATTGGCGGAAGTTGCTTTCCATGCTAATTAATTCAGGGTGGTTATTTATTTAACCTATCTAATCTTGACTTTGCTTTAAGATTGGTGATAAAATAGGTAAAATTTAGACTAAAGATCTAATGGGTGTCTTGGACAAGGAGGAGTAAGATGACCGCCTCTGAATTTTTACAGCGCGAATTCTCCATTAATCATAAAGGGCACTTGGAGATTGGTGGATGTGATACAGTAGAGTTAGCGAAAGATTTTGGGACTCCTTTATATGTGGTGGATGAAAATAAAATAAGGGAAAACTGCCGTGACTATAGAGAGGCTCTTAATAAGGTTTATCCAGATTCTGAGGTAATATATGCTGGAAAAGCTTTTTTAACCAAAGCTATTTGTTGCCTAATATATCAAGGAGGACTAGGTTTGGATGTGGTCTCTGGTGGCGAACTATATACTGCACTCCATGCTGGGTTTCCTTCAGAACGTATTTATTTTCACGGAAACAATAAATCCCGGGAAGAACTGCGATTTGCTCTTAATAATGGGGTAGGGCAGATTATAGTTGATGGTTTAATGGAGTTAGAGACCTTGATCCAACTGGCAACTGAGACCAGAACAAGACCACGGGTGATTCTTCGACTAAATCCGGGAATTGAAGCCCATACCCATACTTATAATCAAACTGGTCAGGAAGATTCTAAATTTGGAATGGGCATTAATAATGGTGTAGCTTTACAAGCAGTAAAGTTGGCTTTAAGCTCACCCCAGCTTAAACTTCTTGGCTTTCATTCCCATATAGGTTCCCAGATTTTTGAGATCGAACCATTTGAAGCCGCCATTAAAGTGATAGGCGAGTTTTTGCTAAAGATAAGAAAAGTGACAGGTTATACAGCCCAAGTTCTTGACTTGGGAGGTGGATTGGGGGTTCGGTATAATAAAGATGATCGACCGATACCGATTCGAGAGGCTGTATTTAAGATTGGCCAGGTGGTAAGAGACAGCTTGGCTGCTATAAAATATCCGCTTCCCCATTTGATCATGGAACCCGGTCGTTCTATTGTAGGTACTGCTGGTACCACTCTTTATACAATAGGTAATATTAAAGACTTACCGGGGATAAGGAAGTACGTAGCTGTTGATGGCGGAATGGCTGATAATCCTAGGGTAGCTTTGTATCAAGCTGTTTACGAAGCGGCGATTGCCAATAAGATGAAGGAGCATCTTACAGAGGTAGTAACCATTACCGGTAAATGTTGTGAATCCGGTGATATGCTGGTTTGGGATATACCAATTGCTTCCCCAGAACAAGGAGATATCCTAGCTATTTTTTCTACCGGAGCCTATAATTATTCGATGGCTAGTAATTATAATAGACTTCCTCGTCCAGCTGCAATTTTAGTAGCTGACGGACAAGCAGATTTGATTGTAGCTCGGGAGACTTATGAACAACTGGTTCAAAACGACCTGATTCCACACCGCTTAAGAGTTAACCCTAAAATTGTTGCCAAATAGAGGGAAAAGCCCGGGGACAACCCCGAGCTTTTGTTATTTAATGGGAGAGCTTTTTACTGAGCCGATGAAAAAGGAAAACACTTATCAATAATATCAATGCAGTCGATAATAACTGAACAGATACAGTCGCAGTTAATAAATCTGATATTATTTCCGAATTTGACCACCACGACATCACCGCTAACAGCTAATACCTTAACTTTTTCTCTCTCTCCGCTTCGAAAAATAAGAATTACTTCTTCATCAACCAGACGGCTTAATATCCCGCAGATGGTATCAGGGAATTTAATATTCACAAAGACACCTCCTTATTGAAACCTTATACATTTTATGAACATGATCTTTGATGGTTACATTTTAGTTAGTATTGTATGATTTGCCTACAAAAAGATGACTTTTCTCTTGTTATTTGAGTTGGAAAAAGTTCTCCACGTCAACGAGTGAGGGGACATAGAAGGGTGCAGAATGAAGAAATCCAATTTTTTTTGCGAAACTACTTTCAAACTTGGCTGGTATAGAATAACAAGAGATTATTCAATGTACATATAAATGCCGTGTTGTTAGTGTATAATTTTAGTAGGCAATCAGGATAAAAAAGG
>DAIOHK010000076.1:0-4135 GCA_036744795.1 Bacillota bacterium | reverse complement strand
AGCACAGCAGTATGACCAAAAATCGGGTTTATTTGATTGATAAGGAGACTAATCTAATCCAAGATTTAAAAGTGACGGATAATATCTGTGTTTTAAATCATACTTTCCATGGTTATATTGTTAATGATAAAAGGTTGCGGAAAGAAACCGATAAATTACTGAAACAGCTGGGGATTGAAATTGATACCGAGCAATATGTCTCCGAACTCTCTCTTCTTGAGAAGACTATCATTGAGCTAATCAGAGCGGTGATTAATGGGGCGCAGTTAATTATCCTTGATAAACTCTCCAACTTTCTTAGTATCGAAGAATTATCCTTTTTCCAAAAACTTTTGTTGCACTATACTAAAGAGGGCATCTCCTTCCTTTATATTGCTAACCATCATGAAGAGGCGTTTAAGATCTGCCATCGGGTTGCTTTGTTCGAAAAAGGCCGAATCACTAAGATTATCCACGCAAAAGATTATACGGAAGAAACCCTAGAACCCTATATTCTTTCCTTTACTCACCATCCGGTAGCCGATGAACAAAATAACCAAGCAGGGATCCTGAAGTGTCAGAACCTTTGCACAGAAAACTTAAAACAGATCGAGTTTTCTGTAAAAAAGGGGGAGTGCCTTACCATCCTTGATATTAATAATCGAGGTATTCAGGATATCGCAGAGCTCGTTAACGGGTTTTTACAACCGGAAAGGGGAAAAATATTAGTGGGTGGAAAAGAAATTCCATTGGTGAAAGAGAGAAATTTGTTGCTAAATGGAGTCGCCTACATCCCGGAGAATCCCGTGCCAAGGACTTTGTTTTATAATATTTCTTATTTGGAAAACTTAACTTTTCTGATCGATCGGAAACTAAAGCGTAGCACTATTCAGAAAAAGGTTTTAAACAGTATTAAGGAAGAATACAGAGCATTGGTGGGCGAGGAGATTGATGCTCCAAACCTTTGGGGACTTACGATGAAGTCCCTCTATAGTTTGGTCTATTTTCGGTTTCTACTTTATAAACCCAAAGTGGTTTTTGTTATGCAACCATTTTCCCATGCGGATATGTACTTACGGGGTAGAATCATTGAATTGATCAATATGTTGAAGAGAAAAGGGATTGCCATTGTCATTCTAGCCGTCAATATCTCCGATACGTTAAAGGTCACTGATCGACTTTTGATCATGGAAGATGGAAATCTAACGCTGTCCTCGCATCAATTTAAAGACTTACCTCCTTACGTATCAGGAAATCAGGAATAATAGCAATAAAATATTAAACATCCAAAAAATGTCCCCCTAATTCTAAGGAAGCTCTACCATCTGAAAAGGCAAATTATGCTAAGATGGAAGCAATGAGTTACAAAAGGCAATTTGAATTAGGGGGGCCTTTTTATGGGTAATTATATTGTTGAATTAGAGAACATCAGTAAAAGTTTTGCCGGAGTAAAGGCTCTTAAACAGGTTTCATTTGCATTAAAATCAGGAGAAGTTTTCAGGTTGCTTGGCGTATTTTAACATGGAAAGAGGTTACTAGTGTAACCTCTTTCCATTATAAGGTTATGTCCAGTATAGTTAGTAAATTCTATTTCATAGTTGCTAATGGGTTTATTTTAGAAAAAATCAGTAATAAATAAAGATAAATAATCAGGTATAAAACATATAGTATCCTTGTAAAAAATAATAAAAGTTATCTTAAATAAATTTAGAAGGTGATAACTTTGAAGAAAAAAGACCCCAATAGTAGTAAATACATCAACCAAGCAAAAAGTAAAAGGCCTATTTCCCTTTGGGGAATCTACGACCGATTTAGCGATTCCATTTGTAAAATTTCGATCCGCCGACGTTTAATTATTTTCTTTTTACTTTTATCGATCGTCCCTGTCCTTCTTTTAGGGCCGATTACTTATCAGTATGCCAAAAATACCATCACCAATAAAATTACCAAGTATTCATTGCAGAGTCTTGTTCAAGCATCAATCCCTCTAGATTTATTAATTCAAAAATATGAAGATCTATCAGTACAATTACAAGTTGATTTGGGATACCAAGCGCTCATTAAAGATTATTTCAATAATGGAACTGTGCTATCAGCCGATGAGTCCATAAAAATATTTGATGATACTCTTGCTTATGATGCCAACGTCCGTGGCCTTATTTTAGGCTCGCTTAATCATACTAATTCCTTTTTAGGTGCTGGTTTTGGTGATTTGGAAAGTTCTTATTCCCGATTAAAAGAAACATCTGTTTATCATGAAGCCCTAGAAAAACTAGGTCAACTATGTTGGGGGATAGTTGATAATGATCTTCTAATGACACGAATCGTTATCGACTTAGCAACAGGGGAGCCGATGGGTGTTTTTGCTGTTATCTTTAACGGGCTTAAAATTAATCAAATGATTAATTTCGGCTCGCTCGAACTTTCTGATAGCTTGTCCTTTGGAAGTAGCCCATATTCGATCCTGATCAGGGCGGAAGGGGAGATCCTATCCTCTCCTTTCACCGAAGAAATGGGGCTAACAATAAACGATCTAATTGATGGTGTAGAAATTAATAATATTCTCGAAAATAAAAGCGCAAGCGGATATTTTTTTGATCGCCTTCGGAATAATGATACACTTGTTACTTATTATATGATGTCATCCAAAGATTGGTATCTTTTGAGTTTTGCCCCCCATGATTACCTGTTTAAGGAGATTAGAGCCATAGGGACAATTATATTTGGCTTTATTATTCTGCTTTTATTGATCTCTGTTACCTTTTCTTATACGGTTTCGTTAGGTATTTCAAATCCACTGAATCAAGTAAAAGAAGCGATGGCCAAGGCACAAAACGGTGATTTGACCGTTAAAGTTGAGATTAACACCCGGGATGAGCTACACGACTTGGGTAACAGTTTTAACTTTATGACCGCCAGGATCGGGGATTTAATCAGAAAGGTCAAAGAAGCGATAGCCACCGTAGCAAATCGTAGTAAAGTTTTAGAGTACAGTTCAGTACAGTCTACTCAATCAGCAGAAGGTATAGCGATCGCCTCCAACGAAATAACAAAGGGTACGATCGAACAAACCGCGGAAGCAGAAAAAACCGCTAATCAAATGACGGTTTTAGCTAATGAGATTGAAGTTGCCGCCACTAAGTTTACTGAAGTCGAGTTAGTCAGTGCTCATACGAGGGACCTGAGCATCCGTTCTAAATCGATCATGGAAGAACTGATTCAAAAAGCGAATGAATCTAACCAGATTACCGAGACTATTACTACTGATATTTCTGAACTTAATAAAAGTTCGGAAGAAATTCGGAACGTTACCAACTTAATTACCAATATCGCAGAACAAACAAACCTTTTAGCCCTAAATGCTGCCATTGAAGCAGCTCGAGCTCATGAACTGGGGTCCGGTTTTGCTGTAGTTGCTGATGAGGTTAATAAACTGGCTAACCGTACTGATACCGCAGCAAAAGCCATTAATGACCTTTTGAAAGGAATTCAGGATAAAGCCCATAACTCCACCATCAATGTGTATAAAGCTCATGAAATTGTTCTTGAACAACTTAAAGTCGTATCACAAACCCAAGAAACCTTTGACGAGATCATTCGCGGTATGGATTTAATTGTTGATCGTGTCGTCGATGTGAACGATCATGTTCAGCGGATTAACAAAGTTAAAGATGAAACTACCCAATCTGTCATAAACATCAGTTCGATCTCGGAACAATCAGCTGCTTCTTCCGAAGAAGTAGGCGCTTCTATTGAAGAACAGACCGCTATCTCCGAACAAGTAAGAGAGATGGCCAATGAGTTGAATGCCATGGCGGAAAAATTGGTAGAGGCAATTTTGAAGTTTAATGTCTAAAATATAATCCGTCAATCTTATGTACAATGGACCAGAAATAATAGCAATAAATTATTAAACATCTAAAAAATGTCCCCCTAATTCTAAGGAAGCTCTACCATCTGAAAAGGCAGATTATGCTAAGATGGAAGCAATGAGTTACAAAGGCAATTTGAATTAGGGGGGCCTTTTTATGGGTAATTATATTGTTGAATTAGAGAACATCAGTAAAAGCTTTCCCGGAGTAAAGGCTCTTGATCAGGTTTCATTTACATTAAAATCAGGAGAAGTTCTCGGGTTGCTTGGTGAAAATGGGGCCGG
>DAIOHK010000075.1:0-4562 GCA_036744795.1 Bacillota bacterium | reverse complement strand
ATCCGGTTTATAAACGGTTGACTTTAGGAGACACTTGCATTAAACTAAAAAATGTTTTACAATGAGCGTCTGATAATGATTTTGAAATTGAAGACGATGGGGGTTTATAAGTGTTTTTCCTTCTAAGGAGCAGCTAACCACTTTGAAAACTTCGGGGTGGTTATTATTTTTCAATTTGGCAGGGGGGAACTAAGATGGGTAGAAGAAAGCAACTATATGGAGATCTGTTCGCTCATAGAGATTTTTTTCCTAAAATGCTTAAAATAGCTCTCCCCATTGTGATCCAGAATTTTATATCCTCTTTTTTAAATATGATCGATACGGTTATGGTTGGTAAATTAGGTGAAACGGAGATTGCGGCAGTAGGGATCGCTAACCAGTATTTTTTCTTTTTTAATATGTTTATGATCGGCCTGAGCGCAGGATGTGGAGTATTTGTTTCTCAGTTTTGGGGTCAGAAAGACACAAAGAATATTAAACGAATAGTGGGGATTGGACTAGGTTCGACAATGGTTGTGTCGATAGCATTTGTGGGTTTTGGTTATCTGGCTCCAAGTAAGATCATTGGAGTTTTCAATCATGAAACTATGATTATAGATTTGGGTGTCAGGTATTTGAAGATTGTCTTAGCCAGCTATTTTTTTACTGGGATCGCCTTTATCTATAATTTTTCTCTGAGGTCCATAGGCAATGCTATTCAACCTATGCTCATCAGCGCAGTGGCTTTAATTTGCAATGCTTTTTTTAACTACATGTTGATCTTTGGAAAATTTGGCGCGCCGGCCATGGGGGTTGAGGGCGCCGCTTTGGCGACTGTAATAGCAAGAATTGTTGAAACAACCGTGCTCGTGGTTTCTGTTTATGCTAAGAGAGGCGTGCTGGCGGCTTCCGCTTTTGAACTAACTGATGTCAATTTGGGTTTTATTAAAAAAGCGTACAGTACAATCTTCCCGGTGATCTTGAATGATATCTGCTGGGGGCTGGGCAGTCTGGTCTATTCTGTAGTCTATGGAAGAATGGGTACTCGGGCGGTAGCAGCTATCCAGATTGTCAATACCATAACCAATCTCTTTATGGTTATTATTTTCGGGATGTCTAACGCAGCGGCAGTCATGGTGGGAAACAGTATTGGAGCGGGAGAAGAGAGACTTGGTAAGGATTATGCGAGGAGGTTTTCGCTTCTTTCCGTGACGGTGGGTATTATTTTAGGGCTCTTTCTTGCGCTAACCTCACCTTATATGCTTAAGATTTTCAATGTTTCTAATACAGTTCGGAACTATGCCCAGATTATTTTGTATCTAGTCTCTGTGATCTTTTCCATCAGAGTTTTTGACATCATACTGATTGTTGGTATTTTACGGGGAGGTGGAGATGCGCGCCATGCCTTCATCATCGAAGGATTTACGATGTGGTTTATTGGAGTGCCGCTGACCATTTTAGGCGCCTTTGTTTTCAGGTTTCCTGTATATATCGTATATGCCCTGGCCATAGTAGAAGAAATATCCAAATGTATTTTAGGAATAAGAAGATTAAAATCGGGACGATGGATTAACAACATCACTCATAACATGGCATAAAGAAAATAATGCAGCCATCTACGTCTCAGGATGGGATAGTGAAGGGAAGCCTTAGTGATCAAAATAAGGATTAACAAAGGCGATAAATTCTCGTGGAAAATATTTGCTTTTTTGCGGTAAACAAATATTTTGAAGGAGGATTTGCACATACGGATAAAGTATAATTAATAATGAGGCAGTTAATCTCTTTTACTCAGAAAGAATCTCGAACCGTATAGGGTGTTGAAATGAAAGACATTCACTTCTTTAAAGAACCTTTTACCACAGATCTAAATATATACCATTGTGGTATCGAGGATTGTCGACCGGGGCACTCCTTTGGTCCGGCGGTGCGGGATCATTATCTCTTCCATTATATTCTGGATGGTAAAGGTTCCTTTATTGTTAATAGTCAGCGTTATTTTTTAAAAAAAGGACAAGGGTTTCTAATTTATCCAGAGATCGTTACCTATTATGAAGCCGACCTGGTAGACCCATGGCACTATGTTTGGGTAGGCTTTAACGGTCTTAAAGCAGAAACCCATCTTGATGCTGCGGGACTTTCGCGGGAAAATCCGATTCTGAGTAAACGAGATGGAAATAAGATTGACGATTGCCTGTTAACTCTGGTGCAGACAGCTGAAGAGCATAATAATAAAGGGGATAATTATGGTAAAACCCTGCATTTGCAGGGCTTATTATACATATTTGTCTCAGAAATGATTGAAAACGCGGTACCCCATCGGGCTTCGCTCTCTAACGTCGATTTACAGGATGTTTATATTCGTAAAGCGCTTGAGTTCATAAAAACTAATTATTCTCGCCACATCAACATTAAAATGATCGCTGACAGCCTTGGTTTAAGCCGTAGTTATCTTGCAGTTCTCTTTAAAAAGCGACTTAAGATTGGGCCTCAGGATTATCTGATCCATTTTCGAGTAGAAAGAGCATGTGATTTTCTACGGAATCCTTTGCTCTCGATTGGAGATGTGGCTAGATCTGTCGGTTATGATGACCCTCTTGCTTTTTCTAAGATGTTCAAAAAAGTAAAGGGTTTATCCCCCAGCGAATTTAGGAAATACCATATTCAGACTTAAGATGATCGGGGATGAATTCATCTATTCATACCGGAAAACTGAATACCTTTAACAAAGAATTTCTGTGCAGAAAAGAGGATAATCAGCATGGGCAGGATAGAGATGATTACTGCAGCCATCAAGGAATTCCATTGGATGTTCCGGAAAAGGCGAAAATCAGATAGCCCTACAGCCAGAACCTTAAGCGCGGGGCTTTGAGTAATTACCAAGGGCCAGAGGAGACTGTTCCATTGACTGACCAGCGTCATTACACCTAAGGTAGCTACCGCCGGTTTACTGAGTGGAAACATAATCTTCCACCAGATTTGGAAATATCCCGCCCCATCGATAGTGGCTGCTTCAAATAGATCCTTGGAGAGGGTCATATAAAACTGGCGTAGTAGAAAGGTGCCAAAAGCACTTCCGAAGAAGAACGGTAGGATTAAACCAGAAAATGTGTTGGCCAGATTCAGTCTTAATATAATATAATATGAAGGGATTAGGGTCACTGCCTGGGGAACCATCATGGTTCCTAAGTAAAAGAAGAATAAGAAGTCCCGCCCAGGGAATTGTAATTGCCCAAAAGCATATCCTGCCATTGAACAGCAGATTAATGTTCCCAGCATGATTATTCCCGAAACAAAGATAGTATTGGTAAGGTATTTTCTGACGTTAAATTGTGACCAGGCAATCTCATAGTTACTCCAAGTTAATTTTTTAGGAATTAGGTTATAACCGGAAAAGACCTCCTCGCCTTCTTTTAATGAGGTTGATAATTGCCATAAGAGGGGGAAAAGGTACAAAAAAAGAATTCCAATAATCAAAAGGTACAATAGAAGTCTCTTATACGAAAAGTTATTTCTCATAACGTCTCCTTTCCTTATTTGAAGATCTGAAATACCGGAGTTAGTACATATCATAATTGACCCGACTGCCAAGGAACCTGAAGAGAAGAAAAGTAGCGATGATAATTAATATAAAGAGAATAACCCCCATTGAACAGGCTTCTCCCATTTGTAGGAAAGAGAAGCCTTTTTGGTATAAATACAGATTGAAGACTCGGGTAGCGTTCCCCGGTCCGCCGTTAGTCATAGCGAAGGGAAGATCAAAGATCTGCATGGTCATGATCATATTAACAACCAAATCATAAAAGAAGATTGGGCTAATCATGGGGATTGTTATCTTCCAAAAATTGATCCAGTTATTGGCCCCATCGACTGTTGCCGCCTCGTATAATTCCTGTGGCACAATTTGTAAGCCCGCCAGGAGAAGGATGATGTGCCAGCCCAAGTACTGCCAGATATTTACGAAAAGAACAGCATACAAAGCTAAATTTCCCGAGGTTAACCACCCGATTCTTTCCAACCCCAGGTTTATCAACACATGGTTAATGTACCCAAATTGGGTATTAAAAAGCCATATCCAAGTTAATCCTACTGCTACCGGCATGCAAATCCAGGGGATAATAAACAAAGTGCGAAATAAATTTAAAGCCCTTAATTTTCTATTTAGTAAAACAGCAACTAAAAGCGCGAGAAAACTCTGGATCGGCACGTTTAGCAGGGTGAACCAGATAGTTTTCTTGAACGAAAGCCAGAAAATTCGGTCTCCGAACAGGTTTTTATAGTTAGCAATGCCAACCCATTGTGGGATATTGACTAAATCCCATTTGGTGAAACCTAAAACTACAGTGGAGATGATAGGAATCAACATAAAGATCAAAAAACCTAACAAGTTAGGGAGAATCATTAAGTAACCCGCTACCCATTGCCGCCACCGCTGTTTTTGAGAAGTTCGCGGTTTCAACGTAGAAGCTGTTGGGGTAAGTATATTTCCCATCGTATTTTCCTCACCTTTCTAGGGCTTTTTACGTTGTCTTTTGATTTAATTATCCCAATACAATATATTGATAGCCTAATACAAGTCAAAC
>DAIOHK010000074.1:0-6152 GCA_036744795.1 Bacillota bacterium | reverse complement strand
CCACAATAACCCATGATACAAAATGAGGTAAATAAGAGACTGTTTGGATGGTCCGTTTAAAAAATTTCAGCCGGATCTCATTGAGCAACAGGGCAAAGATAATCGGCAAAGTATAACCACAGATTAATGAAAGAAGACTCATAGCCAGAGTATTCCGCATTACTAGATGAAAATTCTGATCTTTAAAGGCTTCAATAAAATGTGCCCAACCAACCCAAGTCTGTTCTGAAAAGGAGAGATGCGGTTTATACTCCTGGAAGGCCATAGTCCAACCCCAGAGCGGAACATATCTGAAGATTATCAACCAAATAACAAACGGCATTACCATCAAAAACAAATAACGCTGGGAATATAGTTTTTTGACAAAATGACTAAGTTTCTGTTGATAATGACCGGAATATCTTTCATTTATCTTATTTTTTGGTTTTTCCCTCTTGGTTTTCAAAAAATCATCCTCTATTCTATAGCAATATTTTGTTAACACCATTATAACAAGGTAGATAAAAAAACACCCGAGGAATTAGAGGTCTTTTCCCCGAGAGATTAGAGATTACCGGTCTTTGCTAGAGTTAATCCATAAGAACCTGAGTCTGTTCTAATCACTCAGGTTTTTTGCAAGCCGATGGAACAATCCCGTAATATTCCTTAAATTTTTGATTGAAATAATCAAGATCTTCGTAACCTACTTTTCGTGCGCTGTCACTAACTTTCGCACCCTTAATCAACATTTTTCTTGCCTCTTGCAAACGGATCCGACTAAGGTAGCTACGAAAGTTCTCTCCAGTATGGCTCTTAAATAATTTGCCAAGATAATCAGGGTTATAATTAAAAAACCGGGCCAGAGTCACCAATTTCAAATCCTGATAATAATTACGCTGTATATAATCGGTAATTCTTTGGATTACACCATCCGGGCGGTTCTCTGCCAAATAATCAGAGATTAAGGAGAGTTTATGATGGTCGAATTTTTGGGCTTTTTTCCCTTTAACAATTTCATTGTAAGCTTTTTTTACATTGGTGCTCAGATCATCTTCATCAATGGGTTTAAGAATATATCCGATTGCTCCAAGATTCACCGCCTTCTGGGCATAAGCAAACTCTGAATAGCCGGTTAATATCAATGCTTGGACCTGATTTCCTTCCTTCCTTAATTCCTCAAGCAACTTCAGTCCATCGATTACCGGCATTTTAATATCGACAATCAACAAATCCGGCTGCATATGGCGGACTTTTTCTAAACCATCACGGCCATTGGCTGCTTCCCCGCAGATTTCAAAACCATGCTGAGACCAGTCAATAATGGTTTCTAATCCTTCACGAATAATCGGTTCATCATCAATCAGCAGTACCTTGAACATTTCCTCACCTCTCCCGCGGCAACATAATCTCCACTTCGGTTCCCTGATTCAACCGGCTGTCTATTCGAAAACCAAAAGCCTCACCATAAAAAAGCCGTAACCTTTGATGAGTATTCTTAATACCAATATGTTTCTGTTTATTCTCCCTTTGAGCCCCATTATTTAAACCCGCCACTAGCGACTCTAACTTCGTGTGCTCCATCCCAACCCCATTGTCTTGTACTAATATATGTAAATGCTGATCACTAAAGTAAACATTAATAGTAACTAAACCCTTCCCTTCTTTTTTCTCCAAACCATGAACCACTGCATTTTCAACCAATGGCTGAATAATTAAAGGTAAAACCGGATACTCTTTCGTCTCAGCCGCTGCTTCTAATCGATATTCCAGCTTTTCACCAAAACGAAATTTTTGAATCTTCAGATAACAAATAACCAGCTCTAACTCAGCCGTCAGTGGCACCAATTCATTATCCATCTCCAGATTACGCCGGAGAATCTTCCCTAGCATCTTAACGATCTGAGCAATCTCCTCTTCACCATTACTATGCGCCTTCATCCTTATTGTCTCCAAGACATTGAAGAGGAAATGCGGATTTATCTGATTAGCCAGCATCTTGAGTTTTATATCCTGCTGCTCAATCTCAAGCTCTTTTTTTTGCAGGTTGATTTCATAAACTTCAGTTAATAAATCCTGGATACTTCTGACCATCAGATTCAAATCCATTGATAATTGTCCAATCTCATCATCTCCTTCAATCGCCAAAGAATAGTTCAAATCCCCGGAGGCCACCTGGTGTGTACCGGAACTAAGAATCTGGATCCGTTCCGATAAAACCCTGGATAACAACATAATAAGTAAGAAAGAAAGAACCAGACTTGCTCCAATAATCGTTAAACCCAGTCGGCTGGCCCGATTTGCTTTGTCAACAATCTGTGCTACAGGAAAGATCGAAGCAATCCGCAGGCTTCCATAATTCTCTTCAGGTGAAATTCGACCGGAGATTACCTTACATAAGGTGCCCCGGTAGTATATTTCCTGCACCATGTCATCGACAATTATCTTCCCTAACATTACTTCTTCGGTATTTTTACCAACCAGTTCCCGTTCGGAGGCAGCAACAATATAACCCTGGTCATCCATGAGTAAAGTCGCAAAGGATTCCTGTTTTAGAATCTCATGGAGAAAATCCGGGTTGAGACTAATTGTCAGTACCCCTACTGGTTTAATCCCCGTAATTGACCGGATCAGGCTATAATACGCGCGTTCTATCTCCGGAAATCTAATGTAAGCCCAGTTAATCTTACCTTTATCTTTCAGTGCGGTTTGATACCATCGCAATTGAAGAATCTCAGGAGTCACTTTCATAATCCGCCAGTTTTCCAAGAGAGTCTGATTAGTAGAGTAGACCTTAATCATACTAATCTCATTATAAAGATTAGGGTATTCATCCAAGGTACGATAATCCCAATAGGTTTTAACTACATCCCAAGTGGATGGGTATTGGCGTTCGAGGAGCGATTCTAGACTCCGATCAATAAAGAACTTATTGGAGATGACAATCGAGATCCGCATTACATCAGTAATCCGCTTCTTGACCCGGTCCACATTGGCGGTGGCTTCGTGAAGCGCCCAGTCTAAAGCCAACTGGCGCATACTCTTAGTTAAGGTTAAACCTACTAATAAAACGGGTAAAAAAACCACCAGCACATAGGAGAAGATCAACTTTTTCCGGATACTAATATCTTTAAACCAACCACGGTTTAGTTTCCTCCGTTGTCTTCCACACAATATCATTCGTCTCCTATCTGGAAAATATCTTAGGGAATTGCATCATTACCTTTCATCTATTTGCTGATATAGCAGATCATAATCGATCTCAATAATATCCATCCTTTTACTAAACCAAACTTTCGCATCATCTAATGCTTTGTTATATATTTTAGTGCCCAGGTTTTCTATGAAAAAATCAAGTAGATTCTCTGCGGCAATAATCCCTATTTTTTCCCCCTTTTCCTGGCAAAAAAAGTTTTGGATTTCTTTAATTAATGCTACTTTCTCTTCTAGTGAAAAAGTTATTTTCATGTTTTTCCCCTTTCATCAGTTTAATAATGTTTTCCACAATATCCCCATTTTTCCTTTAACATGTTTTCTCATCTGTAGGCTTGTAAGAATAACAATAGTCCCGGAACTGTTTAGGTGTAGATGTATGTCCTATTAAAAAAATATTCAGTGATTCAATAAAAGCGAATCACTGAATATTTTCTTATTTGTAGCTACTTTTGTTTTTAATTCTATTAAGATTTAACCGCAAGATATTGTCTAAGTCGCATGTCGTTTATGTGGGATTCCAAAAAACTACAGTGTTTCGACGCGATCACTGTATAATCCTTTATTGAATCCTTACCTAGGATATGGTAAACTGAAGACAAAGATAGTAGGGGATTGGTTTTTATGGAGTTTTATAAAAATAAGCTAAATTCTTTAGCTAAAAAACATGGAATTAAGATGATCTTATTATTTGGCTCACGTGCCCAAGGTAATTCCCGTCAGGATAGCGATCTTGATTTGGGAATATTATTTACGGACGTACCTTTAGATCTAGCACCAATAATCTCTGATTTAATAACTATTTTTAAGAATTACTCCATTGACCTTGCTGTCTTAAACCATAGTGATCCAGTACTTAAATTCGAAATTATCGCAAATTATAAGATTTTATACTGTTCTGACCCTGAGATCTTTATCAATTTTTATTTAAACACCATCAAACAGTATAATGATGTTCAAAAACTATTAAAACTGGAAAAAATATATTTGGATAATCTTGTAGGGGGTGCCAGGAGTGGAATACAACAATGTCATCCGCCGCAAATTGATTAATTTGGTTGAATATAGTAAGGAACTTAGCCCTTTTAAAAGTTACTCCTATGAGCAGTACATAAAGAATTATTTTATAAAACGAACTGGCGAACGGTTAATTCAATTGATCGTTGAGAATATGGTCGATATTAATTCCGTTATTATCTCACAAAATAACCTCCCACCGCCAAAAGATTATTATTCTTCCTTTGAAACACTGGGAACAATCAATGTTTTACCCGCAAACTTTGCTCTGGCTTTAGCACCATGTACCGGTATGCGTAACCGTTTAGTACATGAATATGATAAAATCGATGACCTAGTGGTTTTTAACGGTATTTCTAAGCTAATTGATATGGTAAATGAGTACATTGAACATATCAATCATTTTCTAAATAGCCTAGTTTAACCCAACCTTGGCCCCTCCTCATTTTTTTCTTATCGCCGTAAATGGTAAGGTTTAGAAATTTAAAAAGTGTTTGTAAGTAAGCATTTCAACCTTTAAAAAAACTCGTTAATTATATTAGTAAAAGCCGTTTAAAAAAACTGTTTCTACTATTCAATAAAAGTAAACTCTGCCTCCTTAGGTCCGCCTCCCCAGTAGGCCACAAATTGGCGCGGGGTGGTTTTTTTAAAAGCCAAGTAGTATTTATGGGGAAAGAATAGTTTAGAGACCCCAGTTAGATTCATTACATAGACATCAAGCTCTTCGCCTTCCTCCCCAATTTTTTGAGCAAAATTACGAAACCCTTCTAAAAAAGAATATTGAGGAGTAAAACTTAACAAATCTTTTGTTGAGAGCTGATGAAATACTACATTAATTTTCAAACCGCGAGATTTTAAGATGATATCACAGTTAGCTCCTTGATTATCTGTTGTTAATACTTTATTTAAATACAAATATATTAGATCACTATCAAGGATATCTTCATCATAACTAAATTTTTTGGTCTCTTTGATCTTATCCCCTTTATAATATTCAATCTTTAAGACCTCTTCTTCCGGATCATAATATGTAACCCTTTTATCATGACCTAACCGTTTGATCAATTCATTATTCGTAGTCTGCCATTCGCTATGTTTAACCTGTAGATTAGCATCTAATTCTGCCTTTAATACATAAATACTAGAATCGTACTCCACCCGGTGAAGGCCGCTCTTTTGATCATAAGTAATTACCTGCTGAAAATCAGAGGATGCCCTCCCCCCCAGAATGCAAGATCCCCCTCGAAGAACAGTCTTATTAATATCTCTTGATCCTATATTTTCTGTTTTCTTTCTGAGGTTTTGGCTATCTATATTTGTGGCCGCCACTCTTCCATAAGAACTACTTAAGATTAATAATAATATTACTGCCGCTAAAAATCGTCCTCTAATGCTCAAGGATTCCAACCTCCTCCAAACATATAAGCCAAAAATCCAATTATTTTTAATTATATTATTAATTTGGCACATGATCAAGAGCCCCGAAAGAATATTGTAACAATATTCTTTTGGGGCTCTTCATAAAAATTTTCTACATTAATGAATCAATCGCAATTTTAGTTCTATTATTTCCCAAAGAAAATTTACTCTAAATTGCAATCCTTAGTAGCCTTCAAAGTATCAACTGTAAAAAAATGAAGCAGTTAAGGATAAAAAATTAAATTCCTATAAAGAATTAGTATAGATTCTTCTTACCATATCTTCAGAAATCTCCACCGGTGAACTAGCCAGCATATATTTTATTCCCGGTGTCGTATAAACAAGAGCTACCAAGGTATCAACATCATTTTTTGTAAAGCCAAGATCTGAAAGTGTCTCTTTCAAACCTAAACTTGAAAGCCAATCCTTAATTATCCTTTTGATACTGATTATACCTTTTTGGTTTATTGGTCGTAACATTTCATCCAAAATCTCTTTTGCATAAGGATATATTACCTCCAATACCT
>DAIOHK010000073.1:0-6184 GCA_036744795.1 Bacillota bacterium | reverse complement strand
ATGAAGTTGAATGGGAAGAAGAATAAAAATTATACTTTAAGACTGGGGCAAATCTACTCTTCCAGAATATCCTGTTATTAAAGAAGTAAGTTTAACAAAGATTGAACCCTACTTCTTAGCTAAACAAAGCCTTTCTCCGGCCTTCCCGCACCAAGGCCCTCAGGCTGAATTAAATCACAGGACAAAAAGGCGGTTAAACCGCCTTTTTAAATTTTTATCAGTCCCTTTAAACTGGAAAAACCCCTTTTCCTTCCTAATACTAATTCTTGACATCACCCTTCTTCTTTGTTAAAATGATTAATGTAATTTGCCGAAGTGGCGGAATAGGCAGACGCAGTAGACTCAAAATCTACCGCCCTTAAAAGCGTGCCGGTTCGAGTCCGGCCTTCGGCACCAAAGATAAAAATAAAATCCCCATTAAGGGGATTTTTTCTTTTTGACACCAATTTTGACCCCAATGGGGTCTTTTATTTAATATTTAAATTTTAAATTTCTTTCTCTATATTTATCTTAAGTACCTGATTGCTTAATTATACTAGAACCCAACCTTTCTGTTCCTTTTTATTAACCCTGGTTTTACTCCCTGGCAACAATTTATTACAGGATTGTTTGGAATAACAACGAAAACTACAGATGAAAATAAGTCGGTAATAAGGCCTATTAATTTTGGAGGTGAAAGGATGTCACTATTATGGCAAAATAAGTCGTGGTTCGATTTGTTACTCTCAGACATGTTTTGGGTCGTTCCACTGGTTGGGATCATCACCTTACTTGTAGTTTGGATTTACTACCAAGGAGTTCGAGCTGCTGACCCCGGAAATGGAAAGATGTGCGAAATTCATCGTGCTATCCGTACAGGTGCTTTTGCTTTTATTCGTCGTGAATATACTAGTGTAGCATGGGTTTTAATTGTCGCTACTCCGCTCATGTTTTTTACTCTTGGATGGGCGGCTGCTGTTTCTTTTTTAATTGGTTCTATCCTATCTTTGTTTGCCGGGTTAGTTGGCATGAATGCCGCAACACTGGCTAATGTTCGTACTGCACATGCTGCTGAAAAAGGAGCAGCTGAAGCTCTACAGATTGCTTTTCCGGCTGGTGCAATCATGGGTCTTACGGTAGTAGGTTTAAACCTCCTGGGAATTACCGTTTTATACCTAGCCTTTCCTGATCCCGAGTTAATTACTGGTTACGGATTAGGAGCTTCTTTAGTTGCTTTGTTTGCCCGTTTCGGAGGAGGCATTTTTACCAAGGCCGCTGATGTAGGTGCCGATCTAGTTGGTAAACTCGAAGAAGGTATTCCAGAAGACGATCCTAGAAATCCGGCAGTGATTGCTGATAATGTTGGTGATAATGTTGGTGATGTCTGCGGGATGGGTGGAGACCTTTTTGAGAGTGAAGCCGAAGTAATGGTAGCGGCCATGACTATTGGAACAGCATTAACTGCTAGCTACGGAATAAAATCCATTGTTGGTCCGGTTATCCTCTTTGCTATGGGCGTTTTAGCTTCTGTAATCGGTATCTATTTCATAAAAATGAAAAGAAGCGGCAATGTTTATCAGGCTATTAATTTTGGTAATTATATTACTTGTGCCTTAGCAATTATCGGCGGATTCCTCTTTACTAAATATTATTTAAAAGATATCTCGATGTTTTGGGCTGTTATGGTTGGACCGCTTGCAGGTTTATTAGTAGGTTTAGCTTCAGAATATTACACTTCCGATGAGAAAAAACCTGTACGTAACTTGGCTGCTTCAGCAGAAACTGGTGCCGCAACAACCATCATTGATGGAATGGCCATTGGTATGAAATCCACAGTCTGGCCCATTCTAATTACTTCTGGTGCCGTACTTGTTGCATATCATTTTGGTGGGTTTTATGGATTAGCTTTAAGCGCGGTTTCTATGCTTTCGATCTCCGGAATTACTATTGCTGTTGATGCTTATGGCCCAGTAGCGGATAATGCCGGTGGAATTGCAGAAATGGCTGGTCTTCCGGAAGAAGTTCGGGATGTTACAGATGCCTTGGATTCTGTAGGAAACTCTATGGCCGCTGTAACAAAAGGATTCGACATCTCGGCAGCCGCTCTAACCGCTTTATCCCTTTTTGCTGCTTATGCCAGTGCTGCCGGACTTACCTCGATCGATCTCTTGTCCCCTTATGTTATTGTCGGTTTATTCATCGGTGGAATTATGCCCTTCTTCTTCTCTGCTCGGGCTCTTGATGCTGTAGGTCGGGCTGCCGGATTTATGATCGAAGAAGTCCGTCGTCAAATGCAGGAAATTACTGGTTTAAGGGAAGGTTTAGCAAAACCAGACTATGCCCGCTGCGTTGACATCTCGACCCGTGTGGCTATTAAAGAAATGGTCATTCCCAGTCTAGTAGCTCTGATTGCTCCGGTTGTTATTGGATTTACCCTGGGTACGGAAGCCCTTGCTGGTGTTCTAGGTGGTTCGCTTTTAACCGGAATGATTATGGCCCTGTTTCTCTCTAACTCCGGTGGCGCTTGGGACAATGCTAAAAAATATATTGAAGCTGGTAACTTTGGTGGGAAGAATTCCAATTCTCATAACGCCGCTGTGATCGGTGACACTGTTGGCGATCCCTTTAAAGATACCGCAGGGCCTAGCCTAAACATTTTATTTAAATTAGTAGAAATTGTTGCTTTAACGATTGCTCCCTTACTTGTCCACTAAACTATATCCTGATGGTTTTCCATAATTAATTAAGTAAAATAGCCCTGCACTTATATGAGATGCAGGGCTATTTATTATTTGGTTTAAGTCACTTTGGGTTTGAGAATAGTCCGTTGTTGTTTCTTTGTATTAAAAGAACCCACCCACAGTTCAATAGCCCGGATCCAGGCATCTCTTTCTTCCCCCGGTGGTTCTCCGGCATACCGGTAATCTGATTTACGGATAAACTCCTTCAATTCCGCAATTAATTTTGTTAGACTGTCAATTTCAACCTCCCGTAATACAGCCCGGACATCCCCATCAGTAACTTGCTGAAAGGCCATCTCATAGTGGGGGAGACAAAGCCCTACTGAAGAACGGTACTTATCCCGAAAATCCATATCATTAAGGGAGGCCAGAAGACCGCGGATATAGCGTTTTTTTGTATCATGTTCTTGGATACAAACTAGACATTTATGGGTTTTCCCAATTAAAGTCTTCTTTTTTTCGACTTCTCCTTTTTCTATTCGCGGTAGAATATAGTCTATCAGGTCCGCATAGATTATTGATTGGCCTAAGGGATCGCCCATCCTCTGTAGAGCCCAGGAGTGATCATAACAAAAACCACCAGTCTCCCGGAGACGATCTCTGGTTCTGTAATCATTAACAAATTCATAGAGCAAATTATCAAGAAAACTGTTAGTAGCCTGATCTATACATTGACATACCGAGCAGGCTTTCTCAGATAAGGCCTGATAAAGATTATAGTAGATAACATCATTTTTTCTCATGTTACTCACCAAGCAATTCATGGGCTTTAGTTATAAACTCATCAATAATTTCAGCTGCCGGTTGAATCTGGGAAACCAGGGCTGCCGATTGTCCAGCCATTACAGAGCCTTCCTCTATATCTCCGCGTACTGCCGCAGCAAGGCGCCCGGCCCCTAACTCTTCAAGTTCCTCCGGCTTTGCTCCCGCACTCTCCGCTGCTAAAAATTCACGACTTAAACGGTTTTTAAGCACCCGTACCGGATGGCCTGTACTTGTACCGGTAATAACAGTATCTCTGTCTCCAGCTTTTATTACCCTTTGTTTGTAATTAATATGAACAGTACATTCTTCCGCACAAATAAAACGGGTTCCTACCTGAATACCTTCCGCCCCCAGCACAAACGCAGCTGCCATCCCGCGCCCATCGGCAATTCCTCCGGCCGCAATTACCGGAATATTTACGGTATCTACTAATTGGGGGATTAGGACCATAGTAGTTTCAGTTCCCACATGGCCACCGGCTTCCATTCCTTCTCCAATTATCGCATCTACCCCAGATTTTCCCAACCTCTTACCTAAGGCCACCGAATTTACAACAGGAATAACCTTAATTCCCGCTTCCTTCAATTTCGGCATATATTTCCCGGGGTTGCCGGCCCCAGTAGTAATTACTGGAATCTTTTCGTCGATTATAACTTGCATAACTTCTTCTACATAAGGGGAAAGAAGCATCACATTAACTCCAAAAGGTTTAGCGGTAAAAGAACGAGCCTTCTTAATCTCGTCCCGGACCCATTGGCTCGGCGCACTACCCGCCGCAATCAGACCCAAACCTCCACCATTTGATACGGCTGCAGCTAATTCAGCTGTAGCAACCCAAGCCATGCCTCCTTGTATAATCGGATAATCAACACCTAACAACTCTGTCACTCTTGTTTTAAGCAATTTTCACCCTCCCTGTTCCTTCTTATGTTGGGGATTTCTTTATTTTTTTAATGGTAGTAATTTCTGATCTGACCTGGTGATATTAACTGCTTATAATTATATCCGATAAATCCTCTTTTGAACAGATCGCATTTAAAAACCGATAATCTTAACCATTTACACCTACGCAATAATTTGTTTATTCCTAAGTTTTTAGCATCTATAACAAAAACCACTTCCCCAAAGAAGAAGAGGTATAACAGGTAATTATGCAATTCCCTGACTTATTAAAGATTCTCCCCACCCAGTGGTTCGTCAATAGAGAGATGACCCATTAAGGTTTCCCGTTTCTCTCCATTTATCAAAAATTGGACTTTGTCTATATCCGGAAGAGAGGTTAAAGTCTTTACGATCTGATCAATCAAAAGAGTCTCTTGTAGAGATCCCCCATACAGATTTTGGCTGGAGAAGTTTACATAGGCAATCCGTTCTTTGCTCCATGCTCCAAGCACTTCTAAATCATCGCGGAGGGCAGTAGTTAATTCTTCACCAGCTGGAGGGGTTCGTAATTCTTTAAGAACCGCTTCAAGTAGATGCCCTTCCCTCACCTTAATCTCTCTGTCTACCGTTTTTAGCTTTTGTATTTCTTCTCTTCCAGTCTGAATATACTCTTGGTTTGGAAAGTACAGGGTTACTCTTTCCACCTTTTCTTCTTCGCTTAATTGTGGAATTTCCGGTCGCCTAGATTCCCGGCGGAGAAGGCCCGGGTATATAAGTAAAAGGACTCCGGCCAGAATAACCATTAAAATAAGAACAATACCTGTTTTTTTCCTCATTTATTATCCCCCTCGCCTTGTTTGGTTTTGTTTAAAAGCTAAACTTTATCCCGCAAACTATCCAGACAATTGATTGCCAGCAAACTTCTGCCATCTCTAGTTTATCCGGAATAAACATTTTTATCTTCACAATCGTATTTATTTAATTTCAAGAAATTACGTAAAGTCAAGCACTTAATTGATGGGGCTTTTTGCGCTGTCATTGATTTTTTGTCCTGCACAATATATTGATAGCCTAATACAAGCCCAACACTATATATTGTGTTGGGACCTTTTAAAAAGGACACAACGCAAAAAGCTTTGATGTTAAATGAAAAACTAGGTAGTCGCCCACGCCGGCTTCTTAAATATCACAAAGTGATTAGGATCAAAGGCGGGTAATCGACCAACTGTCCTGTAGGATTTAATCAAGACCAGATAAATCAAATAGGACTATCTTCTAGGTGATCAAGAAGAACTTTAAGAGCAAGAAGCGGGATGCCTCCCTCAAACTTTAGCTCTCCATCAAGGAGGAGCAGAGGAAAGCTTTTTCCTTCCTTGATTGCTTTTTCAACTAAAGGATTTGTTTGATCCTTTTTCAAATCCAAAAATTCTACAGAAAAATTATCTCCATAAGCAAGGATTATTCCTTGTTTTAGGTGGCGTATCTGATCAACAAGCTTTTGTTCCTCACCACAACAAGTCTTTGCCTCCCCATCCCCAATAATGATAATTTCGGTTTTAGGCAAAATAATTCCTCCTCTTTGGCTATCTTCCTTTGTTTTAAGAAGGTCTCCTCAGTTTTTCCAAGCTTACAAACTTGCTAAATTCTTTCTGGAAGAAGAATTCAATTGTTCCTAAAGGACCATTTCGATGTTTAGAAATAATAAATTCCGTAATATTCTTCCTTTCCGTCTCTGGTTCATAATAATCTTCCCGGTATAAAAAGCAAACCAAGTCAGCATCTTGTTCCAAAGCACCGGACTCCCTAAGATCAGAAAG
>DAIOHK010000072.1:0-6216 GCA_036744795.1 Bacillota bacterium | reverse complement strand
TTTATTTACTGATATAGAAAAACCCATTGTGTTTTTAGATAGTTATTTTCCTTATGAACCCTTTGATTTTGTATTAATCAATAATGTTGAAGGTGCATACCAGGCGACCAAACATTTGATAGACAATGGTCATAAGAAGATCGGATATATACATAGCTCAATTTATATCAATAATTTCTTTTACCGTAAACAAGGTTTTATTAATGCCTTAGAAGATAATGGCTTAAATGTAGATGAAGATTTATGGATTGCTGTAGAACCAACCTTAGATGGTGCTTACCGTGATCTTAATAATTATTTATTTGGAAGAAATTTTCCAATGCCAACTGCCTTTTTTGCAGACAATGATATTATCGCTTTTGGGGCTATGAATGCACTTAAAGAACATGGGATTAAAATACCTCAGGATGTTTCTATCGTTGGATTTGATGATATGCCATACTGTGAAATATCCGATCCCAAAATTACGACAGTTCGAGTCTACAAACAACAATTCGGAAGCATTGCAATTAAGCGATTGATAGACAAGATTCAAACTGGAGATCAATATAGACAAAAAGTAGAAATATTTTCCGATCTAGTTATTCGAAATAGTGTACGTACTCTAAAATAAAAATTTACTTAAGATTGGATATGAGGCTATAAAAAAGGCGGACGTTACGTCCGCTTTTTTTATACCGATTAACCTTAATATCATTAAAATTGAGAGTTTTTATAGTTTATTATTTTTAAATCGCTCATATGTGCTAACGGTAGCCAGCACGAACGACTTGCTCTTCAGTTTTAAATTTCCCGGGGGAAACCCCTACGGTTTTTTTGAAGGCACGAGCGAAATTTGAGTAATCATTGAATCCACTAAAAAGAGCAGCTTCAGTGGCAGTATATCCATCGGTAATAAGTTTTTTGGCTTTGGAGATTCTTTTGTACCTGATATATTCCCCAATATTGCTTCCGGTGTATTTCTTGAAAAGTGTACTCAGATATGTACTATTTATAAAAAAAATATTACCTAGCGTAGTAAGGGAGAGATCGCCTGCCAGGTTTTCATCAATGTAATCAAGGAGTTTCATGAAACTCTCGGGTATACTGGAATAATTTTCAATAGTTTCGGTACTACTAAAGAACCGGTTAATTAGAACTAAAAGTTCCACAAAGTAGGTTAATTTAAGAATTTGATACTCTTTATTATCCTGATTTTGTAATGCTTCAATTTTATGAAACTGATCCCAAATTACTCCGATTTGAGCAGGAAGAAGATTAACTTTGTTTTGCAGACCCTTTGCCCGGTTTATAAAGGGAGAGAGCAGGTTATAATTTTCTGGACTAAAGACTTGTGCTATCTCCGGGCTAAAATGAATGGTTATTCGTTCGTAAACTTTTCCGGGCCTGATCTGCGCTTTATGAATCTCTAAATTATTCATGATCAATAAATCCCCGTATTTTAAAGGATAGACCTTTTTTTCGACCAAATAATTAACATTTCCGGAGAGAAAAAAGTAAATTTCAAACCTGTTATGCAGGTGAAAGGCAGTTTTGGGTGGGGTTTCACTTTTAGTATGTTTGTAACTGATTGCTTGACTTTCGTTTTTAAAATAGAAATCTAACATTTTTATGCTCCTTCGAAAATCTGCATAATCCAAAGATAATCCAAGTTTTTGCAAATAAAAACCTAGCATACGTTTTTATTATACAATAAAATGTATTTGTAAGGGTTAAGAATAACATTATTTTTTAAAATTAAGCCACAAAACATTATCTTTAAGGTTTCCACTAATTGCTGGTTATTGTCTGGAAGTTAGCAGCTTAAAATGATTATTTACGAATTAGGAGGTTTTATTTGTGAATAATACCAATATTGTTGCTCAATTGTATACAGTCAGAGATTTTACCAAAACACCGGAGGAGGTTGAAAAGACTTTAAAAAAAGTTAAGGAAATTGGGTATCAAGCAGTTCAAGTTTCCGGGTTTGGCCCAATTGATCCTCATCATCTAAGGGATTTAGTTCAAAGGATCGGACTTAAGATATCCGTGACTCATACACCATATAACCGGATAAAAGATGATTTAGATGCTGTTATTAAGGAACATAAACTCTGGGATTGTAATTATATCGGTCTGGGAAGTATGCCAAAAGAGTTTAGAACCGGTAAAGAGGGATATTTAGATTTTATTAAGGAGATTTCGGAACCGGCTCAAATAATTGCCGACCATGGGTTACAGCTTGTTTATCATAATCATAAATTCGAGTTTGAAAAGTATGATGGTGTTACCGGTATGGAGATCCTATTAAATGAGACAGATCCGGGGACTTTTGGGTTTGAGCTTGATACCTATTGGATACAAGCGGGAGGAGCAGATCCGGTACAATGGATTAAGAAAGTAGCTGGCAGGATGGGAGTAATACACCTCAAAGATATGGCGATTAAAGATAATGAACAGATTTTTGCCGAAATTGGCGAGGGAAACTTGGATTGGCCTGCTATTATCCAGGCTTGCCGCGAAACAGGAGTAAAATGGTATGCCGTTGAACAGGACAAGTCCCTCCGCGATCCGTTTGAAAGTCTGGCGATTAGTTTAAAATATCTCCATACATTAGTCTAAATAAGCTACGAAAGGGGAAAGGAGAAAACAATGAGCAAATTTATATTAACAGCTTTTGCAGATGAGATTACCACGGATCTTAAAACACAAATGGAAGTTCTGGAGAAACATGGGATAAAACATATTGAGATGAGAAAAGTCAATGGGAAAAACCTGGTGGACCATTCTTTGGATGAAGTGAGGGAGCTAAAAAGGCAACTGGATGCCCGTGGATTCAAGATTTCTGCCATTGGATCCCCATTAGGTAAGATTCAGATCACTGATGAGTTTGAACCACATTTTGCTTTATTTAAACATACCATGGAGATTGCTAAAATTCTGGAGACTAAATATATAAGGATGTTCAGTTTCTATATCCCTCAAGGAGAGAATCCTGCCAATTTCCGTGATGAAGTTATGAACCGCTGGTCAAAGTTTATTGCTGCTGCAAAAGGTGGCGGACTGGTCCTTCTCCATGAAAATGAAAAAGAAATTTACGGAGACACCCCGGAACGGTGTCTTGACCTCTTAGAAACCATGAAATCTCCTTATTTAAAGGCAATTTTTGATCCCGCTAATTTTATCCAATGTGATGTAAAAACCTATCCTGAGGCCTATGGGCTCCTTAAGGATTATATTGTATATATGCATATCAAAGATGCTAATTATCGGGATCATCAGGTAGTACCTTCCGGGTACGGCGATGGAAAAGTAAAGGAAATATTGGTTGCTTTGCACAATCAAGGATTTGAAGGTTTCTTATCTTTGGAACCGCATCTGACAAACTTTGATGGTTTTGCCGATCTGGAACTGGATTCTCCGGTAAAAACTCTACCAAAAGGTAATGGCCCGGAAAAATTCGCGATAGCTACTGAAGCTTTAAAGAAAATAATTAGAGAAATTGATCTGCAGGAGGGAAAATAATTTGAATAAGGTACGGATTGGAATTATCGGGTTTGGTAATATGGGTAGCAAGCATACCCGGTACTTGAAAAAAGGTGAAGTTTCCGGGGCTGAGCTTACTGCTGTTTGTGACATCAATCCTGATCGACTCAAATTTGCCAAGGAGAGTCTAGGAGATAATATTTTGACCTTTGATCACGATGAAGCTTTGTTTGCTTCCGGGGCAGTGGATGGGGTACTAATTGCAACTCCCCATTATTACCACTCTTCGCAAGCGATTAAAGCTTTTAATAGTGGACTTCATGTCTTAATTGAAAAACCGGCCGGAGTTTATACTAAACAAATCAGAGAGATGAACCAAGTGGCAACTAAAAGTGACCGGGTGTTTGGGATCATGTTTAACCAGCGGACAAATCCCCTATATCAGAAACTACGGGAATTAATTAAAGATGGTGAATTAGGGGAGATCAAGCGGACAAACTGGATTATCACCAACTGGTACCGGTCGCAAAGCTACTATGATTCCGGAGGATGGCGGGCTACTTGGGGCGGAGAAGGTGGCGGAGTACTAACTAATCAAGATCCCCATCAACTTGATCTTTGGCAATGGACCTGCGGGATGCCTAAGCGGGTCAGAGCTTTTTGTGCCTTTGGAAAGTTTCATGATATAGAAGTGGAAGATGATGTTACAGCTTATGTAGAGTATGAAAATGGTGCTACCGGGGTCTTTGTTACTAGTACTGGAGATGCCCCAGGAACTAATAGATTTGAAGTTTCGGGGGATCGGGGTAAAATTGTGATTGAAGATGAAAAACTTACCTTCTGGCGACTTCGTGTTCCTGAACGCCAGTTCAATCGGGAATATAAAGGGGGATTTGGTCTGCCTGAATGCTGGAAATGTGAAATACCGATCAAAGGAAAAACAACAGCTCATGCTGGTATTACTCAAAATTGGGTGGAAGCCATTCTTCAAGGGAAACCATTACTTGCCCCAGGAGTTGAAGGAATTAATGGTGTAGAATTGGCTAATGGTATGTTGCTTTCCGCCTGGCTTGATGATTGGGTAGATTTTCCGGTTAATGAAGACCTTTTCTATGCAAAACTTCAAGAAAAGATTAAAACATCCTCCTACAAAAAGGGGACCAAAGATAAGGCCTTAGAGGTAGAGGGAACCTTTTAATTAAAATATACGGGAATTTCATAATAAGCTATCAATATATTGCACTCAATTATTTTAAAAAATGAATCCCTTAATTTGAAGAACCGGAGCGGGTAGCTACCCCTCCGGTCTCTTTCTATCACAATAATATAATTAACATTATGATTAATATTCAGATGGGCGAATTGCCCAATAACTTAAAATATGTATGTAGGAGGCAAAATGTAATGAGTCGTTTTCGAGTTGGTCTCATCGGTTGCGGCGTTATATCTCCTATGCATCTTGAATCTATTAAGCGGCTATCCGGTTTGGAATTAGTGGCGGTCTGCGATTTAAAAGAAGATCGCTTAAAAAAAACTGCGGAAAAATATGATTGCCAGGGTTATACTGATTTTCAAGAATTAATTGCTCAGGAACATCCGGATGTAGTTCATATCTGTACACCACATTACTTACATGCACCAATAGCAATATATGCTGCAAACAAAGGTATTAATATCCTTACTGAAAAACCAATGGCCATTACTAGATCAGATGCTGAAGAAATGATTAGTGCAGCACGTAGAAACCGGGTTAAACTGGGAGTTATTTTTCAAAATCGGTATAATCCCGGTTCATTACTGATTAAAAAAACTTTGGATTCTGGAGAATTAGGCCGGGTGCTTTCTGCTAGATTTAGCGTTATCTGGAATCGTGGTCTAGAGTATTACCAAAAGAGTGACTGGCGTGGAAAGTGGAAAACTGAAGGAGGAGGAGTTTTAATTAATCAGGCAATTCACACCTTAGATTTAGCCCGATGGTTTATAGATTCACCCGTTTCTTATGTGGAATCCCAGTTTAGCAATCGCTGCCATCCTGGAATTGAAGTGGAAGATACAGTGGAAGGAATAATCTTCCATGAAAATAATGTCAGGACTAACTTCTACCTGACGACGAATTATGGTTATAATGTACCGGTAGAGATTGAACTCTATTGTGAGCAGGGCATAGCAAAGATGACGAAAGATCAAGCAGTTATTCACCTAACGAATGGAAGGAAATATGATACAAACCAAGGAAAAAATAACAATCTGGATTATGGTGGTGGAGCAAAGAACTACTGGGGAGTTAGCCATTATCAGCAGATTTCCGATTATTACCGGGCACTGGAGGAAGATCGGGATCCGACAATTAATGGAGAAGAAGGTCTAAAAACTCAAACTTTAGTCTGTGCTATCTATCAATCAGGGAAGGAACAAAAAAGAGTCTATCTCGAAGAGTGTAAACAACAAGTGTTGATAGCAAAATAGTCAAAAAGGGAAAGGAGGCAAAAGAATGCATAAAGCTAGGTTTATCGTATTGTTCTTAAGCTTGCTAGTATTTTTGGCTTTTACAGTAGTCTGGAGTTTTGATGATGTAGCTAATGATAATAATTTGGTGTTGCGGACAGTTTATTGTAGTTCAACTGCCGAGCTTCAGCTGGCACTAAAAAATGTCCAGCCCGGTGATAGAATTATGCTTAAACCAGGAATCTATACAGGGGAGAAAAATAATAGCGGTTATTCTTATGCTCATTTCTATTCAGGGAAGCAAGG
>DAIOHK010000071.1:0-6630 GCA_036744795.1 Bacillota bacterium | reverse complement strand
GTGGACTTTTCCAACGAACATTTCTATACAAAATCCCCTGCTTTAAATCTAAAGTTCGTTGGTATTCAAGGATCTCTCCTATTCCTAGGTCAAACCGGTCCCCTGCTAATTCCAATTCTATGCTAACCCAATCAGGTGTATTTGGTAATTCAGTAACTTCATGCGGTGCTTGATCAAATAATCCAGCAATATAAGTACCAGGTTTGCGCAATCTATAATCCTCTTCAAGGACTCCCCTTGTTCCAAGGTAACCATTTCCGAGTGTAAAGATGGTTTCGTAATATTGCATTTTTTCAGCAACAAAATTTTCTTCCCTGATGGTCCAAGTTTTATCAGCAGTTACTGAGTTCATGTACACTATTTTCACCTCATTAAATAATCAGTTTATCTTTTTCCAAAATTATGGTTTGGCCACCAAAAAACACTTACCCCTTAGTTCCGGTAAAACTAATACCCTCAACAAAGTATCGTTGAAATACGATAAAGAGAATAACTAATGGCAAGGCAGAGATTACTGAACCAGCAAGAATTGGTCCCCAATCAAAAGCGACCCCATACATCTTTCTAAAGCTTAATAAACCAATAGTTAAAGTAAACCGATCCTGGGGTGAAGTAAGGACTACCAAAGGCCAGAAGAATTCGTTCCAAGCCCCCTGGAAGGTTAAGATCGTTAATGCCCCTAGAGCGGGTTTGGCCAAGGGAAAAAAGATCCGGAAAAATATTTGGTAGGTGCTTGCCCCATCAATCCGTGCGGCCTCTTCCAAGCTGGCCGGTAAGCCCTCGAAAAACTGTTTCATAATAAATACCGAACTGGCACTAACCAAACCAGAAATAATTAGGCCGGAATAATTGTTAAGTAGACTACCAATACCAAAAAGCTTTGAGATTCCAAATACTCCATCTCTTAATACAAGATAATTGGAGATAAAAGTTACTTGCCCGGGAATCATCATGGAAAAAAGCATTAAAAGAAAGATACTATTTTTCCCCATAAATTTTAATCTAGCTAAAGCAAAACCAGCCATTGAGGCAAATATTAAGGTAGTTATTACTCTCGTAATTGAGATGAAAAATGAATTTAGGATCCAGCTAGTAAAGAGATGCTTCCCTGTGGTCCGGCTGTAATTTTCCCGAAAAACACGATGGTAGTTATAGAAAATATAAGGAATTACTCCTGAGGTAAGATTATTCCAACTTTGTACCCTACCCAAGCGTTCATGTGGTCTATTAGGTCCAAGAGTGGCCCGGATAAACTTGTGCCCTAGAGGTACAGTTATATCTAATGGTAAGCGGTCAATTGTAACATCACCAGTATGGTAAATGGTAAATTTATAAGTTACCATTATCGATCCATCATCTAAGATTTCTCTATTAATCTCTTCAACATCACTAACTCTGGAGTAATCAGCAGCATAATGTTCCACTAATAACGCTGCACTAGTGGTTCCGGGTACTCGTCTGGGAACTACAACTTGTGGAATAACCGGTTCTTTTCCTGCCGGTACTAAATATGTTACTTTAAATGGTACCACTGCTCCAGGAGCAAATTCGCCGAAGAATCCCTTTCCGCAGCCAGCTTTCCCTAGTTTATAAGCAGCACTCCAATTACTTGGTTTCAATTGATTAACAGAGAGTTTCGGTGGCCATTCTAAAGGGTTATCCTTCAAACTAGAGAGTAATCCAAAGACAAACGGCCCAATAAACAGAAGCGAAAAAAGTAACAATAAGAGGTAGGCGCCGCCTACTCGAAGCCACCTTCGCCGTCTGATTAGATGAAGTTTTAGAGCCACTTTAGTGTTCACTTGGTTTTGATTGAATTGCCTTTCCATTCCCTCTCCCCCCTCTTAACTTTTTACCAATCTTTTCTGGATCAAGACAATTATTAAGGTCAAACCTGCCAGGAAGATGGCAGCAGCACTAGCCATTCCAATTTTGGGCGAAGCTGAACTGGGAAAGGCATTAATATAAACATAATAGGCTAAAGTAATTACTGCATCTAAAGGAGCTTGTTCTCCGATCACAGCCACCTGGTCAAACATCTGTAAAGTCCCGATTAAGCCCATAGTTACCACTAAAAAAGTTATATGGTGTAATTGAGGTCTTGTTATATACCAAAACATTTTAAATTTTGTTGCTCCATCAACAGCAGCCGCTTCGTAGAGCTCTTTTGGAATATCCTGTAAACCAGCCAGATAAATTAACATAAAGGTTGGTGCCGTGGTCCAAATGTTTAGCATCATAATCGAAGCTAAAGGAATAGGAATTCCTAAAGTACCACTTTTCGAGGGCCATGTTTTCTTAGTGTTTAACCAAATATTTTCTACCGGTTCAATCCCCTCGATACTTGTTACAACTCCGGTTTTGATCAGCAAATATGTGATTACAGCACTAAATAAGATTGATAAGATAAGAAAACTAGGTTCAAAAAGTGACACCGGCCGTTTCTTAAGCTTCTCATATAAAACCTGTAACCCTTGAAAAATGATTATTAATCCCAATAAAACCGCAATAATCCTGTAACCTGTTTTAAAACAGGTTAAAAGATAATTAATCAATCCTTTTTTTTGAAATAACCACATAAAAATTAAGGTTATTACTACACTCGATGTAATACTAGGCATATAATAAGCTGCACGAAAAAACTTTATTCCCCGGATCTTTTGGTTTAAAACTACTGCTAAAATAAGAGCTAAAATTGTCTGAACAGTAGTCACGATGATCGAAAATTGAAGAGTATTTTTGAGTGCTAATCCAAACTGAAAATCCTGAAAAAGGTTCTTATAATTTTGAAACCACACCCATTGAGGAGGAGAAAAAAGATCAAAATCAGAAAAGCTAAAGTATAAACAGCGAATAAAAGCATAACCAAAAAATACAATCAACATGAAAAGATAAGGGCTAAGAAGCACGTAGGGCGCAGCTTTGTCTTTTATTTTTCGCATAAAACCACTTCCCATAGAATGATAGTCACATTTGGCCGGAATGACCGGCCAAATGTGAAACCGAACTTAGGTAAGCTATTAATAACCTATGTTATCTTTTCATCTCTTGGTCTAACCTGTTTTGGGCTTCTTTAATCCCTTCAGCTGCTGAATACTCACCGCTCATTACCGAACGAAGAGCTTCGTTAATCGGATCCATCCAACGGCCACCATAATCACGGAAACTAAAAGGCAGAACAATCCCTTCAGAAGCACCTTTGAAAACAATATAATTAGCCTCTGCCTCCGGAGTATTCTGTTTAAAGTAAGGATTATCAGCTTGTGCTGCCCGACTGGGAAGAGCCAGACCACGTTCTAGGATCCATTGCTGAACTTCAGGGCTAGTTAATTGTTCAAGGACTTTAAAAGCTGCTCCTTTATTCTTGGCATCTTTATTCATGCCCCAAGCTACACAGAAGATTAAGTTTCCTCTTTTTCTGGTCTTAGGAGCTTTAGGAATGAAAGTTGTACCATAATTCAGATTAGGTGCTTGGTCTTTTAAAAATCCTACCACCCAGGCTCCTTCGATGCAGGCGGCTACTTGTTCGGTGGCAAAAGCTCCTCCACCCCAACCTTGACCAATATCGGCGGGCATTACACCGGCTTTACTCTTGGCAAGTCCGGTATACCATTCAAAGGCTGATTTAAAGCCCGGATGGGAAAGATCGGTCTTTCCATTTTTGTCAAAGGGTTCGAAACCAGCGGCATAAGCTAACTGACCCATACGAGCAAACTCCGGCTGAAGTGCCAGGCCGTATACCCCATCAAGCGTAGAGACTTTCTTTAATTTTGTCTCTAAGGTATCCCAGGTATCATTTTCATTGGGATAATCAACACCAGCCAGATCAAAGAGATCTTTATTATAGAATAGCGCTAAGGTATTAAAGTCTTTTGGAATCCCATAGACTTTACCTTGATAAGTAAAAGAATCTAATAAAGAGGAGATAATATGCTCTTTTTTAAGAATCTTAGAACCAGAAATGTATTTGTCAAGTGGTTCAATCTGACCCGCTTTAATTAGAGACTGTGCCCAGAAAATATCCATGTAGAAAAGATCGGGAGCGGTTTTGGCAGATAAAGCATTAACTATAAACCGTTGAAAATCATCAGCAATTGGCTCGTATAGTACAGTAATGCCTTCCTTTTCCATTGCCGGATTAACAAATTTCCGGAGCATTTCTTCGATAATCGGTTGATCACTACCACCCCATCCAGAGATCCGTACTTCTACTTTAGCGGCGGAAATATTTGAAAATGTCGCCACTAGTACGATTAGCAGTAATGTACAGATTAACAATAGATTTTTCTTCATTTTTTTCCCTCCTAATAAATTTCCAAAACGTTTTTGAAATTAATAAAATATGCTCCAGTATCACTCTCCTTTCAAATTTCTCTAGAAAGTAAAGAATGAGTAAAAGAGAGGTTCTCTTAACATCACCCCTTTCTTAGATTTACTTTTAACTGCTTTTACAAAGCAAGTAATTTTGATAATTCGATTCCAGCTACCCCAATCCGGGTATCAGCTCCACCATAGTAAAGATAAAGCATATCATCTTTGACAATATGTCCATTACTAAAGACAACATTAGGGACCCAGCCTTTTATTTCCCAGTCTAGTTCTGGTTCGAAAATGGGTTCTTTTTGGCGGGCTAAAACCTTACGTGGATCTTCATAATCAAGAAGTGCTACACCTAAACGATAGACATTTTTATTATCTGCAGCGTGATATATTAGTACCCAACCGTTTGGTGTAGGTATAGGAGGACCGGCAATCCCTATTCTGTTTTCTTCCCAAGTATCTGGGATGGGACGCATAATAACTGAATGTTCAGTCCAATTTTTTAAATCCTCAGAAAAAGCAAGCCAAATATCGGGAAATCTCCGATGTAAAAGAACATATCTCCCCTTTATTTTTTGGGGAAAAAGTGAAGCATCTTTGTTTGGTTCATCAAGCATTACCCCATGGCGTACCCAATCTTTTAAATTTACTGATGTAGCTAGACTTATTCGAAAGTCACCATCAAATCGTCCTCCAAAACCTACATAAACCATATAATAGATGCCATCAATCTCTACAATACGTGGATCCTCCACGCCTCTTGTTTCTTGCGGACCTTCTCCGACAAAAACCGGGTTGTTATCTTGTTCAAACTTAATTCCGTCGTTGCTTACCGCATATCCAAAAGTGGAAACATATTTGCCGTAGCTCTCATGGCAAGGTAGGTCGGTTGCACGGTAGATCAGATGAACCTGATTATTTCGGTAAATAGCTGCACAATTAAAGACCGCTGATTTTTCCCACTCGTGTTCTGCTCGCGGAAGAAGAATTGGCTGCTCACAAAGGCGTTTTAATTTAATCATTCTATACTTCCTCTTTTCTTTTTTCTGGAGAATTTAACAATTTATATACCCAAAACGTTTTGGGCAAATAAGAATCTTCTTTAATTCTTTCCGTCATATAATGTTTTATTTAGGGCAATTAAAATAAGTAAGAAAATATTATTTATTGTGGAGGACTTGTTGATTGCCGGACTATTAAAGAAGTATCTAAGATATTTGCTTCCGGCTGATATTTAGGATCGGTAATTAACTGGATAATATTTTTAGCTGCCATCCTTCCTAAAGGATATACATTCTGCCGGATGGTAGAAAGGGTTGGATAAGTAAAAGCAGCAAAATCCTGATCATCGAAACCAATAATCGAAATGTCTTTCGGTACATCAAAACCCTTGGCAACAAGTTCTTCTAAAGCACCAACTGCCATCACATCACTGGCTACAAAAATAGCAGTAAGTTCCGGATTCCTTTCTATTAGTTTTTTAGCCCCTTTTCGCCCTGATTCTTTAGTAAAATCACCATTAAAAATATATTCTTCTTTAAATGGAAGATTATTTTTGGCCAGTCCTTTTTTGTATCCATCAAAACGTTCAAAGCAAACCCAGGCCTCCATATGGCCATTGATAAATCCAATATTTTTATGGCCTAAACTGGCCAGATAATCTATTGCTTGAATAGCACCTTGTTGATTATCAAAAGTAATATAAGTGGCCTTCTCGCCTTTAATCGGAACATCAACTAGTACTGTAGGGACTTCACTTTTCTCAAGCTCTTTAATAATAGGATCATTAATCTTTAAGCCTGTGATCACTGCCCCCCCTACCCCTCGTTGATGACAAAGCTGTTGAAAAGGTAAGCCGGTTTTTAATGATTGTGTTCCAAAAATTAGAAGATCAAAATCATGCTCTGAAACCTCATCCATCAAACCACTGACAATATCAAAAATAAACCCTTGCTGAAAACTGGTACGGCCTAAAACAAAAAGACCAATTGTATCTACCTTTTTGGAAACTAGACTACGGGCAACGCGGTTTGGTTTATAATTAAGTTCTTTTGCTACTTCGATAATCTTCTCCCTGGTTTTTTCATTTACATCATCATATCCATTTAAAGCTCTGGAGACTGTGGTAATTGAATAACCGGATTTTTTAGCTACATCATGAATTGTAACAATCATCTTTTTGCCTCATTTCTTATGTTTACAAATAATTTACCAAAACGTTTTGAATATCTAATATATTTATTAAATGTTTATTAATAAAATCCTCTTTTTATTCTGGGGTTTATATTAATTGTTTAATAAAACATCTAA
>DAIOHK010000070.1:0-6647 GCA_036744795.1 Bacillota bacterium | reverse complement strand
CCAAAATAAATATCATTAAGGTAAAATTCAAGAATCTCATCTTTATTATATTTTTTTTCGATTTTTACCGCATACCCAATCTCCAGCAATTTCCGGGAAATCGTTTTTTTATTGGAAAGTAAAAGATTCTTTGCCAGTTGTTGCGTGATTGTACTACCACCTTGCACCCTCCGTTGATAAAGGATATTATAATAAATCGCCCTGATAATTCCTTTGAAATCTACCCCCTTATGTTCATAATACCGGCGATCCTCCACAGTAATAACTGCCCGGCGTAAAAATAAAGGAATCTTTTCGAGAGGAACCCAGATCACTCTGCTAGGACTAAGAGTAACTATTTCTTCGCCATTACGATCAATAATTTTGGAAGCCCGCAGATTAGCCTGTAAGAGAGTGTGCAGGTCAATTTCTTCAATAAATGGATTATATAAGACCAGAATAACACTAGCTAACCCAAGTATAATCAGGAACACAAACAACCAACGAACCCGAAGGTTAAAGGAAGAAACACCATTTTTACGCCTCTTACGTCTAGGCAAACTCTTTGAACCTCCCCCACTAGGAGATATTTTTAAACTCCTGTTAGTAGGTTCCTCCTAACTATGATTTTTATTACTGATCTTACTGATAAAAATTGTACTTTATTTTAAGGGGAAAAATTATGTGGCTTTACATTAAAAATTTTGGAGGTCAATCGAGGTAAATTGGTCAAAATAAAAAAAGTGGAGATTTTTAAAAGAATCTCCACTTTCGGGTCTCTACTGTCCTGCGTGAGTCCGCATATAAATCATTACTACATTTGGGACAGAAGCTTTCCCACCCTTTAAGATTTGTTTGACAATCTGGACATTTCTTCATGTATATTACCTCCTTTTTTCTTTCAATACTATCATACCCTACTATGGTAACAATCATAGGAAGGAGGAATTAACATATCTAAAAAAGTAATTTAAAGGAAAGTAAAAACTAATATCCAGTTTTGTTAATTTATGTTTCCCGGAGGTTTCCTGGTATATTACCCGCTTTTTAGGGAAAATCTGATTTAAGAAAGTCTTTTCCATCAGGCACAAAGGAGGTTTCCTTATTTGAACTGGAACATCTATTTTAATGCTTTTTGGGTCGGCGGTCTGATCTGTCTCATTACTCAACTTATCTGGGATCTTACTAAACTAAGCCTGGGACAAATCCTTGCTTTCTTAACAGTTTTGGGAGGTATCCTAGGTGGTTTAGGACTTTATGATCGTTTAATCAAGTTTGCCGGCGGAGGAGCAACCATGCCAATCCTCAGTTTTGGTAATGCTTTAGCCAAAGGAGCCATCGCCGAAGCAGAAACAACCGGCATAATTGGTGTATTAACCGGGATGTTTGAATTAACCAGTACCGGAATCACCGCTGCTATTGTTTTTGGTTTTCTCGTCGCTTTACTCTTTAAACCAAAAGGTTAACCTGATAAATTGTAAAACTCGATTTAACCCCCTTTTCTTAATTGAGAAAACATTATATAATAATTAAGAAATTGCTTAATTGATTGATCTAAGATTTAACCAATCAGAGGGGGTTTTATCATTAATTTTCAAACAGTTACCTTAGAGGACTTTTCGAATTATACTGCTTTTACCCAGAACCATTATATCGAAGTCTCTGATCTCTCCTTTGCTTCCTTATTTATCTGGCGTAATTCGTACCAAGTCAAAATGGCTCTCAACCAAGATTATTGTATTCTCCTTTGTACTTTTCGTGGAGCAACCTATTGTCTCCCTCCGCTTATTCGTCATGGTCTTGACCCAGCACCCATTCTTAGTAAAGTTTCTGCAGTCTTTCATCAAATGAATAAGCCAGTAGTTTTCAGAGCAATCCCGGCAAGCATGCTCTCTTATTTCCCTAAAGATAAATATAAGATCATCCCGGAACGAGAGATCTGGGATTATTTATACTGTACTAAAGACTTGATTGAATTAAGAGGCCGCAAATATCAACAGAAACGGAATCATATTAATCGGTTCCGCCAATACTACCGGTTTTCCTATAATTCATTCTCTCCCGAAGATATCCCGGGTTGTATAGAAATCTACCAACAATGGGCTGCTGATAAGAATACTACTCCCGAAATTGAGGAGGAAAGATTAGCTCTAAAGGAAGCTTTAGAAAACTTCTCGTCACTTTCGCTTAAAGGCGGAGTCATTCGCGTCGAAGGGAAAGTTCAGGCCTTTGCGATCGGAAGCCGGCTTAATAAAGATACGGCATTAATCCATTTTGAAAAAGCCAATCCTGAATTTTCAGGAATCTATGCTGCTATCAACCAGTTCTTTGTAAAAAAAGAGTGGCCAGATACCAAATATATTAATCGCGAAGATGATATGGGCATCCCTGGTCTCCGGCAGTCAAAAAAAAGGTACCATCCTTTACGAATGATTGAAAAATATCTAGTTGTAGAGGGTAGCTAAAACATGATCTCACTTAAAACCTTAACAACTGCAGAGATGAGCCAGGTCAGATGCTTATGGGAGGAATGTTTTGAAGATAGCCCTGCCTTTTTAGACTGGTATTTCAAATATCGCTTTCAGGCAAAAGATGGCTTAGGTCTCTTCTCTGACGGTTTACTCCTTTCCAGCCTGCATCTTTCTCCGAGAAAGATTAGGATCCGTAAATATACTTATCCCTCTGCTTACTTAATTGCCCTTGCTACCAAACCTGCCTTTCGTAAACAGGGATTAGCCAAAAAGCTTCTTACTTATGCCCTTCGACATTTAGCAGCAAATAATATCTTTTTTACTTTTCTGATGCCTTTTAATCTTCAATTCTACACCCGGTTAGGCTGGGGAATCTACTGTCAACATGAGTTTTATCAAATTCCTTATTTGACAGCTGAAGATCCTCACCCTAATCTTTCTTTAATATCATCGATCTCCGATTATCATCTACTGGAAAAGATCTATAATAAATGGGAAAAGAAATTTAATGGTGCTTTAATTAGGGATAAAAACGATTGGGAGTGTCTACTAAGGGATCACTTTATGGATGGTGGTAAAGTCTATGTTTTATCTGATAAAGATTTAGAACCTACAGCCTACGCCCTTACTCTTACAAAAGCCAATAAAGATAAACTCTTTATAAGGGAACTTGCTTATACCCATCTTTCCTTTGGGAAAGAATTGCTCCGACAACTCTCGATAGATAACCCTAAAAATGCGTTAATTTGGATTGCCCCAGAAGAAAGTAATCCCCCATCATTGTTTCTTCCGGTTAAGACCCTCCCCATTATCCTTGGGAGGATTACTAATCTGCAAAAAGCCTTGGAAGCGCTTATCTATCCTCCAATCGATTTTCAAACTACTTTGGAAGTTTTTGATCCCTTACTTCCCGAGAATAATGGGATCTATCAACTGGATCTAAAACAAGGACAGATGCAGGTTTTAAAAGTAACAGATGCCAATGTCAAAATTCGTTGTTCCATCGGTGCTCTGGCCCGTTTAATCGCCGGCAGTGCCTTACCCGGAGGGAAACAGCTGGGCAATGAAATAGAACTAATCTCTCCAGACCCGGAACTTCTGTTTTCACTGCAAACCATCTTTCCCAAAACCACCAATTATATTAATGAGTATTTTTAAAAGAAAAAAGCCGGCCTAACCATGAATGGCCAAGACCGGCTTATTATTAATCGTTTTATTTAAAATCGCTTATTACTTAGAAAATAGCCCTAGTTAACGACTACTTAGAATTCGGGTTCAATTAATCCGTAATTGCCATCCTTCCGCTTATATACTACATTAACATCCTCAGTCTCCGAATTAAAGAAGACAAAGAAATCGTGTCCTAGTAGCTCCATCTGCATTACAGCCTCTTCTGCATGCATAGGCTTGATCGCAAATCGTTTGGTCCGGACAATTTTCGGTTCGGCGGTTTCCTCAACTGTACCCTTAGGTACAGGCGATATGATCCGATTCTCTTCCCTGAGTTTTCTATTGATCTTAGTTTTGTATTTATGGATCTGGCGTTCGATTTTTTCTACAGCACCATCAATTGAATGGTACATATCCGAACTTTTTTCTTCCCCACGAAGTAAAAGCCCATTAATGGAAAGGGTAATATCAACAATATGAATACCCCGTTCGATGGAAAAAGTGACTTGTGCTGCCGGAGGTTCATGTGCAAAAAACTTACTGATCTTCCCCACCTTTTTTTCCGCATACTGACGGAGAGCATCAGTAACCTCCAAATTTTTCCCATATACTTTAATCTCCATCTACTACACTCCTTCCACTGCTTTTTGAGGATAAACCACCTGTAGTACTAATGAGTATTATATCCGATTATTCGTCCCGTAAAAATAAGCTTCTTACTAAAACACAAACGGGAGGTGGACGAGCTTAACCGGATGTCATAAGGCTAAATCTTCATCTCCCACCTCCCTTATACAATTGTATCTATTAGGTAATATAAGATATATTCCCTTTCCCGGAAAATAATCCTCTATGATTACTGGGAAAATATCTCTTCTATAGTATTAAACGCTTTACGCTTCAGTTTGTTCCCTTTTTTCCAGATTTACATAATTATTTTAACCCAAAACCGCCAAATAATTCCTTCAAACATTTAACTACTTTTATTACTTCGTTGGCTGTTAAATTACTACTGCATGGTAAATTAATGACTCTACTTCTATAATCGGCAGCTTTTTCAATTTTATAAACAATATTTTTAACTTTGACCAGAAGTTTAGTCTTAAAGTCAAAATCATCTATTAATTTCAAAGCCCAATGCTTTTATGGACAAAACATTAATCTCTAACTACTTATAATGTAAAATAAAATAACCCCCTCTGGAGGCAGAGGAGGTAAGAAGGCAAATATTATTATCAGCCAAAACAGTAACATCTAAATGACTGGGTTTTATATCTTAGCGATTAAATATCGCCAATAATACTCAAGGTTAATTGATTACCTCAGCCAGCTTTCATGGCATCATAACATGCTTTACAGTATACAGGTCTGTCCTGGGAAGGCGTAAAAGGCACTTGGGTAGTTACTCCACAATTGTCGCAAACAACCTCCGTCATAGTCCGACCCCTTTGTTTCCTCTGTTGACGGCACTCCCGACAACGAGCTGGTTCGTTAGTGAAACCCTTCTCAGCATAGAACTCCTGCTCACCTGCGGTAAAAGGAAACTCTTGACCGCATTCTTTACATACCAGTGTTTTGTCCTCATAAACCATTAAAAACTCTACTTCCCTTCCTAAGGATAATTTTGTCCGGGTTAAATCCGTTCTGATACCTAGGTATCCCTCCTATGAACGCCAAACCAAGACACCTTTATGATCATTATACCTAAAATATAAAATTATGCAAGCAAATTAGAAGATTTATTAGAAATTTTTATAATAAAAAAGTGGGATAAATCTACCCCACATCTTTATTTTTTCCGATCCACAAACTTTCCTTCAGTATACCCTAGTCCAACCTGCGGTAAATCGTAGGCATTTAAAGCCTGACGTCCAGTTTGAAAATTTATAAACAACTCCCTGATTGAAGCCATTTCCTCACGTAATAAATTAACTATGGCATCAGCTTTTATTTTAACCGCTTGCAAGATCTCTACTTCCTCCTGAACTTCAATTCCGGAAGATTCAATCTTAGAAGCAAGCAACTGAATAATCTGTTCGGACTCATCCACTAGTTCAGTAATTCTCCGGGGATCAGCATTATTATCTCTAATTACTTCGGCTAGCTGATCATAACACTCTTCCAACAGATGATAACCTTTCTTAAGGTTAATTCCATCTTCCATTTTACTCTCCTACCGATGCGGTCTGTTTCTGTGCATTCTGGAGCTCAACCCATGAACTACGGAGAGTAGTAAGGAGCTCAATCATCTGATCAAGAAGCAGAATATCCTTTTTAATATTAGCTTCAATCAACTTACTACTAATAAACTCGTATAAATTACGCAGGTTAACCGCTATTTCACCGGCCTCCATATTTAAATTAATATTTAATTCATCAATAATATCCTGAGCCCGCTGCAATAGTATATTTGCTTGAGTAAAGTTTTTCTCTTCAATTGCTACTTTCCCCTGATTGCAGAAACGAATGGCTCCATCATACATCATTATTATTAATTCAAGAGGACCGGCAGTTTCAACCTGAGTTTGCCGGTAACGTTTGTAAGGGTTATTTTCACTAAACAATTAACCCCCTCCTTATATGTACATCTCGTAACTCGTCGCTCGTTACTCGTGTATAAAGCTTGCTAATGTTAGTTAGGCAAAAATCTCAATTTTCATATTTAATATACACGGGTATAACCAGCATCTACTATCTTTTCCATTGCGAAGAAAGAGTACCTAACTGTGCAGAGAGCCACGAGGATTGAGACTGCATCGTTGCCATGGCTTTCTCCATTGCCATAAATTTTGAGTATAAATACTTTTCTCTTAGTTCTAACCGATCCTCCATCGCACTGAGCCGATTATCAATATCTTTTATCTCTCGTTGCATGGTATTGGATTTGATCTTTAAAACCCCGTCGGAACTGGTCCATTCAAAGAGATCATCATGTAATTGTGCAAAGATCCCATCACTTACTTCCGATGAAGCACCAAAAAGCTTGGTAATATCATCAAAATTGGAATCAAGTTTTGTTTTAAAAAG
>DAIOHK010000069.1:0-6999 GCA_036744795.1 Bacillota bacterium | reverse complement strand
GATGATATTTAATGAAACAGATTACTAATCCTATTTTACGCGGGTTTAATCCCGATCCTTCGATTGTCCGTGTTGGTGATGATTATTATATTGCTACCTCTACTTTTGAGTGGTTCCCGGGGGTGCAGATTCATCATTCCAAAGATTTGATCCATTGGCGATTAGTGGCCCGACCTTTGAATCGTCTATCCCAGCTGAATATGAAGGGGAATCGTGATTCAGGAGGAATCTGGGCTCCGTGTTTAACCTATGATCAAGGCACATTTTATCTGGTTTATACTGATGTAAAAAGTAAAGGGGGAATCTTTAAGGACACCCATAACTATCTGGTTACTACTGGTGATATTATGGGTGAATGGTCGGAGCCAGTCTACTTGAATAGCAGCGGATTTGATCCCTCTCTTTTCCATGATGATGATGGCCGGAAGTGGTTGGTTAACATGGTCTGTGATCACCGGAAAGGCCGGAACCGTTTTGGCGGAATTCTTTTACAGGAATATTCTCCGGAAGAGAAGCGTTTGGTCGGTCCGATTGCCAATATTTTTAAAGGAACGGAACTGGGGAAGACAGAAGGCCCCCATCTTTATAAATGGCATGGTTATTATTATTTACTGACGGCCGAGGGGGGAACCGGATGGGGACACGCGATTACAATGGCACGTTCTAAAAATATAACCGGGCACTATGAGGTTGATCCGGAAAACCCCATTCTGACCTCGAGGAATGATCCGGAATTAATTCTACAAAAGGCAGGACATGGAGATGTGGTTGAGACCCAAAATGGGGAGTGGTATATAGTTCACTTGACAAGCAGGCCTTTGCCAGGAAAAAGGCGGACAGTTCTTGGCCGGGAGACTTCAATCCAGAAGATGGTCTGGACAGAGGATAAATGGTTGCGGCTGGAAGCCGGCGGTAATAAGCCTTTGGTTCAAGTGCCTGCTCCTGCTTTACCGGAGCATCCTTGGGCTGAAGAGCCGGTGCGGGATGATTTTGACAAACCGGAATTAAATATTAATTTCCAGACAATGCGGGTTCCTTTAGGCGAAGAGAGCCTATCCCTTACGGAGAGAAAGGGTTATCTCCGTTTAAAAGGAGGCGAATCGCTTAGCTCAAAATTCAACCAGAGTCTGGTAGCCAGACGGCAACAGTCTTTCTGTTATACAGCTACTACCTGTGTGGAGTTTGAACCGGATACTTTCCAACAGATGGCAGGTCTTATTTGCCTGCATGATACAGAAAACTTCTGTTATCTGCGCATCTCATGGGATGAGGAACTTGGTAAATGCCTGGGGATTATTACTGCCCAGAATGCTTCTTTTGATGAACCGCTGGATAGGGATTATTCAATTAAGGGGTGGAAACGTTGTTATCTCCGCGTGGAAGTTGATTATGAAAGATTACAATTCTTCTTTTCACCGGATGGGGAAGCATGGGAAAAAATCGGGCCGGTACTTGATGCTAGTACACTTTCGAATGAATTCTGCCGAGAAGGTAAATTCACCGGGGCATTTGTTGGTTTATGTTGTCAGGATCTGTCGGGTAGATGTCAACCTGCAGATTTTGATTTCTTTGAGTATTTAGAAAGGGCTTAGTTAGAATCTATAGATTTAAAATGGATTTCTAGTTTAGCTTAAGATCAAATGAATTTAGGTAATTTTTTTAAGTTACTTCTGATGGAGACTTATTTATTAAGTAAAGTCTTAAAAAGAAGTAACTTTTTTATTGGCAAAAAACCCATTATTACTTGCTATTTATGCTAAATCCTTCATTCTAATAGTATGAATTTCACATGCTTCAGGAAAACAATGGAATAAAAATTATTAAAAATAAAAAAAGGAGTTGTAACAGACATGTAGAAGTTTAGGATTAACGGTTAACGAAAACGGTTAACGATATCGGTTAACGAAAACGATAAACTAAAAGAATGAGGTATGTTTGTATGATTACAATCAAAGATATTGCCAAGATATGTAAGGTATCAACAACGACAGTATCACGAGTGATTAATAATAAAACAGAAAATGTAAGTGAAGAAACCAGAGAACGGATTATTAAAGTTATGAAAGAGTTGAATTACCAACCTAATTTTTTAGCCCGCAGCATGGTAACGAGAAAAACAGATACCATAGCCATTATTATTCCCGATATCTGCAACCCTTTTTTTGCTGATTTAGCTAGAGGAGTTGAGGATACGTGCATTGCTAATGGGTATCATTTATTTCTTTGTAATACAGATATGGATAGTAAAAAGGAAGAAGAGTATATACGGCTACTAAGAGAACGGTTCGTTGATGGGATGGTTGTTTCAACTCAGAATAATGAAGAGTATAACAAGATTTTTGCGAAAATGGTTAAAGATCAATATCCTTTTGTTTTTGTTGAACGTTATTCAGATAAATTATCTGAAGTTCCGGGGGTTTTTGCAAATAACGTGCAAGGTGCCTATGAAATAACTAAGTATTTGATTAGTTTTGGCCATAAAGAGATTGCTTTTTTATCAGGTCCATTGGTCACTAGTAATGCCCGTTTTCGTTTGGAGGGTTATAAGAAAGCAATGGCGGAGTCGGATTTACCAATAGATAATGATCTGATTAGAAACGGAGATTATAAAACAACCAGTGGTTATGAGCAAACCAAGTATTTATTGGAAAAGGGACGGAAATTTTCAGCCTTATTTGCTTCCAATGATTTGATGGCTTTTGGAGCATATCAAGCGGTTAAAGAATTTGGCTTAAAGATTCCTCAGGATGTATCAATTGTGGGCTTTGACAATATTAATATGCCTGGGGTTTTAGAACCAAAAATAACATCTATGGAGATTCCTTCATACAAGATGGGGGTTAAAGCAACAGAGATCCTTTTGGAATTAATTAAAGGGAAAAAGCCGGAAAATGATAAGGTTTTTTATCCGTTAAAACTGATTGATAAAGGAAGCACAGCATTGGCTAATTAAGTTTGTAATTAGATAAATATTTATGTAGAGGGAATTGCATAATTATTTAAGGTATCCATTTGACGACAATATTTTGTGATTAAATCTTAAATTAATCAATTATACAATTCTTTATATATAGATAGTCCATCACGGGAGGGGGCTTGCTGGAAATATCTCGTTTAAAAAGTATGCAGTATAGGTAGTCTCTAGAAAAGAAGGGAAGTGAGGTATTGGCTGGCGATTATCTATTAGAGATGGAGGGCGTATCAAAACGCTTTTCTGGTGTAAAAGCTTTAAACAATGTTGAATTTAGAGTTAAACCTGGAGAAGTTCATGCTTTAATTGGAGAAAACGGTGCTGGGAAATCTACTCTGATTAAAATTTTAAGTGGCATTTATCAAATGGATGCCGGAACAATTTGCTTTAATGGCTCTAAGGTGATAATTCAATCTCCACGCCATGCACAGCAATTGGGTATTGCCACTGTACATCAGGAATTAAATCTTTTTCCAGCACTTTCAGTCAGTGAAAATATTTTTATTGGAAGATTACCTCGTAAAAAGTCAGGGATTGTTGATTGGCATCTTTTGAAAAAGGAGACTGAAAAATTATTCAGCAAGTTAGGAATTGAGATTGATCCAACAACAACCGTTGAAAGCTTAGGGGTGGCAGAAAAACAGTTGGTAGAGATTGCGAGAGCACTTTCGCAAGGGGCGAAATTAGTGATCATGGATGAACCAACTTCCTCCCTTTCTCAGGGTGAAGCTGAAAGATTATTTAAGATCATTGCAGCCTTGAAAGCGAATGGAATTACGTTTATTTATGTTACGCATAAATTAGAAGAGTTATTTCAAATTGCTGACCGGATTACAGTCTTTAGAGATGGTTGTTATATTAAAACTAAAGAAGTTGCCGATTGTTCCTATCAAGAATTAGTCGAATTGATGGTGGGAAGAGAATTGACCTCTTTATTTCCTAAAGCCCACGTGGAACTGGGTGAACCAGTCTTTAAAGTAAATAATTTAAGTAGGAATAAGGAGTTCCAAAATGTTTCTTTTTCGATTAAAAGAGGAGAAATTCTGGGAATAGCAGGCTTAGTAGGTGCGGGACGGACTGAATTGGCTCGCTGTCTCTTTGGGGTAACTTTACCTACGAGTGGCGAGATCTATATGAATGAAAAGCAACTTATGATCAAAAAACCTTTAGATGCAATTAAACAAGGAATTTGTCTGGTTCCAGAAGATAGGAAGAATCAGGGATTGGTTTTAAAAATGTCAGTGCAAAAGAACATCTCTCTTTCTATCCTTTCCTTATTACGAAAGATATTTGGCTTAATTGATGGCCATAAAGAGAAAGATACAGTGAAAGATGCTGTTGCTCAATTAAGAATCAAGACACCATCTATTGAACAGTTGGTAGGTAATCTGAGTGGCGGTAATCAGCAAAAAGTGGTTTTTGCTAAAGAATTTTTAGCCGATCCTCAGCTGTTAATTCTGGACGAACCGACTAGGGGTGTAGATGTGGGGGCTAAAGCAGAAATACACCGATTAATTGGCGATTTCGTTAAAAAAGGCGGTTCGGTTCTAATGATCTCTTCAGAATTGCCGGAGGTTATGGGGATGAGTGATCGAATTTTGGTGATGTCTAAAGGTAAAATGGTCAAGGAATTCCTGCGGAGTGAGGCTACTCAAGAGAAAATACTAGAATATGCATTATAGATTTAAGTTCAGGAGGTAGAGTGATGAAAAAGACTTTTTTCCAGAAATATGGTATTCTTATAATTTTCTTACTTCTATGTCTCGTACTTTCATTTTTATCACCAGTATTTCTTTCGATACCCAATTTAATTAATGTTGTTAGGCAAATTTCGATTAATGGGATTTTAGCTATAGGGATGACATTAGTGATTCTAACCGGTGGGATTGATCTTTCGGTAGGGTCACAAGTGGCCTTAACTGGTGCTATTGTCGCGGGTTTACAGGCGCATGGGCAAGGAGCTTTTTTAGCGGTTATTGTTGGCCTGCTATTAGGGGCATTTTTAGGTTGTATTAATGGCCTGATCATTACCAAAGGAGGCCTTCCGCCCTTTATCGTTACTTTAGGAATGCTAACTGCCGCCCGGGGCCTTACCCTGATCTATACCGGTGGAAGACCGATTTATGATCTGAGTAAAGCTTTTAATCTCATCGGTGCTGGTTATCTTGGGAGCATACCAATCCCGGTGATAATTTTAGCCCTGGTCTTATTAATAAGCCATTTTGTTTTAAAATACACGATTTTTGGGCGTGAGGTTTACGCTGTAGGTGGGAATCCGGAAGCTTCAGTTTATTCTGGTATTAACAAAGAAAAACGCTTAGTCCAAGTTTATACGATCATGGGTTTTTTATCCGGGCTTACGGGAATAGTTTTGACTTCCAGATTAGGTTCGGCAGACCCCACAGCTGGTGTGGGCTTTGAACTTGACGCAATCACTGCGGTGGTCATTGGTGGCACCAGCATGTTTGGTGGTGAAGGAGCTGTTACCGGGACCTTGATTGGTGCCTTAATTATTGGGGTGATCAACAATGGTTTAAATCTACTAAATGTATCATCCTATTACCAACAAGTTGTTAAGGGGGTGATCGTTGTCGGCGCGGTATTAATGGATAATTATGCCCGCAAGAAACAGCAAAAAATTAGTGAGTAGACTCAGTTAGCAAAAAAGGTTTCTGAAACAAAAGTGGTCCCAAATTAGAAGGAGGAATGAAAGTTGAAATCGATGCGAGGAAAGAATCTCAAAATTTTTGTCGGATGTTTGTTAGTAGTAGCTTTAGGAATTGGTAGTATTATTTTTATTCCAGCAATAAAAGCAAAACGGAAACCAGTAATTGCGATGGCCTTTTGTACCTTGAATATTCCTTTCTTTGTAGAAATGGAAAACGGAGTACGGGAAGAAGCAAAAAAGGCTGATGTGAAACTGATTGTTACTAATGCTGAAGATAGTGCAGCAAAACAGATGGCACAAGTAGAAGACTTGTTGATTCAGAAACCGGATGTCTTACTGCTAGCTCCTGTAGATTCTGATGTTTTAGTACCGGCTGTGGAGGCTGCCCATAAAGCAAATGTTCCGGTTATCTCGATTGATAGAAGCGTTAATTCTGACAAGCTTATTACTTTTATTGGTGTTGATGATGTTGAGGGAGGCAGAACTGCTGCCAAATATGTTATTGACCGTTTAAATGGTGAAGGAAATGTCATAATGCTGGAAGGCGTAATGGGTAGTTCCGCACAGAGAGACCGTGCACAGGGCTTTGAAGAAGTAATTGACCAAAACCCAAAGATGAAAATGTTGACGAAACAAACTGCTAACTTTAACCGTACTGAGGGAATGAATGTTGTAGAGAATCTGCTACAAGCTTATCCCAAAATCGATGCAATCTTTGCCCAGAATGATGAGATGGCTTTAGGTGCGATCCGTGCGATCAAAGCTGCGGGTAGAGAAGATGAAATTATTGTTGTAGGGTTCGATGCTGACCCAGAAGCAAAAGACGCAGTTAGAAATGGAAATATGGCAGCTACGATTGAAGGTTCCCCATATAAGTTAGGGGTTACAGGTGTAAAATCAGCTATGGAGTATCTTGAGGGGAAAAAGCTACCGGAGAAGATTTTACTCCCGCTTGACCTGGTAACAAAAGAATCATTAGCTAAGTAAGGGGGAAATTCAATTTAAGTTATAATCTTCGCCTGGTCAGAAATTGTTTCCTGGTTCACGTGAATTTCTTCAAGCATTCTAAGGTTCAGCTCCGGCTGAAATCGGGTAGTTGTTCACGCTGGCTACCTACAGACATCACGAAGTGATTAAAATCAAAAACCGGGTGAGTCGGCCAGATGTATTTATCACCAAGAATGCTGAAATGAAGAAATCCAAATTCACTGCTGAAACAACATTCTGATCAGGTTAGGTAAAGAATAACAGAAACTAAAAAGGCAGGTTGTTTTCATATGAGCGACCAGCAACGAGTTTTAAGCTGTGTTTTCTAGGAATAGCTAGACTCATTGGTGAGGATAGGGGGAACCTGAAAAGA
>DAIOHK010000068.1:0-7118 GCA_036744795.1 Bacillota bacterium | reverse complement strand
AACTCCCATGACGACACCTCCTGCCATTATTATACAAGAATACAGAAGGGAACACAAGTAAAATTAAGCAGACTAAACTAAGATTAACTATAAAGGATTCCATCGGGGCAATGATCAAGATCCTAATCATCGCCATCATGCCCATTGATAAAAATCTATATCCTTCCGTAAAACTTTGTTGGTTCTCCGGTTCAATTAGACCAATGTTAAGATAATCATCATTAGCAAAAGCTTTAACCATTAGACTACGTCCGATATCATTAATTGGCGATAGATCCCGCACACGATCTTCGAACCGTTCTGTGCACTTCCGCACCGCTTCATTAAACATAGGAACCACATCATCCCCTCGAAAATAAGCACATACAGAATAGACAGGTCAAATTCCGAAAGCACCCACTGAAGAAAGTGCTCCGTTAGAGTCATACTTTATTCTTGATCAATGATTGCTAAGATTTCATCAACGATCTCCTCGACTTCCCGGTTTGTCGTATCGACTTTTACTGTATCCATCAGCTTATACATACCCAGCCGCTCGAGACTTGCTTGAATGTTTGCTCTTCCGTCTTTCTGCATTCTCGCTTTAAGCGCTTCTGGGGCGCAGTCTAAGGTAATTTTATATAACCGGTCATATTGTTTAGTGATCCCTTTTAAAATCCCAGCCATAATTTCTTCTAAGTGGATAACCCAACTAAGTATTATATAATCAAAGCTTGAGTTCTTCAAAAAATTATTCAATAAAAAATGAATATTCTTCATCACCATCTCTTTGTTTTCTTCACTGAATACCCAGGGATGCATCATCCAACACCAATCCCCGTCCAGCCATACGACTTTGTCCAATCTTCGATGAAGTTCCTTACAGACCGTGGTTTTCCCCACACCCATTGTCCCGTTGATGATGATCAGCTTCTTCACGGCAACCCCCCCCCCAAACCCTATTCCCCGTTTTGGGCCGACAACATTTCCTTCATAAATAATTTTGTAAAACACCCTATTTATTGCTTTACTATCAAGGTTGATGGCGAACAAGATTTTAAAGCGATTCGCCGGTATACAATGAAGGCCCGCAGCCATGAAAACCTTGATGATCCTTTCCAGTTCCCTAAAACTGAGAATGAGTCAAATCCGGGAAACTCTTCGCTTGATAACTCTGATATACCTCCAATTGCCCCTTTTCTAGCATTTCCTGGACATTGTACCTTTTGTCTTGGTGACGAACAATTTTAATTCCTTTTAATAGATCCAACCCCCTAAGCTTTAATAATTCAGCTAAGCTAAGCAATGATCTAACCCCCTTCATTAATTAAGGTTATCTTACTCTATGTTACGGCCTTTCAAGTTATTAGGCGTTCCATTAACGCGACATCTTCGGAGTATAAAAGCAATCGCGCAGGTTTTGACCTGCGCGTAAAAACTAATACAATATCTATTCCACTTTTACTCAACGTTTCCTGTCTGCATACTTTAGTAACGGTCTTCTATCGCGCTATTTCCTCACTCAAGGGTATTGTTTAAATCAATCTGATACCAATTCACATTTCTTGTTGTATACATGACCGCGGCAATAATGAGGAATAGTCCCACACTTCCGATCAACAGCGCATAATCCTGATTTTGCAGTAAGATATAGAGAAAAACATAAAGGATCGATAGCATCCCCACTGTTATCAAAGAAATGACTTTTTTCTCCAGCCTACCGTCATCTAAAATTAGCGTTGATAATACCACGCAGCACTGGTGAACTCCCGACTTTCGCTTGTTGTGTCGTTAAAAATCTCAAGCTTAATACGGGTGTCGCTTAACATCCGGACCATCATTAGCCCAATGCGTTCTCCCCTAGGCAGCCCCCCTGCACCTGTATTATTCGTGTTATAAAGATAATAAGCCACGGCCCCGGATGCGATGGTAACGTCTTCCGGCTTGGTGGGGTTGTCCTCGTTTTTAATCGCAAAGTTGTTATATGGAATGTCTTTTCCAATTCCAATCCTGATCTGGTCCGGATAAAAATTATCGTAGGCAAAAGCCAGTTGGTCCTCCCATTTATACCATCCATCCGAGAAGCACCCTTCCCGAAACCAGTTTCCGCAAAGTGTCCCCGGTTGATCTAAGACAAACTCGCCGTCAGTCACTCCCCCGGAATAAACATAGTCCGGATCTTCTGCCGGTTGTGGCGGCTTTACCAAGGCGTATAGTTGAGTGCGCAAGGGTTCATTATAGTACCATAACGGTTTGTCGCCATATAAAGTGACGATTGGATACTTTTCGCTGATAAAAGCGTTGTTGATATTTTTATTGATTACCCCGAAGTCGACACACTGCGTATTACCACTCATTCCTATTTGAGTGCCGGCTTCGATTATATCCCCTACTTGAAGGTCTTCGTTGATGATAATGTGACTTAGATAATAGGCCATGGTGTTGGTTACCCCGACTCTGAGGCCGCGATCTCCGTACTCACTGGGCTCAAAAATTTTTAAGATCTTTCCTCCGGCTGGCGCATAAACAGGAAGCCTAATGCCATTTTGCACAAAATAAATATGGTCAGTCGGGAAGGTGTGACCGGGAGGGTTGATATTTCCCAAAGGAATGATCCGACTGAAATCGTCCGTACTCATGATGGAATGGGTAAATTCAATGGTCCCGGTTGGTAGGATGGGATCGAAATATTTCGATAAGTCCTCGCCCGTGTTACTCCCGTTATTACCACCCCCACCGCCGCCTCTGCAACCTGACATTATGAATAAAAAGCTAAAAACTAATACAAGCAATTTTTTCAACTTGATCATACCTTCTTTAGTATAGTTCATTGAATGTCGTATTTTTAGATGTTTTGTCTATATACTAAAGATATCGGAGTTTTTCCGTTTCGCTTAATAACTATTCAATTCTTTTCAATACCGCCTCATATACCGGTAGGTCCTTTACAAGCTCCCGGACTTCGTTCCGCAATTGTTCCCAACTTTCCGGTATTCCTTTCTTGAGATCAAAATCCATTAGTTGAACACCCTCCATTTCCTTACGAACTTGGGCCATAGTCGGACAATCCTCGAAATACGAAGGAAAAAATGCAATTAAGGCATCCAAAAGTGAATCGGGATCATTTGGCCCATTTGGAATGATAGATTTCATTTCCCCTAGGGGGCGGATCTCCGGATTGAAAATCCTTGCTTCAAGCCACTGACGGTTCCCATCTCCAACCAAAATCATAAGATCTAGTCTGCTGATCCCATCGCATCCCATAAAACCGCCTTCCGGACCAATACAATAAATCTTTGAATAACCGGCCATTTATTGAAAACCTCCATCCTTGTTGTTCATGCATTGCGAATTTATGCAACTACGAAACGATTGAAAACAAAACATTATAATATCTATTTACACCTGCCACCATAATATATTTTAATTGGGCCTTTAGTAGGCGCCAAAGGAAATAATCCGTGGCGCTCTCCTGTTGTGTCCTTAATTGGGTACCCCAATTCATCAAGAATTTCATAAAGCCTTTTTTGTTCTTCTCGGTAATCCTCATTATTAAATTGGGCTAAATTTATTTTTTTCTTTATTTCACGAAGTTCTTCATGTAATTTTTTATGTGAAATAAATTTTTCACTTAATTGCTTTGTTTCATTCACTTTTCCTAATCCGATTGTTGCTATTTTTTTAATAATGCTACTTTGGGATTCCTTATAAACCCTATAGGCCATAACAACGGAATGGGACCTAAGTCCTTTAACCTCTCCAATATCTACAACATTTTTCTCTTTCTTCGTGGTAAAAGGCTTTATTTGGGCCACGGTAACGAACCCCTTTTGATCCTCTTCAAACACTAATGCAGGAATTACTTTTTTCCCACTTAATCTGAGAAGAACTATCTTACCAAGCAAATGATTGTTCTTATTCGCGTAATCCCCCCTACTTTCTGTCGCCTTCTTAGGGGATTTCTTCTCCATCTCTTGCCTGATTGCCCTCTCGAGCGCCTTTACAACGAAAGGTCTAGTCTCCGAAAAGAGTAATTTATTCTCAGCCAAAATTATCCTCCTTTCCATATCTTTTCTTGCGGTATGTCATATTCAATACTAACACAACATTATCATTTTTTTATCTATTGTGGTCGCCTGCTAAGTGACTCAAATATGTTCCACTAAATAGGTTACCCGGGAATCTATAATACCGCATTAAAAAGCCTCTCCCATTCTAATACGGTTGCGACAAATTTATTGGCAAGTTGCCCGGCGTTTTCATTAATCTAAATATATTGTGTATAATGTTATTCCTTATTGTTAAAACATTCTACAAAAAGAATGGAAAACCTCCAAACCAGTGGTTTTCCATAATGAAATGTTGTCTTCAAATGATGATATCGGAAAATAGAGACGCATATATTCGGTAACTGCCTCATACAGTCCCAATTCATTGTTAGAGAGTTGATATTCGACCGTCTTTGTTGTTCGCTTAGGAAAAAACGGGCAATTAATATCCTTTCAATCGTTTTGTGCTAATCCACCATCGCTAATATCGCCGATAAGTACTCCTTAACTGGTCCACGTTGCATTTTTTGATGGGCAAATTGATTCCGATAGCTACGTAAGCACCCATAACAACTTGTATCTTCTTGACAGCCGCATTTACCGCTCACCCTATGTTGACCGATCCTTATTACTTCATATAATACACTTTTCTCTTCCAGCCTAGCAACCAACCCCGCGCTAGGTGTGGCCAAAATGAGGTCATCAGATCTCTCTTTAATTCAAGCGCACGATCATTTGGATCACAATATCCATGGTCCCTGGCGGCTGAAGTATCAATTGACACAAATTCAATAGAATATAAGTTCTGATTATTAGGCAGCACAACCTCGTAACCCCATAACCACCCAAGCGTTTCCAGGGCAACTCTTGGTCCTTTTATCCCTCTATGAAATATACTGTAAGCCTCTAACCCATTGAGAACCATTTGAATTAAGGCATTCTCTGAAATTCTAATAATATATCCCCTTATGTTATAACCTTTCATGCCGTTTGCTACCCCTTCCTGAAACATAATTTTTCAGATCTTCCTTGCTCAGGCTGTGTTGTTATGACGGTAAAAAAGTATGAATACTAATAAGGTGTCCACCAATTGTAGTTTTTTTAAGATACTCTTCCGGCAATACCAAAGATTAATTTTAAGAGCAATACCAAAAATGGGAGGATTCACTCCCTTTTAAGTTCAATCAACAATTCTATCCCGCGCACTCAAAAAAACAACAGCGTCAAAAAAAGCGCTGTTGATTGGCTGTTGATTGATAGTAGGTTCGTAGTTTACAACAATATTTTAATTAATTTTAGATTCCCATCTAACTTTGCTCCTATTTTGAATAGCATCAAGAAGTTTATATTTTAATGACAGAGAAGTATTCTCAGCATTAGTTTCATCATAAACCGAAGTCGAAAGCAAATCACCAACTATTTCTGCCTTTTCTTCATTAGTTAAAAGGGATTCATTAAACATACTCCATTTATCACTATAGTAATTTCTTATAAGGTTCGAAGCATCTAATGATAGATTCGAAAAGGCAACAGGTTCTACCTGACTTTTAAGACAACCATTCTTTTTTAATTCCCATTTAAAAAGGAATGGTTCCCTTATTCCTAGATATTCTACTAAATCCAGGTATGCCCTGCACTTATCTAAATCGAGTCCATATAACTGCAAAAAAACCCTAATTTTTCATAAACCTCTTCGCTATAATCTAACGGGTTAATATCTCCTCGTGATATAATTAATACTTCGGATAACCAACCGTTTGTACTAGACATTAAAAATACTCGAAAAAATCTATGATTATTATTTGTTATAGGAATATTAGCGGTGATAGTTTGGGCACAACTATTCATTTTTAATTCCTCCTTTCGCCGCAACCAATGGGAACAATTAGTTCACCCTACTTTTCACTTCATTATACGACTTTAGCTATTTGAATCAAAAATCTTATTTCTCAGCAGACACTTTTGGCCTTTGGTTCCAGTATTTGCCCTCAAGTTGTCTGCCATTTTTTCTTTTATTAGTTCCCCCCCATTGCTTAAAGAAAAATGGCACCCCAGCTTTTAGAGACTGGTTTTTAATATCAACCACCCATTCTGGCTTCATTAGCCTGGCGCCGGGACCTGACTCACCCCCCACAATTACCCAGTCAATTCCTTCCAGATTTAACTTAGGTATGGGTCCTAAAAGTGGTTCTAGTGATAAAAACTTTAATTCGGCGCAAGTTTGACGCAGATCATCAATTCGAAAAGTATTATCGTTATCTTCTACCGTTACCCCCATCCAAATATGCTTCTGCCAGGGCAACTGAGCGGATAATCGACGCAAACGCTTGGATCGTTTCGTCAATATTTGGTACTGATGCCAATTGGCGGTTTTCATCGTATCAAAAACTCTATAGATAAACTCTTCCGGAACATCATCATGAAAAAGGTCGCTCATCGAATTGACAAAGATTGTTTGCGGTTTCTTCCACCTTAAAGGTAAATCTAACATTGATTCATGCAAAGTTAATTGAAAACCGTTTCGATAATTATGCTGACCCATAGCTTGTAGACGTTTAGCCATTCGTTCGGCATAACAGTTTTGACAACCAGCACTGATCTTTGTACAACCCGTTATAGGGTTCCAGGTTGATTCGGTCCATTCTATTGTAGAATTTAAAGCCATCATTAATTACCTCTTCCTCAGAATATCCTGGGCAATTTTGATCGCAGTCGGTGCTCCTTTAGCATTACCAGCGGCAAAACAAAGAAGAAATAAGGGGTTATTTTTAGAATTATAAAGTGGAAGTGGGTTTTCTGCTACTCCTGCAAATACCGTTTTCAAACGCTCGATAAAGTAATCACCAATATCTTTAATTGTTACTACCTTCTCAGTGGTTAATATATCTCCAAAGAGACCTATATTAACCTTTGTTTTGTAAAACTCTCTATACCAATCCCTAGTTCCAAAAATAGTATCTAGTTTTTGAGCCCACAACTCATTAATTTTACCGTCATTCTTAAGCATACGGTTTACAGCGACTCCCAACGGAAAGAGAAGCCATAGATCAATCGCTTTTGTTTGCGCAATCGCTTCTATGGTATCCCATC
>DAIOHK010000067.1:0-7214 GCA_036744795.1 Bacillota bacterium | reverse complement strand
TAAAAGCTGTTCATAGATATTTAAATAAAAATGATGTAAAAATCTTAAATGAGGATTTCGAAACAGCAGTACAAGATGGTAAAAAAGGAGATTTTGTCTATTTTGACCCTCCTTATGATCCAGTATCAGATACCGCTTCATTTACAGGCTACGACATTAATGGTTTCGACCGTAACGAACAAAAAAGACTTAAAAAAGTATATGATCGCCTAACTGAAAAAGGGGTAAAATGTCTGCTGTCTAATTCTGCTACGGATTTCATCCTGGATTTATACAGCAAATATAAACCTATCCTGATCGTTTCTGCCTCCCGCAATATAAACTCTGTAGCTGAAAAAAGAGGTAAGATTTCTGAAGTGCTGGTTAAAAATTGGTAGTTACCTCAACCAGCTTTATTGCTCAACTTCTCATAAACTTCATCAAACATAAATTCATTACTGTTTCTTTAAAATCACTATCTTCAAGGATTTTCATGGAGAATTGCTCATTCTGAGCCATTCTGCTGTTGATTACTACATCTAAGAAAACCTTTCTATAACTAAATTTAAAATTGCCTTTAGTAGAGGAATATATTAAAGAAATAGAAAATAAATTGAATGCTTTAAAATCGGGCAAACACAAGGAATATCTGAAATTTACCCGTGCGAACGTGAATAATTCCTAGAGATATCTTGGCACACCTACTTCTATCAAAGCGCCTCCAGATTTTTGGTAGCAATAATATCAGCCTCTGTACCAAAGATCTTTTCGACAACAACCTCTCCGGCCATCACAGGTGCTTCCAACTCAATCCGGCTTAAATATTGAACACATTTTATAACTAAATCTTTAGGAATTGGTTTTGAGGTTCTCACCGGAAGCAGTGCATATATGGCATTTTTAATCGAAACCGTTGTCGTCACAGTTCGGGTTGGATTCAAGCATTCTGTTTGGGCATACTCCACCCCTCTACCGCAGGTATTCCCAGTAACTTTTGTTACCTTTCCTTCTTCAATCGTCACTGTTAAACGACACCCCTGCGGACAACCAATACAGACTATTTCCTTATTCATCATTCCTCTCGCCTTTCTCCTCAATATAAACGGTAAGTATCAGTTCCGTATCAATGCCAGTCTCTTTAATATAATCCAATAATTGCTCCCTTCTCAAATTAATAGCCTGCATTTCTCCAGGTGCCATAATTAACCTTTTTATTGCGCATATTAATTTCGTATTTTGCTCCGTACCCACGCTTACCATTAATCTTTGATTTTTATATATATCTTTTACCCGTAAATATAATGTGAGCTCTTCCTCCATTTCTTGTGGGTAAATAGTTTGAGGAACAACATATGATACTCCATGCCCCGCCTCTGTTCTAATTTTTATTGAAGTATTTTTCTTCTTTGATAAAACATATCTAGCGGCATTACGGCCAGCCACTTCACTCTCTTTTGTCACATTATCAACCAGATCATGGACGTGTGCCACGTTTCCGCTAGCAAATATACCCTCTACTGATGTCTCCATCCGGTCATTAACCACTGGCCCATTTGTTACCGGGTCAAGTTCGATACCGACTTTCTTTGATAGCTCGTTCTCGGGAATTAAACCTACCGACAAGAGTAATGTATCACAATCTACCTTTTTTTCTGTTCCAATGATTGGTTTCTTATTTTTTATATCCACTTCGGAAAAACTTACCCCCGTCACCCGGTCCCGGCCATGGATTTTTGTAACAGTATGATTAAAATATAAAGGAATATTATAGTCCTGTAGACACTGAACAATATTTCGCGTTAAACCGCTGGAATACGGGAGTAACTCTAAAACCATTTTTACGGTAGCCCCTTCCAGGGTAAGCCTCCTGGCCATGATCAGGCCAATATCACCGGATCCCAGGATAACAACTTTCTTACCGGGCATGTATCCTTCCATATTCACAAATCGTTGGACCGTACCGGCGGTATAGATTCCTGCCGGGCGTGCGCCAGGGATATTAATGGCTCCCCGGGTTCTCTCCCTACATCCCATCGCCAAAATGACCGCCTTGGCTTGGATCTCCAAAAGGCCATCTTCTTTATTTACCGCTATTATTTTTTTATCCGGAGTAATATCCAATACCATAGTATTTAACTTGTAAGTAATCCCATAGTCTTTAACCTTCTTAATGAACCGTAAAGCATATTCCGGACCTGTAAGATCTTCAGCAAAGTAAAACAAACCAAAACCATTATGGATACATTGCTGGAGTATGCCACCCATTTCCCTGTCTCTCTCTATGATTAATATGTTTTTAACTCCTTCTTTATATGCTGAAGCAGCAGCAGCCAGGCCGGCGGGTCCTGAACCGACGACTACTATATCATAGCCTTCCATTTCTGTTGCTCCCCCCCTCTTGCCTAACTCCGGGATCCTTGGTCTTTCCATCAAGTAAATACGAAGCCCGACCATGTTTTGTAACCTGATTCAATGGGATCTTAAGCTCCCGGGCCAGAATCTCTGTAACCCTAGGGCCACAAAAACCTCCCTGACATCTACCCATTCCCGCCCTTGTCCTACGTTTAATTCCATCAAGATCCCTGGCTCCCAATGGCCTCCGGATAGCTTCAATAATTTCTCCTTCGGTAATGGTCTCACAGCGACAAATAACCCTACCATAATTGGGATTCTGCTTAACCAATCTCCGTTGTTCCTCAAGAGGTAGTTCCATAAATCTAACGTTTGCCTGCCGGTAAGGATTGAAATTCATTTTCCTCTTACATCTTAAGCCTTCCTCTTCTAAAATTTCCCTGACCATTTTAGCGATAGCTGGAGCAGAACTAAGGCCCGGAGACTCAATCCCTGCTGCATGTATTAAACCTTTTACTCTTTTATCCGCAGTTATAATAAAATCCTCCGTGCTAGGGACAGACCTTAATCCCGCAAACGATGTTATGGTTTTTTTCACCGCAAAAGAGGGTATCGTTTTTTTAGCCCCTTCAATTATTTCCTGAATACCTTGCTCAGTAGTTTCCGTATCTTGCTTATCCTCAATATTATGAGCATTCGGCCCAATCAGCAGATTCCCATCGATGGTCGGTGAGACTAATATACCTTTCCCCATTTTAGATGGGACTTGAAAAATTACGGTTTTTGCTAAATCACCCTGGTCCTTATCTAAGATACAATACTCTCCCTTACGGGGAATTATAGAAAATGGTTCTCCGCCAGCCATTTGACTAATAACATCGGCGTATACTCCTGCGGCATTAATAATATATCTCGAGACCAGAGAGCCCACCCCGGTTTTTATTAAAAACCGTGGCCTTCTGGTACGAGCTGATAAAACCCCAATTTCCCTAACCTCAGCATTAAAGAAGAATTCCACCCCATTAACATCGGCATTCTCTGCCGTGGCAATGGTCAAAGTAAAAGGGCAAATAATACCCGCTGTCTTTGCATATAAGGCAGCCACAGCCTGAGCGGAAATATTAGGTTCCAAAGTCCTCAACTCTTCCTGATTGATCATACTCATCTCTGGCACACCGTTTTTCAGTCCTTTTTCGTAGAGAAGATCAAGTTGAATAATTTCTTCTTGATTAAAAGCGACCACTATTGAACCTATCCGCTTGAAGGGAACAGCCAATTCCTCACAGACCCTAGAATACATAGAATTACCTTCCACATTTAGTTTTGCCTTTAAAGTTCCCGGTTTGGCATCGTAACCGGCATGAATAATGGCGCTGTTTGCTTTGGAGGTCCCGCAGCACAAATCCGCTTCTTTCTCTAAAACACATACCTTCACTCGATAGCGGGATAATTCCCGGGCTATTATACAACCGGTGATACCACCTCCGATAATCACTACGTCATACATCCTATGTCATCCCCTTACTTAAATGTTTGATAAAAAAAGAAGAACAATACCTATAGGGCTTATTGCCCCGTTGATAGATATAGTTCTTCTTCCATTCCAACTCTTTATTTTACTACATCAATATTAAATTATTACTCTTCCCACTTTAAAGCTCTTTCTACTGCTTTTTTCCATCCGGCAAACAACTTCTCCTTTTCTTCTAAACCCATCTCCGGCTGGAATTTTCTATCTATAGCCCATTTCTCGGCGATCTCTTCTTTACTTGACCAATAACCGACGGCTAGACCAGCCAGATAAGCCGCACCAAGAGCAGTGGTTTCACTGACCACCGGCCGTTCCACGGGCACTCCCAGAATATCTGCTTGGAATTGCATCAGGAAGTTGTTTTTAACTGCTCCACCATCTACCTTTAGGGTGGAGAGTTTTATTCCAGAGTCTTTCTCCATCGCCTCCAGCACATCACGAGTTTGGTAGGCAATAGCTTCAAGAGCCGCCCGAATTATATGCTCTTTTTTTGCTCCTCTTGTCAACCCGACTATGGCGCCTCGGGCATACATATCCCAATATGGAGCTCCTAACCCCACAAAAGCTGGAACAAGGTAAACCCCGTTTGTATCATTTACCATTGTGGCATAATCCTCACTCTGTGGAGCATTATCAATAATCTTCAATTCATCCCTGAGCCACTGCACAACGGCGCCGGCAATAAAGATGCTACCTTCCAGTGCGTATTCTATCTTGCCATCGACTCCCCAGGCTATAGTTGTCAAAAGTCCGTTTTGGGAAGGAACCGCATTTTCTCCGGTATTCATGAGCATAAAACATCCGGTCCCATACGTATTTTTTGCCATACCAGGCTGATAACAAGCCTGACCAAAAAGAGCAGCTTGCTGATCTCCGGCAATTCCAGCGATGGGAATCTCTACCCCAAAGATTGATGGATCTGTATATCCATAAATATGGCTGGACGGTTTAACCATTGGTAACATCGATCTCGGAATATTAAGTTCAGTCAGGATCTCTTCATCCCAATCAAGGCTATGAATATTAAAGAGCATAGTACGGGAAGCATTGCTATAATCAGTGACATGAACTTTCCCTTTGGTAAGGTTCCAAATCAACCAAGTATCAACATTTCCAAAGAGCAGTTCTCCCTTTTCCGCTCTCTCTCTAGCTCCCTCTACATGATCTAAGATCCACTTAATTTTAGTCCCGGAGAAGTAAGCATCAATTACCAGCCCCGTTTTATCACGAATTTTATCCACCCAACCTTCGGCTTTCAATTCATCACAGATAGGAGCTGTTCTTCTACACTGCCAGACAACAGCATTATAAACCGGCTCTCCGGTTTCCCGGTCCCAAACCAGAGTAGTCTCCCTTTGATTGGTTATCCCGATAGCAGCGATCTCCTCCGGACCGACCCCGGTCTTCTCCAAAACACCCTTGGCTACTTGTAACTGAGTGTTCCAAATATTAGCCGGATTGTGCTCAACCCAACTGGCCTTTGGGTAGAGCTGCTCAAACTCCTGATTCATAGAACCAAGTATTTGACCATCATGATCAAATATAATCGCACGTGAGCTAGTGGTTCCCTGATCCATAGCCATAATGTATTTGGCCATTATTTTCACCCCATTCCTTTTTGATCAGATACAGGAGATAATTGTATAATACCTACAGCATCCATTTGACCATAATATATAGTATTTAGCTATAATTAGGCTCTCAATATATTGTGTTCAAATCTTAAATCAACCAATTATGCAATTTCTTAACTGAAGTAATTTATCACAATTCAATCATAAACCCTTGAGAGATTAAACTCCAGTATCCATTATCCAACAACTTGTATTTAAAAGCTATTTTCCGATCAAACCCAAGACTATACCACCAAATATTCCACCTAAAACAACTGAAATGAGGGTCCCAATAGATTTATTGACTTTACCCCCATTATACAAGGAATTTACATATATTCCTGTACCAGATGCCCAGGCCATATCCACCCACGGAGCGTTTTCTCCTTGCACGATCAGATTATTCACGACCGTTTGGGCAGAAGAAAAACCCACACCAGGAAGTGCATGGGCAATTGTCCACATCGTACCAACGATAAACCCAGCCGCTATCCATCCTCCTAAGGGCCCATATTTTTCTACTAATTTTCCCCAACACATACAGATCAAAAAAGGAAAAGTAAAGGCACCAACCAGGGTGGTAAATATACCAGCAGTTGACATCTTGTCACCCCCTTTATTTCTAAAATACGTGAGCATACGTTTCTTACTCCCTGTCGGAATTGTAGGTTTCCTTATTCTACTGATCCTTTTCAATAGCTTTATTAAGCATACCTGCAACCAGCCCTCCGAGCGCCCCGCCAATCATACAAAGGATAATAGTAGGAATAGCTAGCGCCAGAGATAAACCGTCCTTCACCATTAGCCATACCGTACCAGACATGGCAATACCGCAAGCCATATCAACAGTAGCAGCCCCCGGTTTGTTGTCGATAACGCCAACATAGTGACAGAGGAACCAACTAATACTAATAATGATAAAACCTGCAATCCATCCCCCAAATACTCCGTACGTCTGCCACATCGCCGGCCAAATCCCAAAAACAAACATACCACCAATTGCTCCGCCAATAAAACTTCCTACTTTTCTCAAAATCCCACCCCCCTTCTGTCTGAATTTGTTACCCATAAAGGATTTATACTTATATTTGCGGTATATAAAAAGAGGCCATACCACTACCTCTCTTTATTTTAAAAAAGAATCTCATTGGTACAGCCTCTCCTCTCCACATGATCTATTCAGTTATCATATAACTCGAACAACATCTAAGAGGGGGTATAGCATTAAGCTATTTGTTTTACAATTCCAAACAACTGCTTGTCACGGATAATTGCACGACTTTAAGGGGTCAACAAAAAAGCAACAATCCCTCCGGTAATATCGATTTTCAACATAAATCCATAAACTTCACTACTCTTACATTTCAGTAGTAGTACTTACAACCAATATATAGATAGCTATAAGATTTTAATTTATAAACCTACTAAAGATTTTTCACTATCATTATATGCAATATCAAATTACAATTATGTCTAATATAATTAGTATTTAAATAATCACTCTTAGATACAGAATACACTTTTTCCTTAAAAATAAAAAAGCTAGGTATTCACCTAGCAAATGCCTTTGAAGAGTGTCGCTCACCTGGCTTCTATTTTCATGATTTCATGTGCGCGGGCGGTAGCCAGCGTGAGCGACTACTAACCAGCTTTATTGCTCAATTTCTCATAAACTTCATCAAATATAAATTCCATTACTGTTTCTTTAAAATCACTATCTTCGAGGATTTTCATGAAGA
>DAIOHK010000066.1:0-8523 GCA_036744795.1 Bacillota bacterium | reverse complement strand
CCCCCGACCTACAGATTCGAAGTCTGCCACTCTATCCAACTGAGCTACGGGCGCAGGTTTTAAATCCCTTCTACCTGCCTTTTCATCTTAACATATTTTGGCAATTAGTCTATATCACTTACTTAGGGTAAAATGGAAGTACTATTGGCAACAGAAAACCACCTACTTGATGCTAAATTATTTAACATCAAGCCTTCCTCAAGCACTACACAATTCTATTTTTCACTCGATAACGCTACTTCCAAATCAACTTCTTCCGATATACCCATCTGTTTTATTATTTCTAAAATATAATTATAAGCATACTTCCGTAAGTAATCATAGCCATCTTGTCCATTTGTTTCTTCAATAAAGGATTCGAATTTCTCCAACGCCATAGGTAAATTACTTCTTTTAAGATAATATAATAAAGCAATTATGAATTGGCATTGTTTCTTCTGTGGCTCCTTCAGGTATAATAGTTCATTAAAGCTAATACATTGTTCTACCACGTTTTCTTCATTATAAAAGTTCTCTTTTGTTATTGTCTTATACTTCTCAATAGCCCTATAGAATTTACCTGTATACATATAAAGAAAGGCTTCGTTATATTTCCAGCATCCAGGTTGTTTTCTTAAACTTTCACCTGATTTTTTCGCAAAAGATAAAGCCAAATCACATTTTCTTCCTTCATTAAAGGAAAATACCGATAAAAAATCCAAGGCAATGGTATTTAACGGGTTGTAGAATAATGATTCCTTCGAATACTTGAGTGAGAGTTCTTTCTTTCCTTCAATGTATTCACTATTGGCCATCAAGGCCAAGCAATCTGATAATAATAAATTGATTTTTTTTTCAATACTTATGCCTGAACAAAGATTGTGCTCCGTTAGTCCATTAAATAATTTATAAGTAGTATAATAATCCCCTGATAAAAAGGCCGCACAACCAATAACATATCTTGCAAAAAAACACATCAAATCTGCAGTCAGATGAAATCCTCTTAATTCAAACTTCTCACTAAAATAAATCTTATTTGGAAAGAACTTAATTAAATCATTCATCATAACACGTATTTTTTCATTCCTAACTTGTCTATGCACAACTAAACCATTTATTGTAATAAAGTATTTATTCTCTTCATCTAAACGCTCTTTAATGTTACCCCATAAGTAAAAATGGCCTTTAATTCTTCTCCTAATCTTTTTCCATCTTTTATATTCTCTTGTTTTTTTTAATAAATATAATTTCCTTTCTTCCTTTAATTCCCGTTTCTTTTTTCTGTAACTTGATAATACATTATCTAAACATATAGATTGATGGTTGGTAAGCACTATTGTATTAATAAAGTTAATGTTGTTTTTTTCAAGCAAAGTCTCAAGCTCTTTTACAAAATCATTCCTCATTCTGGTTTTTTGCTTCTTATTTTCTGTCTGAAATCCAATTACCAAACCTATGTTTTCTTTGTTTTTTGGCATGTAGTTTCTAAAATAAATCCATATTCCTACTAATATCATTTCTAAAGCCGTGTAAACTAAACATCTATATCGAAAAAGGCTTACTCCTTTTTCCAGAAAACCATCAATACCGGTTAAAATAAACATCAAAGATATACATAAAAAAACCAAGCCCAACACCGAATTAAAATATTTTTCTACGCTAAAATTTTCTTCAAGATAATCTACTAACTTATTCAAAAGGTCAACCCCTTCTAAATCATAGTTTTGGAAGATATCTCCACAAATCCACTTTTTCTCCTCCTTCTTAACTTTTTATCAATTACTGTTCATAAATCATTTCTTGTTTCTACCTTATCCTTTATTTTTTTACTTTTTTACTACAACAACTTTGCTTATTGGTTCCCGCTTGCTCACTTCCCCCTCATTTACCTATCAAGGTTTCAAGCTCCATCCTTGAGGAAAAAAAGCCGTATTACCTCCATAAGGAAATAATACAGCAAAACGAAGAATAAGAGAGGAGTTTTGGAACACAAATACCCCTCTAGTTTAACCAAGAGGTTTATGCTTTTCTATCCATATGGTACGTAGGTATTATACAACCCCTTCATTAACTAGATTTGTAATACAAGAATAAACCACTCCAATCTCAGTAATATCCAAACATCCATTTATTGGTAATATATATTACATTTCACCGTGAGATAACTCCCATCGATACAATAATAGTCTATTTAAATGTATAAAATAGAATAAAAACCAAGTAAGTGGCCGGTACTTACTTGGCTTAGGACTATCTATATTCTACTTTCTTTTTATCCATATAGGCCAAGCTTTAAGACCGTGATCTTTGGCCCATTCGATTTCTCCGGTCTTTGGATTTTTCCTCCAAGCACGGAAGATCAGTATTTTACCTTTTAGTCGCATTTGAAAATCCTTTCTGTTCCAAAAAACAGATTGCCAGAACGCGCCAAATTATGATATTATAGATTTGGTACAAATATAATACCGACCTCATAATTGGGGTCTGTCTTCGAGTCGTGGAACTCCTCGAGGGCAATGCTGCCAGGCTTTGTTAACCGCCTGGTGGTTTTTTTTGTATATACCAAGACATCTTATCACCCCCATCCTCTCTTTTTATATTCTATTCTTGTACTTCTTCTATTTCCGTTACTTGGTCCATAGGTTCCATTAGATTTATCGTTAAAAGTTTTTGTTCTTCATCCCACACTCCAATATATCTCGTTGACTTCTTGAAGTCCAACCCTGTACGGTTAGCAAGGTATTTAACAAAATCTTTGTTCCCAAGCCTTACATAGCCGTTTCGTTCTCTCTCTATAAAAGGAAAACATTTTTCGTTTTCTCCTTCACTTTTGTATATAGCCTTAAATCCCACAACTTTTTTACCGTCATCGTACCCCATCATGATTTTATTCGGTCTATGCATCATTTCAATCACTACTCCATTAAAGGTTATTCCGTATGATGCAACCGATACTACTGGCGCCCCCCCGGACGGAGCCGTCCACACAAAGTTATACTCCATCTCACCACCCCTCCCGTTTTGTCTTGATCCATTTACACAACTAGATAATATCAAATAATACCTTTCTTGTCAACCCATCATTTTCCTTTGTATCCCTATGCAACTTTCCTTGTAGTTATGTTGTAGTTATTGCTGTTATTTAAGCTATTTTTTCATCCTTTTTCTATTTTTTATAGTAAACCTAATACATTTATCAAATAAACCAAGTGACAATCCTATCCTCCCATGGAATATATAGATGGATAGTATTTGTTAATAGTTTTACCTACTTTAATTAAAACGCTAAAATACTATAAAGATATACAGTGAAGATGATTTGCAACACTGTGAAAATACCTGTGCTGCAAAATACAAACCAGGAGTAAAGAAGTTCTAATAAGATTTCGTTATATTCTAAACACAGTATCCAACTCCCTAGCAACCTGCTTTTGCATATTAGGTAGCACATGACTGTACGTATCTAATGTTAAACCAATACTAGAATGTCCCAGCCTTTCTTGAACCAGTTTAGGGTTAACTCCCTGTTGAAGAAGTAATGTAGCGTGAGTATGCCGCAAATCATGGAAACGAATCTCAGGAACACCTGCCTTCCTAATCAAAGGCTTAAAGGAACGTTTAACCATATTCACGGCTCGAACTAACCCTCCCTGGGAATTAGTGGAAACATACCCTGAAGACAAAAACCCTTTCTGGAGTTGCCGCTTCCTATGCTCTTTTAAGGCCTTTGTTGCCAGTTTAGGCAGGGTTACTGTCCTTCTTGCACTTTTTGTTTTTGGTTCCCCGATCAATAATTTTCCTCTTTCCTCTTTAACGGTACGTTGAACGGAAACCCAAAATCAATATCATCTCATTGAAGACCTAAAAGCTTTCCTTGCCTTAATCCAGTTGTCAAGACCAGAACATATAGGGGATAAAACCTGTCTACTTTCGCTGTCTTAAGGAACTTGTCCACATGCTCTTTATTCCAAACAGTCATTTCTTTCTTTCTTTGCTTTGTCTTTTCCACCAAGTCGGTGACATTGTAAGCCACATATCCCCACTTTAAAGCCTGGGAAAGTGCCTTATGAAGTATGGCGTGCATATGTTTTACCCTGGATACCGATAACCCAGCCTTTATTTTTGAATTATATAAGGTTTGCACCTGGTGCGGAGTAAGCTTGCTTAATGACGACTTGCCAATGGCCGGATATATATGCTTCTTCAGTATTCCTTGATAAAGGTTAAATGTCGAAGGCCTTAAAGAAGATGCGCTGATCTCATTCAGCCATTTGTCCAAAAAATCTCCTACTGTCATTTTAGTCGGTTCCCTATAAGTTCCTGTCACTTAGCTCATCTTTACTTTTGGCATAGATAACCTTTCTTTTCCTTTTACCATTAGCGTCAGCTTCAACTTGCACACTAGCGACCATAACTTCTTATCCTCTCTGTAATAAATACTACCTTCCCGGTTTGAACGCCTACCCGCAGATAAAGGATCTGCTTTTTTTCCCATAATAAAAACCCCCTTACCTTTTTTGGAGGTAGAAGGGGTCTTTTTCCCAAAATGGTAGTACAAATGGTAGTACTTTTAATAAATTAACTATCCATTTAAACAACTACCAAAAAATAAAAGCCCCCATTAGCAGGAGCTTTAAATTAAAACTTGATGGTGCGCCCGGAGGGGCTCGAACCCCCGACCTACAGATTCGAAGTCTGCCACTCTATCCAACTGAGCTACGGGCGCGTAATCTACTTTCCACCACTATCCTTAAAGGTGGGATTTTATTTATTATATCATATTCCTGTATTATCTTCTAGATAATTTTTAACTGTAAAAAGCCGTCTCGATAAATCTTAATTCCAAATCTTCCCCTGGTCATGGATATTTTACATAAATGATATTTTATGATTTAATCCTAAGTAAATTTATTCTGCAATTTCCTAATTTCCCAGAACTAGATTAGAGAATTTTCCTTAGTAAATTCAATCAATTCATCAACCTTAGCAAAGGCCAGGCCAGTCACAGTATCAGCAGCACCATAATAAATTGCAATCCTGCCGGTAGCTGAATCAGTCAAAGCTGCACATGGGAAGACCACATTCGGTACATCCCCCACACATTCATAGAGTTTTTGCGGTGAAATAATATAAGGAGCCGTACGATACATCACTTTCCATGGTTCATCCAGATCCAAAAGTGCCGCACCCGCACTATAAACAAACCCATTACAGGAAGTTAAAACCCCGTGATAAATTAGGAGCCAGCCTTCAGTAGTCTCGATTGGCGTTGGCCCAGCTCCAATCTTTGTCGACTGCCAGCCCTCAGCTGCCCCCATTACGTACCGGTGTCTTCCCCAATAGCATAAGTCCGGACTCTCACTATAATAAATATCACCAAAAGGAGTATGTCCATCATCACTTGGCCGGCTTAACATTCCATATTTACCCCTAATTTTTCGTGGAAACAAAACCCCATTCCGATTAAACGGCAAAAAAGCATTTTCCATTTGATAAAACTTTTCAAAATCATATGTATAACCCATTCCAATCGTTGGGTGACCCTTATACCCATTACACCAGGTAATATAATACCGATCCTCTAGCCAGCAAACACGAGGATCATATCGTCCGTAGTTAAACTCTCCGATTTCCGGATCATCATAAATAAACTCAATCGGTTCTGAAGAGATCCGCCAATTGATTCCATCATCACTCCGGCCATTATGAATCTGCATCCGGCGTCTCTTATCATCACAACGAAATACCCCGGCAAACTTCTCCTTAAAAGGAACGACTGCACTATTAAAGATGCTGTTCGAAGTAGAAGTGAGATTCCGTGGAATCACCGGATTACGGGAAAAACGCCAGACCACATCGTTGCATCCCTTAGGTTTTTCCTCCCAAGGAATATTAGGCAATTCCGGGCCAATAATAAGCCGATTATTCGCGTTTTTGTCCATACTCATCACCTTTCATTAATTATCCGGTTAGAATCAATGCCATTACTGCTAAACCGGTATAGTTATTATATTATACATTTTTTATTGGTTCAAGAGTAACCAATTTTTAAATTGGTTGTAACTAATCTTGTTATCACCTCAATTTGAGCATAACAAGATATAGCATGTTGCCAACAAAAAGGCTATTAATATTTTATTGCGTAATAATTGAATATAGGACAAGGAAATTAGCCTAATCACTCATTTTTTAAAAGCAAAATTAAGGGCCCCGATTTAAAACCGAGGCCAAATAAATACTTTTCATATTTCTAATTTATTTTTTAAAAGGTACCTAGAACTAACAAAATCAGAATTAAAAACAGAATAAAGGCTACAGATTCATTTATACCGGAAAACATATCCATAAATCCTGCCATCTTTACACCCCCCGAATTTGTTCTAGTAATAAACTATGCTTCTTCAAGAGAATTTGAAGCAGGCAAAAATAGTATTTCATGAATAAGCTCGAGATCCAGTTTAAAAAGTTACTTTAACCTATTCCAGATCCAGTCGCGTATAAATATTATAAAACCGGAAGTAAAAACTATACCGGAAGGGAGCGCTGATTTATGGGAACCATTAAAGACGGTTGTGGGAATGTTGACGGAAGCATTGCTGTAGTATTATTTTTAATTCTCATTCTGCTTGTTCTTGGAGTTAATTAAACATTGGTGTTTGATAGAATAAGGGGGAGATAAAATCTCCCCTTATTTTTTATGCAATACCCTTAACCCCCGTTAAGTTCAATTAACCGATGGCGTAATCGGTCTTTTGCCCTTTCCATGGCTTTTAGTACATAGGGGTCTTTCTCGCCCATATTTAATATTTGAGAATTATTTATAATTTTAACGGACTTTCCGAACATATCATCTCTTTCTTTTTCCCCTTTTTCAGCCATTGTTTTCACCCCCTATTATCTTATACCCTAACTATCTAATCGGTTATCAATTAGATCAAAATAATCACCCAGCTGAGATAATGATAGCCCTTTTGGTATTGTTGATCGTAAAAAAAGCTCACACAGAATTAAAACAAAACTCTGATCAATACTAGAAAACCCGATTAAATCCCTGGAGTAAACATACAAAAGCAGTGAAATATCTTTAGAAAATTCCATTTTTATTCCAAATGTCTCCTGTCCCGCTTCGTCCATTGGGATTACCCTTATCAAAAGTGGGTGGAGTAAATTATATCCTTCATCTCCCAGGAGAATCGTCAAGCTTAGTCTATACTCGGGAAAAACTTCTAGTACTGTAGCTACTAGCTCACGGAGGAGAACCGGCGGCTCCATCTCTGTTTTCTCACTAAGGTGCAACCACTTATAGACCAAAGACCAACGGAGAGATTCTTGCTCAATTAATTGTTCAACTTCCGCACCGGTAATCTCCCCTGTAACCTGAGCTAATTCTTCCTCTTTTTCTCTGGTCCACTGGACCCCTTCTTTCCCGACCCGGAAAACCGGGAAAAACAGGCAGATTAAGATTACTACTATTCCGACAGCGATCAAAACTATCCTGGACAGGACAAGCAAAGGCATAGTATTTAAAATTTCCTGCAGAAAAGTATACGAAACACCATCATCTTTGGTAGGAATAATCAAATACTCCCATGAAGTAACCAGGATCACCGCCATCAGTGGTAAAAAAATCATCCACCAAAGCAATAACCGGTGTTTTGATACCCATTGCTGAAAATGAACGGCTCCCGGTTTCATACCCCCTCACCCCTTTACTTACAAAGATATGAAGAGACTAACTTGATTTATGCTTACTATGTATCTATATTTACAAAGAAGTCAGACAAGCCCTGCTCGCAGCTTGGTACTCGTCGCTCGTCACTCGGTTAAAAAAAGTCCTCATAAAGCTAGAAGCTAGAAACCGTCACTCAATAAAAAAAGCCTTTGATGCTAAAAAAGCATCAAAGGCTAACACATCTCGTGGCTCGATACTCATCGCTCGTCACTCGGTTGGAAGAAAGCCTTCGAAGATACGAAGCAACATTCATACGAGCGACTAGCAACGAGTACCGAGTCAAATCACATCGCACTCAAAGAATCCGGCAAAGTTCTCGCAAAGGCTAACTTTTAACAACAATCACTCCAAAGGCATACTATTACACACGAGCGACCAGCTTGAACATACAGAACATGACTGTATTCTAAAAGTACAACTTCCGATTCTCATCTGACCTATTTCACTTAAATCCGGCGCCTAACCCCAATGCGCCGGGTGCAACCTTGCCGGATTATTTGAGAGCTAGCATCTTCGAATCCACTTGCGATGTCAGAAGCAAGCAGGGCAAGAAGCGCAGGGAGGATGGAGCGGAGATAATACTTTATGTATATCGAGCACCACCCGGACCAAGCAACGCAGCAATGCGCAGCTTATCACATCGCACTCAAAGAATCCGGCAAAGCTCTCCAAAGACTAACTTTTAACAACATTCATACTTCAATACTATTACACACAAGCGACCAGCAATGAGTATCGAGCCTGTCACTCACTTCCCCGCTGCCGATATTTTGTATAGGCAAACTCCCTAATCAAAGCCAGATTATTAAAAA
>DAIOHK010000065.1:0-8581 GCA_036744795.1 Bacillota bacterium | reverse complement strand
GCCCTTTACCGTACATTTCATCCGGACTATTAAGCAGACTACGTACAGTTACACCGCCCTCACCCTGGAACTGTTTTTCTTTGTATTCAATAATCCTTTCGCTACTTCTTCTAATCATTATTATTCCCCCTTTTGTTGATTCTGCTTTTTTTACGAAACTCGTCGCTGGTCGCTCGTGTTGATATTAAACCCATCCTGGTCAGAATGTTGTTTCAGCAGTGAAATTGGATTTCTTCATTTAGCATTCTTGGTGAAGCGGAGGCTAAAATTTTCGGAGATTATAACTTAAATTGAATTTTTATCCTTTCATGTACTCCAGCTTGCCAGGGTGGGGGACTACTTTAATCCTCTGAAATTTCCCGGAAAAAGAACTTTTTTAGAGATCACCCTTTAACCCAATTTCTGCAGCCACTTCCTGCATACCGGCAATCGTTTCTTTAATGACCTCATCCAACTCCATCTCCATTTTTTCCGCACCATCAGCAATTACTTCACGGTTAACCCCTGCGGCAAAAGCTTTGTCTTTCCACTTTTTCTTTACCGATTTAACTTTTAAATCAAGTAGGCTTTTACTTGGCCTAACCAGTGCAGCGGCTGTAATCAGACCTGTTAACTCATCAATTGTATAAAGAACTTTTTCCATCCGGTGAACAGGTTCAACCTCAGAACATAGCCCCCATCCATGGCTTTGCACCGCATGGATATACTCATCCGGCCAACCTTTCTCAAGCAATATTTCCTTGACTTTTATACAATGTTCCTCTGGATAACGTTCATAGTCCAAATCATGAATTAAACCTATTACTCCCCATTTTTCTACGTTTTCACCAAAAAGTGTGGCAAAATGTCTCATCACTGCTTCTACGGCCAGTGCATGCCGGATTAAGCTTTCATCTTGGATATACTCCTTTAACAGACTTAAGGCTTCATCTCTAGTGACTTCTTTTTTCATTTATCGATACTCCCTTCTTGTTCAGTAGTGATATTAATCAGAGTTTATTTCTAGTATTTTAAAATGAGCTTTATATCTCTAATATTATATCCTTCCTTTCCCTAATTTCGGCTTCAAGAGGAAAAGAATGCTTTCTCTGATAAGTTGATAAGTTATTAGGTATTAATCCCTACCTTGACTAATACCGGGTTTAACAGTGTTATTAGGTCCTGCGGATCCATGGCTACGAGAAAACCCCTTTTCCCTCCGTTAATATAAACTTTCGGCAAATCCAAGATCGTTTCCTCCATATAAACTGGCATCTTCCGCCAGGTACCAAAAGGCGAAGTACCACCCACCAAATAACCGCTATGTTTATTTGCTACCGCCGGCTCACACGGTTTTATTGTTTTTACACCAATTATCCGTGCCAGTTCTTTTGTAGAGACCTCCAAATCGCCATGCATCAAGACAATAAGGGAAGATTTATTTTCATCTTCCATGATTAAAGTCTTGATAGCCAGATGTTCATCGATCCCAAGTTCCCGGGCGCAAACTGCTGTCCCTCCCCTTTCCTCGTATTCATAAAGAAACTCAGTAAAAGGGACCTTAGCCGCCCGTAAAAAACGGATTCCTTGGGTAACAGGGTATTTATTTTTTTGTGACAAGATAAACACTACTCCTTTTATCTTTTTAAAATCAATTTTTCGCTACTGCTTCTTGAAAAACAAGGGAAGACAAGGGGACGGTTCTTTTGTCTTTTCTTGATTGTAAAGATGCCATCGGAGCCAATACCCAGAGTTATATTTTTGATTCCAAGACAAGAGAATCGTCCCCTTGTCTTGTATATTATCTTAAACGCCTTTCACTATTGAAAGGCGTTTAAGAATATTAAAATAGACAACTAACGGAGAATTTTAATCATACACTTAAATTCTCAAGCTTTTTCGCCATTAAGACGTACATACTTTAAAAGAAAAGCTGTTAATTCTCTTATATCACCTAGCCTGGTAGTAATAATATTATAGAGTTCTTCAGGGCCGATTTCATTGTACATATGCACTAATCTATTACGATAACCGGCCATCCCTTTGATACGTTCCAGAAAGTCGTAAGGGATAATATTATTTCTACCTAGTAAGATCAAAATGTCTCGATAATCATTAGGTTTGCCCAAACCTGTTTTCACTAAAAGATGACGGCCAAGATCAAATACCGCCTCCAGACTTATTCGTAAATGGTGTTCAGCAATAGCGTAATTATCAGAATTCAAAATAAATTCTTCCATAGTGTTTTCCCGAAACTGCTCTAACCTATTTAAGGACTTATCAATCACGGCAACACGGTCGTATACTAAACTTAAGCGGATCATATTATCCCTCAGCTGAAATTTACTATCCAATTCAGCCTGTATTAATCGATGAAAATAAAGAAAATCAAGATACTTTCTTATCGTATCATCTTCAAAATCCGTCCGGATATCTTCATCAAGATCATAAATTACTCTTCCGTCTTTAATAATGCTATATGCAAAAGTTAAAGGAGCCTTTCTCAAGTCGATTAGATCAATTTCACGATTAACCTCTTCTTGGAGATCAAAATAAAGTCGGCCATGATCAATATTATTTTCGTAACCTGTGCTGAGAAAAGCCAAATCAATGTCACTATCTTCGTGGTAACTTCCATCAACATATGAACCAAAAAGATATAATGTATTGATTTCATATCTTTCAGCAACTGACTGTAGTTGTTTCGACTTTAACATGGATAATCCCTTTCTTTTCATCTCCTATAAATCAAAAATTCAATTTCAGTATAACAGTTTGGGTATATATGTCAACTATATATCTAGAATTTCTTCTGTGTCTAGTAATTTTGTTTCTTAGCTCCACACAGGCTCCGGTAAATAAGTTTATTCTGCTGCATGGGCAGTGACTATGGTCGGCTTCTTTCCCAAGACAAGGGAAGACAAGAGAACCGTCCCCTTGTCTTCGCTTAAATTCTAACCTTCATAACTGTTGTCCGCGGGGTTACTTTTCCCTGATAATATTTGATGGATTTTACCTCTGTCATATTTGTGATAATTAAGGGGGTTAATGTAGATTTAGTACTTTTTTCAATTAATTCTAAATCAAATTCCATGATTTTATCGCCAGCTTGGACCCTTTGATTTTTTTTGATAAAGCTTTTAAAACCTTCCCCTTTCATCTCTACTGTATCGATCCCGATATGAATCAGTACTTCCAACCCTTCTTTGGTTCGAAGACCAATCGCATGCTTCGTAGGAAATACCTGCACTATTTCACCACTAACCGGTGCAAATAAGATCCCTTGGTCCGGTTTAAATGCTATCCCATCACCAACCATTTTACTAGCAAAAACCTGATCCGGAACCTCTGTTAAATCCACAGTTTCTCCACTAACCGGCGATTTAAATTCCACAATCTTTTCCCTCTTGAAGAATAGACCCAGCATCATTCTTCCTCCTTAGCCTGAAAAATTTCAAAGTTAATTTTTACATTTATTTACCTGATTACTTATATTATTAACTAGGGTCAAGTAAGGATTAAACATTGACCACTATCTCTTTTCACTAATTAAGCCCATAAATTTTCCATATTTTAAATCTCTGAATAAACAACTTCTCCACCAATAATCGTCATCATTACATTGAAATCCTCATCAAGCACAACCAGATCGGCATCTTTTCCAGGTGTAATACTCCCCTTTTTCTTTTCCATACCAATTATCTTTGCTGGATTTATAGTCGCCATTTTTACAGCATCCTCGATCTTTATCTTAGTGTTTTTCATAAAATTCCTAATAGCTTCATTCATCCGCAGTACACTACCAGCAAGTTTACCATTACTAAGCCTTGCTTGATGATCCGCTACAAAAACCCTCTGTCCCCCTAAGTCGTACTCCCCATCCTCCAAAAGACAAGCCCGCATCGCATCTGTAATCAAAATAATCTTATCTATTCCCTTTACTTTAAGGAGTATTTTTTGCACTGCCGGGTCAACATGGATATTATCAGCAATCAATTCACAAGTAACATCATGCAACATTGCCGCCCCTACAACGCCAGGGTTCCGATGATGTAGTGGTGTCATAGCATTAAAGAGATGGGTAATATGTGAAGCCCCGGCCTCTATCCCTTTTACCGCTTCTTCAAATGTGGCATTACTGTGTCCAATCGAAACTACCGTACCTGATTTGACAGCTTGTTCGATAAAGTCAATACTACCTTCTTCTTCAGGTGCAATAGTGATGAGTCGGATAACATCCAAAAAGGGTCTTACTAGTTCAAAATCCGGTTGGATGACGTACCTTTCATCCTGCGCCCCTTTATATTTTTTGCTCAAAAAAGGTCCTTCCAGATTACAACCTAAAATTTGGGCATGTCCGACTGAATTGTTCATGGCTTTCTTAATCCGCTCTAGAGCCCGATTAATCCGTGGGAATTCCATGGTCATGGTTGTTGGAAGAAAAGCAGTAACCCCTGTTTTCACTAGCTGATCGGCAATACTGCTTAAAGCTTGATCATCATCATCCATCACATCATACCCGGCACAACCATGAATATGAAGATCAATAAAACCGGCTGATAGGTAGGCTCCGCCTACATCAATAATTTCCACTCCCGGCCTGATCTGGTTTTCCGGAATAATCTCTTTAATTTGCTGATCAAAAACTACACTTTTGTTTTCTTCAACACCATCTTCTGTTATTAACTTAATGTTTTTGATTGCCTTCATCTTCACTATCCCCTTGATACAAACCTTTATATAAAAAGGTCTCCATATTCCTTAATTATAGCCTCTTTACCTTAAGGAATCTTATTATGTTTAATTTAAGATTTTCCTCACCTGTTAATTGAGCGGGCCATCCGGGAATAAGTATGCCGTCGCCCTCTAATTGCTATACTATAACTCATAATATTTTCCGGAATCGCAATTCCCGGGTAACCTGCATCCCCCAAGTGATGGAGATCAGTACCTGTCATTTTACACAGCAGTGCAATCTCTCTAATTGTCTGCTGATCAGCACCTTCCTGCGATGTTCCGATCGTTGTCATTGTCAATACTTCTCTGGAATGGGCCAATTTCACCAGGCCCCTGATATATTCCATAGTAATCCCGGGAACACTCCCCGGAGCCGGTAGTAGTATAAGATCAGATCCGGCCTCGATAAATTCAATCACATCTTGCTCAGTAATAATCTGTTCGCCGCTTTCATTTAAAACCCCGGCCGCGTGCATTTTACCGGCAGCAATGATTAATTCTTCACCTAATTCTTTTTTAATGCTGCTAATAGCTTTAACAATTTCTCTATTGGAAACTGAGGTTCCTGGATTTCCAGTGAGGACGATAAAATCCGCCCCCATTTCCCTGGCTTTTCTAGCAGTAGCTACTGCAGCCCTTCTTCCCAGAGTCAAGTTAGAATCCTCCTCTACTGCCTCCAGATTAACCCCGATGATTCTCCCAGTCAACTCTTTAATTTCTTTAATAATCTTATCAGGATTGTTTTTTTGTAGACCATAAAAAACAGGAATATAAAGATCAAGCATATTCAGGAGTAAAAGATCAGCACCAAAAGCGGCTGCTAATTCAGCATTACTAATATCATGAAGTAAAGGTGATACCGCCCCGATGATTTCGCTAACAATTACGCGACCTTCACTAGCCTTAATCGAGTTTATGATTTCTTTTTTATTCATGGTTTTGAAATCAGTAGTATTACAATCAAGAAGTCTTTTTACCATCTTTTCACCTCACAATCCACCTTTAATAAACACCCCATAACAATATACCGTAGAAAATATAAATAGAATTTAATTTCTTTTTTGATAATCATTTGCAAAATAATATCTGAGGAAATTGGATAATTAGCTTAAGAATATATATTTGGCTACAATATATGCTTAACTTTTTTGCGAGGAGTTGTCAAAGTGGTACAGGAGCCTGACGGCTCCTGTACCTTGTCAGTTTCTTATACAGTCAGATTCTTGGATGACATTACTGCTTTCATATGGGTAACAAGCGGATCAGCTACCGTGCCCACCACAATCTGGAAGTTATTGCCGGGCAGTTTCAAAACTGCAGTCGCACCCAGAGCTTTTAGACGGGCTTCATCTACTTGTTCACCATCATTGACCGTAATCCTTATCCTGGTGATACAAGCATCAACAACCTTAATATTTTCTTTACCACCCAGTGCCGCTAAGACCTCGGATGCTTTATCCCGTAATTCGGTATTACTTAAACCAAGAAGCGCACCTGATTCTTCTTCAATCCGGCCCGGTGTAGGTATATTCAGTTTTTTGATAAAGAAGACAAAAACAAAGTAATAAACTACACCAAAAACCAGACTAACTAAGAGAAGCCCCAGCGGTTTTTCCGCGATTCCAAAGCTTAATACATAGTCAATAAAACCAGCGGAGAATCCAAATCCACATCTCATCCCCAAAATCGTGGTTAATGCCAAACTAATCCCACTCAATAAAGCATGTAAAATATAGAGGACTGGAGAGAGGAACATAAAGAGAAACTCAATCGGTTCAGTAATACCGGTCAGGAACGAAGTAAAAGCGGCACCTAAAAGCAGACCAGCAACCGATTTACGGTGTTCCTTTTTAGCCGTTTTAATCATCGCAAAACAAGCAGCAGGTAAACCAACCATCATAATTGGGAAGAACCCAGTCATAAAGATTCCGGCTGTTTGGTCTCCAGCAAAGAAACGGGAAAGATCTCCGGTAATTACTTTCCCCGCCACATCAACAAACTCTCCAAATTGGAACCAGGCAAAAGAATTAATAACATGATGAAGGCCAAGCGGGATTAATAACCGGTTGAGAAAACCAAAGATGAAACCACCAGTAGCACCGGAAGTAGCTATTGTATTACCAAATGAACTAATGAAACCCTGGATTAATGGCCATACATAGCCGGCCAGTGCACCTAAAATTAGAGCATATAGAGAGGTGATGATTGGAACAAATCGCTTACCGCCAAAGAAGCCCAGGAAATCCGGGACTTTAATCGCTTTGTATTTGTTATACAAATACGCCGCTAAAACACCAGAAATAATACCTGCTAGTACTCCCATATTGATTGTTTCATCAAATGTACCAGCTACCTTAGTTAGGACAAAATAACCCACTGCGGCAGCAAGTCCTGCCACTCCGTTGTTTTCTTCGGCTAAGCCAATGGCAATACCGATGGCAAACAACAAAGCCAAATTACCAAAGATTGCATCCCCAGCTGCAAACATCCAATCGATATTAAGAACATCACCGGCTCCGAGTCTCAATAACAAAGCTGCTGCCGGAAGGACAGCCACTGGGGTCATCAATGCCTTCCCCAGTCTTTGCAGGCTACCAAGAAAATCTCTTTTCATTTAAATACTCCTCCTTTTTTTATTTTAGGGAAACAAAAAAGAGCCGAAAGGATATCCTTCCAGCTCTTGCCTAAAAAGTAGCACGCTGTTTGATAATTTATATACTTTTGATTACAGTATAGTTAATAAATCATTGGTTGTCAAGAGTATTTTTTAATCTTTCAATATGCAATGTAAGATAACCTACTTCCTCCTTAGGAACACTCTCGTAGAGTTCTTCTTCCATCATCTTCCCTACTTCCTTTGCCAGTTTATAAGAGTCTTTATAGGTCTTCTTGATTGCCGAAAGTAATTCATTTTTGATCGTAATTTTCTTTAGAATTCTTTCTACTGCATACCGGATATGAGAAGCAAACCGAGCATAATCAATTGATTTCCGGTCAATCTCAATTCCCAGCTCATCTTCAATAATTTCAATCGCTGAGTTACAGATATAGGCATATTTAATAGTATTAGAAAGTTTATCTTTTGTTTTTAAAGAATGAATATGAAGGGCAATAAAGCCGGCTTCTTCATCAGGAATACTAATATTCAGAGCTTTTTCTAGTAGTTTTATAGCTTGTCTGGCAAGCTCCATCTCCTTACTGTATAAGGTTTCAATCTCAATCATAAATGGGTTATCAATCTTATCATTCTTTTGGATACGGAAAATAGTGAAAGCAATATGATCAGTCAATCTAATATGCATTTCCTCATCCAGTTTTTCTCCGGTTGCCAAACAGATCATGTGTAAGATCTCTTCACAGATACCCACCAGCTTATCATCCACTCTGGTTATTAATTGATTAAACTTTGAACTAGTCTCAGGATTCTCAATCACAAAGACTCGTTCAAAGTCAGTATTAATAGGAATCCGGTCACCAGCTTTAGTGCTAAAACCGATTCCCTTTTTAATCAATATTTTCTCGGTTCCTAAATTTTTAGCTAAAACAACATTGTTATTAAATACTTTAATTACATTATAATCCGCCGACAAAAATAACACCCCCGATGATTTGATAGAAAATCATCGTACCTTAAATTTATATTAACCTTTTGTCTACATTATAACATGCTTTCAGATTTTGCAACCATTTTTTCTATTGAAGAAATTTACATACTTACCTTAAAGCCTTATTAATTACAACATAAGCGATTGACTTTTGATGAAACTGGTGGGTAACCAGTATGTCTTGTATCGGGCAAAACAATTTTAAAGTTAGTGTATAATTTTAGTAGGCAATCAGGATAAAAAAGGAAGGCACCCCAAAA
>DAIOHK010000064.1:0-8613 GCA_036744795.1 Bacillota bacterium | reverse complement strand
CCTATTTAATATTTTTCTGTAAATTTGTAAAACAGCTTCGTAATCATCCGGATGAACCAAACTCTCGATGTTCGTTTCCACCAATTCCTTAGAACTATAACCAAGAAGTTCAAAACTGGCCTGGTTAACGTAAGTTAGATCACCTTCTGCTGTAACTTCCACAATTAAACCATTAGTATAACCGGCAAACATTTCAAATCTCTGCACATTACTCTTAAGAAATTCTTCATCCTGTTTCCGGAGGAGTATACCTCCAATTCGCAGAGCAATTGCCTTTAATATACCCTTCTCATCTTCCGACCATATGCGTTTCTCTTTTTCCATGGCAAAACCAATCACGCCCCAAAATTTTTCCTGGGAAAAGATCGGCATAGCCAGAAAGGAATTTATCTTCCACTGTTCAAAGACCATTCTTTCTTCTATGGAAAGAGTATCATAATTCTCCATAACCATCTCTCTCTGTGAAAGGGCTTCCATCCATGAGCGAAGTCCCGCAGAGAATTCCAGCTTAATAGATCTACATCTAGATACTTTCCGAATCCAGCAGTAACTTTTATCTGCGACAAAACCGGCATCTGTTCTGTGAAGCATAACCCCGTATACATAATCAAGCTCACTTTTCTCTCCCAGACAGGTTAATACCTTCTGTAATGCACTATCAAAATTAGAATAAGTTAGCAGATACCAGGATACCTTGACTAATAATCGTAACAATTCTTCCGAGAAAATACCTTCTTTATCTTTCTCCCACTGATCTATTTTTTTCTCTATACTAATCTGAGAATTTAAATCCGAACTTCTCTTTTTAACCATTACAAAAAAAACAAACCCGGAACTTAATCCGGTCAAAATTCGACTTAATTTATAGTCAAACATATAAAAAATACCAGCAATCAGAAGAAGTCCTGCTACCAGTAGAGTAAAAGTGAGCTGCTGCTTAAAAAGTGTCTCTTCTTTTATTAGCCCTCGTAATAAAAATAAGCAGGCTAAAATAGCTGGTAATAGAAGAATCAGTAAACCAAACAGTATAAAAATAGCTTCTAATGGATTTTTCATCGATTCCACCATTACAGCCTCTGATAAATCTATTCCAGAAAAACTAAAAATGGCAACAGCAATCGCAACTCCCAAAAATAAATAATTCCATAAATCGGTCGTCTTTTTACCTAAAAAAGATAAAACTAGCTTTAAAAAGAAAATCCCGTGAAGAAGTTGGAATAACCTTTTTAACTTGGACAAAACACCCTCATAATTGTTTTCCAAAGGTAAACTGAGTAAAACTTCCAAAAGCGTCCAGCAAAAATAAACCGCTGATAAGAACAGAAAATCACGATCAACAGCGGTTTCTCTTTTTTTTGCCACATATAAATGGGCAAAAATATTAAAACAAAATATTATGAATAACAAGAGTAGAAAACTATCCATCTTCACTATGCAATTCCCTTAGTTTAATAATTAAATCTTAATCCTAAAGTATAGACTCCACTATTATTCAAATCCTGAAGAGAGGAAACAACCCTACCGACAAAAGTCAGGGAGAAAAAATTAATACCTGCTTCGCCAATAACCATTGAGTCTAATGAATTTTGAGGGAAATAAAATTCTCCACTAATAAAAAAGGGTTTTGCTGTTAGTTTTGCCTCTGCCTGAAAAATGTTTCCTGAAGGCACCTCCACTTTTTCCGGAATGGAATTAATAAATCTTATTACTCCTCCATAAAGATGGAGATCCTGGAAAGGAATTAATTCTATTCCCGCCTCGATTTTATCTACACTTTTCACCTTAATAATATCCACTTGTTCTTCTGCCAAAAAGTATGAATCTACATCAAAGACCATTTTCACCAATTTATTAAGTCCTAACTTTCCCCCGAGGTTTAAACGGAAAGGAGTAGCAAACCCCTGCTGATACTCAGTGGAGATCCCACCAATTCCAACATACAAATTTGGAGTCCCGATTTTTAAAGTAGTATTTACTGTGTTCCGTAAAGGAAACCTCTCTAACTCATTGGCAGCATAATACCCATTGATTGCTAAGACAATTCTTCTCCCTATAGCTTGATGCCAGGCATAACTATAATTTAGACCAGTTTGCGCAGTTAAATCATTATATGTACCCAATGTTCCTACTTCAAAATCGCCATGGCTTCCTTCCTTTGCCCACCATTCTGAGGTATAAAACAATTCATCCATATACCCTAATGCCCAAGTCGGTACTGCTTGTAAAAGAAGCATTAAACAAATTATTATTCCAATAAATAAACGTTTCATCCACAATCTCCTTTTCCTTTGTTTTGATAAAAATTACCGTTTTAGAATATGCTTCGAAGATTGTCGTTTCATCCGGCTTTATTTCGTGATACTACTTAAGGTAGCCGGCATGAACGACTTGCTGGTCGACTCACCTGGCTTTGATTTAAATCACTGCGTGATGTTAAGGTGACCGGCGTGAGCGACTTAGTAGCCAGCGCGAGCGACTGCTTGTTACCATTATATCACGAACACGTAAAGATGTCGTTATTTTTGCTTATTTATTACCAGTTAAACTTTAGTTCAATATTTTTGCATACATCTCCTGTAATTTTATATAGATATTATGGAAATGCATAATTGATCAATTTAACCATAAAAATTGATCACCCACAGTGAACTGGACCACTCTACTGGTGGAACCAAAAATGATATAAGTTCATAAAATAACATGGTAGTTTATTCTTTGAAACACCTTTCCATTAGTATGAAAGGAGTAGTACAATGAGTGTTTTTATCCGTAACCAAAATACAATTATTGATTCGAGTTTAACCAAAGATTTTAGTTCCGTAAGGGATTACCTTTCCTCCCGAAAAAATATTGCCGACCATTTTAAAAGTCCTGAGGGGAAAAAATCTTTCCCAAAAGCAACTGTTGAAGAATTGAAATACATCGTTTCATCCCAAGAGGAACTTTTACTTTTAGTTCATTCTTTAAAAATTAGTCACCATGATTTATTGACAAAAAACCAGCTCGCAAAAACCGAAGAGATCCCCCCCGGTCTTATTTTAGTAATTCCCGGATGGACCATAGTAAAATACATTGTCCAAGCTGGTGATAGCATAGGTGAAATTTCCCGAAGATTCAACATCCCTATCCCCGCCCTAACCATAATTAATTACTTAACTTCCGATGCTATGCTCGTTCCGGGCCAAATTCTATTCATTCCAGAATCCTACTTTGAAAATGGCCTTAGTTGATTCATCTGGTCTTAAATCACTTCGCGATAATTAGGAAACCAGCATGAACAACTTGTTGATTCATCTGGTCTTAATTAAATTCTACAGGATAGCTTGTCAACTCACCCGCCTTTGTTCTTAATTACTTTGTGATATTTAGGTAGCCGGCGTAAGCGACTACCATCAATAATTTTTTAAAATTTTACAAGAGGGGAGCCTGGGGGATCTTTGTCCCACATGAACGGGAGGGACTTTTCCTACATCATCTTCACGAAAAATCCAACAGCATTTCATCCATACGATGTACTTACTTCCCCCTAGTGTTCCTATGCCGAATCCAATGAAAAACTTCAATCAAAAATATTAGCTTTCATTTACTGACTGGAAGCAAAAAGAATAATTCCTAAAAACGGGACAAGCCCTTAACAGATTTTTAAACTACTGAAAAATATTATTATATAAAACGCCTCTTCTAAGAAAATGAATGGACCTTTCTTATCTTTTTGACTATTTTGAGGAAGAATACTATTTTAGTATGATATTGACTTTAAATAGGCTTTATGTAAGAATGTTTGTTGTAATTCAAGAATTGCTTAATTGATTTATGATTTAAACACAAAATATTAATCTCCAAGTAAAGTCTATCACTATTTTTGTTGTTTAATGTAAATGGATGCCCTAAGATTAAAGAATTTCCGCAATTAAAAACAGGAGTGTTAATATGAAAGACTTGACCCAAGGAAATGAAGGAAAACTGATTTTTTATTTTGCTTTACCAATGCTGATCGGGAACATATTCCAGCAATTATACAATACTGTTGATAGCATTATCGTTGGTAATGCTCTGGGAAAAGAAGCCCTTGCTGCAGTCGGTGCTAGTTTTCCGATTATTTTTCTTCTAGTCTCCCTGATCATGGGTATTACAATGGGTTCAACTATTCTAATCTCCCAATTTTTTGGTGCCCGTCAATTAGATCAAGTAAAGAAAACGATTGATACTGCATATATTTTTCTCTTTTTTGGCTCAATTACATCTACGATCATTGGGCTACTTGTCAGTGGCCCCATCCTTAGGTTGTTAAAGATTCCTGATGAAGTCTTCACCATGGCCAAAACATATCTGGATATCATTTTTACCGGGATGATTGTTATGTTCGGTTATAATTCTATTAGTGCAATCCTAAGGGGTCTGGGCGATTCTAAAACCCCGCTCTATTTTTTGATCATATCTACAGTAGTTAATATTTTTTTGGATCTCCTCTTTATTCTGGTCTTTGAATGGGGAGTAGCCGGAGCCGCCTGGGCCACGGTTATTGCTCAAGGAGTCTCTTTTATTCTGGGTATTATTTATCTTAATAAAACCCATGATCTCTTTAAATTTGAACTTAAGAAAATGAGCTTTGATCGCCGCTTATTCAATACCAGTATGAAGATTGGCCTCCCGGCCGGGGTTCAACAGATGTTAGTAGCCGGCGGGATGATGGCACTTTCCCGGATCGTTAATGGCTTTGGCACCAATGCTATTGCAGCCTATACCGCTGCCGGAAGATTAGACTCTTTCGCCTCAATGCCGGCCATGAACCTATCAGCAGCCCTTTCTTCTTTTGTCGGTCAAAACCTCGGGGCTAATAAACCGGATCGTGTCAAAAAAGGTTATCTGGCCACTTTAGGGATGGCAACTTTGATCTCTATAGTAATAACTATCATGATCTTCTTTTTTGGTAAAGAACTGATTGCCCTTTTTAACACCGACCCCGATGTAATTATTATTGGCGAAAGATACTTAAAGATCGTTGGCTCTTTTTATGTAATCTTTTCATCAATGTTCATCACCAATGGGGTCTTAAGAGGAGCAGGAGATACCTTTATCCCTATGTTTTTTACCATCTGCTCCCTGTGGCTCGTCCGGGTCCCAGTCTCCTCCTATCTATCAAAGAGTCTGGGAACAGACGGAATCTGGTGGGGAATTCCCATCGCCTGGACTGTTGGTGCTTCACTAAGTATTGCCTACTATCTGACCGGAAGGTGGAAACGGAAAGTAATCGTAAAAAATAAGCATAAATAAACATCCCCCGCCTAGCGGGGGCTTTATTTTGGCTTTAATTTTCATCATTTCATATGCGTAGAACGATTTACCCCTTAACCACACATACAGTCTTCAGACGAAGTATGGGCTTTACTAAATCCTCCTGGTCCGCAACTACTTCCTTAATATCCTTGTAGGCTTTAATATACTCTTCCGCCACATCATTCTTTTTCCTTTTTCCCAGCACTACATCTCTGGCTTTTAAATCCGAAAGTACCTCCTCCGTAGTAAACTGACGGCAAGCCTCTTTCCTACCCATTACCCGTCCAGCTCCGTGGCTGCAAGAAAGGAAACTCTCTGTATTTCCTTTGCCTTCAACAATATAGCTGTAACTTCCCATCGCCCCAGGGATAATTCCTAATTCTCCTTTTCCGGCGCGGATTGCACCTTTCCGGTGTACCCAGACCTCTTCCCCAAAATGTTCCTCTAAAGCCGCATAATTGTGATGGGCATTTACCTCCATTTTATTAGTAAGGTCCGGCATCCGGGCATACCTAGCATAAGCCTCTGCTACAATCTTTGTAACTCGTTCCAACATTAGCTGTCGATTATCACGGGCAAAATCTAAAGCAAGTTTCATCCATCGGATATAGGCCTGCCCTTCTTTACTATTTTTAAAAAGATATGCTAGATCATACTCCGGCGGCACCTGTAAATCTGAAGAACGATTCTTTTCTTTAGCCAGTTGGTTAAAGTACCGGCAAATCTTATACCCGAAATTTCTGGAACCAGAATGAACCATGATTCCTAGTTTCCCTTCATCATCCTCCTGCAATTCAATAAAATGATTACCTCCCCCGAGTGTACCCAGCTGCCGATAACCATTACTAACCTCCTTTACCAATTCCCGGGGGTAAAGAATATGATCTCCGGTAATTTCTTCCCTAAATTTATCAAGTAAAACTGAGACCTGTGGACTTTTTTGATGTTGAAAACCCGTAGGAATACTTCGCATAATCTCACCAACAATCAAGCGGCCAAGTTCACCTGCGGGTGTATTTATTTCGCGCAATAATGAAGAAGGTAAATCAGTCCGGATAAAAGCTACTCCACACCCAATATCCACCCCTACTGCATTAGGAATTATAACCCCCTGAGTGGCTAGAACCCCCCCGATCGGCATCCCGTAACCGCTGTGGGTATCAGGCATCAATGCTACATGTTTAAATGCAAAGGGTAAATTAGCAAGGTTAGTCGCCTGCCGAATACATTCTGCCTCCAGTTCCTCCACATCTTTCAACCAGATTTTAATCGGAATCTTCTGTTTTTCTTTGTCAAATAAAACAAACATTCTTTTTCCACACCTTTTTTACCTTTTTTATAATTACAATTCCCAGTAGGATTATAAATATATTGTAGTTAAATCTTAAATAATTAAATTATGCAATTCCTTAAATTTCTCTTAATTAAATTATAGCTTAAAATAGTTAAAGGTAAAAGCTGCTGATATCTATTATAGAAACGTTATTTTAAAACTACTGGTAAAGTACACCAGTAAGGAGCCATCCGGAAACCCTTATCCTACTGCGAAATATATTATTAGGGAATACGTCTCTCGTGGTTCGTGACTCATCACTCATTACTCGTATTGGAAGAATTCCTTTGGAATAGCAGAAATACTATAATACTGGAACAAGTGACAAATTTACAACATCAAATCATAGGAGGTTAAAAAAGCATGAAGAAACTACTTATCCCTACTTTAACCTTACTCTTAATGTTTTTTTTACTAATCCCCGCATCCGCTGATTCTACTTCAGTTCACATCTCTTTATCTGACCGGGGATTGGCTTTTTCCTTAATCCAACAAACAGCATCCAGCTATTTTCAGCTTAATGTTAGCGAATTTAAACCCTACGTCAGGGAAACCCCGGTTCAAATCTTTCCTTTATTCTACTTAGCCATCGAAACAAAGAGTACTCCGGAGGTTATCTGGCAGAAACGCAAAGGAAAAGGTTGGGGAAATATTGCAAAAGAGATGGGACTACCCCCTAACTTTCATGGTAAATATATGTCTGCCAAGAATAAACATAAAAAAGCTTCAGCTGCAATTACTGATGATGAAATCTTTGAAGAGATGATGACCATCCGGTTTCTCCATGAATACTTTAGTACAGATCCTGAACTGCTTTTTTACTGGCGCATCCAAGGCCTACCCTACGAAGACCTTTTCCTTGCAATTAATCTTAGTCTCCGCCTTAAAATTTCACCGCAAGAAATCTTTTCTCTGCGTCTCTCCGGAAAAGATTGGCACTTTATTGCAGCAAAATATCGAATTCCTTACTCCAGCCTCAGCCAACCTTTTCCCGTAGGCAAAACCGTTCCTGTCAAAGTTCCCCCTGGACAGCAAAAGGAAAAAAAGCCTAAGAAAAACAAGAAAAAATAGTCTAACAACTCGTTGCTGATTGCTTGTCGCTCGTATGAATGACAGCCTTTGTAGGCTACGGATAAAAGTTCTATTTTTATCCTATCATGTCTACGGGCAGTAGCCGTCGTAAAAGACTACTTTAAAATAAATAGGGGCTCTACTAGAGCTCCTATTTATTGTAGTCAAACAGATTCTTAAAGTACTTATGAATCCCTCATCTGCTATTCTTTAACTCAAACCCGGGCAATATTTAGTCGCCGCTTCTCGGAACAACTTTAAATGATGCTCCTCATCCAAGATAATCCGCTCTAAAAGTTGTTTGATATAGGGATCAGCAATCTGTTCCTGATGTTTACGGTAATTACAAATCGCTTCTTTTTCGCTGGCAATATCTGCAGCTAAACGGTCACAGACATCTACCCCATAATAAACAAATGAGGCATTCCAATAAACCGGAAAATTATGCGTTAGTGTCCGATATTCTGGAGCTACCCCAAGCAAAAGAATTGTTTCGGCTATAAGTTCCATATGCTTCATTTCAACAATAGAGATGCACTCAATTAATTCCCCTAATTCTTCGTGCTCTTCCTCAAAAGTAAAGTAATGATACAAATACTGGTTAATTGCAGTTACTTCACTAACCATCCCCGCATAGTCTTCTAGAAGAAGTTGAGCATAGTAAGCATTAGGAGCTACCACTTGCGGCTCCGGATACGGAACTGGAAGGGTACACCTCCGTCTTCCTGCTTGTGGGCTACGTTTTCCATTCATTAATAATACCACCTCTACCGAAAATTTCAGGAGAGCTTCTAGCAAACTCCCAGTACTTAAATATATGCGTGTTTTTAAAGTATAGGATAAATGCTTTGCCCACAAAAAATAAATTTTTATCCCACAGCTTCGTCTGAAAATACATCAGGGCCATTTTTTTACAAGCACAGGGAAATACC
>DAIOHK010000063.1:0-8760 GCA_036744795.1 Bacillota bacterium | reverse complement strand
ACTTGACACATACTGCCGTGTTGATTAGCTGGTACATGTAGGAAATTTATGATATAATATTTTGTGTTCTTTTACTACATAGTGGGGGTTTTGATATGCCCGAAATTTACATGCTTATTTTAGCTGGGCCGATTATACTATTCTCGCTTGTACTACATGAATTTGCCCATGGTTTCATATCAGTAAAACTAGGGGATCCAACTCCGGAAATACAAGGACGCTTAAGCTTGAACCCTTTGGTACACTTAGATCCTCTAGGCACCTTGATGCTTATTTTGTCATTGATTAAAGGTGTTGGTTTTGGTTGGGCTAAACCTGTTCAGATTAATCCCAATTATTATAAAAACCCAGCAAAAGGAAGCTTATTTGTAGCAATCGCCGGACCTATTGCAAACTTAGTTTTGGCACTTTTTTTTGGTTTGCTAATGAGAATATTTTTCCACGGATTATTGAATTTACCCATTAATCCAGATTTTCTTCGGTTAATCATAAAATTTTGTTATGTAGGTATTGTGCTTAACCTTGGTTTGGCTTTTTTTAATTTGCTTCCGATCCCACCTCTTGATGGTTCAAGAGTGGTGCGTTATTTTCTAAGAGGACGTGCATTTGAAGTTTATAATCGGGCAGAAAATTTTGGCTTTTATATTTTGTTCTTTTTCCTATTAGTTTTTGGAGATGGATTTAGTCACTATTTTTCTATAATGATCCAATTCTTTGTTCATCTGATTACTGGTATATAAAGTGTCAAATATTTTAGAAGATTTAATACTGAGTTTTAACAATAACAATCGAAACAAAAGGGAGGCATATTTTTTCAGGAGGAGGGATTAACATGGGGTGTTGGCAACGGTTAGTTGACTTATTTAGGAGTAAACTTAAACCAAATGACCGGAAATTTATTGAAACTTATATTGATGAACCTGGCCTTTTCCTGTTTACTCAGATGAGTTATTCGGATCAAAAACATTCTATTGCCATGGCCCGTTTCTTATTAGAAGAAACAGAAAATTTGAAAGGGGTAGATCTTCAAACTCTTATTCAAGGGGCTTTACTTCATGATGTAGGAAAAATTAAAGGAGAAATTACTAGATTAAATCGGATTATTGTCGGAGTAATAAGGCGGCTTTTCCCCAGGTCACGCGAGAAATGGGGTCAAAGGGGAAAAAAACGTTCATTGCGGCATGCTATATATGTAGATTTAATTCATCCCTCCCGGGGGGCATATATGGCTGAGAGCTTGGGGATTGACCCAAAAGTGGTTTCATTAATAAAACATCATCATGATCCGAAAACAGATAATGTTGATCTCGAATTATCTCTACTTAAAATGGCAGATGAAAAAAATTAGATTATGGAAAACTTAATTAATAGACAAGAAGAACAAGACCTATATGAGATTCGGTTAGAAGTCTTTGAAGGGCCTTTAGAACTTCTTTTACACCTGATTGAACAGGCAGAGATTGATATTTATAATATTCCGATTTCTGAAATTACAGATCAATTTTTAGATCATATTCAGACTATGGAATTTTTAAATCTTCAGGTAGCAACGGATTTTCTTTTAATGGCCGCAACTTTGATGCAGATAAAAGCAAGAATGTTGTTACCCCGCCCGGTAGTTGAAAATGATGAAGATTTGGAGGAAGAAGATCCTAGACAGGAACTTGTGGAAAGACTACTGGAATATAAAAAAGTTAAAAAATTTGCTTCTGATTTGCAAGAACGGGAGACCAAATGGAGTATGTATTATGGTCGTTCCGGTGGCCATTTTGCTGATCAAGAGACAGCTGCTACTTCTTCGGTGGATCCATTAGGTGGTGATATTTCTCTTTGGGACCTAGTTCAAGCTTTTGGAGTTCTTTTGGAGAGTCTTACTCCTCGCTTAGAACTGGAAGGTATGCCGCAGGAACAGTATTCAATTCAGGATAAGATGGGAAAGATATTAAAAGATTTGGAAGAAATCCCTAAGATTCTTTTTACTTCCCTTTTTACTGATAATTCTAGAAAGGCTATTGTTACATGTTTTTTGGCTTTGCTTGAACTAATACGCTTACGAAAAGTAATTGTCAGGCAAAATCAGATTTTTAGTGAAATAGAGATCTATCGTTGGGAGGAGTAAAGATGAATTTAACACTGGCTAAGGCAGTCATTGAGTCGCTTGTCTTTGCTTCTTCATCACCAGTAACATTGAAAGAAATGGCAGAGATTTTGGGGATAAATAAGGAGACGGTTAAAAAAATCGTAGAAGATTTAATGAAGGAATATACAGAGCAGAACCGGGGGATCCAAATAATTGAAGTAGCCCAAGGTTACCACTTTGCTACTAATCCGGAGTATGCTGATTATGTTGAAAAATTAAAGAAAGTTCCTCGTCATCCCCCACTTTCTCAGGCTGCTTTAGAGACACTGGCTATTATTGCTTATAAACAGCCAATTACTAGGGCTGAGATTGAGATGCTCCGAGGAGTGAGAGTAGATAGTTCGCTGGCAACCCTCCAGGAAAGAGGTTTAATCCAGGAAGCTGGGAGAAAAGATGGACCAGGACGACCTATTTTATATGTGACCACCAATAAATTTCTCCGTTATTTTGGATTAAAGGACCTGAATGACTTACCAGTAATGGATGATTGGCTTGAAATCCAAACAGAGATAAACTTAACTGCTGATTGATTAAGTATAGGAGGGGTATTAATGAGGCTAAATTTCAAACTGAGTAGGGATACTAATTATTATTTTGGTTTATTACTTTTAGTAGTGGCTTCGGCCTCGATTGTTTGGGCTTTTTTCAATGATGGTTTTGACCCAGAAGACTACTTAGTCTATTTTCTCATTTATGCCTGGGGCTTTACTTTATTATTAAAGAGTGATTCCGAGTTTCGTCTTCAGCGGCTAGAAAAGAAGATAAATTCAATGGAATCTGGTTTAGAAGAAATAGAAAACAAATTAACTGATTCTGCGAAATCACGTGTAAATGGTGAAGAAAAAAGCTCAAGTGAATTATATCAGGAATTATCATAGCATTTTATTTTGATTCCCAAGGAGTAAATTACGATAGTAGATAACTTGTTCAGGAATCTTTTAAGAGGTGATCGGGAAGAGATATATTTAAGATTTCAGTTAAAATTATATTCTGCTTAATTTATTTGGTGGTTGTTAGTATCAAAATAAAGAGGGGGTATCATAGTGTTGAAAAAAATTGCTTTTATGACTGGCGGGGGAGACTGTGCCGGAATAAATGCATTTATTGCCGCAGCTGTCCGGAGAGGAATCGAAGGTTACAATGCTGAATTTGTTGGTATCAGAAAGGCTTTTGAAGGGGCGGCTTCAGAAAATCTCGAGGAACACTTAGTCCCGTTTAATCTGGAAAATGTAACTGGTTTAGAGAAAGAACCTAGTACAGTATTGGCCTCTTCCCGGTTTAATCCTTTTTCCGAAGAAAACAAAGCTAAAGGATATCCGGATCGGATTATTGCTAATCTTAAAAAAATCGGGGTAAATGCTGTTTTAGCAACTGGCGGGAATGATACCATTAAGTCGGCTTCAGGTCTTCACCAAATGGGATTTCCGGTAATTGCGGCTCCTAAAAGTATAGATAATGATGTTACTGGGACTGACACCATGCTTGGGTTTAAAACAGCGGTTTCTTTTGGTAGTACTGCTTTTCGGAGTACCTTAGAATCAGCTAAAACTCATCGACGGATCTCTTTAGTTGAGATTATGGGACGGGAAGCTGGCTGGCTTGCTCTAGAGATCGGAATTGCTGGTGGAGCAGATCTAATTCTCATTCCGGAAAAAGAAGTGGATTTAGAAGAATTATGCCAAAAGATTAAGGAGCTTTATGAACGTCAAAATTACGTTAATATTGCTGTTGCTGAAGGGGTTAGTTTTAAAGCTGATGATCCGGCTTTGGTAAGAACGAAGGAAGTAAATTCTGTAGTTAGGGCAATGGTGGAGGAAGATTTAGGTAAAGATGCCCATGGTAATCCTAAACTAGGTGGGGTTGGGCAGATCTTACGCCGGATTATCAGGCATGAATTAGGACTAAAAAAACTTGAAGAAGTTCGGGCTACAGATCTAGGCTTTACCCTTAGGGGTCTTAATCCGGTGGCTGATGATATTATCCTTGGTACCAGATTTGGTTTTACTGCGGTTGACTACTTATTTTCCGGGGTCTCAGGAAAGATGGTTGGCTTGCAAGGAGGTAAGATTGTGCCTGTGCCATTTGACGAAGCACTAGTGCAAAAAACAGTTAACTGGTCGGAACAGGATCTTAGGAATGCCAGGGTTTTTGGTAAGTAAAATTAATTTTATAGTTACATGAGACGGTTAATGGGTTTAAAAAAATAAACAGAAGATGGAGGAGAAAAAATGTTAGTTACTTCTAAAGCGATACTTGAAGCTAGTCTTGAAGGTTTTAAGAAAGGAAATTCCTTTGCTGTGGGGGCTTTTAATGTCAATAATATGGAGCAGATGCAGGGGATTATTATGTCAGCCCAGGAGACAAAATCTCCTGTAATTGTCCAGGTCAGCAGAGGGGCTTTAAAGTACGCCCAAGATCTTTACCTAATTAATATTATTAAGGCTGGTGCTGAATTAGCTCCTGAGATTCCTCTGGCTATTCATCTAGATCACGGAAACAATTTGGAAACAATCAAGCGGGCAATTAATTTAGGTTTTACTTCAGTAATGATTGATGGATCATTAATGGAGGATTCTAAGACTCCTTCCACTTTTGAGTATAATGTCAAAGTTACCAGTGAGGTAGTGAAATATGCTCATGACCGGGGAGTTTCAGTAGAAGGCGAATTAGGAACTTTGGGCGGAATTGAGGATGGAGTAGGTTCAGGTAAAGCTAATCTTACTGATCCAGATCAGGCTGTAGAGTTTGTGGAAAGAACAGGATTAGATGCATTAGCAATCTCAATTGGTACTTCCCACGGAGCTTTTAAATTTAAGGGTGAACCCAAACTCGCCTTTGATATTATTGAAAAAACCCGAAAACTCTTACCAGATACTTATCTTGTATCTCATGGTTCCTCTAGTGTTCCAGCAGAACTGATCAATACTATTAATCAGTATGGAGGTAAGATGGAACAGGCACAGGGTGTTCCGATCGAAGCTCTTCAGAAAGCCATAACTTTTGGTATGAATAAAATTAACGTAGATACTGATATTAGATTAGCGGCAACAGCAGCGGTCCGGAAACTGCTGGTTGAAAAACCATCCGCATTTGATCCCCGCGAATATTTGAAAATGTCAAGACAAGCAATTGCCAATGAAGTAAGAAAGAGAATGGAAGCTTTTGGTAGCACTAATCAGATTGATGCGGTTCCCAACTGGGGTTTAGAAGAAATGAAGAAAAAATATCAGTAAAATTATGTTTTGAGTAATTATATTTTACTAAACAGTCTGAGAAACACTTGACAAAAGTGAATGTTGGTATATATTATAGAAGAAAAATAGAGATGCTAAACATAGGCTTTGAATGGAAGGAGTAACCCTAAAGTTCCGAATAGAGAAGGGGTTCTGAGGCTGGAAGATCCCACGGAAAACTTAGGGTGAAGGTCGTCCAGGAGCCTCTTGGCTGAAGTGTGGAGTAAGCCAGGTCGGGTTAGCCCGTTATAGCTTTAAAGTGCCTTCGTAATATTAACGGAGGAAATAAGGTGGTACCACGAAAAGCCTTTCGTCCTTAGGAGATGAAAGGCTTTTTTATTTAAAGAATTGCATAAATGATTGATTTAAGATTTAAATGGATACCTAAGATAATTATGCAATTTGCTCAATTGGTAGATAGGAGGATTTTATATGAATAAACAATTATCTAAAGTCTATGACCCGCAGGTAGTAGAGGAAAAATGGTATAATTTTTGGCTGGAAAGAAACTATTTCCATGCTGAAGTAGAAAAGGGAAAAAAACCTTATGCTATTGTTATACCCCCACCCAATGTTACAGGTAAACTGCACTTAGGTCATGCTTTAAACAATACTCTACAAGATATCCTTGTTCGTTATCATCGGATGAAGGGATATAACACCATGTGGATTCCAGGAACAGATCATGCGGGAATTGCCACACAGGTTAAGGTCGAGGAAGAACTAGCAAAAGAGGGGAAATCGCGGCATGATTTGGGCAGGGAAAAATTCCTGGAAAAAGTGTGGGACTGGAAAAAGGAGTATGGGGGAACAATTATCCGGCAGCTCAAAAAGATGGGTTCGTCTTGTGATTGGGAGCGGGAACGGTTTACTATGGATGAAGGATGCTCGGAGGCTGTCCGGGAAGTCTTTATCCGTCTTTATGATAAGGGATTAATCTACCGTGGCAGTTATTTGGTTAACTGGTGTCCTAAGTGTGCAACAACTATCTCTGATATTGAAGTTGAACATGAAGAACAGGAAGGACGTCTCTGGCATATCCGGTATCCCCTGGCAGAAGGGGATGGTTATATCCAAGTAGCTACAACCCGGCCTGAAACGATGTTAGGTGATACAGCAATTGCTGTTCACCCCGATGATGAGCGCTTTAAAGATTTGGTTGGCAAGAAAGTAATCTTACCGATTGTGAATAGAAAGATCCCCATCGTAGCAGATGCAATGGTGGACCGGGAGTTTGGTACCGGGGCGGTAAAGGTAACCCCAGCTCATGATATTAATGACTTTGAGGTTGGTTTACGACATAATCTCCCGCAAATAACGGTTGTTGGTTTTGATGCTAAAATGACTGAGGAAGCCGGAAAATATGAAGGACTTGATCGCTATGAATGCCGGAAGAAGCTTTTAGCGGAACTTAAAGCGGAAGGTTTATTAGTAGGCGAAGAGGTTCATCACCATGCGGTAGGAACATGCTATCGCTGTGATACAGTCATCGAACCGCTGATCTCTAGACAATGGTTTGTTAAGATGAAACCCCTAGCTGAACCAGCAATCAAAGCAGTGGAAGATGGAGAGATCCGTTTTATACCCGAACGTTTCACCAAGGTCTATCTAAACTGGTTGGAAAATATCAGGGACTGGTGTATATCAAGACAATTGTGGTGGGGTCATCGGATACCAGTTTGGTATTGTGATGATTGTGGTGCGGAATTTGCTTCTCGCCAGGATCCAGAAGTTTGTCCTAAATGTGGTAGCAAACGGATAGAACAAGACCCCGATGTGCTTGATACTTGGTTTTCTTCTGCTTTATGGCCTTTCTCGACAATGGGTTGGCCGGAAGAAACTGAAGAGGTAAAACATTTTTATCCTACAGCAGTACTGGTTACTGCCCGGGATATCATCTTTTTCTGGGTAGCACGGATGATCTTCATGGGATTGGAATTTATGGGAGAAAGACCATTTAAAGAGGTTCTTATTCACGGATTAGTCTTGGATAAATACGGGAAGAAGATGAGTAAATCTCGGCCGGAGACTAATATTGATCCTCTAGATGTGATTGAGAAATACGGTACAGATACCTTACGTTTTACCTTAGCAACCGGAACCGCTCTTGGACAGGATCAGAGGTTCCAAATGGAAAAGATCGATGGGATCCGGAATTTTTCCAATAAAATTTGGAATGCTGCCCGCTTTATATTAATGAATCTGGAGGATTATTCTATAAACCAGGGAAACGAAGAGATCGATAAGTCTCAGCTTACCCTTGCTGATCGGTATATTCTTTCCCGCTTGCAAAAAATTACCAGAGAAGCTAGTGAGATGCTTGATCGGTACGATTTGGGTGGTCTTGCTAATCTACTCTATGATTTTATTTGGAGCGAATATTGTGATTGGTATATCGAGATGGCCAAACCATTACTAAAAATTGAGGGTGAAGGGCGTTGTATTACGCAAAAGGTACTAGTGAAAGTATTCCGCCAGATTATGGTACTTCTTCATCCTTATATGCCATTTATTACTGAAGAAATCTGGCAAGCCCTTCCTCATGAAGGTGAGACTCTAATGCTTGCTCCGTGGCCGGTTGCAGATGATGATTTAATTGATGCACAAGCCGAAGAGGAAATGGGTCTAATTATGAATATTACCCGGGCGATCCGGAATATTCGGGCTGAAGCAAGTGTAGATCCTGGAAGAAAAGTGGAAGCCATCTTCCTGGCTGAAACCGAAAAACAAGATGTTTTGACAAAAAATCACTTATACCTTAATACCTTGGCAAATCTTAATAAAATTGAAATTCGATCAGGAAATGCGGATAAACCAACAAAGGCGATGACTGCTGTTGTTGAAGGGGTGGAGATCTACCTTCCCTTGGCTGGAATGGTAGACCTGGAATTGGAAATCCAACGCTTACAAAAAGAACTTTCTAACTTAGAGATAGAAAGGAAACGATTATCTGGTAAACTTGCCAATGAGCAGTTTGTAGCGAAGGCTCCCGCAGCTGTAGTGGAGAAAGAACGGAAAAAGTTAGTAGAGGTAGAAGTGGATTATGAAAAGGTTAAGGCTAGATTAGCAGAATTATCATGAAGTGTACCGGAAAATAGGGAATTGAAAGAATTGCATAATTACCTTAAGTAGTATTACGAAGTGATTTAATCAACCAGATGAATCAACTAGTGCTATTTTCTAAGTAGGAAAAATATAGGCTTTAATTTAAAGTTTTTCTAGGAAGATGTCGATAACCTAATTAACTGTGAAATTGCGTAGTTATTCACGCCGGCCATCTTAAGCAGCATCATTAAGTGATTTTAATAAAGCCGTATGAATCGATAATCTTCGAGGCATTTTCTCAGTAATTAAGCTCTAGGAGAGAAAAAAAGCTGAATTCAGGGA
>DAIOHK010000062.1:0-9534 GCA_036744795.1 Bacillota bacterium | reverse complement strand
TTAATCAAGACCAGATGAATCAACAAGTTGTTCATGCTGGTTTCATAATTATCACAAAGTGATTTAATCAAGACCAGATGAATCAACTAGGGCTATTTTCTAGGTAGTCGCTCACGCTCCCGGTGATAATATTATTTTTATCTAAAGCAGCCTGGTTAGTGGGCTGCTTTTTACATGTCAAAACAGGATAAAAAAGGATCACCTGGGAAAACTATCTTTTAAGGAAATTCCAATTACGAGAATAATATTTAATTTTTATAGGCTGGTAATTAATTCGGTTTTGAACCGGCTTGCTTGGAGGAGTGGAATATGGCGATAGAGAATCGGCGTCAATCTTGGCCCAAATTTCGAGTGACTTTGCAAAAGTGGCTGGGAGAGATAAAGGGCTATACAGAAAGAACAGGGAAAAAACTTACTGAATTTTATCATAAAAGGCGGGTATTGCTACGAACTCTCAGCTTTTTTTGTTTATTGTTTTTGGGAAGTTGGGGGGTTGTTTACTTCCGAGTCAAACAGACTACACTTCCACTTGCCATTAAAGACTCTATTAGCGAAGAGGCGGAGCGAACAGTGGGGATGATTTCGGAACTGCAAAAAGAGATCGATGAGCTTCGTAAAAAAGTGGAGGAGATAAATAAACCAGAAGATGTTAAGGAAAACAACTTTGAACCATTGAACCTAATTCTGCCTGTAAAAGGACGGATCATCCGGAAAAATGGTTGGGAAAAGATGATTACTGAATGGCGGTATCATACAGGGATAGATATATGTGCTCCTGTTGGTAGTAAGGTAGTAGCTGTTGCCGATGGCAAAGTGATAGAAGTAAGAAGTGATTCTTCTTTGGGAACAATTATTACCCTAGAACATGGAGGTGAATGGCTTAGTTTATATGCTCATATTAAGTCAGTACAAGTATCTGTAGGTCAAATGGTTAAACAAGGAACATTTTTGGGCAATGCTTCATCATCAACCTGCGGACCGGAACCGGGAATTCATTTTAATTTATTTCATAAAGGGAAACCAGTTGACCCATTGACTATACTTACGGACTTTTCTGATTAACTCTTTTTTGGAATATAGCCTCTAACAGTTTGGATAGGTTATAATGTTCCCTCTCTACCCATATAATTTATTGATAAATCACGGGAGAGGGTGGGGGAGTGAAAGATTATATCCAAAAGAGAGTTTTAGACCTTAGCAGGTTTATTGTTAGAGAAAAAGCTACTGTTCGTCAGGCGGCAGGTCATTTTGGCGTTAGTAAGAGTACGGTACATAAAGATGTGACTGAAAGATTACCTGGAATTAATAAAGTATTAGCTAAAGAAGTCAAAAGGGTTCTGGAAACTAATAAAGCCGAACGGCATATCCGGGGTGGAGAGGCTACACGTCGGAAATATCAGACAAAACTAGAAAAAGGGGAAAAAAAAGGAGGATATTCCAGAATAGTATAGAAAAAATACTTATGTATATTTAGTATCATAAGGGGGGAATCCGGCTTGTTAAATCTATCTTTCGATATAGGAATCGATCTTGGGACTGCTAATATACTTGTATATGTACGAAGTAAAGGGATTATGATTCGGGAACCTTCCGTAGTAGCCTTGGATAAGGAATCCGGAAAAATATTAGCCGTTGGGGAAGAGGCCCGCCGGATGATCGGGAGAACGCCTGGGAATATCATTGCTGTAAGGCCAATGAAGGATGGGGTAATTGCTGATTATGATGTAACTGAGACGATGCTAAAATATTTCATTGAAAAAGTTAGCCCCAGGCCACGTCTTTTCCGCCCCCAAGTTGTCGTCTGTATTCCCTCCGGTGTTACTAGTGTGGAGAAAAGGGCTGTTTTAGAGGCAGCTATGCAAGCAGGTGCGAAACATACATATTTAATTGAGGAACCAATGTCTGCTGCTGTGGGAGCCGGGATTGATATCTACGAAGCTAGTGGGAATATGGTGGTAGATGTTGGCGGTGGGACCACGGATGTAGCGATTATCTCTTTAGGAGGAATAGTGGTTAGTGAGTCATTACGGATTGGTGGGGACAAATTTGATGAGGCGATCATCAAATACATAAAGAAGATGTATAATCTGATGATTGGCGAGCGGACGGCTGAGGAGGTTAAGATCCAGATTGGATCGGCATACCCTGAAGGCGAAGGTAAATCAATGGAGATTCGGGGGCGCGATCTGGTTACTGGTTTACCTAGAACACTTAATTTTACTTCTGCCGATTCTTTTCAAGCGATGGCAGAACCAATAACAAATGTTATTGATGGGATTAAGTCAGTGTTGGAAAGAACTCCCCCAGAGCTTGCTTCAGATATTGTTGATAAAGGAATTGTTTTAAGTGGAGGGGGTTCTTTACTCGATGGTTTTACAAAACTATTAAGTGAAGAGACAGGTATACCGATACATTTAGCAGAGGATCCTCTTTCCTGTGTGGTACTGGGAACCGGAAGGCTACTTGAGAGTATAGATGTATTAAAGAGTAACTTAATAGTCGGGAGCCGTTCGGTTTAAAATCCAGCAAACAAAATATTCTAAAAAAGGGCAGGGGTATCTTCACTGCCTTTTAAAATTTTCAAAGAAGGAGGTGAGTTAATGCTGAGAGGATTATATACTGCCGCAACCGGGATGAATCTCCAGCTTAATCGGGAAGATGTAGTAGCCAATAACCTGGCAAATATAAATACAACCGGATACAAAAAAGATGAGGTTACATGTACTTCTTTTGAGGAAGAACTTTTTTTAGCTTTAGATCGGTCCGGCATCACCCCGATTGGTACAGCTTCACTGGGAGTAGAAGTTGATGGGGTATTTACCCATTTAACTCCTGGTAATTATATAACAACGGGGAACTCTTTAGATTTATCGATTGCAGGTGATGGATATTTCTTAGTGGAATCACCTTCAGGTCGTTATTTGACGAGGAATGGTAATTTTACTAAAAGTGCTGATGGTTATCTAGTGACTTCTGAAGGAGATCGAGTTATTGGAGCAAATGGACCAGTTCGGCTTGATAATCGTCAAGTGAATATTGCTCAAGATGGTGCCATCCTTATTGATGGTCGAATAACGGACCGCCTATTAATTGTCTTACCTACAGACCAGGCTTCTTTAATGAAAGAGGGGAGCAGTCAGTTTCGTTTGACCGGGGGGTGGACAAGGGTAGAAAATCCCCAGATTAACCAGGGAGAATTGGAAAACTCAAATGTTAATCCAATTGAAGAAATGACAAAGATGATTGCTGTTACTAGGGCATACGAAAGCAACCAGAAAGTAATTGCGGTTATGGATGAAGTGATGAATAAGATTGCCAATGAATTAGGGCGAGTATAATAACATTTTTGGGGCCGGACCGCTAGTCGGAGGTCCCCTGTAACAACCGTTGAACGATTGAGACGGTTGATTTAATAACTATTGTTGCAGGGAGGTAATTTATTTGATTAGAGCATTATGGACTGCCAGTTCGGGGATGAATTCTCAACAAACAAATATCGATGTCATCTCTAATAACTTGGCAAATGTTAATACTGTTGGTTTTAAAAAATCGCGGGCTCAATTCCAGGATCTGTTATATCAGACTTTAAGAGCACCGGGAACAGTTTCATCCCAGGGTATGACTCCTGCTGGAATGCAGGTAGGGCATGGTGCACGTATGATTTCGACCAGTAAATCCTATACTCAGGGTGATATGGTTCAAACTGGTAATGCCCTTGATCTAATGATTGAAGGGGATGGATTTTTTCAGGTTTTATTATCGGATGGTACTATAGGCTATACCCGTGATGGGAATTTTAAATTGGATGGAGAAGGCCGGATAGTTAATAATGATGGCTATTTATTGCAGCCTGAGATCTGGATCCCTGAGAATGCTACGGATGTAATTATTGGTTCTGATGGGACCGTTAGTATTAAAATTGCTGGAGAGGATGGCCCACAGGAACTAGGAAGAATAGAAACTGTACGTTTTCTTAATCCGGAGGGGTTAATCAATATGGGGAAAAACATTCTTAAGCCCTCTTATGCTTCTGGAGAAGCTCAGTATGGGACACCTGGTCTTGATGGTTTTGGTTCAATTACGCAAGGATTTTTAGAAATGTCAAATGTTAAAGTAGTGGAAGAAATGGTTAATATGATTGTTGCCCAGCGGGCTTATGAGATAAATTCTAAAGCTATCCAGGCTGCTGATGAAATGTTACAGACTGCCAACAACTTACGACGTTAATAATCGATACCCTTTGGTGTAGGTAGTTGCTCACGCTGGCTACCGCCCGGGCACATGAAAGAATGAAAATACAATTTAAGTTATAATCTCCGCCTGGTCTGAAGTTGTTTCCTGGTTCACGTGAATTTCTTCAAGCATTTTAAGGTTCAGCTCCGGCTGAAATCTGGTAGTTGTTCACGCTGGCTACCTACAGATATCACGAAGTGAACTGAATCAAAGCCAGGTGAAGCAACAAGCAATGAAGTCCGCTTTATAGTCCATTCTGGACAAAAAGCGGCTCGCGACCTCCCTGTCGCTCGGCCCAATTTCAACCTCCGCTTCACCAAGAATGCTAAAAAAGAAATTCAATTTCACTGCTGAAACAACATTCTGACCAGGCTGGGTAAAGGATAACGGAGGATTACTCAAGAACGATTAGAGTATTTTCTAGGTAGGGATCTAGAATATGGGTGGTCATAATGAAATGGTTTAGGGTGTTATTCTTTGTTTTAAGTATCTTACTTACCGTTCAATTGGTTGAAGCTCAGGAACAATCAGAGATTATGATCTTTCTCCAACCGGAGATCGAGAGCGAGGGAACAGAGATTTACCTTGGTCAAGTGGCAGAGATTAAAGGAGCTATTCCTTCAGTTGAAGAAAAACTAAAGCAAATTTATTTAGGACAAGCTCCCCGGTATACTGAAACAACCTGGTTGTACAAGACAAATGTACAATATGCGCTGGATCGTTCTGGGATCCCCGGAGTATTTGTTCTAGAGATGCCGGCAAAAGTTAAAATAACTCGGGCTGGACAGATTCTAACCAAAGAAATGTTAATGGCGGCTGTAGAAACATATATAAAAAATAATGCTTCTCCTTTATGGGAAGAATGGAGAGTGGAGCCGGGAAGAATACAAGAGAGGAGTATCCCCCAAGGTAAAGTGGAGATCCTTCCTGCGGATAGAATTCCTCATCTTAAACCGGGACTTTTAACTTTTCGCCTCCGCGTCTTGGTAGACGGGGAGGCCTTTACTACTATGCCTGTATTTTTCCGATTTTATGTTCAAGCAGAAGTATATATTAGTTCCAAGAGTTTAAATAAGGGTGAGGTTATTACTGAAAATAGTTTCTACCAAGAGTTACGTGAATTAGAGGATGGAAACGAGTTTTTGAATTGCCTTGAACCAGGAAAGTTTAGGGTTACACGGGAATTTTCTGCCGGTAAGGTATTAAGAACCAGGGATATACAAATTGTTCCGGTGGTGCTTAAAGGAAGTAAAGTGCGATTGGTTCTACAGGAAGAAACTATCCATTTAGAATTATTTGTTCTTGCGGAAGAGGATGGCTGGATGGGGGATCAAATCTTAGTTAAGAATTTGGAAAGCAACCGGCGTTTAAAAGCGACGGTGATCGGACCGGGTTTAGTGGAGGTGCGGCTGGATTGAAAAGGGTATTGATTATCCTGTTAACAATAGTTTGTTTAGCCTATCCGGTAAGTGGTAATGGGCAGTCACTCTGGACAGATAAGAGTGAGTCATATTTTGTTAAACCTAATAAACGTTTTTATGTCGGAGATTTGTTAACAATTATTATTTCTGAACAATCTTCAGCTACCTCTAGGACCGGTGTATCCGGGGATGAGGGTAGTTCGGTACTGGTTGGCCCTGGTGCCGGGATGTTAACTAGTCTTTTACCTTATATAAAAGGATCGATGGAGAGTTCTTATGATGGATCTTCTGGAACAAATAAAACTGGAAGTTTGAAAGCACAACTAACCGTGAAAATTATCTCTATTGATGAGAATGGAAACCTTATCTTTGAGGGTAGTAAAGAAATCAAAGTTAATGAAGATATACAGAAATTGACTTTTACCGGAATAGTCCGGCCGGAGGATGTCCGAGCGGATAATACAGTTTACTCTACATTTGTGGCAGATGCTAAGATCGAATATTTAGGAAATGATTACGGGACGAAAAAAGGGATCTTGGGGAAATTTCTAGACTGGTTGTTCTAATGCAGCAGGGGGTGTGAATTTGTTTGTAAACAAGAGGCCCTTCAATCTTCTTAGCTTTTTCACTGTACTATTAACATTATGCTCTTCTTTACATTTAGAAGCGGCTGAAAATACTCTGCTTACATCTAGAATAAAGGATTTGGCACGCTTGGAAGAGGATAGGGCTAATCAATTAACAGGTTTTGGTTTAGTGGTGGGTTTAAACGGAACCGGTGATAATCAGGGCTTTTCTATGGAAATGGTTTTAAATTTCCTTGCTCACCATGGTTTTGTGGTGGACAGGACAAATATAAGAGTGAAAAATGTAGCCGCTGTTGCACTCTCTGCAACCTTACCACCATATAAAAGAAATGGCGATACTTTGGAGGTTACGGTTTCATCTTTAGGTGATGCTAAGAGTTTACAGGGTGGTGTCCTCTTACAATCGCCTTTAGCCGGAGCGGATGGGCAAATCTATGCGGTGGCACAAGGCCCATTGGTGGTTAGTGGTTTTACTGCTTCCGGGAACCGAGGTAGCAGACAGACAACTAATCAACCAACAGTAGGTCTGGTGCAAGCTTTGGTGGAAAAAGAAATTCAGTCGGAGCCGGTAATTGTTGATACATTACGCTGGGTTTTATTCAATCCGGATTTTACAACGATCAATTCAATGGCTACAGCGATTAACACTTATTTTGGTATGGAGATTGCTTATCCAGAAAACAAGGCAAATGTGAAAGTAGAAATTCCAGAAAGATATCAAAGAAATCCGGTAGAATTTATTGCAATGCTGGAAAAAATTCAGGTACCCCGGGATCAGATGGCTAAGGTTGTAGTTAATCCCAGGAATGGGACGATTGTCTTTGATGAAAATGTTAGAGTAGCTCCGGTAGCTGTAACTAGAGGGAATATTACAGTTAAAGTCAGCTCTGAGAAGCTTATTTCTCAGCCTCCACCATTTTCTTCCGGAGAAACTGTTCTTACTGAACAGGAACAACTGGAGGTAAGTAAAGATGAAGGTTCTCTGGTAGCACTTCCAGCTGGGACTACGATTGATGAAATAGTAAGAGCTTTAAATGCTGTTGGAGCGACGCCTCAGGATATAATTAATCTGATTATTGCTATTGATCAAGCCGGTGCTTTATATGGAGTTTTAGAGATCAGGTAGAAAGAAAGCTTAAAGGGGCGAAAGCAGATGGAGATTAAGATTAATCCGGAGACGCCAATTTCCTCTGGCAAGCGGAAGATTAATAATCAAGTCCAGGAAAACCCGGACCAACAATTGATGAAAAAATGTCAGGAGTTTGAAGCTATTCTTTTTCAGAAAATGATCGAAGTAATGCAGGGTAATACTGAGATATTTGGAAAAGGTGTTCAAGGAGAATTTTTACGGGGTATTTTTGCTGAAGAGATGGCAAAGGAATTAGCAAAAGATCCGGGACTGGGTTTGGCTAAAAGTCTTTACCAGGTTTTATTATCTAATGATGATAAAAACAGCTAAAACTAAGGAAATGGGAACTTCGAAATAATAGTTACGTTATAAGCGGTAACTTGTAAAGGTAAAGGAGGAGCCATTGTGAGGGAGAATAAAAGAGATAGAATACAGGCTAAGGAGAGAAAACATTTTCAGGTGGTTTCTTGGCTCTCGAGATTAATTTTTAGTGATGATGTTTACCAAAGGATGAGCGGATATTTACTTTGTGGGTTAATATTTTTTGCTATTTCCTGGGCCATAGCATATTTCTTTATGGGGGAAGGTGCTCTCAAGAACACTTTATTAGTGGATAAAATTTTTGGGATAAAGGGTTCAGCTGATATTGGAGCATGGTTTAAGGCACGGTGGGGAGAGACTTTTAAGATCTTTAAGTGGGAATTGGAAACGGAAAATACTTTTAATACTTGGGGAAATGTTCTTTTACTTACGATTAAAAACTTTATCCATTATTTTATTATTGCTCTAGTTTTTATCTTTTTCCTTAATAGATTTAAGATTGGACGGTTATCTCTAGGATTAGTTTATTATCTTTTATATACTATTTTAATCGGAATAGTAGTAGGAACAAACTCTTATATTTATCCCCCTCAGGGTTATACTGTTTTAGGGGCATTAGTTACTTTTCTCCGGTTTGGTCTTTGGGTATGGTTCTCTTATGGGCTATTAATAGCATCTACTGTTAATTGGACATGGCTGAAAACTGAATCTTTTCACGATAGTGCCTGGCATAGGGTAGGGAGATTTTGGTCTTGGCCTGCACTTCATACCGATGAAAAGGAAGTGCTAATCTTTGGTTTTCTATTTCTCCTTGTTTCTAGTTTTGCCGAGGCGAGGCTGATTGTTTTTTACGGCTATCATCTGCTTTAAACTTGATTGACTACAGCCTGGACCTCCGGGCTGTTTTTAATTTATAGCAGCTTCGAGTATTGAAATCTCGTTGTTGGTTGTGGTGGTATGAGGATAGCCTTTGCAAGAATTTGCCGGATTTTTTGAGTGTGGTGTGATTCGACTCGGTACTCGTTACTCGTCGCTGGTCGCTCGCGTGAAAGTTAGCCTTTGGTGTTTTTGACGTTTACTAAAATATTGGAAAGTGGGGCTATTGGATGGCGGATCATTACTATTCAGCTTTTCCTGAATCAGAACATAATCTAAAGGAGTTTACTACAGCATTTAGGGGAAATGAATTTAGGTTTAGGACCGATGCAGGAGTCTTTTCTCGTGAACGGTTGGATCTGGGTACTAGAATACTAGTAGAGAGTTTAGATCTTACAGGGGTAATGACGCCATTAGATCTAGGCTGTGGTTATGGTCCAATTGGATTAGGAATTGCCGAGGAATTACCTCAAATTACTGTTTATATGAGTGATATCAATACCAGGGCAACGGAATTGGCGAAAGAGAATGCTTTATTAAATGGTATTAAAAATATTTTAATTAAGGAAGGCAATGGCTTTGAACCGTGGAAAACCTTGTTTGCTACGGGTCTGCGTTTTGATTTGATTGTAACCAACCCTCCTCTTCGGACTGGGAAAAAAACAGTATTAGGATTATTTAATGAGGCCCGGAAATACTTAGTTCCGCACGGGAGTTTATGGGCAGTGATTAAGACAAGCCAGGGGGCGAAGACTTATCTTCGAGAATTAGAAGAAATTTTCGGCTTTGCAGAAGTAGTTGAGGTGAAAAGTGGTTATCGAGTAATTAGGGCGGAAAAAGAAATAGAAGCATAAAGCATATTGACTTAATGAGCAAATTAACGTATACTAATATATGTTGTTTCGGGGTGTAGCGCAGTTTGGCAGCGCGTCTGCTTTGGGAGCAGAAGGCCCAGGGTTCAAATCCC
>DAIOHK010000061.1:0-9880 GCA_036744795.1 Bacillota bacterium | reverse complement strand
CTATCTAGATAGAAAGGGAGGGATCATAGATGAAACAGAAGATGTTAATCATTGATGGTCATAGTTTGGCTTATCGGGCTTTTCATGCCTTAAAAAGACAAGGTTTTAAAACATCAGAAGGTCTTCCAACAAGTGCAATTTATGGCGTAGTGATGATGGTCTTAAAATTGGTAGAAGATGCAAAACCGGATTATTTTGTGGTAGCAGAAGATGTTGGTAAAACGTTTCGCCATGAGGCTTATGAAGATTATAAAGCAACGCGAAAACCAATGGATAATGAGTTTCGTTTACAACTTCCTTATATAAAAAAGTTTTACGAGATTTTAGGAGCCCAGGTCATTGGAGTAAAAGGCTTTGAAGCTGATGATGTAATAGGCACCATGGCTCATCAGGCTCGAGAGCAAGGAATAGAAGTCTATATAATTACCGGAGATAAAGATTCCTTTCAACTAATTGAAGATGGTGTTTCGGTTTATTATACCCGGAGAGGGATTACTGATTTAGTTAAAGTGGATCGGGATTATGTGCAGAAAAAATATGGTTTATCCCCTAAACAATGGAGAGATTTTAAGGCATTAAAAGGTGATCCTGCCGATAATATTCCAGGGGTTCCGGGGATTGGCGAAAAGACTGCCACCGCTCTACTTCAGCAATTTACTAGCTTGAAAAAGATCTTTAACCAACTGGATGAAGTAGAACCTCCTCGAATTAGAAATCTACTGGCTGAACATGTTGATCTTGTTGAAAAATATATAGGACTTACTACGATCTTGCGGGATCTCAAACTCCCGGTCTGCCCGGATGAATGTCAGTGGAAGAAACCTGATCTAGAAGAATTAGCTGCTTTTTTTAAGGAATTGGAATTTAAAAGTTTATTAAAGAAATTAGCCCTACAGACCGGGGAGGAAGAAAAAGTCCGAGTTGAGGTTAGAGAGATCGCTTTACCGGAGGTTAAGATTCTTCGTGAGGATGAACTCCCTGCTTTTCTAGAGGGGAGTACTGATCACCCAGTCGCTTTTCAGTTCCTTGCAACAGAGGCGAATTGGGAAAAAGGAAAGGTTTTAGGGGCATCATTTTCGCTCTCCCAGGATCGACATGGGTTTTTACCTTTGATTGAGGAAGCAGTCTCCTTTCCGGAACCACTTCACCGTTGGCTAACAGATCCGCAGGCAAAAAAGATTTGTCATCATGCAAAGGCCCATATGTTATTGGCAAACTATTATAATTCAGAGTTTAATGGGTGTGATTTTGATACTTTAATCGCTTCTTACCTAGTCAGTGGAGGTCAGAATGCGGTTAAATTGGAAGACACTGCCAAAGCTTTGCTTGAGCTGGAGATTCCGGAGATTCTTGATGAAAAGAAGAAAAGAAAAGAGGTTTTTTCACTTCCAGCCGATTGGCCAGTTGAAGAAATGGCTGCAGCCGGTGCCTGGCGGACCGGAGCACTCTTAAAACTTTATAAAGTTTTGCAGGAACGGATCGAAACTGAAGGGGTAGGAGAATTATTCTACCGGGTGGAAATGCCACTGGTGAAAATATTATTTGCTATGGAAAAACAGGGTATAAGAGTCTGCCCGGAACATCTTAATATTTTAAAAGTGGAGTATGCACAGAGAATTAACCGTTTAGAACAGGAGATTTACCAGCTGGCGGGGGAAGAATTTAATATTTCCTCTCCAAAACAACTTGGAGTCATTCTTTTTGAACGTTTAGGTTTACCAGTCAGTAAAAAAACGAAAACTGGCTATTCAACGGATGCTGAAGTTCTAGAAGGCCTTTTGACTCAACATCCGATTATTGGCAAAGTTTTAGACTATCGTGGATTGGTTAAACTTAATTCTACTTATGTTGAATCCTTGCTTAACCTGGCAAAATCTCCTGATTACAAAATCCATACCACTTTTCATCAGGCAGTGACAGCTACCGGGAGATTAAGTAGTACTGATCCGAACCTCCAGAATATTCCGGTTAGAACCGAAGAAGGACGTGAGATCCGGAGATGTTTTATCCCTGCAGATCAAGGGATGCTTTTATTATCTGCGGATTATTCCCAGATTGAGCTGAGAATTATGGCTCATCTTTCTCAGGATGAGAAATTAATTGCTTCCTTTATGGCGGAAGAAGATATCCATCAACGAACAGCAGCAGAGATTTTCGATCTTCCTGCCGAACGTGTGACTTCAGAAATGAGGGATCGGGCAAAAGCAGTTAATTTTGGGATTATTTATGGAATTAGCGGATTTGGACTGGCAAAAGGAATCGGGGTCTCCCGTCAGGAGGCTGAAGCCTTTATTAAGGCCTATTTCCTTAAGTATAAAGAGGTAAAATCATACTTGGAGGAATCAATTGCTAAGGCCCGGGAAGAAGGTTATGTTAGTACAATTATGAACCGCAGGCGTTACTTACCTGATCTAACTTCCCGGAATTTTCAGCGACGTTCCTTTGCCGAAAGAATGGCTAGAAATACTCCAATTCAAGGTTCAGCAGCGGATCTTATTAAATTAGCTATGGTTCGTGTTGATGAACGCTTACAAAAAGAAAAAATTCCTGCCAATCTACTTTTACAGGTCCATGACGAGTTAGTAGTAGAGGTGGAGCGGGAAGCTATCAAGGAAGCCGGAGCGATTCTACAAGAAGAGATGGAGAAGGCCTTCTCTTTAAAGGTTCCATTACGTGTTGAAGTTAAAACCGGGGAAAATTGGGGGGATTTAGTCTAATGCCTGAATTACCCGAGGTGGAAACAGTAAGAAGATCACTTTTACCTGTAGTGGTTGGCAAAGAGATCCGGAAAGTAGAAATATATTTAGAAAAAGCAGTTAAACTTATTCCGCCGGAGGAAATGAAAGTGGCACTAACCGGTAGAGAAATTAAAGATCTTATACGTAGAGGGAAGTATCTTGTTTTTCTCCTGGATAATGGTCAGCGAGTAGCCTTTCATCTCCGGATGACCGGAAAACTTCTATATAAAACGGGGTTGACTACGCCAGAAAAGCATACTACTTTAATCTTGAGTTTTAGTGATGGTAACAGTTTACACTTTGTTGATCCCAGAAAATTTGGTACAGTAGTTCTTTATACGTCAGATAACCCTCCTGCCGGTCTTAAGAAATTGGGCCCGGAACCGGTGGATGATGAGAAAGAAGTAGTCCTCTCCAGCTTAAAGGCGGCGGCTTCCAGGAGAAAAGGCCCTGTAAAAGGGCTGCTCCTTGATCAAACTGTCATTGCCGGCTTGGGGAATATTTATGCGGATGAAACTCTGTTTTTGGCAGGAGTGCATCCTACTCGCCCGGCCAGGGGAATTTCTACAGGAGAATGGGAGAAAATTTATCAGAGCATAAAAGAAGTTCTAACAGCTGCGATTAAAAATCGTGGAACCACCAGGCAGGATTATGTTGATGGCCGTGGAGTACCTGGAGAACATCAGAACTTTTTAAATGTTTATGGCCGGAAGGAAGAACCTTGTCGAGTTTGTGGAAGCCCTATTACCTATACCAGGGTTGCTGGGCGGGGCACCCATTATTGCCCAAACTGCCAGCCTTTAAAAAAGGTTTAAGTGGTCGCTATCCCAGCAAGCTGGGGTACTTGAAGATAGAACTTTCATTTGTAGCATTTTTTGGTGTAAAAAAGAACCTCCTAGTATTCGAACGTAAAATAGAAATTTCATTTGGTAGCTCTTGCAAAGACTGCATTCATAACGAGCGACGAGTAACTAGCAACGAGGAAGTAGGTTTTTAGGAGGAATTAATGAGTAAAGGGATAGTAATCGGACTGACCGGAGGGATTGGAACCGGAAAATCTACAGTAGCCAGGATTCTAAAGGACTTAGGATTAAAACTTATTGATGCGGATCAAATTGGCCACGAATTTTTGACCTCTGGTACCAAAGTTTATAATCAACTTGTGAAAAGTTTTGGAGAGAAAATCCTCCGGCCTGATGGTGAGATTGACCGAAAAGTTTTAGGAGGATTAGTTTTTTCCGATGCTAAGAAGCGCCAGATCCTTAACAACCTGACCCATTCGGCAATTAGAGAGGAAATAATAGAGAAAATTGAAGAAAGTCGGGGCCGGGGGGAAGATGTAGTGGTTGAAATCCCCTTACTTTTTGAGGCAAAGATGGAGTCACTGGTAGATGAGGTATGGGTAGTGGTTGCTTCTTCCCAGACTCAAATTCAAAGGGTGATGATACGGGGTTCTCTCTCTAGAACAGAGGCTATCCAAAGGATTAGTACACAGATGCCATTAGAACAGAAAAAGGCACTTGCTGATGTGGTTATTAATAATGAGGGAACATTAGAAGACCTAAGAGCGAAAGTCGAACAGAGTTGGATAGCGACTAAAAAAAGAAGAAAAAAATAAATTAGCGACGAATTCCAAGGAATAATATACATTTTAATGCATAAATGATATTAATATAATCTCGGGTGGTGGGGAAAATGATTTTTATTTTAAAGAAATCTTATGTGGCCTTATTTTTTTTACTGTTTCTTTTTATGCTAGGAGTCATTTTCCATAAACCATTAGGACGTTTGGTTTTTCCGTACGATTTTCGGAATTTAATAGAGAAAAAGGTGGAAGCATCAAAGGTTGATCCGAAGCTGATTGCTGCTCTGATCTTTGTGGAAAGTAAATATAATTCCAAAGCAGTATCACAAAAAGGGGCACGTGGTTTGATGCAGATTATGCCGGAAACTGCATTATGGATTAGCGCCCAGCAAGGAAAAAATTTAGATATTGATGATCTTTTTAAACCTGAGGTTAATCTGGAGATTGGTATCTGGTACTTTACTTATCTGTTGAATGAGCTTGATGGCGATATAGTATTGGTTTTAGCTTCTTATAATGCAGGCTGGGCAAAGGTAAAAGAATGGCTGGATTCAGGAGTTTGGAAGGGAAAGCTTAATGATTTACATCGGATACCTTATTCGGAAACCCGGCGTTATGTTGCTAAGGTTTTGAGGGGATATCATATTTACTATTATTTATATTCTTAGTTTTTTAGTAGAGGGAATTGCATAATTATCTTGAGGCGTAATTGACCAATACGGGAAATGCCTATGGGGCTTGTCGATTTACCCGCCTTTGATTTACATTATTATGTAATATTGTGGGTAGGCAGCATGAACGACATAAAAGCTTGCGATGATGTTTACCATGATTTTCTACGGTACGATCAATTAGTTGCGAATTCAGAACTTCAGAAATGTGGTCGAATTTTGAATAATTGAATTATGCAATTCCTTAAGTTATAAAGGAAAGAAGTTTGCATAAGCGGAGTGATAATTGATGAAGATTGGTTGGATTTCGTTGGGTTGTCCTAAAAATCAAGTGGATACCGAATATTTAATTGGAATAATGAGAGAAGAAGGATATGCATATACCTCGGATCCAAGGTCCGCTGATATACTGGTAATCAATACCTGCTCATTTATTCAGACTGCTACTCAAGAATCGATTGATACTATTTTGGAGTTTGCCCAGTTCAAACAGGAGAATTGTAAACTATTGATAGTAGTGGGTTGCTTTCCTCAAAGATACGGCCAAGAGTTAGTAAAGGAGATCCCGGAAGTAGATCTCTGGCTGGGAACAGGAGAATATTCACGTCTTCCCGAACTAATTAAAGCCAAGTTAAAAAAGGAAAATGTAGAAAAAATGTATTTGGATGCCCCAAAAGGTTGGCTTCCACCGGAACTTGAAAGTAGGCCAATTTCTACTCCACCTTACCGGGCGTATGTGAAAATTGCCGAAGGGTGTGATAATCGCTGCCTGTATTGTATTATCCCCCAATTGAAAGGGAGGTATCGGAGTAGGAATCCGGAAAAAATTCAAAAAGAAGTAAAGACTCTTGTGGCTAAAGGTGTAAAAGAGATAACTTTGGTGGCACAAGATACTACTGCTTATGGCCAGGACTCCGGAGAAACTAATCTTGCTCAGCTGCTTTCCCATTTGGACAAGCTGGAGGGGGAATTTTGGCTCCGGATTCTCTATACTTATCCCTCAAGAATAACGGACCAACTGTTGAAAGTGATTAAGGAATCAAAGCACATCTGCCATTATCTGGATATTCCCCTTCAGCATGTTAGTCCTAAGGTACTACGGAGTATGGGACGGCGGACTGCGGTTGGGGAAATTAAGCAAATGTTGGAACGGATTAAAACGATCGTTCCCGATATGGTAATTAGGACTACATTTATTCTGGGTTATCCAGGAGAAACAGAGGAAGAATTCAAAGAAGTCTTATCTTTTTTGGATGAATACCGTCTAGATTGGGTCGGAGCTTTTCCCTATTTTCAGGAAGAAGAGACACCAGCGGCCAAACTTCATCCTCAAGTTCATCATGCTACCAAAAAAAGGCGGGTTCGCGAGGTTCTCCGTAAACAGCAAGAGATTTCTTGCGAAAAAAACAGAGAATTAATTGGTAAGGAAATCATGGTGATGCTGGAAGACCATCTGGAAAATTACAGATGGACAGGCCGTTCTTATCGGGAAGCTCCGGAGATTGATGGTGTATTTGAATTGGAAGAACCGGATGATGAAAAGATGGAGTTGAAACCTGGTAGCTTTGTAATGGTAGAGATTACAGGAGCAGAGTCCTATCAAATTTACGGGAAAATTAAAAAGGTAGTTTAGGTAAAGGAGATTCTTTTTCCAATGTCGAACATTACAAACAGGCCTTATTATTATGATTGATGGTGATAATCATGAAAGTAGCTGATTTTCTTACTCTTATTCGTATTATCCTAACACCGGTTCTTGTTTTTTTTCTCTTTATGCCTATTCCCCATAAACAGTGGTTTGCAGCCGGTATTTTTATTTTGGCTGCATTAACAGATGGACTTGATGGATATGTGGCCCGGGCTCGAAACGAGTCTTCTGATTTTGGAAAATCTTTTGATCCTTTAGCAGATAAAATTTTAATTGGTGCTGCTTTAATCAGTCTTTGTAAATTGGGGAAAGTAAATATCTGGGCAGTTGTTCTAATTTTGGGACGGGAGATTCTTATTACTATCTTGCGGTCAGTAGCCGGTAAAAAAGGGATCTCTGTAGGAGCAGGCATTTGGGGTAAAATTAAGACTGTCACCCAAATTATTGCCATTGTGATGATTATACTTTCCTTACCTGGAGCAGGATTAATTCTTAATATAGCCGTGTTTTTCACGGTTTTTTCTGGGTTGGATTATCTGATCAAATGGAGAGTAATCTTTTCTTCAAAGAAAGATTAGGTAGTCGCTCACGCGGGCTACCGCTAGTGTGTATGAAAGGATGAAAATCCAATTTAAGTTATAATCTCCGCCTGGTCAGAATTTGTTTCTTGGTTCACGTGAATTTCTTCAAGCATTTTAGGGTTCAGCAAACAAATTTTTTGTATGCTGATCGATTATTAATTTAAAATTCTTGGTTTTAGGGATATATTCACCGGTTGCCGGATCAATCGGGTACCGGTTTTTTATTTTTGCCTCATTGATCCTTAATTCTTGTAAAGAATCTACTAAGATGTCGATCTCTTCCGGAGTATTGTAAAAACCGAAACTAATACGGACCATTCCTGGGAGATTACATTTAACCCCTTTTTTAGCGAGACTTTCATAATAAATTATTTCTTCATTGGTTAATCCTAATAAATGATGTACATAAGGACGGGCACAAAAACATCCGTGCCGTACACCGATTCCAGCTTCAAAGGATAAATATGCTGCGACCAATCCATGGGGTATTTCTTTTAGATTGAAGCTAATTACCCCTACTCGCGGATAAAGTTCCGGGGAAGGGCCATAGAGAATAATGCCAGGAATGGTCTGAAGACGGGAAAAAGCGTATTTGGTAAGAAGTTCTTCATATTTTACCAGTTGGGAAAAACTATTATTTTTGAGCCATTGTAAAGCCGTGGCCAGAGTAAAAGCACCAACTAGATTTGGAGTCCCTACTTCCTCGCGATCCGGCGGAGGAGAAAAAACTACTTGTTCGCGGGAAACAGCCAGCACCATTCCGCCTCCTACTTCATTGGGGGTTCCAGTGAGAAAGGATTCAGTAAGACCGATGATTACCCCTGAACCGAAAGGGGCATAGATTTTATGGGCAGAAAGTGCTAGATAATCGAGACTTTCTTGATTGGGGAAGGAAACCTTGAGTGGGCGATGGGGGACTAATTGAGCTGCATCTACCAGAATTTCTGCTCCATAATAATGGGCAAGTTCTGTAATGGTATTAATCGGATTAACTACTCCGGTCACATTAGAAGCACCGCAGATTGTTACCAGTTTTATACGATTATTCTTTTTTAATTTGGATTCTAAATCCGTTAGATCTAAAAGACCATCCGGAGTTAATTCAATAAAATTAGTTTTCTGTTTAAACCGCCATGGCAGATCATTGGAATGATGCTCCATCCAGCTGGAAAGGACTTCATATCCTTTTGATGGCAAACGGTAGGAAAGCTTATTCAGTGCTTCGCTAGTATTTTTTACAAAAATGGCAGTATATTTAGTAGGATCAGCGGCAAAAAAATCAAGTATTAATTGACGGGAGGTTTTATAGATCTCAGTAGAAAGTTGAGATTTATAACCATATCCACGGTGGACACTTGAATACCAGGGAAGAAAGTTTTCCATTGATTTTACTACTGACACTAGTGGTGGTGTAGTAGCAGCATTATCCAGATTTATATATTTTGATCGGGTTTCATTGAGAAGCGGAACTTCAAGATCAATTCCCAAGATCTCTTGTCTGAATAAATCATGCCATTTTTTCCCCATCTATCTCCCTCCGCATACCTTTTTCCAAATATTTTATGTTTAGGCTTAAGGTGTTGTTAAGAAATTCTTTTTCTAAGTAGTGAAAGATGGAGCATAAAGTGACTGGTATCTTGCACCGGAATTACCAACGATTTTATGGTTTATAACCTAGTTTAGCTGGGTAGATTAGAGGTAGACCATTAGAAAGGAGGATCATTAATGGCTGCCGGACAAAAATCTAATCGACTCGTTTATGCCCAGGCTAAAAAAGCGCTTGATCAGATGAAGTATGAGATTTCCAAGGAATTAAATATTGATACTTCTCCGATTCAAGGTGATTACTGGGGTTATATGACTGCAAGAGATTGTGGTGCTGTTGGAGGTAATATGGTAAAACGGATGATCCAAGCAGCAGAACAAACCCTTTCTCAACAGGCAGTAGCCAATGTTCAAGCCGGGTTCCGTGCCGGAATGGCTTCCCAGCAACCACAGCAAAAACAGGCTACTAATCCAAACCCAAATTTGAATCTAAATAATCTGGACCAATACTACTAAAGCTAAATGCGTTGTTGCCCAAATTGAGGTTACGACAAAATAAATGAAAGACTCCAAAGCTAAATGCGTTGATTTAAGGTCATGACAGAATGTATAGTGTGTTGCTTACAGAAAGACTATCATTATATTGTGGCGTGATTATTGAATATTAAATAACGTAATTAGCTCAATCAATATTTTTGTTGTATGAATTTTGAATACAGGGACAACGCATACTACTAGAAGATACTTAAAAGTCGCTCTCGCTGGTTACTGCCTGCGCTATGAAATGGGAAAATTAAAGCCAGGTAGTCGACAATCTCCAAAGGGATTTTCTAGATAGTTTTCTTAAAGAGGCAGCCTGCTCGTAGGCTGCCTCTTTAGCTATTAAATTGTTTTATAAAAAGGAAATTACCGGAATCATCTTGAATCTTCATTTGGAAACCTATAAAATATATATTACATGAAAATTTGCTAAAACAATGAAATACTGGAGGGATCCAGATGAAACTGGCTTTTTCTACCTTGGCTTGTCCGGATTGGACTTGGGGAGAGATCCAAGCAACAGCTGTTGATTTGGGGTATGATGGTATAGAATTAAGAGGTTTGAACCGTGA
>DAIOHK010000060.1:0-10276 GCA_036744795.1 Bacillota bacterium | reverse complement strand
AATTGGTAAAGCTATAAAAAATACCTTGCAAAGCCGGAAAGGTATGAAAGGCAAAAAATAGTAGCAAAGCTGGGAGAACCATAAGTAAATAAGTATAGGACGATTTATATCTAAACCGATGTTTGCTTTTAGGTTCGAGTATATAGTTTCCAGTAACCTTGTTCAACAATAATCACCCCTATAAAGAATGGACTTTTGGGTTAAGCACAGATTTACACCATATGGTATAAATCTGTGCTTATAACTATTCTTATCTGGATTCCACTTTCTGCCATTCATTATCCATGGTTTTTAGGAAGGTCTTAACGTCTTTTTTGAGGAGGAATTCCTGGATTAAATTCGCAACTTGCATTCCCGGAGGATAGTAATGATCAGCAAAACTGGTAATCCGGCCGGTCTCAAAGTATTCTTTAATTCCTACTAATTCCGGATCTGTCTGATAGACCCCTTTTACAGCAGAGAATAAATTTTCCTGGTCTATATAATATTGAGCATTTTCTTTTTGTAATAGAAAGTAAAGGAATTCCTTGGCGATTTTAGTATTCCTACTTTTCGCAGGTATAGTCAAAACAGTATCTACTCCCGAAACTAACCGGTTTTTATTCGGATCATTTGTTGCAGGAAGTGAGAAAACGCCTAAATTAATATTAGGGTTCTGGCTTTTTATTGAACCGATCGCCCAAATTCCTTGAAGATACATAACAGATTTACCATTAGCAAAAGCAGTATTACCTTGATCATACCCAATACCGAAATTATCATTATGTCCATAGTTTAGAAGAGCCAATTCCTTCTCCGCGATTTCTTTATATCTTTCAGTAAACGAAGTGTGACCATTCTTCATTTGATCATAGAAATCATCACCATGTAGATTGGAAGCCAAAGTGTTCCAGGGAACCATAGCGGTCCAAGCATCTTTAAATGTTAAGTAAAAAGGAACTTCACCCGCTTTTTTAATCTTCTCAGCGGTATCAATAAATTCATCCCAGGTCTTGGGAACTTTTAAACCTAATTCTTTGAATTTATCTTTGTTATACAATACTGTATTAGCATTAGCCGAAAAAGGAATGCCATTTGGGATCTTTTTATCAGCTAATCTGTTAAGCATTGTAATATACGAACTTTGTACCCTCTCCACCGCTGGTTCCTTAGAAAAATCATATAAAACTCCGGAAGCAGCTAATTCACCATAAGTAGCGTTTCCACCAATAGCCATTAAGATCATTCTTAACCAGTCTTGCTTTAATTACAGTCTCCGCATTAGGAACAAAATTCTGTTCGATATCAACATTGGGATGTTCTTTTTCAAATCTGGCGATTAATTCATCAAAAGTCTTAACCGCTTCCTGTTTGTTTTGGAAAAATTCCAGTCTTACCTTAGCAGCACTTACATTAAAGGTAGATAAAGTAAGTATCAAAATTAAAATCAAACTAAAACAAAATCCGGTTTTTTTCATCGTAAACTCCTCCTTATTACTTTTAAAGCTCAGACTTGCTTTATATAACTTTCCTCCATCACCACCTCTTAGTAAAAATTTTGCACGTAAACGTTTACGTAATAACTAGACTTCTGCTTTCCATATTAATTTCTGGTTGCCTTATATTTTTTAAAAAAATAATATTAATTCCAATCCAGTTTTTGAATAAGTTAGTTTAACGTAAACGTTTACTCAAATAGTATATAAAACAGTTTACTTATGTATATAATAATATATGTTAATGCTTTGTTTCAAGTAACAAATACCTGCAGTATTTTGCGTGTTATCTTCATGACTAGCCTTTTCTTCCTATTTTGGCATGGTTTTGCCCTTTTACTCCTTTTTTGATATAGATTACCTCCTAAGAAGTCATTGCCTGGGTAATAAATTAAATTGTTTTTTGTTTTACTTAGTTAAAACCTTCTTCCCATTTGGTGATTAGAGTTGTTTATATCTAGTAAATGGACTTAAATTCTTAACAACAAAGTATGAAGATCAACCTTTATTCCTTTAAATGTATTATGTAAACTAAAATATCTCTTTTATTCTCGCATTTTCTTAAAATCCCAGCTTAATACGGTCTTAAATCCTGGTCGACAAGTATAATTTCCCCTGGTATAATGCATCAAGTCAGCGGCCCCCAAGACCCGATATCCTAACCGACCCACGGAGCATGGGTAAGATACCGGCACGCACGAATGTGCGCGAAAATCTTAAAAAGGGGTAATACGATAATGAAAATTAAAAACAAGATAATTATTAATGCAGTGACCTATTGTTTGCTGATTATCAATCTGTTAGTTTGTTCCTCCCCCGCCTTTGCCTGGACTTATAATATCCAATGGGGGGACTCTTTGTACCAATTATCGGAACGTTATGGTACAGAAGTAAATGATCTTAAAGATGCTAACAAACTTTCATCCGACAAGATTCTGGCCGGTGGAGAAATATGGATTCCCAATTCTAACCCTATGCAAAATTTGCAGATACAGGGAGCGGAAAATAGTAATGACTTGTATCTATTGGCACGTCTAATCAATGGTGAAGCCCGTGGCGAATCCTTTGAGGGACAAGTTGCCGTGGGAGCAGTTATTCTCAATCGGGTTAAATCAAATAAATTTCCAAATACTATTGCTGGTATCATTTACCAAGAAACACAATTTGAATCAGTAGCCAACGGAGAATTTTGGCAACCGCTGACGGCCAGCTCGATTAAAGCAGCAGAAGCCGCATTAAAAGGGTGGGACCCGACCGGGGGAGCGCTGTACTTCTATAATCCAGCTAAGATCTACAGTAAATATAACTGGATTTGGTCACGTCCGATCATCAACCGTATCGGTAGTCATGTCTTCGCTTTATAAGAAGAAGCAGTCTTCGTCAATTTCAATTGGACGCTAGTAAACAAAGGGAAATTATGGCTAATCGGCAAGCACATTCGAGCATATTCTAGATGCAAATGCGAATAGAATCAAAAAACTAGAGGCTGACCCAAAAGTAACAGGGTCAGCCTCCAGTTTATAAACCGAAATTAAGCAGAATCTTTTAACAACCTTTGCCAGTAAAATTGTTAGGTTTGAAAACTTTCTTAGCTATAGATTATATAAATCTTGCTACTTCATTAGCAGAGGTAATAGCCTCCCAAGCCCGACCCGGAGTTCTAGCATCACCGATGCAATAAACCTCTGGGGCTGCTTTCTGTTTTAGGAGTTCATAGTAAAGAAGATCATCAGCGCGACCTCCGGTAGCATATATAACAAAATCTGTATCAATTGCTATCTCTTCTACATTTTTAGGATTCAGTGGCCGGTCAAAGGGGTTATGAATATTATCCGGGATCAAGGTAGTCCAAGGCGTGTAAGGATCTTTCCTTTTACGGTTGGCCATAATAAAGGTTTTTCCTTTTGCGAACCTAACGACTTTTGAAGAGGTAAAGACTTTTACCGGTACTTGTAAAACATCCTCCTGCCGACCTGAAGGCGCACCCTTCCCCATCATCATCCACAGTAACATACTCCGATTAGCATGTACTGTTCCGGTCATCAAATGAGGTAGCATCTCCACCACAGTAACTTCAAGTCCCTGCTCATAGGCAAGGGAAAATGCGACTTCACACCCGACTACTCCTCCACCGATAACCGTAATTTTTCTTGCATCATCTGGTAATTTCATCCCATTTATCAATAATTCCCTGGCTTCAACTGACCTAACCAGATCCTTCCCTTCAAGTTCAGGAATTACTGGATTCAGTCCATTGGCACAGATGATCACATCATATTTACCTTTTAAATCTTCCACCTTGACAAAGGTATTATATTTGATCTCCAGCCCATTTTTGCTCAATAGATCCATTTGATATTGAAGATTACTTAGGTATTTCGCTACATCATGTTTAATCTTCATTTTTCCGCCGGCAACCAGTTGTCCACCAACTCGATCCGTTTTCTCAAAGAGCGTAACCTGGTGTCCCCTGGCCAAAGCGGTTTTTGCGGCTTCACACCCACCAGGTCCAGCACCAATAATCGCCACCTTTTTAACCTTCTCTGCTTTCTCTAACCGTTTGGTATCTTCAAATCCGGTATAAGGATTTACTGTACAGCACGGGTGTCCCCCCAAGATGAATGATTGGATACATCCTTCTTGGTCACCAATACAGTGAATGATTTCTTGTACTCTGTTTTCTCGAACCTTCTGCGGCCAGTAAGGATCAGCCAGCAAAGGACGACCCAGCATAAAGAAATCAGCCCAACCCTTCTCTAAAACCTCTTCAGCCTTATCCGGATCCCCGAGTTTTCCTACAGCTATAACCTGAGCATCTATTTTTTCCTGTTTAAAGAATGCCTTTAAGCGGCCAGCCATCTCTTCAACATAAGGAATATCATTAAAATAGGCTGGAGGATGAGGCCAGAACCAGTTATCATAACAACCTTTATCCACATCAAAGGCATCTACACCAGCTTCTGCCAATACCCGGCAGAATTCCAGCCCCTCTTCAATGGTTCTTTCCATCCCGCGGAACTTTTTGTTAAAGATTTCTTCTCCATAAGATTCTCTCAGGCCCTGAGTTAAATCCACCCGGTAGATAATAGGGAAATCTTCACCACAAGTCTTTTTGATTTCACGGACTACATCGATGGCAAACTGAAATTTGTTGCTGTATCTGCCAAGTTTTCTCCGGTTCCAGGGCGCAGAGGTTAACTGATCCATTAAATAACCCTCATGTCCATGTAATTGAACACCATCAAACCCGGAAACCTTAGCATTAATCGCACTTTGCCCGAAACTTTTTACGATCTTTTTGATCTGTCTGTTGCTAAACGGTAGATGGGGAAGTTGCGGAACATAAAAGTTTTTATTTACAGAAGCTGATTTCAGAAGTTTCCCTTTAAGAAAAGGTTCTGGTGAACCAACCCTACCGAGCCCAGCTGTTAATTGTATAAATATTTTTGTATCAAAAGAATGGACCCCAGCAGCAAGATCGCGCCATCCGGACATCCTGGTCCGGGAAGAACCATCAATTCTTGGGAAATAAGTAGTATCATTATCCTCTGACACCGTAGGGTCAACGCCATAAGAAACAGGAGTTAAACCAGTAATCAAAAGTCCGGTTCCTCCCTTGGCCCGTTCTACAAAATAGTCGATCATTTTCAGAAGCGGTCTACCAATCGGATCTGCCATATTAATATTCCCCATTGGAGCCATGATAATCCGGTTTTTAATCTTACACTTACCTATCTTTCCTGGTTCAAAGATCTTATGGAAACTCATCTCATTTCTCCTTTCATTAAAAAACTTTAAAATTACTACCTAGACGTTTCGTCACTCGTATTGATATTCCACCCAGCCCGGTCAGAATGTTGTTTCAGGGGTGAAATTGGATTTCTTCAATAGCATTCTTGGTGAAAATACATCTGGTCGACTCACCCGGTTTTCATTTCATGTGTGCGGGCGGTAGCCAGCGTGAGCGACTACTTAGAAAATAGCCCTAGTTGATTCATCTGGTCTTGATTAGATCACTTCGTGATAACTTGGAAACCAGCATGAACAACCAATTAAAGCACTTCTGGAGCTTGTCGACTCACCTGGCTTATATTTTCATCATTTCATGTGTGCGGGCGGTAGCCAGCGTGAGCGACTACCTAATAATAATCGTTCCATCCTCTCTTATCTCTACAGTTTCACCATCTTGAACACAATCGAGAAAATCTGTTCCTAATTGGTCAATGGTGATAATTCTGCTTTTGAGCCAGACATCACTTAAAATAATACCGGCTGCCGCCAAAGAATCTATATGTTCAGAAAAGAGCATCGCTTTAGGTCCAATCCCCATTTGTACCACTGTCTCTAAAACCATTCCTCCAGTAGTTGAACCAATGGTTTGGGGAAGGCAAATAATCTTATCCGTCAAATCTTTTTTATAGAGGTCCGAATTATTCTGGTCCGAGCAGATAACCCGTTTAGCCTTTTTTAAAGCGCTCTTTTGATAACTGGCTAACAAATTCAGTCCTTGTCTAGAAACAACTGCTTCGCCAGTGGTATTCCCAGCCAAAACAACCCGCCCTTTAAAAATTTTCTCCTTCATTTTCATCCTCCTTTAAAATTTTCTACAGTTAAAAACTGTATAATTTATCTACTTTAGATTCAACTGCAAAATATTAATAGCCCAATAAAAGTCATACATTTGTACTATGTTTTGTGGTTTAATATGTTATAAGGTGATTATGTAACTTTTTCAGTGCACAAGCTGTTCCAGAAGTTCTTCATCTAATAAAAACTTAGCCGTAGTATAGGTCCGTAACTTATTCGAATTTGTAATTATCGGTTGTTTGGCACATAATGGGTTATTCATATACATTAATGCACAGATGGAAGTAACCCGGGCTCCGGTCTCTAGTAACTGATTGTATTTTGTTTTATCTTTTTGAAAGGCCTTAACTACATCCGGTGCTGCACATAAAAGGGTCGGAATGCTAACTTTTTCTCGCCCGGCCTCCTTCAGGACTAATGAAATCTTTTCCGACCAATGCTCTAACTGTTCCAAGGACAAGTGTGGGCAACCAATAAAGCAGACCTTAGGGCTTGCCTCTTTTTTCTTCCACATTAAGGGGTAAGATTTAATAACTCGTTCAAGCTCCTGATCATCAATGATGTATCTTTGGTAATTATCTACTAACAAACCACTCTGTTTTTCTACGGCTTCTGGTGTAATATTTTCAACATGAAAAAGTCCTACAGCTCCATTGGAAGCACTAGCCGCTCCCATATCTTTTAAATAATCACGCGTATCAGTAGATAAACCTTTACCTAAGAAATGATCCAAACCAATTATGTAAGGAACATCTTCTACCACCTTCATCCCAATCGCACTACCCAAAACCTGGGCATTTGGTACCTTCGAAGTTTTTACTTCCACTAGCCATTTGGCCTTCCGGCCTTCATCGGTTAATAATCCAAACTCTGGTGCTTTACCAATAATTCCACAGCAAAGCTCGATGATTCCTGAGTTACGGTTACTCCTAGCACCTAAGACTGAATTAGCATAAACCACTGCCGAAGACTCAGCCCAGGCTAGAATATCTCCCTTAGACGGAGTATTACCAACCTCCGGTAGATAACAAGTGCAGGAAAAGGCGTTTTCATTTTTAAGTCCTACTTTTTGTAATTGTTCTTCATATTCTTTTTGTTTACCATACATAATCTTAAAGACTAATTTCTCCAGGAGATTGCACTTGACATTATCATAATCAAGGGGCCGGGGATCAACAGTAAAGCTCTCCTTGGTTTTAATGCCATTCTCAATCAGTTCATCCATCATTTCAAAGACTGGCTTTAAAAGCGGTATCCCAAAAGAGGTCACCAGATGTACCGGGCCATTCAATGGCACTAGTCTTTTAGCTCCAAAAACCTCACCATAAAGGATGACTGACTCCATTACCTTTTGTAAAGTCGCTCCCTGTTTACCTGATAAAATCTCTTTTTCCTCTTGAGTTAATTCCATCTTAATCTGATTCACCTTGTTACCACTCCTTTTAAAACCGTTTTTCCTTAATCTCAATTCTATAAATTTTTGCAACATCCTTTATAATTAAAAAATTTATCTTGACATAAATAAAGAGGTGTCTTTGGAAATTAGAAAATACCTCAAATTAAAAATCAAATTACTTTATTGTGGCCGAATATATCCAAAATTCTGTAGGTTCCCTAAATAAGTCCCATTATAATTAATTACAATTGTTTTTGTAAATCAAAAACTTTAATGGAATCTTCTATAAAGTAAATCTAAATTATAGTCGATTGAATATAAAAGATTAATTAGACGGAGGGGTTTTAGTGGAAACTGCCAATTTATTATATGAACACGAACTATGGGCAAACAGAGTCAGTAATAAAATAATCGGTGTTTTTGGTCTCTGTTCCATTCCTGTTTTTTTAGTCCTACAAAATGTTTCTTTATTATGGCGGATTCTCTTATCGATCGGCAGTATACTGATTGTCAGTATTCTAACGTTTTTTTCTAGGAATAAACAAACCAGCAAATATACCAAGTATATCATTACCATTATTATGAATGCCTTTGGTTTTCTAATGACGGTTACAATGGGGAAAGGAAACCGTTCTGTCCCTTTTTATTTCTTTTCTATCCTAGCCTTTAGTTTGATATATCTAAACCCCAAAGTAGTTGTAATGGCTTCAGTCGGTACAATTACCAGCCATGGAATCATGATGCAGTTTTTCCCGGAGCAAATATTTGCCCTGCATGAACCAGCTATGTATATCTTCGCCGGTTTTATCTATCTTCTTTATTCCCTAGTTGTTTATACAATTGCAGTCAAAGCTAGCCAATTATTGAATACGCTAAAACAAAGGGGAGAAGAACAGGCCCAACTAAATCAGGATTTAAATGAAATCCAAAGTCAAATCGCGGTAGCCTCTGCTCAGCTCCGTAGCACTAGCAATGCACTAGCCAAACAAGCTGGAGAACTTTTATCAGCCTCTCAAGAGACTGCATCCGGAATGGAAGAAATGGCACGAATGGTCGATGTGGAAACCAACGAAGTAACCAAGGTCTCCTATAACGTAGTCGAAATTAATACTATTGCCGAAAAAATAAAAAAAATGGCCGATGAATTAGCAGCAGACTTTAGTAATACAGAGCATCTTTCCCAGCGGGGTGCTACGCTAATGTATTCTACTATCGATGGAATGGAAAATGTCAGTACGCAAATTGGTGAAGTTGCTAAAGCTACCGAAAGACTAAAGGATAGCTCTTTAAAGATTGAAGATATACTTACCTTTATGAATGAGATTGCTGAAAAAACTACCCTTCTCTCCTTAAATGCCAATATTGAGGCAGCCCGAGCCGGTAGCGCGGGCCGTGGTTTTGCTGTAGTAGCTACGGAAATCAGTAAATTATCAGAACAATCGGCCCGTGGAACGGAAGAAATCAAGAAAATTATCGGTGCTACTTTACTTGATGTGGAAAAAGTTTTAGAATCAATTGAATTAAGTTTAGCAATAGTTGCAAAAACTTCCGAAGAATCAAGTACCGTCTCAAGTGAAATAAAGATCATTATGGATAATATCCACAAAAACTCGGAACAGATTAAAGAGATCTATCAGGCCATGGAAAACCTCGCAACAATGAATAATGCCATTATGGATGGGGCTAATAGTTTGGCCGGGATTGCTGAAGAAACTTCGGCCGGTACTGAAGAGATTTCTGCTACCACACAAACCCAAACCGCAAATGTGGATAAAATTGCCGAACAAAGTAGAGCTTTGGAACAGATGGCTTTAGCCCTTGATAATCTAGTAAACAAAGCTACAATTTAATTGTTCATTTTTACTTTTGTTTTGGAACCGGATTCATCTTTTGCTGATGAATCCGTTCTTTTATTTCCCAAAATTTGCCGTGAAGGTTCTCCAAACGTTATTCCACAAATACTTGTTTTAACCGGATACTGAAATCCCCTAAAATCTCTGAGTCAGCAGTTTCAGACTCTTTGTAGACCCGATAATTAGAGATTTCTCCCGAGGCAAAAGAATAAATATAGATCTCCCGGTTTAGAGGATTGGCGATCCAATATTCTTTAACTCCACTGCGCATATAAAGATCGAGCTTTATAACCAGATCTTTACGCCGGGTCGACTCCGAAAGAACCTCCATAACTAAGGTAGGGATACCATCATACCTCCCCTGGCCATCTATCTTCTCTTGATCGCACACCAGAACGATATCAGGTTGGACTATATTTTTGGTATTATCAATTGTTAATGTCACATCAAACGGCGCGGCTACCGGTTTACATTTTCTCCCTTGCGACCATTGAAGAATCCTGCTAAACAACTCCCCTACAATACGTTGATGTACATAAGATGGTGAAGCTAATAGAAAAACCTTACCATCAATAAGTTCATAACGATTCTCGCTAGCATCAGTAAGTTTAAGAAATTCCTCCACTGACAATTTCAGCGGTCCATTTTTATAATCCGCCTTACTTTCCATAAGCGTTGAATATTCGACAGATGATTCTTCACAATGCTTAAGTACTGCAATTCGCCTTCCGTTCCTGGTGATATAAACCTCTTCGATCTTCGCCAACTTTAGATAAGCACCAAAATTGTTCTGGACTTCAGTTGATGTAACCTCCATTCCATTCACCTCTCATTAGCTAATAAGGTATTAATAGCTAATATTATTATAGAGATGATAAGAAGTACTTGTCAATTGGGCTTTTTGCGTTGTCATTGATTTTTTCTGTCCCTGCACAATATATTGATAGCCTAATACAAGCCTAACA
>DAIOHK010000059.1:0-10811 GCA_036744795.1 Bacillota bacterium | reverse complement strand
AACAAAGTAAGCTGAAGCGAATCATGGCGAAAAGAGGTATGGGGCAGGTTATTACCGTCACCATTGGCCTTGTGGCACTAGTCATTGTTTTTGGATTTTTAAATCCGTACTTTCTTACTGGGCGAAATATTTCCAATCTCTTGCGACAGATTGCTCCGACGCTCTTAACCGGAATTGGTCAATCGTATGTCCTGATTACCGGTAATATTGATTTATCGATTGGGTCGGTGGTAGGGATGAGTTGCATGATATCAGCAACCCTAATGACCAAGGGAGTCAACCCCTGGGTTGCCGTTATCATCACCTATCTGGCTGCACTGTTCATGGGTTTGCTAAATGGCAAACTTATCTCTAAGGCAAAGCTTCCCGCCTTTATTGCCACTCTGGGTACGATGACCATTGCCCGCGGGATTGCTCAGATTGTAAATAATAATTATAATACCGATTCGATTGGCGAAGCAGCGGAAGGATTCATGGAATTCTTTTACTATGGGAAAACCTTAGGCTTGTTTAACACAATTTGGATCACGATGTTTATCTGGTTGATCTTCAACTTCTTACTGAGCAGGACGCGAACAGGCCGTCATCTCTACGCGGTAGGGAGCAATATTCATGCGTCCCATCTTTCCGGGGTAAACATCTCCAGCACGATTACCAAAGCTTATATGGTTAGCGCCTTTTGTTCCGCTACCGTCGGTTTGATTACAACAGCCACCAGTGGCATGGGGACCATGGATGCGGGAAATGGTTATGAACTCTATGCCGTTGCCGCATCCGTCATTGGTGGGGTTAGTACCCTTGGCGGTCAAGGAATTCTGCTTGGTACCGTTATTGGGGCTTCGATCTGGGGAGTTTTACAAAACGGGCTCCAATTTGCCGGCGCTCCGGTGGCAATTAGAAATATAGTTATAGGGATTATTGTGATTATTACCGTGCTGCTAGACATCTTGGTAAGGCTTAATAAAAAGGCGGGGAAAGCAAAGACCGGGGCGGAAAAGAGTCATTTTCCAGTATTAAAGCATAAGTTTTAAAGCTTATGCTTTATAATAAAAAAGGAGGAGATAAAGATGAAAAGACAAATATTTGGGATCTTGCTATGTGCCATACTTCTCTTTACCCTTGTGGGGTATGCGAGTGGAGCCGCAAAGCACAGGATTTATTTAATTACCATGGATCAGATGGATCAGCACTGGGTGACAGTTGATGCTGGAGCCAAAAAAGCGGTCAAAGAACTGGGTAATGTTGACTATCGTTGGCTTGCTCCAGATGTAAAGGATGATGCCAAGCAGATCGAATGCATCAATAATGCTGTAGCCGGGGGAGCAAAAGCCATTTTGCTAGCCGCCAATGGCCCGACCGCTGTCACCTCAGCATTAAGAGAAGCGGCTGCGGCAGGGGTTAAAATCATCTATGTGGATTCAGCTGCTGATTATCCGGGAGAACAGACGCTAGCAACCGATAATGAAGCTGCCGGAAACAAGGCAGGGCAAGAATTGAAGAAGGCATTGGTAAACAAGGGAATTACCTCTGGCAAGATTGGGATCGTCAATGTCAACGCCGCAACAGCATCAGTGGTCGCTAGAGAAAATGGGTTTAGAGCAGCCTTTAAAGGAACGGCATTTCAAATTCTTGAGACCCAATATGGCGAAGGGGATGCCGCCAAATCTAAAGACATTGCCGCCAATTACATTACCCAAGGTGTTGTCGGAATCTTTGGGGCGAATGAAGGTTCTACCGTCGGGACAGGTAACGCCATCAAAGAAGCAGGTGGAAGGGTAATTGGAATCGGTTTTGATAAATCCAACACTATTTTGCAACTGATTAAAGAAGGACATCTTTTGGCGACGATGGCTCAAAATCCAGATGTCATGGGTTATAAAGGAATTAAGGCCGCAGTTGCTGTCTTGGAAGGTAAAAATCCCGGCGCAGCTTATGTGGATACCGGAGTTTCAGTGCTGAACAAGGATACGATTTAACAAATGATCGCATAACCGGTATATTGTAATGGAAAGAGGTTACTAGTGTAACCTCTTTCTATTATAAGATGAGTATTTTAGACAAAAGGGACGTATGTTTCAAATACCTGAAGGGTAGTTGCCGACAATAACGGAAAGTGAAAAGTTTTTGCCTCCTTTCAGCAAAGCGTTAGTGCCCAGACTCCGCAAAGTTCTAGCCCAGGGGGCCTTCCAAAGACAAAAACAAAAACGAACATGAAAGTGCTTAAAAATTTTAATAATAAGTTAAGGGAAAGTAGTTCCTGGTTAGGAAAGGAAGTGAAAATAATGATATACGGTGCGATTGAAGCAGGTGGGACGAAGATGGTATGTGCCATCGGTACAGCGGATGGTAATATTTTAGAACAAATCTCTTTCCCTACCAAAGATCCTACCGAGACAACACAGCAATTCCTTGAGTTCTTTCAAAATAAGAATATTAGCGCATTAGGGATCGGCTCCTTTGGTCCCGTGGATCTAAAAACTGAATCTCCGACCTATGGTTACATTTTAAATACTCCAAAGCTTTCTTGGCGGCATTTTGATTTTGTAGGTGCGTTACAACGGGAATTGATGGTTCCGATTGGAATTGATACGGATGTAAATGCGGCCTGTCTTGGAGAAATGACATACGGATGCGGGAAAGGCCTTAAGAATGTAATCTATATAACGATCGGGACAGGAATCGGGGCCGGTATTGCCATAGATGGAAATCTATTACATGGCATGCTGCATCCGGAAGCGGGCCATATATTGTTGACGCCCCATCCGGAGGATTTCTATCCGGGGATATGTCCATATCATAAATGCTGTTTTGAAGGTATGGCTTCCGGACCGGCGATTGAAGAAAGATGGGGAGAGAAAGCTGCCGATTTACAAGAACATACCAAGGTATGGGAGATTGAAAGTTATTATATTGCGCAGGCGCTTGTGAATTATATTATGGTCCTTTCGCCAGAAATAATAATACTTGGTGGCGGAGTTATGAAACAAAAACAATTATTTCCTCTGATCAGAAGTCAGGTCACTCGACTAATAAACGGGTATCTGCATACTAAGGAATTAAATGATCTGGATAATTATATAGTTCCGAACAGTTTAAATGATAAACAGGGTATATTAGGGGCTTTGGAATTAGCGAAAAGGGCATCACCCTTATCGCTCTAAGCCTATCAGTCAGTTGCTTATATTGTTGTCAAATGGATACTTAAGGCAATTATGCAACCCTTTCAAATCCATAAAATAATTAACCAATGAAGTATAATCTCCTTTACAGATCAGGTGGTGATTTCCCATTGGATTAAGAAGGAGATGTTGTACGCTTTCATGCATTTTAACCTTAATCTGTGTCCGGCATAAATTATCTTTATACTGATTCTCAAGTATGGTAATACCACTGACAAAGTACCGTTTTAGATCAGCGTTCAATCTAAAGATAGTGGCCTCCCCAGAGCGTATTTCCCCGTGGATTCCAACTCCAATGTTAGATTCAAAATGAGTGTTAAGGGTAAACAAATCAGCCATCGAAAGGGGTAGAGTACAGTGGGCTAGTATGATCTGGTTGGATTTTGTATCAATACTGGAAGGGTTGGCCATGAAGACTGGTTCTCCGGTAAGTGTATTAAGAATAAGCATGGATAGAAGTGCCGGGAGATCTCCTTCACAGGCACTTATTATTCCTTCATCATTTAATAATGCCAGGGCAATACAACCGGTATTATAGACTGTATTAAGAAGATCGAAACACCTTATGGTAAGGCCTTGCAGGTGATATTTTACGCAGATATTTTTGAGCGCTAGGTAGATGTTTAAAGCTCCATCCAGACTTTTTTCCTCTGGTGCTTCTTGATATAAGGATTCAATTTTCCCCTTTTGTACTCCGTTTTTCAGATCAGCAAGCAGATGGGGTGATGCAGTAACCTTTTTAATCTCTGCTAATAATTCTGTGATTTCAAGCTCAATGACCTTAATGCCAAATGTATTTTCTACTTTCTGGTAATCAACATCACTGGCGATTAGCCAGTCGGAGGGTTTTCCAATTGCTCCGACATTAATGCCGTTCAAACGTTGTTTGGCGGCAGTTGCTTTTTGTATGATATTGATTCTGGAAGCGAGATAAGAAACATCACCATGGATGATTTCAGCTTTTAGACCCTGCTGTTTTAAGAAGGCAAGGATCTCTAAAGAAGCAGCCAAGGAGTTGTTGGTATCACTTGCTAGGATGGTATAGGGTTCTTGGAAGCGCTGGTATATTTCTTTGAAACGGCCTTCAACCCCGCCGGATTTAACAAAGATAAGAGGAGAAGCGTAATTTTTAATTTCATCTGCTGAGATCTCCAAAAATTCCTCTCCAAGTTTCCCCTCTAGCTCTTTGATCATCTCTGCTAATGAATGGTCAATTGAATTTTCATCATGGATTGGCGAAAAAAGATTATATATAGGAATTGACATAAACTCACTTCCCTATTTTATTTTTAGAATATCTTAATATTATGGTTTATCTATAAAAAGTCAAATTCCTGTTTTGATAATTAACCTTACCTGGTTTTATTACAATTTTAATTTAGCGGGGAATGCTAAACCAAGATTTTGGGATAATTAATTACATACTTAATAATATTTTTAGTCTTTCTATTCCTTGGCTTGAAGAATCCTTATTTGCCAAGGTAAGTTTAATCTTAGTCAATCTATGGCTGGGTTATCCTTATATAATGATAATTTCAATGGGAACACTACAATCGATATCACCCAACCTTTATGAAGTTGCTGCCCTTGATGGAGCAAGCGGCCCAACCATTACCCGCTATATTACCCTGCCACTGGTATTGAAAGCGGTTGCTCCGTTACTGATTGGGGCATTTGCCTTCAATTTTAATAATTTTTCCGTTATCTATCTTCTTACCGGGGGAGGGCCACCAATGGTTGGCGCACAGACTCCTATTGGTGAAACAGATATATTGCTTTCTTATACCTATAAATTGGCATTTGAATCAAGCCTTGGCAATGATTATGGATTAGCCTCTACAGTGTCAATAGTTGTGTTTTTCATTGTCGCAGCTCTTAGCGTGATTAATCTTAGACTTTTTGCTGTGAAAAAGAACTGGCAGTAGCTTTTCTTCTAATGCAAAAATTTATGATTTCCGGACTCACATCCGGCTCTGTAAAAGAATAGATTTACTCTTTATTTGTTTATTAAGCTTTGTCATGACATGTCTCGTTTTGCTTCACTTCAACTCGGAATGTAAAGCGAAAAAATACTTTGGCTGGAGTGCTCTTAACAGGGTTCTTCAGCCTATATAATTTTTATGAATTATGCTAATCTATGAAGCAAAGGAGCAAAAATTCAATTTACTATGAATAGAACCAATATATAATCTCTTAAACTGAGGTGCTAGTGAATAATTTTAGTAGGCTAATAGAATAAAAAGTTGACAACAAAATACTTGACGTATATAACCAAGGTCAGTATTTTTTGTTATAATCTAATATATGAGTTCTTATCAAATCTTTTCAAAAAAAGAATGAGGATAGATCTTGCTAAACAGACATAGCTCTGACATCAATTGGTGAAAATGCATAATGAGGTGATAATCAATCGTATATGCGGATTAATGATGAAAAGGTTTTACGTGCCTATAATTAGTAGAGGAGTAGAAGACATGACAAATATTATTCAAGAAGATCGGAACCTTTATAAACAACTATTGAAACTAGCATTACCGATTATGGGAGCCAATCTGTTACAGATGTTATATAATCTTGCAGATGCTTATTTCTTAGGGAAGCTTGGTAAAGATGCCGTATCAGCTCCTTCCATTGCCTTTACCTTAGTCTTTTTTTTGGTTGTCTTTGGTACGGGTTTTTCGATGGCAGGGACAACTCTGATTTCACAGTCAAAAGGAAAGAAAGACCAGGAAAAAATAGATTTTTATCTTGGACAAATGATTTTTATTCTTATTTTTACATCGATTCTGATCATGGTTTTAGGTCTAACTTTTTCCAAGCCACTATTACGTCTTTTACAAGTACCAGAGAGTGCTTTTGAATACACATATGAATATGTTACAATTACTTTTTTGGGGATTCCTTTGTCATTTATGGTTATTATTCTTCAATCATCATTGCAGGGGATTGGTAATAGCGTTACTCCTTTGTATATTCAGCTTTGTACAGTACTTTTAAATGTTATTTTAGATCCGCTTTTAATTTTTGGTATCGGCCCTTTTCCTGCTATGGAAGTAAAGGGGGCCGCCTTGGCAACACTATTTTCGCAGGGTGTTGCTTCAATCATTTCCTTTTATATTTTAGTAAAGGGTAAATCTGGACTGAAGCTGCGTCTTCGTAATCTTCGTCCTAACAAAGAAGCTGTTACCAGAATCGTTGAGATTGGGTTGCCAGCTTCTCTGGGACAGAGCCTTTCTGCCTTTGGGTTCACTGTTTTACAGGGTGCCGTCAACAGTTTTGGTACGGCGGTGGTAGCAGCATTTGGTATTGGTAACCGGATAACCAATATGTTTAGTGTACCAGCCCAAGCATTTGCACAAGCAACTAGTAGCCTGGTAGGGCAAAGCTTAGGGGCTAAAAACAAAAAACGGGCAGTTTTAGTAGTTAAGCAGGCTGCACTTTCGCTCTTTGTTTTTATCACGATTGGTATGGGCCTAACTTTCTTTTATGGCCATAGTTTTGTTAAATTCTTTATCAATGATCCGGAAGTTATTAATCATGGAGTTTCTTTCTTTCGGATCAACTCGATCTCAACGATTATTTTTTCTTTGTATACTGTTATAACCGGTGCTTTTCAAGGTGGAGGAGATACCAAGCCAATTATGCTTTTAAACATCTTTCGTTTATGGGGGTTGCGTGTTCCCTTGGCTTACCTACTCTCTAGTACTGCTGGCTGGGGGCCAATTGGTATTTGGAGTGCAATTTTTACTTCCAACCTGATAGTGGCAAGCCTTGGTTTTATCCATCTTAAACGCGGCCGGTGGCTGGTTAAGATCGATCCGGATAAGATATAGTTATAGTTTTTCTTATTAATGTTTCAAGCAATTCCTTAATAAAAGTAGCCATTCTATAAGAATTATTCTTCTTCCTTGTTTTGTCAAGACTCAAATGGTAAAAAGAATATTGGTGGTTTTACAATTCCTTTTAATATGGCGGTCTGGAAAAAAAGACTAAGTAAAGTATGTAAATCAGATCCAAAAACAGAAGCAAAAGAGGATTATTGAGTTGTTAAGATAAAATAAGGAAATGATAATTGCAGAATTATAAGGGGGAATAAATAGTTATGAGTATTTGGCGAGATATGCCAGCGGATCGAGTTTCTCAGGATAGTTTTGTAGCTGTTATTGAAATTCCTAAAGGTTGCAAAGTAAAATATGAACTGGATAAGGAGACAGGTATGCTGCGGATGGATCGCATTTTACATACTTCTACCCATTACCCAGCTAATTATGGTTTTATTCCGCTAACCTATGCATCAGATGATGATCCTTTAGATGTTTTGGTGTTTTGTTCAGAAGCTATAATCCCGATGACACTGGTTTCCTGTTATCCAATTGGTGTGATTGAAATGGAGGATTGTGGTTATAGTGATAAAAAGATAATTGCTATTCCACATGGTGATCCTACCTATAATAATTATAAGGATATTGAGGAACTACCGTCCCATATTTTTTCCGAGATGACACATTTCTTCTCGGTGTATAAAAGTTTGGAGGGGAAAGAGACTGCTCTCGAAAGTGTAAAAGGGGCCGAAGAGGCAAGAAAGACTATTCAAAGAGGTATTGACCGGTACCGGGAAAAATTTACTGATCAAAAATAATATGTAAGCCTACTGAGGTGATACAAATCACCTTGGCCTGCTTACTTTTTTATAAGCAGTTTCATTATTCTAAAACTCCTGCTAATGGTTTCAGGCTAAAATAATCCAAAGCTTGATTAATAGTATGTAGATCATAGATTTTCTTCTCCAAACAGAACTGGATTACTAAATCAAAGGTATCACTGTCAGACAGAGAGTAACCGGCAGCACTTAAGAGTGTGCCGGTCTCTTTTTTGTTTAGCTCAAGGGCTATAGCCAGAGCAATAGCGGTACTTTTCCCGGGACGGTAATCGGGATTAGACCTGATTTTAGAAAAGTGCCTGCGGTCAAGTCCGGCTTTTTTATAAATATCTGAGTCAGTGACGCCTTTTCTATCAATGAAGCTGAATAATAGCTGGTTGAATGTTGGCTTGCGCTTATTCTTAATAAAATCCTCTAATTCGTTATTTTGTATATCTTTATAAACATATTTAGCAGGTTCAGAAAGAAGAAGATCTAGCCGGATCAAGTGCTTTTCTATATATGCCTGTAATTCAATTAATAGCTTTTCGTCAAGCATATCAACGTAACCTCCCAGGGCTTTTTGCGTTGCATTGATTTTTTCTGTCCCTGCACAATATATTGATAGCCTAATACAAACCCAACACTATATATTGTGTTAGGACCTTTTAAAAAGGACACAACGCAAAAAGCTTTCCCAAAATGTCGCTTGACAAGCGACCAAATTATGGACAAATTAGCTAATATTATTATAGCATAAATAAAGACGAAAGGTTGATGGGTATGAACATGAATTTAACAGAAATTATTTTTCTACTTGACCGGAGCGGTTCAATGGGAGGGCTTGAAAGTGATACCATTGGGGGATTTAATGCTTTTATAGAGGAACAGAGTCAATTGGAAGGAGAAACCATTGTTACAGTAGCCTTGTTTGATGATCGGTATGAAATCTTATGGAATGGGGTTAATGCAAATAAAATAAAGCTAACTGATAAGGAGTATTTTGTAAGAGGCTGTACAGCCCTGTTGGATGCAGTAGGCAAGACCATTCTGGATGTTGGTTACAGGCTATCAAAGACAAATGAGGATGAAAGACCGGGTAAAGTAATATTTGTAATTACAACAGATGGATTGGAAAATGCCAGCCGCGAATTTACCTTTAAAAAAGTGAAAGAGCTTATTAACCACCAGCAAGAGAAGTATGGATGGGAGTTCATTTTTATGGGTGCCAACATTGATGCGGCAAAAGAGGCGGATAGTATTGGAATAAGTAGGAAAGATGCTTTCAATTATGAAGCTTCAGACATCGGGGTTCAGGAGATGTATAATATAGTAAGTGATGTGGTTTTAGAGAAAAGACAGGGAAAAAGGAAAAACGATCATAACTCGAAGCCCAAGAAAAAAAGAAAATAGTAAACCATCAACAAGGAAAAACCAAAAAAGATTGCTTACTGACATTACTAATTGCTTTACTTGCTTTTACATACAACAACAGTACCCTGGTTGTAGAAATAGCATCACTTCTGTTGTTTATATTCTGGAAAAAGTACTTATTGCAAAGTAGTAGACTTATAATATGTAAAAAAGTAAATGTACAGGAAAGGAAAAACATGATAAACTTATATTGGTGATGGGGCTCACCTTAACTGCTGCGTGCTGATGGCTCCTACTTTAAGTACAATCTTAAGGAAGGAGTTTTTTGTTTTTATGCAGGGTTAAAATTAATTTGAATCATATAAGAAAGGGGTCGTTATATGGATTACTCTTCAGAGGTTCAGAAAATGATGTGTGTTGCTAAAGGACCAAACCATGGTTCGGCACCAATACCAGAGGAAGGTAAATGGGTACAGGCTAAAGAAATCAAGGATATTTCGGGATTAACCCATGGGGTAGGCTGGTGTGCACCTCAACAAGGAGCCTGCAAGCTTACATTGAATGTAAAGGATGGTATTATACAGGAAGCACTGATTGAAACGCTAGGCTGTTCTGGCATGACGCATTCTGCAGCAATGGCCGCCGAAATTCTAGCAGGGAAGACAATTCTTGAAGCATTGAACACCGATCTGGTGTGTGATGCAATCAATACAGCAATGAGAGAACTGTTTCTCCAGATTGTTTATGGAAGAAGCCAGACTGCTTTTTCCGAGGGAGGCTTGCCTATAGGAGCTGGGCTTGAGGATCTAGGTAAGGGGTTAAGAAGCCAGGTCGGAACTATGTACGGTACACTTGCTAAAGGGCCAAGGTACCTTGAAATGGCGGAAGGGTATGTTACAAATGTTGCACTGGATGAGAACAATGAAATTATTGGTTATGAGTTTGTCCACCTTGGCAAAATGATGGATTTTATAAAAAAGGGTACTGATGCAAATGAAGCAGTTAAAAAGGCTACCGGAAAATATGGCAGGTTTGATGAAGCTGTTAAGGTTATTGATCCACGTCATGAATAATGAGAGGGGGGAATATAAGTATGGCATTATTTGAAAGTTATGAAAGAAGAATAAATCAGGTAAATGCTGTATTGAATAAATACGGTATCAGCTCTCTGGAAGAGGCAAAGAAAATATGTGATGATAAAGGGATAGATGTTTATAATATCGTAAGGTCAGTCCAACCAATATGTTTTGAAAATGCCTGCTGGGCGTATGTTACCGGAGCTGCGATTGCTTTGAAAAAAGGATGCGTTAAGGCAGCTGAAGCAGCAGAAGCTGTTGGTGAAGGACTACAGGCTTTCTGTATTCCTGGCTCAGTAGCGGATAACAGAAAGGTTGGGCTGGGTCATGGGAATCTTGCAGCTATGCTTCTGAGAGAAGAAACCAAATGCTTTGCCTTCCTTGCAGGTCATGAGTCATTTGCAGCTGCTGAAGGGGCTATAGGTATTGCAAGGTCTGCAAATAAGGTAAGAAAAGAGCCTTTAAAAGTCATATTAAATGGTCTGGGTAAGGATGCTGCACAAATTATTTCAAGGATTAATGGCTTTACCTATGTGCAAACGA
>DAIOHK010000058.1:0-10921 GCA_036744795.1 Bacillota bacterium | reverse complement strand
AAATTCGAATTTTGAAAGTCAGAGGAGGATGTTTTTATGATTTACTTTACCACATTGGCAGCAGCTCAAGCCGAAACACCGGCAGTCAGCCCGATTGCTTCCTTTCTCCCAATGATTCTGATGATTGGGGTTTTCTGGGTGATATTGATTGTTCCGCAACGGAAACAACAGAAAAAACGGAATGAAATGATTAATGCTTTGAAAAAAGGGGATAAGGTTATTACGGTTGGTGGAATTCATGGGGAAATTGCGGAGATTAGTGATGATGAAATTCGACTGCGTATTGCGGATAAAGTTGAGGTAAAGATGGCAAAATCATCGGTATCTCGGGTAAAAGGGGACTAACGGTAGTACAAAACCTTATAAGAATATAAAAAGAAATAAGCCCAAGAATAAGATTCTTTCGGGCTTTTTTTCTAGTTAAGTTTATTATGATTAAAAGCTTTGAATTGAGGGGAGCAAATGAAATATATAAGTACACGAGGAAATAGTAATCCTATTAATTCTACCCAGGCAATTCTAACTGGATTGGCACCTGATGGCGGGCTCTTTCTTCCGGAGTCTATTCCGGTTTTAACTCCGGAGGAATTAACTGGATTATTGGAGAACGGCTACCAGTTAACAGCAGAGACAATCTTGGGATTCTATTTGACAGATTATTCACCTGGTGAATTAGAGAAGATGCTTGCCCAAGCATATGGGGAAAAATTTGATACCCCAGAGGTAACTCCTTTAACTTTAGTCCGGGATAACCTGGCTTTTCTGGAGTTATGGCACGGACCAACCTGCGCTTTTAAAGATTTGGCTTTACAATTACTTTCCTATCTATTAACCAGTGCTGCCCGGAAAAATGGTCTTGAAAAAGAGGTTGTCTTACTGGTTGCTACTTCCGGAGATACCGGTAAAGCCGCTTTGGAGGGATTTAAAAATGTTCCTGGTACGAAGGTAATTGTTTTTTATCCGGAAGATGGGGTAAGTGAAATCCAGAAAAAGCAGATGGTGACTCAAGAAGGAGAGAATACCTTTGTCATCGGGGTGAGGGGCAATTTTGATCAGGCCCAGACTGGAGTAAAAACTATTTTTGCCAATCGTCATCTGCAAAATGAAATGGAACAGGCTGGAAAAAGTTTCTCCTCTGCCAATTCGATTAATTGGGGACGTCTTATCCCGCAGGTAGTTTATTATTTTAGAGCTTGGAGCGGACTGATTAAGCAAGGAAAATTGAAACCGCAGGAAAGCTTTAATATAGTTGTGCCTACCGGGAATTTCGGAAATATTCTGGCGGCATATTATAGTAAAAAAATGGGGCTACCTGTAAATAAATTAATTTGTGCCTCCAATAGTAACAATGTGCTTACCGAATTTATCAGAACCGGAGTGTATGACCGGAAACGCAGTTTCTATCAGACGATCTCGCCTTCAATGGATATTCTGGTCTCCAGCAATTTAGAGCGCCTTCTTTACGATTTGACAGGGCATAATCCCCGGGCAGTATCAGATTATATGGAAAAATTACGGGTGGAAGGTATCTATAAATTAACCAATGAGCAGCTCATAGTCTTAAATGAGGGCTTCTGGGCAGATTTTGTTACAGAAAAGGAAACTACTGGGGCGATTAAAGAAGTCTTTGAGGAGTTTAATTATTTAATTGATCCTCATACTGCAGTTGGCTATAAAGTATATAAAGATTATCTGAAAGAAACAGGGGACAGACGGCCAACTGTGATTGCTTCTACAGCTAGCCCCTTTAAGTTTAATACCGGGGTAGCCCGAGCTGTGTTAGGGGAACAATCCACTCTTGATCAGGATGAGTTTTCTCTACTTAAAAGATTATCCGCTTTTACAGGCGTAAAGATTCCACAGGGACTTATGGGCCTTGAAGACAAGCCCGTTCTGCATCAAAGGGTAGTTAATCCTGAGGAGATGGAGGGGACGGTTAGGGAGATCTTAGGGATCTAAAATCGGGGAAAATATTAGGGGAGGAAATATATTCTTATTATAAAGAAGGGTGACATTTTTCCAATACCTTTTAACATAACATTATTATAGTCCGACAATAATATTCTTTTAACCTCTTGCCGATTATTTGATGCTGTGGTATAATGCAATAAATTATTTTGAAAAAACCATGAAGAGGAAGAGTAGCCTGGAAAAAGGGTTTAGCGAACCTCCGGCGGTGAAAGGGAGGTCCTAGAGGCTAGCGCGAAGTTCTCCTCGGAGTTGCAGACTGAAGCCCAGATGTTGGGTGGTAGGTTAAGCCGGGATTGTCCCGCCGTTATCAGAGGACAGCCATCGGGATAAATAGAGATCCCCGTGGTGAAGTGACCCGGTTGGTAAGCGATGTGGTACCGCGGAAGTTTAGCCTTTCGTCTCGCAGTGTAGAGATGAAAGGCTTTTTTATTTATTAATAAAGGAGTGTTGGGCAGTGATGTGGAGTCGGGAATATGAGAGTATGTCCAGGAAGCGTCTGGAAGAGTTACAACTAAAAAGATTAAAGGCTACTTTGGGTAGAGTTTATGAACATGTAGCATTTTACCGGAGAAAGATGGAAAAAATGGGGGTAACACCGGAAGATATTCGTTCATTGGAAGATGTAAAGTATCTCCCTTTTACCACGAAAGATGACCTACGGGAGAATTATCCATTTGGCTTGTTTGCGGCCGAGATGGATGAGATCGTCCGGATTCATGCATCATCAGGGACAACCGGAAAAATGACGGTGGTTGGCTATACAAGGAATGATATAAAGACCTGGGCCGAGATTATGGCTAGGAGTATCAGTAGTGCTGGTGGAGGTATCCACGATCGGATTCAGATTGCCTATGGCTATGGTTTATTTACCGGTGGTTTAGGAGTACATTATGGGGCGGAAATGGTTGGTGCTACGGTGGTTCCTACCTCGGGGGGGAATACTAAACGGCAGATTCAGGTGATAAAAGATTTTGGTATAACGATGCTAGCTTGTACGCCATCGTATGCTCTGTATATGGCTGAAGTTGCTGCCGAAGAAGGAGTAGACCTCCGTAAACTTCCTTTAAAGGTTGGAATCTTTGGTGCTGAACCCTGGTCTGAGAATATGCGACGGGAGATTCAGGAAAAATTAGGAGTTAAGGCTTACGATATCTATGGTCTATCAGAGATTATCGGCCCAGGGGTGGCAATTGAGTGTCAAGAACAAAATGGCTTGCATATTTCGGAAGATCATTTTTTGGTAGAAGTAATTGACCACGAGGCAGGAGAGCCCCTACCTTATGGGGAAGAGGGAGAATTGGTCTTTACAACTCTTACGAAAGAGGCTTTTCCGGTAATCCGTTACCGTACTAAAGATGTAAGCTTGCTATATCCTGAAGCCTGCGATTGTGGGAGAACTACGATCCGGATGAACCGGATTTTAGGCAGGACTGATGATATGTTAATCATAAGAGGAGTTAATGTTTTTCCGTCTCAAATTGAGAGTGTCTTATTGGCGAATGGGGATGCTGAGCCCCACTATCAATTAGTAGTTGATCGTAAAGGTAATCTGGATGATCTTGAAATTTGGGTAGAGGTCTCAGAGAAACTTTTTGCCAGCGAAGTAAGAAAACTTGAGGGCTTGGGGGCTAGGATAAAAAAAGAGATCGAAACTACTTTAGGAATTGGGGTCCGGGTTAAATTGGTAGAGCCGAAAACAATTCCCCGTAGTGAAGGTAAGGCTAGACGGGTAGTTGATAACAGGGAAGTTTACAGGGCTTAATTGTATAGATAAACTACACCCAAATTACAACCCCAATAATTGCCGGTAAACTCAAAATATAGTAAAATATAATTGAGGATGATTATAGGGAGGGGAAATGATTGAAAGTAAAGCAGATTTCGGTCTTTTTAGAGAATAAATCTGGACGCTTGGCCGGTGTTATTAGGGCGCTGGGAGAGAAGAAGATAAATATTAGAGCACTTTCTGTTGCAGATACCACTGATTTCGGAATTTTGAGATTGATTGTCAATGATCCATTAAAAGCCGTAGAGGTTTTAAAAAACGAACATTTTACAGTAAGTGAAACAGAAGTAATTGTGGTGGAAACTCCGGATCAACCCGGAGGCTTAGCAAAGGTTCTTAATATTTTTGAAGAAAAAGGGATTAATATTGAGTATATGTATGCTTTTGTCGGAAAGACAAAGGAGAATGCGGTGGTTGTTTTTCGAGTCGAGGAGATTGACCGGGCTATTCAGTTATTAAATACTTCCGGGATTCGCCTGCTTAGCGGGAGTGAGGTATATAAAATTTAGAAACTGAGGGCAACCGATTCTAAACATTAGCTTGCGAATCGGTTTTTTTTCGACAAATTGCATAAAAAACTTGGAGTATTTGCCGATATACTAATGTAGAATATTTTATGGTACTAAATTAGGGAATTGCATAATTTATTACTACATTTAAGTTTTGTACTGGAGTGATCCAATGGCTTTACGTAAACCGGAATGGTTAAAAGTTAAGATCCTGGCTGGTAAGGAGAAAAACGAAGTTGAGGGCTTATTGAAAAGACTAACACTTCATACAGTTTGTGAAGAGGCTCGATGCCCTAATTTAATGGAGTGTTTTAGTAGGAAAACTGCAACTTTTATGATTCTTGGTAAATATTGTACCCGTCACTGTACATTCTGTAATGTACAGACCGGGCAACCATTGCCACCGGAAACGGATGAACCGCAACGGGTGGCTCGAGCAGCTGTAGAACTGGGATTAAAACATGTTGTTGTGACTTCAGTTACCAGAGATGATCTGCCTGATGGAGGAGCAGATCACTTTGCCGCTGTAGTTAGAGAGATTAGAAACTTAAACTGTGAAGCGACTGTAGAAGTCTTAATCCCTGATTTTAAAGGAAATTATGAAGCCCTTCGTACTGTGGTGAAGGCTAAACCAGATATTATTAATCATAATGTAGAGACCGTTCCCCGTCTTTATTCTGTAGTTAGACCAGAGGCTAATTACCAAAGATCTCTGGAACTCTTGGCTACAGTAAAAAGAATAGATCAGGAGATTCCAACTAAATCAGGAATCATGCTGGGACTTGGGGAGAAGAGGGCGGAGATCATAGATGTACTTAAGGATTTGCGAAAAGTTGGATGTGACTTGCTTACGATTGGTCAATATTTAGCTCCTTCGGCAAAGCATCACCCAGTAGTGGAGTATTTATCACCAGATATTTTTGCGGAGTATAAAAAGATCGGGGAGGATCTAGGTTTTCACTATGTAGCGGCTGGCCCTCTGGTTAGAAGCTCTTATAAGGCGGCTCAAGTAGTGCAGGAAATATAAATCTTAGATATAAAACAGGTTGTTTTTGTTAAAACTATTCCCATCAAAGCTAATTGTGTTGTTACCTTAAATTGGTTCGACAGAGTATATATTGTATTACTTGTAACAAAACTAATAGAATATAGGGCAATGCAAATAGCCAATCAAGGGAGGACGATGGTTTGCAGTATGACTTAATAGTGATTGGTGGCGGCCCAGCCGGATACCATGTGGCTGCATTGGCGGGAAAATCAGGGTTAAATACTCTTTTGGTGGAAAAACGCTTTCTGGGTGGGGTTTGTTTAAATGAAGGGTGTATCCCATCCAAAACCTTACTTTATTCAGCAAAAGTACTTGATCATGCTTTGAATGGTGCCGAATATGGTGTTAAAGCCGAAAATGTTAGTTTTGATCATCAAAAGGTGCTTGCGAGAAAGAACAAGGTTGTTAAAATTTTGACAGCCGGAATTAGGAATAAATTAAAGAAGAATAGGGTGACAATTCTGGAAGCTACCGGCGAAATAATAGGGCAAAACCAGTCTGGTTTTGAAATTAAAGCTGGTGAAGAGTTATATACTGGTAAATACTTATTAATTGCAACCGGGTCAGTACCGTTATTTCCTCCCATACCTGGAATTACAGAGGCACGGGAAGAAGGAGCTCTTTTAACCAGTAGGGAGATTTTTGATTTAGAGAAGGTTCCATCATCATTAGTTATTATTGGAGGAGGAGTAATCGGATTAGAGATGGCCGCTTATTTTAATGCGGCTGGAAGTAAGGTTACTATTATTGAGATGTTGGATCATATTGGGGGAGAGATTGATCGAGAGATTAGTGAGATCTTGCTTAAAAATTACAAAAAAAAGGGGGTGGAGTTTAGATTAAATACGCAAGTAACTGCAATTAATAAGGGGGAAGTTGAATTTAAAACTGGTGATCTTACTGGTTCAATTATGGCAGATACAATACTATTAAGTGTTGGACGGAGACCATTCCTTTCTGGGTTGGGAATTGATAAAATCGGTGTTGTAAGCGAAAAAGGCCGGATCAAGGTTGATGAGTTCTGTCGCACCAATATACCTGGTGTCTATGCTGCTGGCGATGTAAACGGCCGTTCGATGTTAGCTCATACTGCTTACAAAGAGGCAGAAGTCTGTATTAATAATATTTTAGGTGGTAATGAGGGAGTAAATTATAATATTATACCTTCAGTGATTTATACCGACCCGGAAGTTGCTTCTGTTGGGGAAACCCAGGCATCCGTGGAAAAGAAAGGAATTGACTACGAGTCGGTTAAAATATCAATGCGTTATAGTGGAAGGTATTTAGCGGAACACGAAGGTGGAGATGGAATCTGCAAGCTTATTGTAGATAAACAGAGTCGGAAATTGATTGGAATTCAATTAATCTCAAAATATGCCTCGGAAATTATTTATGGGGCTGGGCTTATGATTGAAAAGGAAATGAAGATTGATGAGATTGCAAAAACGATTTTTCCCCATCCTACGGTTTCAGAGATTATTAAGGAAGGAATTTACCAATTCGATTGAGATTGAACCCCCTTTCTAATATATAATATAAAACCTCGATTAAATAATTTAGTTTAATATTTTTTAATTTTATGATGTAAAGTTGGTGTACATGAAAAATGAGATATTTACCTTTGGATGAGATTACAGAAGATATGGTTCTGGCTAGACCAGTATTTGGGGATGATGGACGGATACTCTTATCTAATGGAGTAAAACTATCAAAAACATATATTGAACGTTTAAATCAAATGGATTATGATTATTTATATGTTTATCTACCCGGTGAGAAGCAGGTGGATTTTACTGCACCGCTTAGCGATCAGACAACCGGGGAGGCAATTCAGAGTGTTAAAGATTCCTTTGTTAGGGCTAGCAAAAGCCAACATTTGGATCTAGATCAGGTAAATAAAGTAATTGAATACATTTTGGATGAGATTTTGGCTAATCCAACTGTACTCTTTAATATCATGGATTTAAAGAACCATAATAATTATTGTTACCATCATTCGGTTAATGTCTGTATTATTTCCACAATTATCGGAAGAAACCTGGGCTTAGCCAGAGATAAGCTGAAAGAGTTAGCAATAGGAGCGCTACTCCATGATTTAGGAATGGTTTGTATTGATCCTGAGATCCTTACTAAACCAGGCCGGCTTTCAGAAAAAGAAATGGATAAAGTTAAAGAACATAGTAAATTTGGGTTTAATTTGTTAAGAGGTATGCGACAGTTGAGTGTGATTTCAGCTCATGCTGCTTATCAACATCATGAGCGGGAGGATGGAAGTGGTTATCCAAAAGGGCTTACCGGAGAAAATATTCACCTTTATGGTAAGATTGTAGCAGTAGCAGATTCCTATGATGCCATGACTTCCCAGCGGGTTTACAAAAAAGCCCTTTGGAGCCATGAAGCGATTGAGGAACTTAGGAAAAAGAGCCCGGAAAAATATGATCCTGATATAGTAGAAGCAATGACCGGAGCAGCTGCGATTTATCCTGTGGGTAGTATCGTGATGTTAAGTACTGGAGAGAAGGCTGTGGTTGTGGATGTTTCGACGAAAAAGATTACAATCCAGTTTTCATCAGGATCACGTATTAATGCTTTTTTTGAATTAGAGACGGATTCTCCGATTCGAATTGAGCGTCGTTTATCATAAAAAAAAGAAACTGGGGGAAGTAAATTGTTTGATGATCGATTTAATGATAAAGAATTTTCCGTTCTTAGCCTAGGCGAGGTGTTACTTCGTCTTTCTCCACCTCATAAAGAAAGAATTCTGGCTGGAGAAGTCTTTGAGAAACGAGCCGGAGGTTCGGAATTAAACGTAGTTTCCGGGGTTTCGCTTCTTGGCCTGCGTACTGGAGTGATTACCAAAATACCAGCTAATGAAATTGGTAAATATATTAAGAATAGAATTAGATTTACAGGGGTTAGTGATGATTATATTGTTTATGATCAGAGTAAAAAGGCTAGGCTAGGGATTTACTATTATGAAAGCGGTGCGACTCCCCGTAAACCTACAGTCGTTTATGACCGGGCTGATTCTTCCTTTACAACCCTTAAGCTGGAAGAAGTTCCATCAGAGGTTTATAGTAAAACTAAGGTTTTTCATGTTAGCGGGATTACAATGGCACTGGGAGAAGGGGTTAGGCAGGTTACTGTCGAGATGATTAAGAGGTTTAAGCAAGCGGGTGCGCTGATCTCTTTTGATGTGAATTACCGGGCTTCACTTTGGAGTGAGGAAGAAGCTCGTACAGAGATTAAGAAGATCCTTCCTTATATTGACCTTTTATTCGTCTCAGAAGAAACATCCCGTAGAATGTTTCAGAAACGCGGAACATTATCGGAGATTTTAAAGAGCTATTCTGAGGAATATGGTTGTAAACTGGTAGCTGCAACCCAACGTACGGTTTTAAGTCCGACCAAACATAATTGGAATTCTATGATTTATTGCCAGGAGGAAGATCAATTTTACCAAGAAAAACCTTATGAACAGATTGAAGTTGTAGATAGAATCGGCAGTGGTGATGCTTACCTAGCAGGGGTAATCTTTGGTTTAATTAAGTATAATTCTGTAGAGATTGCTTTGGAGTATGGTAATGCAATGGCGGCAATCAAAAACACGATTCCAGGAGATATGCCGGTCAGTGATTTTCAGGAGATTTCAAAAGTAATTAAAGATCATAAGGAGAATAATACTACAGAACTTAACAGATAGTAACTCCATGGTATCTTCTTATTCTCTTCATATCTTCTTCAAAACCTGTAGTTATAATAAGGACAAATGTAGGGGGGAGACCCCGGAAGGAGATAAAAGAATGAAGAAACGATTTATCATGTTTGCAACTTTTCTTATTATTATGGTAATGGGATTCATGACTGTAGCCGAGGGGTTTGGCCCTTTCGGGGGTAGGGCAAGTGGACCGCGGATGTTAACCGTAGATGATCTTCAAACACCAATAAACCGTTTAGAGCTTACCGATCAGCAGCGGGAACAGCTGAAGAAGCTACAGGAAAAAAATTATACTCAGCAACAGGATCGAAGGGAAGAATTACAGAAACTCCAACTTGAATTAAGAGAAATGGCTTTGGAGAAGAACCCCGATCAGAAGGCAATGCAGAAAAAAATTGATCGTGTTAATGAACTCCGAAAGGAAATGTATGAATTTAGAAATGCTAATCGCCAGAGTTGTCAGAGTATATTAACAAAAGAACAAATCGAACAGCTCAATTCAGAACGAGAAAATTATCGGGGGAAAATGGGGCGTGGTGGAAATAATGGTCAACGGAAAGGCCGGGGTTGTTTTTAAGAAAAGTTATCTGAGAGATTATTTAATTAAATAGCATAATAAAGAGGCTGTTCCAAAGGTTAATGGAACAGCCTCTTTATTATGCACCAGGTGATCAAAAGTAAAATCTCATCAAAATAGCAGGAAATATATCGGAGGCTCAACTTGCTCAAGCGACGAGCTTCGAGTCACGAGATAAGTTTATCTCTTATTCACTCTGAAAAAGAGGTGTTGAAAGGTAACGCTCTCCTCCGTCTGGCAGTAGGGCAATTATTGTGCGGCCAGTATTTTCTGGACGCTTTGCGATCTCTGTAGCGGCAAAGACTGCCGCTCCCGCGGAAATACCAACTAAAATTCCTTCAGTTTCTGCTAGCCTATGAACAGTTTGGTAAGCACCTTCAGTTTTAACTTTGAAAACTTCATCAATAATCGTTTGATTTAAAATTTCAGGAATAAAACCAGCACCAATACCCTGAAGTTTATGGGGACCGGGTTTGCCCCCGGATAAGACGGGGGAATCAAAAGGTTCAACAGCAATTATTTTAACTGAGGGCTTTTTTTTCTTTAAAACTTCACCAACACCGGTAATAGTACCTCCGGATCCAACTCCGGCGACAAAGATATCAATATCACCTTCGGTATCGCGCCAGATTTCTTCGGCAGTAGTTTTCCGATGGATTTCCGAATTGGCAGGGTTTGTAAATTGTTGTGGAATAAAGGAATTAGGGGTCAGGGTTGCTAATTCTTCGGCCTTCCGGATTGCTCCTTCCATTCCTTCAGAGCCGGGAGTAAGTACTAGTTCGGCTCCAAGGGCTGTAAGTAAAGTCTTTCTTTCCATACTCATAGTCTCTGGCATGGTTAGTACCAGTTTGTAACCCCGAGCAGCAGCGGTAATGGCGAGCCCAATCCCTGTATTTCCACTAGTCGGTTCAATTATTACAGTATCTTTGTTTATAAGACCTTCATCTTCAGCAGCTTTGATCATGGCATAACCAACTCGATCTTTAACACTTCCTGCAGGATTAAAATACTCGAGTTTTCCGATTAAGCGAGCTTTAAGTCCAAGAATATTATTGTAGTTTGAAAACTCCAGCAAAGGGGTATTTCCAATTAAATCAGTTATACTTTTAGCGATCCCATTCATCGCATATATCACCTGCCTTTATAAATTCCTAGCAAAATACTAGGTTATTAGTTATAATAGCATAGTAGGGAGTTTAATGTCAATAAACCTTGAGGGGAGGGGGTAAACTCGTTTTATTAAAACTAAGTAGTCGCTCATGCTGGTTACCTCTGTAATCACAAAGTGATTTTAAATCAAAAACCGGGTGAG
>DAIOHK010000057.1:0-11177 GCA_036744795.1 Bacillota bacterium | reverse complement strand
ATCAATAACTTTGACGATCTCATCCAATGGATTATACTCATACCTGGTGACGATCTTTTGATTCTTATTAAACTGCTCGGTTCTTACGGTATTTCCTTTGACATCCTGGTAGCTGTAGCGCACCTTACTTTCTGGGTCGGTGACTCTGGTTTTAAATAAATCATTTTCAATACTAAATTCAGTTTTTATCTCGCTGCCATCGGGCAGAAGGGTCCTTACCGTTCGATCCAGGATATCATAGGTGTTTTCCGTCGGACTTTTTAAGGGGATCTCCGCATAGAAGGTTGGATCATAGCCCTGCTGGAAGACAGGTTGTCCCTGCTTTTCAACCCGACCCATCAGGTCAAAGAGAACCTGACCGGTGACATTCATGCCATAGCTAGAACTTCTATCACCCGGAAGCAGGACTTCCCCCTCTTTTTTCGTCTGAATCACCCGTTTTAGGCCATCAATAAAGATCACTGTATCAAGAGTTTCTTTATTATCCGGCTCAAAGAAGATTTTATTTTTGGTTACCGCCCGGGCCGGAGTCTCCAGATGGTAATAGGCAAACTCCACCGCAGGAATGGTTGTATCATATGGAGAGAAAACCTTTTGCAACCGGCCGAAGTTATCGTACTCCTTGGTCATGGCATTGCCGTTTAAATCGGTGGCAACAGACTCGACACCGTATTTATAATTGTAAGTAGCTGTTGAAATATAACCAAAGCTATCCGTGATTTTAGTGATGTAGGTTTGGATCATTGGATCATACTCAAGCTCTACGGAGTAACATTGACCTTGATGATTAGCCGGACCTGTTACCTTTTTCAGATTACCATTCTGATAATACTCTAAATTCGTTACTTGGGTCTTAGTATAGCCATCAATCGCTTGGCGCAGAGAGGTCAGGTTACCATTGGGATCATAACTGCCCTCCCGTTTTCTTAGTAACTGCCGGTTACCATAAACTTCGATGGTTTTTGGTTTCTCCATGATATACTTAGACAAGTCGGAGCAATAAGTGATTACTGCTTCCAGATCATCATCGGCGCCGGGGTTCCCAGCATCAAAAAACCAGGTAATATTACCATATTGGTCATATTCATAGCTATTATAGGTATAAATCGCTGGACCGTATCCGCCTTCGTAAAAATATCTCTCCGTCCGCTCTAGTTGGGGAAATACTCTTGCTGAGGTATTATAGGGGTAATAGTTTATTAAATCCGTATTCCGATCAAGATCAAGCAACCGGTAATGGTTTACAGTCTTGGTAAACAGCCGTCCATCTCCATCACTCACCTCTTCACTCTCAACCAGGCCTTTCGCGTAATAGGAATCATTACGATAATTCCGGGTGAGCTTCTTATAAATCCTCAAGTCGGATGGATTTAGAATTTCCGTAGTCACCGTTTGATAGCCGTAAAAATCCCGTTCAAGCCGATCATACTTTCCGCCTTCATAAGAAAAGGCCATTACCTGTGAGTCAACCCCATCGCCCGGATGACCATCATTGATTATAACTTCACTCATCACCCACTTGCTCTGCGGCATATCATAAGTATTCCCATCCCGTTTATATCTAAGTTCAAAACTAGCTCCCAAGGGACGGATAACTTTTTTTAGTTTATGCGTACGACCGGTTTGATTGATCGCAACCCGCAGATGACCATCATTATTTGATTCCACATGATCCGGATAACCATCACCATTGATATCAATAATTGCTGCTTCCCGCCGGCCAAGAGAAATGTTGCCATCTACTCCCGGGTTAATGATTACAAACAACGTGGTAAAGGGAATCCAGAATGAACATGTATAGTAGGCTCCGCCCCCAAATTGCTTATTGGCGGTCTCTGACAACGGTTTTTCCAAAGCACCACGCCATTCTGCACGCGAAGTAAAGCGACTGCCGGTATTGAAAGCCACCTCCATTACTGCTCCCTCTTTATAAACCACATCGACCAAGCCGTCGCCGTTCATATCCTGCAGACTGACCTTTTCTAAAGAACGGCTAGTGCTATAGGAAGCACCCCCGGCAAATCCGTAGTTACCAGAGTTGAATCCGAGGTTAAACGAGACCGGCTGGTTTTGATTTTTAGTCTGGTTAATCTCGCCGCTCCCCCAGGATTCGGCCGCAGCAAAACTATATCCTAGATTTAAGGAGACCATAATTGTTGAACCTTCCAGCCAAACCTGATCCGGCAAACCATCGCCGTTAATATCAATCAATTCCCGCTCACTCTTGGAATGCTCATCATCTTTAAAGTTAAAGGTAACTCCTATCGGACTCATTAATTGAGTGGATTTACCTGTAATACTTCCTCCCACATTCCCTTGGGCATTAGGTACCATCAGTGGGGGATTACCACCGATACCACCGACTAGCGAATAATTTTCACTTTGCCGAAACCGGCTATTTAAAAACGGAACCAGTTTTGAATTACCTTCTAATCCCCCATCAGGGGTTGTAAATTGGACCTTACCATTCCCTCCGACGATATCCGGAAATCGGTCGCCATTCATATCTAGAAAATCTAATTCGCCATAACTTTTTCCGCTGGCTGTTGAAAGCGAAGTATAGAATGCTCCAACACTACCGGTTGTTTGGGTGGCACGGCTTAAACGGGTAATTCCTCTAACAGTTCCGTGCTCTTCAGTTCCTGGAAGAGGAAGATAATCACTCCCTTTACGGGAACTACTCATCGTTCCTCCGGCTACCCAACAACCATCATCATCACTAGCCCAACACTTTTTGTCGGGATCTTGTTCCGGAAAGAGTAGAAATACTTTGGGTGTGGATTCTTTTCCATAATTATTATCAATTATTAGTTCATTTTCGTTAATGGGTTGCTTATAACGCTCGCGATTCCCATTGTAGGCCAAATATCCCCACCCACGCCAAGTTTGTGGTAAAGAGTTGGGATGAGGTTTCTCTGTACAATTAAAGGTAACCGGGACAGAAATATATTGCGGTTCTTCCTCCTTCGGTTTTGGGTCGAGATAAGTAATTGAGGTACTGACCGATACCTTTCCGACCAAATCAGGATTTCTAGCACTGAAGTCAAAATAGAAACGGTCTCCCTCTTTAACAGCAATTTCCCCCGAAACGGAGCCATCGACCGATCCATTTGTCACAACAAAGCATTCTTTAGCTATTAATTCATGTTGTTTTTTTACAGTGAAATATAGATCGCCACTGTTCTCTGAGTCTCCCATATTAACCTGAGGCTCTACCTTAATAGTACCGTCTTGAGGAACTTCCCAATAAGCCGGGGCGCTGTTCAGATTGGTATAGGAATATAAATCAGAATCATAGTATACGGGTATCCGAATGATCGGCTCTCCATCATCGTTCGTCACTTTTAGATTAGGATCTTCTGCCGCAGTGTAGTAAAGCTCCGGCTGCCAGTAAATCTGTTTTAAATCTATCGGAGAGTCGGTCTCAATTTTTAATCGTAATTTATCTGTAGCTTTAACTTCAAGTAGATCATTTAGAATAATCTCACCAACTGTATCCCACTCCAGGGTTCTATTGATAATAGCAACGCCATTTTTGTAAATGGCCAACCGGAGATCATCACTAGTTACATTATCTTTATGTAAATCCCCTTTTACAACTACCGTTCCGGTAATTGGTACCTCCAGATCTCCGCCCCGCCCGGCATAAATGAAATCCTCTACCGCTTGGTAGCGGTAAGGTGTCAGCCCGTTTACATCTTGTAGATCCGCTGGTCTATTTAAATATATAATCTCAGGATCCCATTCCACTTGATCATAAGCCCCATCTAAAACCGAGCTGACCCGGAAATATAACCGATCACCTTTTTGTACTGTTAACGATTGGATGCTTGGACTATACCACTCGTAATCATCCGAATCGATCTTCTGCGCCCAAATTTCACTGGTATTTTGTTGAATTGCCACCCGGACTCCATCGGCAGTCTCGTATTCTTCACGATCAATTTGGACTAAACGCACTGGAGCGTTGATGCTGATACTTCCGGTAAATGGTGCTTTCCAGCACCGGATCGCATCCATTAATGGTGAAGCATCAACCATTTCATCATAGATCGCCGTAAAATCACTGACCATCCCTTCGGTATTAACGCTTCCCGAGCCGATAGGAACCGGAGTTCCGCGATCATCATTTTTGATAAAATCTGGTATTCCATTAACAATTCGGTTGAAATAAACTGTGCCTTTATCTATTAAATCCGGTAATCCGTCACCATTAACATCGGAAAAATAAATGTTAGAATAGGTAAATGTATTGCTAGTGTTAGCCATAACATTGCCACCCAGATATGTTTCTGCGCCAAAACTATTAGTAGAAGAGTGGTCTTTGGAAATATGGGAAATATTTAAAGCAGCCACACCGCCGAAGGCTAACTTTCCGTCCACATCAATCCGGCCTGGACGATATTTTAGGGTACCTCCTTGTTTAAATATTTTATCCGGAATCCCGTCCCCGTCTAAATCCATTAAACTGACGATCACTTCATTGTCACTAGCACTACCACCGACTTTAAACCCACCAGAAGCACTTTTTGAGGCGCCGCCAACTCCTGTATATAAATGCCAGCCTTTACTGGTTCCACGAGAACTGCCCAAAGCTGTGGCGTTTTCGGGGGTCAACAAATTTACTTTAATGTTATCACTACCGATATTCCAAGTTTCCGGGTTGCTAAAGCCTTTATAGGAACCGTCCTCGCTGATTTCGTCGTAATACTCAAATTCATGTTTATTAAATTCTTGACCATCCTCTCCGCATTGGGCAATGGCGGCTAGTAAGGTCTTATTAAACACACCTTCCTGATAAGTAAACTCATAACTCCGTACCATCTGATCGTTATATTTTACTTCAATCTTCTTTAGTAAATCCGCAGTAACTACTTTTGCCCCGTTTCTGGCATCAATCATTATATCTTTCCGACGCTGCCATTGGGGTAAATCTCGGTCACGAAGGAAATTTACCGAATAGGCACCCGTAGTATCCACTGTCCCGGTATAAGCAATGCTCTTTAAATATATTTGTACACCATTAACGGCGCCTGTGCCATTCACTGAACCACTATCCGTGACTTTAGTATAGGTATAATCAATGGTATTTCCATTTGAATCACGAATCTGGGTTAATACCCATTTAAAAATATTTCTTTCAGAGGTCCCGGTAGTTAATACAAAATCAGGGCACAAACCTGTCTCGGGAGTCCCCCCATAAAAATAGTGGGTTCCTTTTTTATCGGTAACCTCCCACCAATAATTGGCCGGATTATCGCCATGCCGCACAATCTTCCGGAAACTCTCCTCCACCCGTGCACAAAAGGTTTTTTCCGAACTCCGACTTACTTGCAACTCCCGATGAGCCATTGGTGTTAGCTGTACCCCGTCCAACAGATAGGTCTCTGTTTCAAATTGTCGATCATACCTGGGTACGCCCCAGCGTGTGTCAAGATCAATAGATTGGCTCGGTAGAGTCCAACCCATCCCTAACCAGCCATTATCTCCATCGGAGTTATATTGGAGGGCAATCTGTGGTTGCAAACCGTTTCGTCCCGGCGGGATTTCCAGTGGATAGTTTAATCCGACGTTTCCTTGGTTGTTAGCCTGTGGTGGATCGAGTAGATTAATTCCAGTTCCGGGATCCGCCGCTTTAATTTCTTTAATGCTAGTCGGATTAAAACTTAAAGGGGTCGGACTTTCCGGGAGCGTCAGCACCCCATTGATTATGTCAGTAAAATGATCTGTCAGACTAGTAATTAAGGAGTTTTCCCGATCGATACTTACTCTCTCAAGCCGCTCCCAGTATTGCTTTTCTTTATTAAAGAAATATGAGTACAACCCGGCTAAATCTGCTTCATTTTTTACTCGTTCGCGGTCGTAAGGGATCGTCACTTTGATCTTTTGTAAAAACTGCATGCCATCAGGTAAAAAACGATACCCCACAGCTCCAGCCGTTGCATTATTTAAACCCGGATTAAGTTCATCTATATCCTCTAGTTTTGTTACAGAGATAACAACTTGCTGATCAACAGCCCCCGCTGGAATCTCCAATTTAACCTGTCCAAAGCTAATGGTTATCTCTGACTCAGGAGTTACTATTTGCGAATATGTTTCCTTTACAATTTTATCCCTTTTCGGATAATAAAGAACTGCATGCAAAGGTAAAGAGTTTTGCAGTAAACTTAAAATAACCAGTATAGTCAAGAAAATTCTTGAGAATCCCCGCTTCATTTTGGTATCCCCCTTTTTTGACTCTTTTATCTTAAATAGAACAGTTATTTTTAGCATGTTGAAGAATTTTTAGGTTAAAAGTAAAAATATAACTATGACATTATTTGTATCGACAAATAGATATTAGTTATTAAGGGATATTTTCTATTTTTAGTTAATTTAATTCAAGATATTCTAATTTTTTCCGATTATTGTTATGAAGAGTAACATCTAAAGAATTGGGAATAAATATAAAATGAGGTGATCTTGATGTTGAAAAGACAATGTTCTTTTAGTAAAAGGTTGTTACTTATTTTCGGATTGATCATTCTTGTCATTTCTGGTTGTAAATCAGGGAGTAATAAGGGAAACATTCCTGGCAATAATACGAGCGAACTTCCTGAAAAATATGTCCAAGTTGATCAGTGGGGTGAGGCGGGTCCAATTATTGACCAGAAATGGGCGGGCACCGCCGATCAATTTGATATGCCTTCCGCTATCACTGTTGATCACAATAATAATGTTTATATTGTTGACTCTGATCGTGTTTTGAATTTTGAGTCTGACGGATCATTCCTAGGCTGGTGGGGAGATCATAAAGAAGAAGTCCTTTATACTTTTGCTTGGCATGAAGCTGATTCACCGGAGCAACCTGTTATAGGCGGGATGCTTCGGGGATCCGCGGGCATCGATATTATCGGAGATTACTTATATGTTTCCTGTATCAATACAGTATTCAAATTTAATATTGAAGATCATTCGCTCCTTAATAAATTTGAAGACAGTACCTTTGATTTTGTATCCTCCAATGATGTGGCTGCAGAAGAAGATGGAACCTTTTATGTTGCTAGCTCAAAACATATTTTGCAAAAAATGGCACCGGACGGAACTTTTATTGGTTGGTGGGGGGGAGATCGTTATTTAGGAAACGGTTGGCATTTCGCTGAATCTGGAAAACCATCCCCGGTTTATGGTAGTGAAAACGGTCAATTCTACAATCCACTAGGGATAGCTAAATATAATAACTACATTTATATTGCCGATTTGAATGGAGTTCATAGGTTTGATGCCAATACCAAGGCATGGATTTCCACATGGAGCGGTTCGCTCTTGGAGCAACTAGAACCGGATAAACTTCTGTATCCGCAGGGTATTTGCCTAGATTTAAACGGTAATGTTTTTGTTTGTGATATTAAAAACATCAAAAAATTTGATCCTAACGGCCGGTTACTAGCCCTTATAGATAAGCGTGTTAAAGGTGTTGCCATCGGCAGCAATGGAGAACTTTATGCTGTAGATCAAGCAAATAGTAAAGTAATAGTATTTCAGAAACAATAAATTTCTATCACATGAACTACCAATAACAATAAGGAGGTCAAAAATATGCCTAAGAAGATTATACGTGTTTTACTCGTCGTCATGCTAACCGGGTTTATTCTCTCTGCTTCAGGATGTAAAGCAAACGAAAAAACCTTTCCCGCCAAAACAATTGAATGGGTTGAAGACGAAAATGGCTTTATTCAGTTTTTCACTAATGATAAATCCAATTTGGGTTTTGGATTTTTAACTTGGAGCAATGATTCTTATGAAGACCCCATGGATACTGTTGAGATTGAAGTGAAAAAAGTCTCTGGAAACGAAAATATGGGTTATGGCATACTTTTTTGCTTTCAAAACCCCGAAAATTATTACCGCCTGCTTATTACAACCAGTGGATGGTACCGGATTTCCGCTAAGAATGATGGGGAATTCTTTTCTCTACCCTGGATGGAATCGGAATATCTTAATCAAGGTTTAAATGAGATTAACAAAATTAAAATCACCCGGCAAGTTAATACAGAAAACAACGTAATCTTCTCAGTTTGTTTTAACGAGAATGAAGCGGCAGTTGTAGATAATTCTTATTTTACGACATTTACCGGCGGATATTACGGGTTTTACGTAGGGGTTGGAAACTCTGAAGATGAAAACTTTCCACAAATCCCTGTTGATGTCAGATTTAAACAAATTTCACCGTTAGAAACGAAACAAGTGGAGATATCAAATAAAACGATAGAATCAATTTGAGCAAGACAACTTCCTCAGTAAAAGATAGGCAACCTTCATATTACACAGGTTGTCTATCCCTTTTTTTAAATGATTAGTTTTTCAAAAGATTATATTAGTATTACTCCTTTGGTAGCAATGATTTGACCCATTCACGTTTCTCCCATAAAGCGCAGCCGCCACTTGTTTCACTTAACTTATCATGGTTTTGGCGAATAGTTTGCAGCAATTTAGACTGTAATGACTCCTTGAGAGAGGAACTTTTTCCGGTTACCTGCCTTCCTTCTGTTTATAGGCGGTTTCTTGTCTTAATTTCTAAATATTTATTGATCAAAGGCCCGGTTAATTCGTAAGGCAAAAGATCCAAAACATTAATATTATAATGTTTGAGTTTCGAAATTGCTTTGTTTCTGTTTAATAACATTTCACGGCTTGCAGCTGTAACATATAAGTCATCGCTTGTCTTTAGTTCTTGATTCGCATGCTTTGATAATAAAGTATCCTGCAATAAAATAAGAAGGAAAAAGTGTTTCCGTGCTAACCAACTAATACGTTTTCTAAAAAGCTCATAGTTTATATCATCCAGCAGATCCGTGATCAGAATGATTAAAGCCCTTTTCTTCTGTGCCTTTCCCAAATAATCAAAAAGCAAGGAGTAATTAGACTCTACAAACTCTGGTTTTAACTTGGAAATGAAGGGCATAATCTTTTTTAAACTCCTCTACGGTAACACCAATTTTCTTCTTTAAATTAATATAAAATAAATTATATTTAGAAGCTACTCGCAGATATACGTAATTTATTGTAAAACTACCCCTCCGCATTGGCCTGAGTAAAAACCTAATCCTCTCTTCAGCTAAACCCTTTAACTCTACCGCTTTAGTTTCTGTATGATCTTCTATCCAGTTAGGAACCCCTAGTTTTAAAAAAATCCTTTGCCGCTCATGGGTTAAATTGGTGATTTTTAGAACAATTAGATTGATTCTCCCGATGGAAAACGGGATGATCTTTTCGATCAATAAGTCATATTTGAGCTTAGGTAAAGTTATTAAAAGATCCCAGAGCGCAATTAACAATATAAAAATAAAAACCGATCTTTCTGTGCCTCCGGCAAAGGATATGTCCCTTCCATCTCAATGGGATTTTGAGTTGCAAAACAGATAAAAAACGCTCCTAATGGATAATCAATCCCATCAATATTTACCATCCGCTCTTGCATCGCTTGTAAAAAGCGCACTTGATTCAAAGCCTGCTGATAATTAAGAATACTTTTACCCTGAACCAGATCTTTCTTTGGAAACAAAGTCTTTTTTGAATCTCTCCACACTAAATCATTCCTTAAATATGGAGAAACACTACGCAAAAAATACATACTGCCCAATAGCAATGCAAGGATAAATACTATCCACATCAACATACTTGTTGCTGCAAAAAAAGAATTAAAATCAAAATTTATCTTATCAAAAGAAAAATTAAAAAGGTTACCTTTTGAAATTCTCAGTAACTCCCGCCGCACATCCTCATCAGTAGGACTTTCTCTCCGGAAAGGCCAAAAAGCAAAACAAAGCGGTGAAAAATGAAAGTTGTAACATTTTTGCTTCCGCTAGATCCGCACAAGTAAGCCGATAAATCAGGGGAAACGCCAAAATATCCTCCGGCGATAAAGATGTATACCCCTTTTTACTAAGAAGAAGCACAATATGATGTAACTTTTCCCATTGTTCCTTTTTTGCCAGCACAAATCTTTCACTTTTTGTTTTAGGTTTCATGTTGATAATAAACCCTTTCTAAAAATAAAAAGGCATCCTCAGGTTCTTCCTCAATTCCCATTTTTTTACGCACTTGATCCGCTAAATCTTTTGCCATCTCCTCTTCTTTTTCCGCCGGCAGTTTATAACGTTCATTCAAAAAGCGACGGATTATATATAATTCATGCTCAGATAGTTTGTATTTTGCCTCTATTCTTTCTTGCCGCGGATTAAGTTTATGAAAATAGACTTGAAAATCAGGAAGTATTAAATCATGATTAATCTCTTTAACCACAATTGTATTAGTCACTAAATCTCCCAATCTCCGGTTTTGTGGATCAATCAAAGCCACAAATCCACCTAATAAAGGTACAATTGGAAAATCATCGACTGCCCGTAGAAAATTACGAAAAATAATTGTCTCCCAATCTAAGGAATCTCCATTATCCCGCAGCACACGGATTCTCATCATTCTTTTTCCCGGAGATTGACCTTCCATAATGATTTCAAAAAAAACAAAATAGAACCAGCGCAATAAAAATAAGATAATGAAAAAGAAGGCTGCCGATAAATGAATAGTACTCTTTGCAAAACCAGCAGATACACTACCAAAAACCAGCCAAATAATTGCCAGAATAATCAGTGCCTGAATCATCTGGTCGATTACATATGCAGCAATCCTTGTTCCAACCTCAGCGATCTGATAGGAGAAGCGTATCTTTTCTGGTGTTTCAATAATAAGAAGATCCTTCCTTTATCCCCTTTGGTCAAATCCCAACTAAAATTGAGAGCATAATTAGTGGCATAATCAATGACAGAATAGAACCCATATTTTGATTAAAAGAAAGTTCACGTTCTTTTAAAAACTTCCGTGAGACCAGATAGATAATACCAGCGCTTAAAAAGCCTTGACAAAAAGTATTAAGCAAGAAAAATACTGCTAATTTCCCCCATTCAGGCTTTACTACTACAGGCTGCCAATTTATTAATAATACCGATGGTATTTGACAAAGTAATGAAATGAAAAATAATGGAAGAATATTGTTAAAATATAAGTTGAAACCCTTCCCGATTGTCTCCCCAAACGAATATTCCCTTTTTTCCTTTTTTGTTTCCAATAATACCCTAGAATTAGAGTTATTTGCGCTGTTACTGTTTTTCGCCTAGAATCACACAAATTTACCCCTT
>DAIOHK010000056.1:0-11506 GCA_036744795.1 Bacillota bacterium | reverse complement strand
CTGGTACTTTAAGGTCCCTTTATTCATCGGTGTTTCGCGACATCGCAAATAGCTCTTGAAGTAATTACTCACCTTGCTTTAATTTCCATCACGGGCGGTATACAGCGTGAGCGACTACTTGAAAATAGCCCTAGTTGATTCATCTAGTCTTGATTAAATCCTACAGGACAGTTGGTCGACTTACCCGCCTTTGATCTTAAGCACTTTGTGATATTTAGGAAGCCGGCGTGAGCGACTCAAACCAGCATGAACAACCAATTAAAGCGCCTCTGGAGCTTGCCGACTCACCCGGCTTTGATTTAAATCACTTCGTGATGTTAAGGTAGCCGGCGTGAGCGACTACTTAACATTTCCCACGGGTAAATAAGTCTGATAAGTATAGTTCAGTTTTCTGCTACTTTGCGGTAAAATCGTTATTTCCCAGGTTATCTCCGTAGAAGGATTTGGTCCCGAGCGTAATATAGCTTTTTTTACACTTGTTCCTCCTTCTCCAACCGAACTCACTTCACCTGGTAACAGATGGGTAACTTTAAGCTTTACTTCCTCATTTTTTGTATTCTCAAGTTCAATCTCGCCCCTGATGCGGACAAAACTATATTCCTTCCCTTGAAAAACCATTGAACTTTGAACCCTTTCAAACTCAGTTTCTGTAACATCTGCTTTAATATCCTGGACCGTCATTACCCGGATCTCTCCACTCTTATCCGGTAAAATATAAGGAAAATTTCTCACACTCAACGGCCGATTCCCCATCGTAATCATCACCCGTCCCTCAATCCAGGGGACCGGAGAACTATTATAGATTCTATAACCCTTCCAAACCGGCTCTTTTATTACCTGTTCGGAATAGATAGAGCGTGAAAGCTCAAGTCGGTAAATAGGTTCTACCTGAACTGCTCCGCGGAATAGCGGTAATATCGCTCTTTCGCCTTTCTTGAGATTAATTCCGGATTTTTTATACATAATTAGTGAAGAAATATTCTCAAGCTCCGAATCTATATATTGCATATTCTCTTCTCTTTTTACCCCCATTTCGGTAAGGACTCCTCGAAAGACCGGAGTAGCTTGTTCAGTAGTGAAGATCGCCAAAGGCGAAATCTCACGAGGGAATTGTGCACCCTTTTCAGCAAAATAAAGTGTAGCATCATTAAGATCATCAATATCATTTCGGACTACCGCAGAAAAGGCTAGTTCCCCACTATTTTCCGAAAACAAATTAATAATATATTCCGGACTCCATGAGATCCCGGACTGTAAGTAACTGATGCCTACCGGATAAGAACTTTGAGGACCGGTTCCTTTAAATTTAATCTTTAATTTACCCGTATACTCTGTTCGCTCTTTATTCAATTCAATAGGTTTGATAAATAAATAAGAAGTAATCATATCAATAGGATATACTTCATCTGTACTTACACCATTTTGATTGACAACAGTAATTACTAAAAAAGCCGGATTTATGTAGCCCTTTATTTTGCCACTAATCACTTCGCCATTAATCATAAGTTGAACGGGTTTACCAATATTCTTCTGAAAAAGTTCCCCTAAATCGGTAACCATTTCTTCTTTGATTATCGGATCACAGAAAGAGGTTACCTGCTCCACTAAGAGCCCAGGAGTATTCGAAAATGCACTTAAGCTACCACTTAGTGCTGGTGGAAGCAGATCAATCAGGCATTCACCATTTGGTAACGTAGTCTCACCTTCCCGCACTAAGAAAGCCAAGCCATCAGGGTAGATAACCGCCTCTTTAATCGGGGGAATAAATTCGGCATTGGCCAAACTACTAATCCCAAGCAAGAAAACAGTTAGCAAAACCAAAAAAATCCTTCTCCTCATTCTTCTCATAAAATCACCCCATTCATAATAATCAGTATCTTTCTGTTTCTAAGTTTTTATGATAATACCGTCTTTCCCTTATCTTAATATATATTATTCCTTTAGTAGACTACTTAGCTCTCTGATTACTATCAATCATAATCGTCACCGGCCCATCATTAATCAGCTCTACCTTCATATCAGCACCAAAACTTCCGGTTGCAACTTCTAAACCATAACCTTTCATCGCTTCAATAAATTTAAAATATAAATCTTCACTTTCTTCCGGTCGTGCTGCTTCCTGAAAACTGGGACGTCTTCCTTTTCGACAATCTGCATATAAAGTAAATTGCGACACCACCAATACTTTCCCTCCAACATCCAGTAGGGAAAGATTCATTTTACCCTGATCATCTTCAAAGATTCGCAGATTTGCCGTTTTATTAGCCAGGTAAGAAATATCTTCTTCAATATCCCCAGTTGCAATTCCAAGAAAAACCAAGAGCCCCCGGCCTATTTCACCTATAATCTCTTGTTCCACTCTTACCTGGGCACGGGTTACTCTCTGAATTAAAACTCTCATCAAGAAAACTCCTTCTACTTTTTTCTGGACCTGTTTACGCGGAAGACCCTCTGTACTCCATTAACAGTTTTTAATTCCCTAATTAAATCCTTTAAATCATTCAGGTGGCTTACCTCCAAAGTAAAATCCAAAAAAGCTCTGCCTTTTTGGGTATTGATATTGGCAGCAGTAACATTCAATTTTTGTAAAGCCATTACATTCATAATATCTGCCAGTAAGCTGATCCGATCATTAGCTTCAATCTTTATTGTAATCGGATAAACACCTACATCCTCCGTATCCCATTCTACTTTGATAAATCTCTCCGTATCTTGAGGTAGATTCGGACAATCCAGTCGGTGAATAGCTACTCCTTTACCCCTGGTTGTATACCCGATAATCTGATCCCCGGGTACTGGATTACAACACCGGGAATACCTTACCAATAGATCAGTAAGACCTTTTACCTTAACCCCACCTAGTGGATGAGTAGATTTTTCCCCAGAAAAAATTGGAGATTGTTTTTTATCTTGGTCCTTGTCTCCAATAATCTTCGCTACCACAGTTCCGGGGGTAACCCTTCCCTCGCCCACCGCCATCAGTAAATCATCACTTTCTATCAATCCCAAGCGTTCGGCAGTATCTTTGAGGATCTCAGTTTTTAAATAAACTGACGGGTCATATCCGTTTTTCTTAAGTTCCTTCTCTAACTGTTCCTTAGCTAAAAGAATATACTCTTCCCGACTTTGTTCTCGTAACCATTGTCTAATCCGACTTTTGGCTTTTGAAGTCACGACAAAATTTAACCAGTCTCTGCTGGGACCAAATTCCTGTTTACCAGTGAGGATTTGAACTATATCCCCATTTTTTAGTTTGTAATCTAAAGTAACCAGTTTTCCGTTTATCTTGGCTCCCAAGCACTGGTGACCAATATGTGTATGCACACTATAGGCAAAATCAACTGGGGTAGCACCCGCCGGCAGGTTTTTCACATCTCCTTTCGGAGTAAAAACAAAAACTTCATCTTCAAAAAGATTAACCCGAAGGTTTTCTAAAAATTCATCGGCATCTCTGGACTCTCCCTGCCACTCCAAAAGATGTCTAAGCCAGGCAATTTTCTGGAGGAAATCAATATCTTCTACGGGTTTTCCTTCTTTATAACGCCAGTGTGCAGCAATACCAAACTCTGCAATCTGATGCATCTCAAAAGTCCGGATCTGAATCTCTAGAGGTATACCACCATGCCCCATTACTGTAGTGTGTAATGATTGATACATATTAGATTTTGGTACAGCAATATAATCCTTAAATCTTCCAGGTATCGGCTTCCATAAAGTGTGAACTACCCCCAGAACTTCATAACAATCCTGAATATTATCAACTAAAAACCTGATTGCCATCAAATCGTAAATTTCCGAAAAATCCTTATTTTGAGTGACCATCTTTTGGTAAATACTATAAAGATGTTTAGGCCTTCCTTGAATTTCCGTTTTAAGGCCCAAAGATTTTAATTGTTTCTCTAATATCGCTATAACCTCAGCAATATAGCCCTCACGTTCTTGTCTTTTTTGTGCTACTTTCTGCACCAGTTCGTAATATTTTTTTGGCTCTGAAAAACGAAAAGCCAGATCTTCAAGTTCCCACTTTAATCTATACATTCCCAAGCGGTGAGCAAGAGGGGCATAAATTTCCACAGTCTCCCTGGCGATTTTTTTCTGCCTTTCCACCGGCAAATAGCGGAGTGTACGCATATTATGCATCCGATCGGCTAGTTTAATAAGGATAACCCTTATATCTTTTGCCATAGCCAGAAACATCTTGCGCAAATTTTCCACTTGTTGTTCCTGTTTGTTCTGGAAAACAATCTTACTCAACTTTGTTAAGCCATCAACCAAAGAAGCCACTTCCGTACCAAATCTGGCAGAGATCTCCTCTAAACCAATATCAGTATCCTCTACTACATCATGTAAGAGGGCAGCAACTATAGAAGTGGTATCTAATCCCATTTCTACCAGGATATTAGCTACCTCTAATGGATGATTAATATAAGCCTCTCCAGAATCACGGGTCTGCCCGGAATGAGCTGATTCCGCAAAACTATAAGCTTTAGAAACCTCTTCTTTTGCCTTTGATCCATATTTTTCAATCTTTTCTAAAAGTATCTCGATTGTCATCATCCATTTTCACCTTCAACTAACATCTGCTACTGGTTGTAAATCCTTTATTACTAGTTGAATTTGATTGTTCCAATTATTCTCCGATATATAAAAAGCCAGATTAATCAGGTCTACTCCTTCTAACTCTCCGGTCAAGGATCCATAATTAAAGCCAATCGCCTCACGCCGGACAAGTTCATCACCAACATTAAGCTTTAAATGTTTAGCATCTCTTCCTACTCCATTATAGGATAAAAGTTTTAGATTCTTACAGGCTAAAACCGGCCTTGGATTTCCCGGACCAAAAGGTGCTAAGCGTGAAACGTTACTAAGCAGGTCTTTTGTCACATCATCCAGTTCAACTACCTCTTCAACTTCAAGAAAAGGAGTTAATATCTCATCAGAAATCCAGGAATTTGCCACCTCAGACAGAGCATGTGCAAAATTTTCCACATTTTTTCGCTCAATCTCTAAACCAGCAGCCATTTCATGTCCTCCATACTTCTGGAGATAAGGTGAACATTCAGCTAGAGCTTTAAAAAGATGAAAACCGGCAATACTACGGGCCGATCCTTTCCCCTTATCCCCTTCAAAGCTAAGAAGAACAGCAGGACGATAAAATTTTTCCACCAGTCTAGAAGCAACAATTCCAATTACCCCGGGATGCCAATTCTCTCCATAAAGCACAATTACTTTATCGAGATCACCACTCTCTTCCAACCTTTCTTCCGCTTCTTCTAAGACCCGCTCTTCTATATCCTGACGCTTTTTATTCATTCTATCTAAGATTTCAGCATATTTACGTGCCCGATCCGGATTTACCTCTAACAACAAACGAAGACCGGTTGCCGGATCTCCTAATCGGCCACAGGCATTTAATCTCGGGGCAATAGTGAACCCAACATGTCCGGAATTAATCTCTTTACCTAGTAAACCTGTTTGAGCCATTAAAGCCCGAAGTCCGGTATTAGTAGTATTACCAAGAACTTTAAGTCCTTCTTTTGCTAAAACTCTATTCTCACCTAATAAAGGAACCACATCAGCAATTGTACCCAAAGCAACCAAATCTATATTATCCCACAAATCTGCTTTTATCTCAGGAATCCTTTCTGCTAGCCCTTGCAGTAATTTAAAGGCCACTCCAACTCCAGCCAATTGCGGATAAGGATACCCCTCTGAGAGTTTAGGATTGATTAAAGCAGCAGCTTGAGGCAGGAGACTCCCAGGTTCATGATGATCCGTCACTAAAAGGTTTACTCCCTTTTCTACCAGATAGTCAGCTTCCGTACATGATGTAATACCACAATCTGCAGTAATCACTAGCTTACATCCGTATTTCACAGCCTTGGCCAGTGCCGTTAAGTGTAAACCATAACCCTCTTCCCTTTTAGGTATATAGTATATGATGTTTCCGGAATTCAGCCGCCGGAGTACCCGGAGGATTAAAGCCACAGAAGTTAAACCATCTACATCATAATCACCGTAAACTAAAATTTTCTCTTTTTTGTTTAGACTTTCAGCAAGAAGGTCGACCGCAGTCTCCATCCCTTCAAGTAGAAAAGGTGAAGGAAGGTCATCCCTTCCCCCATTAAAAAAAAATCTTATCTCTTGCAGAGTCGTTACCTTCCTATTGGCTAATAATTTTACAATCAATGGGGAGAGTTTAAACTCCTCTATTGCTTCCTTTGAACAGTGTAAGAAATTAGTATCAATCTTCCAGTTTTTCCTGTAAATCTTGGTCACTCCCATCATCACTAATCTCCAGATCAGAAAAGGGTTCTTCTTTAGTAGGCTCTGTTAATTCTACGGTTTCCATTTGCTCTTCAAGCGGCTTGTCTTTTTTTACACCACCTTTAGGATAAAATTTATTCTTAGCTTGATGCAAAAGACTAAACAGCCCGAGAGAAACAGCTCCTGTCAATACTGATAATAAAATAACCAAAGCTAAAGAAGCCTCAAATTGCCACTTAAGAAAAGAAATCGTTACCGGATAAGCATTCTGAAGTGCAAAAACCGCAACTAATACGACAAAAGTAAGCACTAGAATAAACAAGGCTTGCATCCATCATCCCCCCAATATAAACATAAGACAAATCAATTATAAGTTTCTTCACTAATCAATAGTTTCCTTCATTACTTACCATACTATTATTTAAGAAATTGCATAATTATTTGTTGAAATGAAGATATGAAGAAACCCTCCCCAAATCAAGGAAGGGTTCTTAATAACTAAAAATAGCTTGTTTGTTCGCTCACTTCTTAAGCCGTTACTTTCCGGGAGATTTTCCTTTTTTCTTCCGCTGTTTTCCAGATTGCCCAGATTGGAGTAGCTACAAAGAGCGAAGAATAAGTGCCCACTGTTAATCCAATGAGTAAAGCAAACATAAAATCTTTGATGCTGGGACTACCAAACAGATAGAGTACTAGTACCGCTAATACTGTCGTAACAGAAGTATTTAATGTCCGTCTTAGGCTTTGTATAATCCCCCAATTTGCTAGGTCATCAAAAGATTCGCCCTTTTTCTTAAAACGAATATTCTCTCGAATTTGGTCAAAAATAACGATCGTATCGTTAATTGAATAACCAATAATCGTAAGAATAGCAGCCACAAAATTAGAATCAATCTCTTTACCTAATAAAGCAAAAATACCAATAATCATCAGAACATCATGGATTAAGGCTATCAAACCAGCAACTCCGGATTTAAACTCAAACCGAAAAGCAATATAAATTAGAATCAAAATCCAAGAAATCACCACTGCATAACAGGCATTTATAAGCAATTCCTTCCCGATAATCGGTTCTACCTGGTTTATTTGTAGAGTCGACTCTTCAGTTTGCTCTCCAAAAGCTTGCTCCAAAGCATCAATTATCTGATCTTCCTCATTTTTATGCAAAAATCTGGTCTGAATTAATACCCCGTATCTTTGCCGGCCAGCAGCATCTACATAATTGTAGGGTTGTGGGGGACCAACCTCCAAATCCATTCCCCGTAATTCCTCAGTATTTAACGCGTTTAAGACTTCTGATGAAGTGACCTTTTCCGTAAGAGGAAAACGAATATTTGTACCACCTGTAAAATCAATCCCAAAGTTCAAACCTTTAATTGCCCAAATACTAATACTAAAAACCATAGCTGCTACAAAAAGAAAGACATAAAGTTTTTTATATTTCATTAAATTCATATTCTTCACCCCCTCACCGCATATTTTGTTAGAAATTTATCTGGAGACTTATCTACCCAAATTTCCAACAAAGTTCTTGAAACAAAGAGGGCAGAAAACATACTTACTAATATACTAATCGTTAGAGTAACTGCAAATCCTTTAACAGCACCAGTACCAAAATAGGATAAAACAGCAGCTATAATCAGAGTAGTAATATTAGAATCCAAAATAGTAACATAAGCCCGGTCAAAACCTGCTTTTAGTGCTGCACGTATCCCTTTACCTGACCGAACCTCATCCTTAATCCGTTCAAAGATAATGATATTGGCATCCACCGCCATCCCAATCCCTAGGATTAAACCGGCTACTCCGGGTAAAGTTAAGACACCACGAAATACAACAAGTGTTCCCACAACTAGAAGTGTATAGATGATTAGTGCTAGATCTGCAACCATTCCCATTAAGCCATAGAAAAACAGCATAAAGAGAAGGACCAGAATAATACCAATTGTTCCTGCCATCAGACTTAAACGTACAGTTTCAGTTCCAAGAGTCGGAGCCACCTGCGTTACCAATACTGAACGGAGGGAAATCGGAAGAGCACCTGACTTCATTAAAATTGCATAGTCTTTAGCTTCCTGTAAATTAGCACCTGAGCCCAAAGAAATCTGAGCATCGCCACTTGGAATCGGCTCAGAGATTACTGGAGCCATTAATTCTTCCTCATCAAGATAAATGGCGAGTATTTCACCAACATGTTCGGTAGTAATTTTCTCAAACTGTTTAGCTCCGGCTTTTCCAAACCGAAGGTGAATAACGGCTGTTCCTTCATTAGAACTAAATCCAGCCTGAGCATCCTCCAGGTCAGTACCAAACATTACAATCTTACCATCAAGACGGAAATTCAAGCGGCCAGTAGATTTAATTAACCTCTCCGCTTCCTCTTGCGATTTTATCCCCGGAAGCTGTACTTCAATCCGATCTTTACTTTTATCTAACCGGACTACGGTCTCTGACAAGCCCGTGGAATTTATCCGGTTCGCAATGATTACTTTTGCTTGGTATAAAGCATCAGCCGGAAAGTTGCTTGGATCTTCTTCAACCCGAACTTTAATAATTCCCGGTTCTGTTAGAGAAACTTCCGGATTAACTTTTAATTTTTTCTCTTCAATTCCAGAACGCCATGTTAACTTCTCCTTGATTACCTTACTCCGTAAAACTCGCTCTGCATCTTCCTGTGAATCAAATCTGAATACTAAACCTTCATATCGATTATTATCATTAGCCTTACCTAATAGAGTAACAGAGGGTTCATTAATACTTAATTTTTTAATAGCCGTTAACAAGTGGAACTGGACTTCAGTCAGCACACGTTTCTCCACCCGATAATCAGGAGCAAGAATTACTTCCAAGCCCCCCTTAAGGTCTAACCCCCTGCATAAAGGATCTTGTCCTTTAAAAAACTGTTGTTTTAATGTCGGGCTAAACATGGGAATAACTGCGTAAAGTGTAATTACAAAGACCAGACCCAAGATCAGCCCGACCTTCCAGCGTAAATCCCGTCTCACCAGGATTCCTCCTTTACCTTTTTATTATTTTGTAATGTTTGTTAGAAAACGTTAAGTCCTCTCCCAGTTCATTCAATCATGTAAATATTCATAAATTAGTTAACGGGATTTCTTAACTGATTTCAACCTTTCCTCATTATAACGATCAATCTCTTTCTCTGCTTTTCCGCTCAAAATATAAAAGCCAGTAAAAAATAACAAGATGCAAGCTGTTACAATAATCGACTCCATTACTGAAGCTCCTCCTTCCATTTAGACACCTTTTTTATTATAAGCTTTTTACTAATAGCTTGTCAATTTATAGAAGCAAGAACCATTAGGAGATTTAGTTATTAAATGGATTAAACCTAATAAAAAGGTTTTTTTTAGTAATCCTACGCAGGATAATTCAGTTAATTTATTGAATATGAATATATTATACAATATTTTAAAAAATAAAGACTATTGACGGTGGTGTGAACATGTCATCGCATCGTTCTTTGTATCTTACCTTACCTTTATTCCTAGTAGCATATTTACTCGCTGCTTATTTGGATCTGATCAGATTTAATGTTTATATCCTAATTTATCTAGTTTTATATATCATCCTTTTTTGTCAAGAAAACTTAAAACCCGCACCTTTTCTGCAAAAGTTTACCTTTAATCTTCATTTAGAAGTCTTGCAACTCATTTCTGGTTGTGCCTTAATATTTTTTATTATAAAAACCTCTAACAAACCATCGTATCACCTAAGCCTTTATTATGTTGTACCTTTAATTCAATACTCCTTCCATGCAAAGAATAATAATTTTTGGCCTCTTCTTATTATTCCCCTATATATCATTGGAACTATCTTTTCTATTAAGCCCAAAAACAAACTCTTTATTTCATTACTAGAATTATCGGTTTTTTTTGGTTTCAGCCTTTTCATCTATTATGGACAAAAACGTTTGAAAGAAACTCACCATGAAAGCATTGGAAACCAAACTAAACTTTCGAGCACTTACAAACAACTTCAACATTATACCCAGAAATTAGAAGTAGTCACACAGGAACTAAGTAAAACATCAAATAAACTTTTATCTCTTAATGAATTGACACAAATATTGGGTGCTAATATTCCTCTGGAATCCCTGCTTACCAGAATTCTTTCTTTCCTCCATAATACTTTTTACTCCCAAAAGACTTGGTTGCTTTTTAATGCAGAAAACATTGGTTTTCAGTTATATAGTTTAGAAAACGAAAAAATAGTATGGAAATGGCTAGAATTCCCAGACAGAAAAAACTGGTTTTTTCTGTCTCTCTTCGAAGCTGCTCACTCATTCTTTTTATCTAAAACACAAATCAAACAAGTAAAAGGCCATCTTTTTTGGACTACAGAAAATATTCACAGTTTATATGCTGTACCTTTATTTGGTAATCATGGAGTATTTGGGGCTGTCCTTCTTGGAAATATAAAAGACTCCTCTTCAGACCATCTAATAATCCTTCAGAGTATGGCATGCCAGATTAGCGTTTCCATCGAACGCATCCGAATGTATACAGAATTGGAAGATAATTATCTTGCTACCATTAAAGCCTTAGCAACATCAATTGAAGCTAAAGATAAATATACCAAAGGCCACTCCGAAAGGGTTACCCATCTTTCCCTAATTATCGGTGAACTGATGGGTTTATCTAATCAGGAATTAAGAATTCTAAAATATGGAGGATTACTTCATGATATAGGAAAAATTGGTATCCCCGAACATATCCTTAACAAGCCACAAATTCTTACTACTGATGAATTTGCTGCGATAAAAAAACATCCCCTTATTGGCGAAAAGATAATATCTTCAATTGATTTCTTAAAAACGTCTATACCCTATATTCGTTCCCATCACGAAAGTATTGATGGCCTTGGTTATCCTGACAAAATAAAAGCTAGCAAACTCCCATTAGGTGTTAGAATCCTTTCGGCCTGTGATGCTTTTGATGCCATGAGCTCAGACCGGCCATATCGAAAAGCCCTTTCTTTAGAAGAATGCAAAGCAGAACTACGATCACATGCAAATACCCAATTTGATGCAGAAGTAATAAACACCTTGATCCAATTTCTAAACAAGTATCCGGATTTTTATCCTAAAAAACAGGAATTGAAGTAATTACCCTGCTTAAAATAAAAAAAATGACTTTAAAAAGTCATTTGATACGTAAATAAATGGAGCGGGAAACGGGACTCGAACCCGCGACATTCAGCTTGGAAGGCTGACGCT
>DAIOHK010000055.1:0-11556 GCA_036744795.1 Bacillota bacterium | reverse complement strand
TTGGTGGTACACTTTTCGATTAGCAGGGTGGTACACTTTTCACTTGACAAAAGCAGTATCTTCGGAAATTAGTTAATCACCTCGAAATTAGAGTGAAACAACGACAATATTATATGATTAATGAATGCCTAGGTATATTTCTCAGATTAATAAGGCCATATGTTTGACATTGATGTTAAAGAAAAGTAAAATAGGAATAGTGTTAACTTGCATTAGCATGCACCCAATATCGGAAAGAGGTGTTGCCTAATGAAATATTTAAAAATATTAATTATCCTTTGTTTACTATTATCTGTTCTAAGTTTTGCCGCACATAAAGAAGAACCGGTTAAAATTGTCTTTTATACACCAGCAGAGGATGCATCCGGGGCGATCAGGAGACTGATTAATAAATTTAACTCTGAAAACTGGAGGATAAAAGTTGAACATAAGATGCTTTCCTCAGGGTCGGATGATTGTCGTAATTATTATGTAACAGCCTGCCTATCTAGAGATAATAGTTTTGATGTATTTTCTGGTGACATCATTTGGATCTCCGAATTTGCTTCTTCCGGTTGGATTGAACCACTCGATTCCTTTTTTCCCTCTGCAGAAAGAGATAAATTTTTACCTGGGCCGATTGAAGGCTGTACCTATCAGGAAAGAATATGGGCTGTTCCGTGGTTTACAGATTCTGGTGTACTTTTTTATCGTAGTGACCTTATTGATAAACCTCCCCGTACATGGAAAGAGTTGATTAGTATTGCCCAAGAGAAAATTAGAGAGGGTAGTGTTGAGTATGGGTATGTTTTTCAAGGTAACCAATATGAAGGGTTAGTTTGTCACGTATTAGAACTGATTTGGAGTAATGGCGGCCAAATTTTAGATGGTGATACGGTAAAAATTAATACCCCGGAAGCGATTGAGGGTTTACAGCTTCTTGTTGATATATTGAACTCGGGTATTTGTCCAGAGGAAGTTGTGTGGTATCAGGAAGAGGATTCCCGTCTTTTTTATCAGGATGGAAATGCTTTATTTTTGAGAAATTGGCCCTACGCTTGGTTACTTATGAATCAGGAAGGTACTAAGATTCGAGGGAAATTTAAGATTGCCCCCTTACCCATCGGTCCAGGAGGCGTAAAAAGTAGTGGTTGTCTTGGAGGATGGAATCTGATGATTAACAGTCAGTCTAAGAATAAAAAAGAAGCGTGGGAATTTATCGAGTTTTTATCGAGTTTTCCTGCACAAAAAATTCATTCTATGGTTGGTGGCCGTCTTCCTACGAGAATTTCAGTCTACAATGATCCTGAGGTTTTACGGATTAATCCTTATTATAAAGAATTATTACCTAATTTTATGGCCTCTAAGCCACGACCGGTTTCACCTTATTATCCGGTAATTTCGGAAAATATGCAGATAAATTTCTATAAAGCAATAACCGGCGTGATTACTGCCGAAGAAGCGATTATGAACATAGAAAGGGAAATAAAAAACATTTTCGCTAAATAGATCAAACAAGGAGGTTGGGAGGGAGTAACGATTTATTCTACCAAGAGAAAAACACTTTTTGACCGGTTAACTTTTCGGAGTCAGTTATCGGTTTTCTTTTTGATTACTGCCATCTTAACCATGATTTTTGTCTCAGTCATTGCCTATGCTCAGGCTATTACTGAGCTAAAAAAGAATTTTAAGCTCTATACTGCATCTTTACTTAAGCGGACGAAAGATGAGTTGGAGACTAAGTTTAATACTGTAGAGAATACTTTAAATTTTATTTCCACTGATTACAGACTACAAAATCTGAATAACCAGGATCCTCTTATATCACATCGAAGTCTCTCCAAGTTACTAGTGGATTCTATTAACCTAAACAATTATCAGGTTAGTAATGGTAATAGACGACGGACTAAAAATCTGATTGATGAATTGATTTTTTATGGAGATACACAGGAGAATAAGACTGTAATCATTAGTCGGCGTGATCATTTTACTGTTTATGGTGTTGAACAGTACTTAACTCCAGATTTATTAGATAAAGCTCGAGCAGCTCAAGGTAGGGTAGTCTGGTCCGAGATCTTTTTCAATGAATTAGGAGCCCGGTTAATGGGGAATTTACCTAAAGAGATTCTCCGTGAAGAACTGAATCAATTAGCAGTAATAAAATGTGTTACTGATGTAAAGTATAAGACTATTAGTGGTTTTCTGATTGCCAGTATAAATCTAGCCCGCCTTTCCGATATGCTCGAGGATATTATCTTAGGCAAAACTGGCCGTATCTATATTATAGACAAAAATTTACAGGTGCTGAGCGGAAAGGATAAAAGCCTAATCTTACGTCAAATTCCGCTGGATAATCGCGCCCTTGAACTCATTCGAGCCTCAAAAGAAGGTAGTATTGAGGGAAGGTTTAATGGAGCGAAGAGTTTTATTCATTTTGAAGAAATCGGCCTCAACAATTGGAAACTGGTAGGTGTTATCGCACATCAAGAGTTTCAATCCTCAGCTGGGGTGGTTCGGAACAGAATACTTTTTGGTGGGGTAGTTGTCCTTGCTGTTTTTGTTTCAGCTGCACTTATTGTAGCTGGAAAGGTTACACGGCCAATACAAAATATTTGTGCGTTTATGCAAAAAGTTGAAACCGGTGATTTAAGTCTACGTGTTTATGAAACCGGAAGTATCGAAATTGAAAAGCTTTCTAGACAATTGAATAAAATGATCGAAAAAATCTCTCATCTACTGGAGGAGATGTATCAAGAACAAATTTTTAAACGTAAAATGGCGCTCAAGATGTTACATGCGCAGATTAATCCGCATTTTCTTTATAATACATTGGATTCAATTTCCTGGATGGTGGAAACTGGGAGACGGGAGGTTGCGGTTGAACTGTTAGAATCACTTTCTACCATCTTTAGAATTACTCTTTCCGGAGGGCGTGACATTGTAAGCATTGGTGAAGAGATGGAACATGCTCTAAGTTATCTTAGGGTGCAAAAAATCAGGTATCAAAATAAATTAGATTATATGATAAATGTTGATGATGAAATAAAAAAGAATCAGATAGTAAAAATCACCTTGCAACCATTAATAGAGAACGCGATTTATCATGGAATAAAACCCAAAACTGATGGACTTGGAACAGTCGTAATACTTGGGCATAAGATTAATAACGAATTAATAAAACTCTCGGTGATTGATAATGGGGTAGGGATGAGTAAAGAAAAAGTGGCTGAATTACAGGGAGCTTTAGCTGAACCGGAAATGAATTTGGAGACTGAGGGCAAGGGGTATAGTTTATTAAATATAAGTTCACGGATTAAACTTTACTTTGGGCAAGAATATGGTCTGACCTATACTAGTGAAGAGGGTGTCGGAACCAGGGTAGATGTTTTATTGCCTATTCAGTAAGGAGATAAATGGTAAATCGGCTTAAGAATTTATAAAACCATTTAGTCGGACTTTATCCCGATATTCGCTGGGTGATAACCCGGTTATTTTTTTAAAAACAATCCCAAAATAATGGCTATCACGGAACCCTATTCTTTCAGCAATTTCATAGATTTTATCTGATGAATTAATGAGTAAATTTTCTGCCTCTTTAATCCGAGTTTTATTAAGGTATTCAGTGATGGTATAGTTGGTTACTTCTTTAAAAAGTCGGCTTAAATAAGATGGACTAATATAGACATGTTCAGCTACTTTTATTAGATTAAGCTCGGGATTGCGAAAGTTATTATCTAGATAAGTCCGGGCCTTATCAACAAAATTCCTTCCGACTTTTTGTTTGTGTTTGTCAATGAATTCTACAGCTTGATACGATAAATTAAGAAGCCAAGTTTTTAAATCATCCAAGGTTTCAAAGGTATTGATTTGAATCAGAGGATCGAAATTCGTTCCATATACTTCTTCGATCGAACCATTGAATTCAAGGATTGAGCGGATGATCTGGTTGACAAAACCTAGAATCGTTAAATGCAGGTAGCTTTTTGGCATTACCAAGTAGTTTTCTGATTTTATTGTAGCAAATATATTTTCGATAAATGAGGTGACTTTCTCAAGATCTCCTTCCCTAAGGATTGAAGAGAAAGTCTCTTGATCTTTGTAAAATAGTAATTGACCGGATTTGGAACTTTCAATATCTTTGTATGGAATTAAAGCATTTTTACCTGTCCATACCTTGAAATCAAGAGCTAATTTAGCCTCTCGATATGATATTTCCTGAGAAATAAGGTCCGGATAGAGACCACCGAGTCCGGCGGAGAAGGAGATATTATGAACATTAAGAATGTGATCTTGGATGGTGAGAATGTTTTCATTCAACTTTTCTTCCTGCTCTTTAGCATCTACACCATAGATCACTACAATTTCATTAGGCTTATTAGCGAAAGAGTACAAAAAAGTCGTATCCTTACTAAATTTTTCTTTAATTAAATCAATGATATGAAATTTACAGAACTGTATATCAGCCTCTTTTTTACTTTTTGCTAATTGCAGATAATTATCTAAATGGAAAATAATTGTTCCTAATAATTTTCCTCTTACACCAATCTCCAGGAAAGATAAATGCTCCTCTAGATCATCAGAATTAAGTTCGCCTTCTACCAGTTTAGCAAAGAATTTTTCTTGTAATCCGGGTAAGTTTTTTTTGATAAGTGTATGTAGTCGTTTTTTTTCTTCGGTTTTCTGTTGTTCTTCTATTAAGTATGTTTTAGCTTCGGAAAGGATATTAATAAGCTCACTTGCCCGAATTGGTTTAAGGAGATACCGAAAAACTCCAGCTTCAATAGCTTTTTGTGCATAGGTAAATTCATTATACCCACTGATAAGTATTACAATGCTTTCTGGAAGAATATTTTTTATCTCTTCTGCTAATTCAATCCCATCCATTAGAGGCATATAAATATCAGAAAAGATAATTTGTGGTTTAAAGTCTTGACATTTTTTTAAAGCCTCAGTTCCATTCCCCGCTACTGCTACTACCCGACAATCTTCTTTCTCCCAATCAATAATATATTGTAATTTTTCCAAGATGATCGGTTCATCATCAATAAGCATAACCGAATACATTGTCACCAGTCCTTTTGAAATAATTGAATTATGCAATTCCTTACAATTAGTGTATAAGATTTTGACAGAAAGACAAGAGCTACTGAAAAAAGACAAGAAAACCACAAAAATCAAAAATAATTAATCATTTTTAAAGCAAGATAATGAATCCTTATATGTTTTATATCAACAAGAGTAATTAAAACAACAAAAGTAATAAAATATTCACTTCATTTTCAAAAATTAGTTTGGTAATATTTATATTACTAAGCATTGTTAAGATTAGAGAAACAGTTGATATAAAAGATTACTATCTGTTTATTACAATTAACAGCTTAAGAAATTATATAAGCGGGGTGAGATATTGGCAACCTTAAGATTAATATTGAAACGTTATAAACTAGAAGTCGTAATGATATTACCCCTGATCCTATTTATCCTTGGGTTTACGCTCTATCCAGTTCTGCAATGTATCTTCTATAGTTTTCAGGACAGAATCACTGGTGAGTTTCCGACTTTATCCAACTACCACCTGATTGTGGGAAACCCTAAATTCAGTAGTGCTTTAAAGAATACTATAATCGTTACTGCAATTGGACTTACTTTTGAGATGGGTATTGGACTTCTTATAGCATTCCTATTAAAGGCTTCAACTAAGATAAAAGGTTTATTTAGGGCAGTGACTATGATTCCAATGGGAGTTCCAACGATTGTCTCTGGTGTAACAATGCTATATATCTTTAGTTCTAATGGATATTTGAATGAGTTTCTTTATCGGGTTGGTTTAATTAAATTACCTATTGACTGGGCTCAAGGTGGTTTGAGAACTTTGTTTATGATTGCGGTCGCAGATATGTGGAAGGTTACCCCATTAGTTGTTATTCTGTTATTGTCTGGACTTGAAAGTATCCCATCAACTATATATGAGGCTTCTGCAATGGATGGTGCATCTCCTTTTCAGAATTTCTTTTATATTACTCTACCTCTAATTAAACCATTTTTTACTATTGCTTTAATTCTCCGGGCAATTGATGCCTTTAGAATTTTTGAGCTACCAATGGTTTTAGCGGGAAGAAATACTATGTTTCTGGGAACTTATGCCTATAGTGAGTATTTTGATTATAATAATATACATTCCTCTGGTGCCGCATCAACTCTTCTATTAACATTAATCGCTATCTTTGTTTTTACATATGTGTTTACAGTGGGTTCAAGGGAGGTAGATGAATGAAAACTAAGATACAAGCGGGGTTGGTTTTATCAGAGGAAAAAACAAATAAACGGACTATTACGAAAATTAAAAAGGTACTTTTTTACCTATTGGTTACGGTTATTGTGTTATTTATTTTAATCCCAATCTATCTTTTATTTAAAATCTCAGTTAGTGCACCGCAAGATATATTGACACAGCATCCGCCTTTTTGGATTAAAAACTTCACATTCAAACATTGGATAAAGGTTTTATCAGTGGGGCATATCTGGAAACCATTATGGAAAAGTGTAACTGTTGCCTCTATTGCAGCGATTATTGGGATAATTATTGCTGCTCCCGGAGCTTACGTAATATCCAGGCTTCCAAAACGGACAAAATATCTAGTATTACTTGCCATCTTTTCAACCAGGATGTTTCCCGAAGTTGGGATTGCTCTTCCGATTTCAGTTACTTTCATTAAGTGGGGATTAGTTGATACCAACTTAGGTCTGGTCTTAGCTCATCTCATCCGAATCTTACCGCTTTTAGCTTGGATCTTGACAGGAACTTTTGATACAATTCCGCGAGATTTAGAGCAAGCGGCTGTTGTTGATGGTTGTAATAAGATTCAAGCCTTGGTTAAAGTGGTTTTACCACTTTCTGTTTCTGGACTGGCTGCGGGTGGAATTCTATCCTGGCTTGAGTCGTGGAACGAATTTACTTATGCCATCTATCTTTGTCTGGCTGAAACCACTTTACCAATTAAAACTTATTACTATATTAGCCGGGGGAACTGGTTTGAGTCGGCAGCCTATGCGGTTTTTCTAACTATTCCGGTGATGATAGTTACATTTGCTCTCCAGAATTATCTTAAGAGTGATTATCTCTCTGGAGCACTAAAGTATTAATAGAGTCCATCCTGGACCAAAAGCGGCTCGAGACCTCCTGTCGCTCGGTCAATTCGCTCATGCTGGCTACCGCCCGCGCACATGAAACGATGAAAAAATAAGCCGGGTGAGTCGGCCAACTGTCCTGTAGATTTAATTAAAACCAGATGAATCAACTAGGGCTATTTTCTAAGTAGGTTAAAACGTTTTGGATCAGAAAAAATTGAAACTCTTAAAGGAGGGGTATTTTAGGAGGTGATATGGAAAAATTCAAAACTTTAAATTGCCCAAAAAATTACAAGGAGGATGTATTTATGAAGAGAAGTTTTCGTTTAATTCTGGGTTTAATGATTCTTAGTTTAATGGTCTCTTGTATCACAATGGCAGCGCCTAGAAGTATTAAAGTCATCATGGGTCTGGCCGAAGAAGAGTGGAAAGTAATGCGTGAGCATATCTTCCCAGCTTTTGAGAAGGAATATAATGTAAAGATTGAGGCTTATCAGACCGAGGCTCAAGATACAGAAAAACTCTTAGAGGCACGGGCAAGAGCAAATAAGATGGATATTGATCTTATTGCACAAGATAATATGCGTCTTGCTACTCTGGTTGAAAAGGGTTTGGTTGAAGATCTAACTGAATACAGATCTTTAATTCCAGTGACCGTTATTCCTTCTTTGGTTGAAGTTGGAGAATTTGGTGGCAAATTATATTTTCTACCATATCGGCCCAATATTGAGATTGCTTTTTATAATTCGGCGAAATTTGCACAATACGGTCTTAAGCCCCCAACCAATTGGGATGAGCTTTTACATGTGGCCAAAACGTTTAAACAAAAAGAAGGCGTTGGTAGGGTAGCAATAAAAGCAGACCTTTCACCTTGTACTACAGTTCATCTTTTTGATTTCTGTCGGAGTGCTGGTGGCGATCCGGTAGTCCTAAATGATCGTGGCTGTTTTGAGGCTTTTTGTTTCCTACAAGAGCTTTGGCCATACCTATCACCCGATTCCAAGACTGCTAACTGGAACTTTATGAATAGACACATTGCTACTGAATCAGTCTATTTGGGACAAAACTGGCCTTTCGGGATGAATGTTATTGTTAAAGAAGGTGGAAAAAAAGAAGTCTTAGCTTATCGTGGCTGGCGCGGTCCGGTTAAAGAATCTCATGTATTGGGTGGAGAAGTGATTGGAATTCCTAAAGGTGCCCCCAATAAAACGCTAGCAATTGAATTTGCAAAATATCTAATGTCAAAAGAGGTTCAGGAGAAACTAGCAACTTATAATGGTTGGCCTGCTGTCCGTTCTGATGCATATGCTACAGTGGAAGAATGGCAGAAACCGTACTTTGATGCGATTAATGAGGCTTTGGAATATGCTGAGGCCAGACCAAATCTTTTATATTGGGATGTAGTGGATAAGGCTTTAGCTGAAGCTTTCCGTGAATGCGTTATTGAAAAAGAGCCGGTTAAACCGACCTTAGACAAATGGGCAAAATTCATTCGTGACAACAAAAGATAAACTAATACTATCTAAAAAGTAGACCCGGGCAAAACCCGGGTCTAAAAGCCAAGACCAGCTTTTAACCCCGACCTTGGTCAGGGCAATAGAAGTTGTTTTTGGCTTTTTGCTTGGCATGAGTATAACATTTGATATAATAGATGGGAGAACTTTAGAATCAATAGTTAAAGATGTATTTTCTATGCTCATTAAAAAAGGAGATATGCAATGAAAATTAAGAAAAAAAAGGTTACTCCGATTTATCCTCATAACGAATGGGAAATTATTGAAGATAAATTTGAAGTAGAACATAATTTTCGTAATGAAACCATATTTTCTTTAGGCAATGGTTATCTAGGAATGAGAGGGAATTTTGAAGAAGGCTACTCTGGTCCGGAGGGTACAAGTCTCGAAGGGACTTACATAAATGGATTTTATGAAACTGAAAATATTAAGTATCCAGAGGTTGCTTATGGTTATCCGGAAAAGAGTCAAACTATGCTTAATATTACCAACGGAAAAATAATAAAATTATATATAGAAGGCGAAGAGTTTGATCTTCTTTCTGGAGAAGTTTCTGAATACAAAAGAAAACTTGATTTACGTTATGGCTTACTGAAGAGAAGTTTAGTCTGGAGATCACCGGCTGGAAGAGAAGTAAAGATTAATATTACTAGGCTGGTTTCATTAACAAACAAACATTTGGCGGCTATTTGTTATCAAGTCACTCCTTTAAATTTTACAGGTGAGATCCGAATTTATTCAGCTATAGATGGTGATGTTCAAAATCTTCAGGCAGATAAAGATCCTAGGGTTGGTAGTAATCTACAGGGTAGAGTTCTTAATATGATCAAAAAAAAGAGCAGTGAACAAGCAGGTGCTCTATTACAAAAAACAAAAAACACAGGTTTTCTTTTAGCCTGCGCGATGAGAAATCAACTGATCTCTTCCGATTTTTCCGTGAAGACGGTTGCTGATGAATTTATAATTGGAACGAATTATTATCTTACTGCCCAAAAAGGGGAAGATATAAAGTTATATAAATATCTAGGCTATGTTACTTCAAAAAATAATGATGGCAGTATTCTGGAACGGGTTGAGGAAATAGTAGCTGAGGCAGAGAAGACTGGCTTTTCAAAGTTGGCTCAGGAACAAGAGGAATATTTGGCAGAGTTTTGGGAGCATGCTGATATTAAAGTTAAGGGGGATAATGCTGTTCAGCAAGGTTTAAGATTTAATGCTTTTCATTTATTACAATCTGTAGGTAAGGATGGTAAAACAAACATTGGTGCGAAAGGGCTTACTGGTGAAGGTTATGAAGGCCACTACTTTTGGGATACCGAAATTTATATCCTACCGTTTTTTCTCTATAATAAGCCTGAGATTAGCAAAAAACTTTTAACATACCGGTATAATACTTTAGAGCAGGCCAGAAAAAGAGCATTGGAAATGGGTTTTAAACGGGGAGCACTCTTTCCCTGGCGAACAATCGGAGGAGAGGAATGTTCCACCTTTTTCCCGGCAGGAACAGCGCAGTATCATATTAATGCCGATATTGCTTATGCGATTAAAAAATATATAGAGGCAACTGGGGATCAAGATTTTTTAATCAATTATGGAAGTGAAATTCTATTTGAAACGTCGAGACTCTGGATGGAACTGGGGAGTTTTATCAAACGCAAGAATAACCTCTTTTGTATTAATGCGGTAACCGGCCCGGATGAGTATACAGCGATTGTCAATAATAATTTTTATACTAATTTGATGGCTAGGGAAAATCTGTATTTTGCTTATGAGACTGCTGTTTGGATAAGAGAAAATGATTCGGAACAGTATAAAAGTCTAAGTAAGAAGATTAACCTTACCGCGGAGGAGATTCTCGATTGGAAGAGGGCTGCGGATAATATGTATATCCCTTATGATTGTAAACTGGATATCTTTCCTCAAGATGATACTTTTTTGGATAAACCAATTTGGGATCTAGAGAATACACCTGCGGATAAATTTCCTTTGCTTCTTCATTATCATCCGCTTATTATTTATGGTTCTCAGGTTTGTAAACAACCAGATGTTGTACTGGCCCTTTTTTTGTTAAGCAATAAGTTTACTAAAGAGCAGAAGAAGAAGAATTATGATTATTATGAGCAGATTACTACTCATGATTCTTCATTATCTCCATCGATCTTCAGTATTATTGCTTCTGAGATCGGGTACAGAGAAAAGGCCTATGATTACTTCTTATCCACTGTTAGGTTAGATTTAGATGATTATAATGGTAATACCAAGGATGGTATACATACTGCTTGTATGGGAGGAGCTTGGTTATCTTTAGTTTATGGTTTTGCTGAAATGCGAGTTTACAATGATATTTTAAGTTTTGATCCTTACCTGCCTGATAATTGGAGAGAATACAGTTTTAAGGTAACATATAGAGGAAGGTTGATTGAAGTAACAGTGAATAAAGCTGGAACTTTCTTTAAATTATTGGATGGGGATAACTTAACCATCTTACATAAGAAGAAAAAAATGATATTATCGCAAGAAACATAACTCAATAAGGGGGCAGTGTGCTAGGTATGAAAAGGGAAGCAGTTATTTTTGATTTGGATGGAGTAATTGTCTCAACTGATGAATGCCATTATCAAGCTTGGAAAAGACTCGCAGATGAGGAAGGGATCTATTTTGACCGGAAAATAAACCTAAGACTTCGCGGTGTTAGTAGGATGGATTGTCTGGAGATTATTCTAGAAAGAGCAAATCGGAATTATAGTGTTGTGGAAAAAAAGACAATGGCGGAAAGAAAGAATAATTATTACCGAGATTTAATCCGGCAGTTGACTCCGGAACATATTTTACCAGGAGTGATGAGGGTTCTTAATGGGCTAAAAATGAATAGAATTAAAATTGCCATTGGATCTTCCAGCAGAAATGCCTCCCTTATTTTGGAGAAGATTGGTTT
>DAIOHK010000054.1:0-11817 GCA_036744795.1 Bacillota bacterium | reverse complement strand
TTCAAGGCTTTGATTATTTGAATCAGTATTCAATCATCAAACCTCCCTGCCTTATTACTCAGATCAATCTTCCCGGTAACAGCTTCAGAGATCAGGGATTGGCGGTATTCTTTAAGCTTTTGGATTTGTAACCTTATTTCGTTATTAAGAGCATCTATTTCTGAAATTTTTTGGTCGAGGAAGTCGACTATTTGGGTTTGATCTTCTATATTGGGCAAAGGGATTGCTTGTTTTTTAACAAGTTCTCCAGTAATAAGAGGTTGCGCTGTTTGACTTGCCAAACCATTTAGATTATTTTTTCTAAAACTCGTTGTAAATACTTTAAATTAATTTTATCTTTTTGCCAATCAGGTATAAATAATGTATTATCTGTAATCCATGACTTGCTGTCTATATAGTGTATATTTCCGCAAAGTGCTCCAACTCTTCCTATTGCAATAGTTGATTTATCTATATTATTTTTATCTGTATAACCCATAACCCCATTACCGCCAATAACAGGAATTCTATATTCTTCACATAATTCATCTTTTGAAATAAAATCCCCACTTCTAATTAAATCAACCATCTTAAAGGAACTATCTCCCAATGCTCCGGCACTTCCCCAATCCACTCTACCCCACTATCCTTATACCTTTCATAACTTTTATACTTTCCCATTATTCCAGCACCTTCTTCATCTTTTCAGCAATACTTGCTTCCAGCTCTTTAATCTCTTCCAGAATCTCCGTGGAGCTGCGAAGCGGAGTGTATTTATAAAAGTGTCTGGTAAAGGGGATTTCATAGCCAATCTTAGTTTTACTCTCATCAATCCAGGCTTCCTGTACACGAGGTTTCACTTCTCTGGCAAAGTACTCGTACATATCTTCCTTTAATGGAATATTTTCCGTATCCCTGAGATCCGGATCCGGTTCTGGTTTTCCTTTAGCATCTCGACAAAGATCCGCGGTTTCATCCTTTTCACTTAAGGCGGTAAGGATCGCGTTTAGGAGCGGGGCTTTTAACTCTATCCGGTCCCGGCGCAACAATCATATAAAGTTTGGGTAATACCCAGCTGAGTAAGGATCTCCATATCTTAGATAAATAATAGATGTACCATCAATTTAATAACTTCCCTGGGAGTATAGTGATCCCCGGCCTCGGCGTGTTCGGAAAACCTTCTGATTAATTCTTCAAAGATATGCCCCATCTCAATATTGGAAACTGTTTCCAGGTGCAAATCTATTTCACTGAATTTTTTCACTACCAGGTATAAAAGATTATTACGATCCATCTTCTCTATTTGTTTATCAAAATCAAAATACTCGATGATCTCCCTTGCTGTTTTAGAAAAACCGTTAATATAATCTCTTAAGTTATTAGCTATATTGTCAGCATCAGCTAAAAGTTTATTAAAATCAAATTTACTTATATTACTGAAATTCTGCTTGGCTACCCGATTTAAGATCTCATCCCTTGATTCCTGGGGTAGATGTTTATACTTTTCATACTGTGCTAAAACCTCTTCCTTGGTCTCTGTGGTCAAAAAAAGTTGAAGGTAATTATGCAATTCCCTTACTTATGAATTTCAATCAATCGTACTTAAACTTTTTTATTTGCATTTTTTAACAACTATTACGGAAGATCATACAGTAAAAAATAACCCCCCAATAGTTCTTAGTACTATTGGGGGGTTATTTCGCCAAAAAGTCTAATAATTCCTGTATTTCACGTTTTTTTGAATCGGATGTGGGAATGATTAGTTGCTATCTAATAATCATGTTATCTTAGGTTTGTAGTCTCAATTTTTAAATCTACATCTCAGATTATGGTTTTTCTCATATTCCTAATCGTTCTTTCAATGCTGCTTGAAATACTTGTGAGAAATTAATGTTTTTCTCAATTGCAAGTTTGTTAAGCCATTATGTCTGCTTTTGTAGTGCAGAAATTAAAAACCGCTTAAAAGTATAACTCACCAGGGTCCCCGCCCTACTCCTATTTTCCCCTTAAAATACAAAAAAGAGGTTCTTTTCAAAACCTCTTTAAGCTGCACTTTTAAAATATTGGTAGTCCCAACGGGAGTCGAACCCGTGTCTCCGCCGTGAGAGGGCGGTGTCCTAGGCCACTAGACGATGGGACCATATGGCTGGGGGAGAAGGATTCGAACCCTCACTAACGGGGCCAGAACCCGTCGTCCTACCCTTAGACGATCCCCCAACTTGAATAACCGCAAAAATTATTATATCATCCTTACGCCAAAGGGTCAATAGGTAAATTATTTTAAGTAGTCACTCACACCGGCTATCTTAATGAATCAAAGCCGGGTGAATCAACAAGCTACCCTGTAAGATGAAATCAAAGCCAAGTTAATAAACAAACTCTAAGAACTTGTTCAACTTCATAACCAGCATTTTGTTTTTTTGGATAAAGCTTATTATAAAACAATAAAGGAATTAACATCTATCTATGGAAAACACAATATATTCTACACGATCTGTATGAAAGGAATGTATAAAGATGTACAAAGGTAAATTCTTTAAAATTGCTTATTCAATCATCCTTGTTCTAATAATTCTATTTCTCTTAAAACAAGTTGATTATATCTATAAGCCTTTAAATTCTGTCCTTGCCTTACTTTTACCTCCACTACTTATAAGCCTTTTCCTTTATTATCTTCTGCGACCAATGGTCTGTTTTTTAAAAAAACATCTTCGTTTTAAAAGTCTAGCTATTTTAATCACTTTTTTAGTAATTATCCTGATTATCGGCTTAATTAGTTTTTTTGGCGGTAGCATTATTCAAAAGCAGGTCAGAGACCTTACCCATTATTTTGCCAATTATTATGAATCCATTACCAATAGAATAAATGCTGTAGATAATGAAGTGCTTCTAGAGTATATTAGAAAGTATAAAATTGAAGAAAAGCTCTCCATATTTGTTGAAAATTTAATTACGGGTATCAAAAATAATTTCTTCGGCTTTTTTTCTACAGTCACCAATATAGGTACGATTATCGTTCTAATCCCATTAATTCTTTATTATTTCTTAAAGGATGACTGTAAAATTTATCAAGGTATCATCTCAATCCTACCGACAAAAATAAAAAACCTGGGTAGTCTTCTGCTTATAAAGATAGATAAAACCCTCTCCCGGTATATTTCAGGTCAATTAATAGTTGCTGTAATCCTTGGTGTATTAACTTTTATTGGATATTTAATTATTGGCTTACCTAATGCCTTAATTCTAGCCCTTATCTCCATGGTAACTTCGTTTATTCCCTTTATTGGTGCGGTTATTGGAGCATTACCGGCAGTTCTGATCGGGATGACCACCAGTTTCCTTCAGGTAATAAAAGTATTACTCGTTTTAGTAGTTGTCCAACAATTAGAAGGTAACTTAATCACTCCCCGACTCCAGGGTAGTAGGCTTCAGATCCATCCTTTAATCGTAATCTTAGTTGTTATAGCTTTCTTTATCTTATTTGGATTTCTTGGTACATTATTTGCTGTCCCGACCTACGCAGCAATTAGGGTTCTCTTTAAGGAAATTCAAAATTATAAAACTTTTAATACCTAATATACTCATACCCGGTTAATTGCTTCCCTTGCCAGTTGGTCACAGCGGTTATTTTCTTTATTATCCGCATGTCCCTTAACTTTTACCCATTCTATATCATGGATTGCGTTTAAGCGCAGCAACTCCCGCCAGAGATCCTGGTTCTCTACGGGAGTTTTTTTCGCAGTAAGCCAATTATTCTTCTCCCAGCGGTCGAACCATCTCTGCCGGAAAGCATTCACTAGGTATGCACTGTCTGAGCGGAGTTTTACCCGGCAAGGATATTTTAAACTGGAAAGACCCTTAATAGCAGCGGTAAGTTCCATACGCTGGTTGGTAGTATTCTGTTCCCCACCGGAGAGTTCTTTCCGGTGCCCATTGTATAAAAGCACTACACCCCAGCCGCCGGGGCCAGGATTACCACTGCAGGCCCCATCTGTGTAGATCTCAACCTGATTCATACAACCCCTCCCTCCATAAAAAAGTCCTTTCCAGACAGCACTTGAAAGTTCTTACAGACTAATCTGTTGTAAAACACCCTTTATCACTTCAGCTGAATTGAAAAGTTGTCTTTCTTCCTCTTCGGAAAGGTGGAGAGAGATTCGTTTCGTAACTCCCTCCCTGGAGACTACGGAGGGAACACTCAGGCAAACATCACTGAGTCCATACTCCCCTTCAAGAAGGGAGGAGACAGTAAGTACAGAATATTCGTTCCGAAGAATACTCTCTGTGATATTAACTAGTGCCAAACCAATAGCATAATAGGTTGACCCTTTGCCTTGAATAATCTTATAAGCGGCATTTTTTACTTCGTCAAAAATCTTGTTTTTGCCAATCGGTCCACAATTTTTGCCGCAGACCGGACAATATTCCGAAAAACGCAGACCGGCAATATTAGCCAAACTCCAGATCGGTACCTCACTATCACCATGTTCGCCCAGGATATAAGCATGAACATTGGTAGGATCGATCTGACAGTGCTCACTTAAAAGATAGCGAAAACGTGCCGTATCCAAAACAGTGCCTGAACCAATTACCTTGTTTCTGGAGAATCCGGAGAGTTTTAAGGCCACATAAGTCATGACATCTACCGGATTAGTCGCGATCAATAGTACTGCTTTCGTCTTACTTGCTACTACCTGAGGAATGATCTCTTTGAAGATCTCTACGTTTTTATTTACTAGATCTAATCTGGTTTCCCCTACTTTTTGTGCTGCCCCAGCAGTAATCACAATTAGATCTGCAGACTCACAATCCTCATAATCTCCGGCACGGACAATAACCGGACGAACAAAGGATACTCCATGGTTTAAATCCATAATCTCCCCAACTAAGCGTTCCTGATTCCGGTCAATAATAATGATTTCGGAGACTAGACCGCTTATTAAAAGGGCATAAGCATATGTAGAGCCCACCATCCCCGCTCCAATAATCACTACCCGGCTAATCCTATTTCTACTCCAGTGACAAATCTCCTCATTATAATGCCAATTCATTAGTTCACCTTCTTTCCAATTGTATAAATCGGAACTCGCTTGCTTAGACTGTTATTCAACATGAGTGACTAGTAACCATCAATGGCAATAAATGGAGATTATCTAATTCGAGCGACTAGAGGCGAGCTCCGAGCTACGCGGTGTGCAATTCCTCAAATGGATAGTAACTAGTTTACCTCAAGCATATTGTTCTCATTTAAACGGTTTTTAGACTATCTGTCTCATCAGATCATTAATCCTTTTAAGCTCTTTAGTTAGCTCATCCAAATCCTGCTGCTCCTCTAAGGTGATCGAACCTGCTTTCTCCCGAAGGCGGCCACGTAAATCCAGATACTCCTCATCTAGCAAGTGTAGTGTATGCCTTAGTATCTCCCGATCATCCTTCTTAAGTGTCGGGCTTTCTTCAGCTATAATTGTATTCGATAAATCAAAACTCTGCCCCATCTGTGGTACAATCGTCGGTAGCTTAAGCTCCTTATGAATTACAGCTTCCCATTCCGGGAAAACATCCTCATCACCATGGACAAGAAAAACTGCTTTAGGTTTGGCAACAAATCTTTGTAGCCAATTAATTAGCCCTGTCTGGTCAGCATGAGCGGAGAAGCCCTGAATCTGGTGAATTTTAGCCCTGACAATAATCTCCTCACCAAAGATCTTTACTGCCCGGGCACCATCCAAAATTCTCCGACCTAAAGTTCCTTCGGCTTGGTATCCTACGAATAAAATATGAGCTTCTGGCCGCCATAGATTATGTCTAAGATGATGAAGTATACGCCCGGCTTCACACATTCCACTGGCTGAAATGATAATCTGTTCTCCCTCAGTTTGGTTTAAAGCTTTTGATTCCTCAGCAGTCCTGACAAAATTAAGTCCGGGAAATTCAAAAGGACTCTCCCCCTGCCTTAATAATTGGTATGTTTCTTCATCAAAATATTGGGAGTTCCGCCGGAAAGTTTCTGTTGCCGAGACTGCCATTGGGCTATCAATATAAACAGGAAAATCCGGAATTTCTCCAGCTAAACGTAGAAGTTTTAGATGGTATAGTAGATCCTGAGCACGGCCTACGGCAAATGAAGGAATAATTAATTTACCATGAGTGGCAGCAGTCTCATTAACTGCTTGTGCCAAAAGCTCAACTCGGTCTCCATGATCAATATGAAACCTATTTCCATAAGTAGATTCCAGAACTAAATAATCTGCAGTCTCGATTAATGCTGGATCCCTAATAATCGGTTGATCGGTTTGACCTAGATCCCCGGAAAAAACCATTTTAATCTGTTGGGCATCCTCCTTGAGCCAAACCTCTAAGATAGCAGAGCCTAAAATATGTCCAGCATCGCGAAACCGGACAGTTACCCCTTCGCCGGCTTTAATCTCTTCACCATAATGCACCGGGTAGAAAAAGTTAAGTGCCTCCCGGGCCTGGTCTGCCGTATAAAGTGGTTCCCGTGGAGGTTCTCCCTGACGAACTCTTTTCCGGTTATTCCATTCGGCCTCCATCTCCTGGATATATCCGGAGTCTGGAAGCATTATCTTACAAAGATCAGTCGTAGCTTGGGTGGTTATAATCCGGCCTTTAAAACCCTGTTGACATAGGCGGGGTATTAGACCTGAATGATCAATATGGGCATGGGTAAGAAGAACAAAATCTAAATCTCCCGGGTTAAACGGAAAAGATCGGTAATTATAATCCCGTTCCTCACTAGAACCCTGAAATAATCCACAATCAACTAAGAATTTAGTCTGCCCAACCTCAAGATAAAAACAGGAACCTGTTACCATTTGTGCTGCTCCAAGAAAATTAATATGCATACATCTTCACCAACTTTATCAATACTTGTTTTAGCTTAAAATTCTGGCAAATATACCAAAAAAGAGTATCAAAATGCTGTTTTTCACCCTATAGATTTTTTCTTTGCAAGTAAAGCATAATCCTGCTATTAGATATAAAAAATAAGCAAAGGTTTGCTTTAAAACCCCTTGCTTATTTTATTAAATATTAACCAAATTGGTTATTTCCCAGCTGCTAAAAGTTCCAGTTCCTTCAACATTTTCTGTACCTGGTCTCGATTAATCAGGAATTCAGCTTCACTATTGATAAATACTGCGTAAAAATCCGGATTATATGGGACATAACTAACAACCACTTTCGGCTCATCCTTTTTATTTAAATAAAAAGTGGTTTTTACCTCGGGTTCCTCTTTCAATTTTTTATCATTCTCACCTTCAACCAGGAGCCCGATTAATACTTGATAGAACTTGCGGAAAGGATCATCTTCTACTTTTTTCCCATTAACCAGAAAGGTGGTCTCAATCTCATCCTCTTCTTCCGCTTTCTCCGCTTCCTTCTTCTCTCTTATTAGGGTCAATTCATGAGTTTTCCCATTTCCTTCAATCACAATTTTATCCATATAATCAATATTTTCTATATAGGCAAATTTAAATAGTAAATCAAAAGGCTTAGTCTTGAAAAACTCAGTTTTCCCCTTGTCTACTGCATAGACAGCTGGAGCATCAGCAAGCTTGAAATAGATTTTACCATCATCTTTACTATTCCCGAAATAAAGATGGAGTGTAGTCTTTTCATCCTTAACTACCAATTCTGCTGAGGGGTTAACCAGCCCATATTTATTAAGGTCCTTAGGATTATCCTCTACAAACTCATCAATCCGTAACATCCCAATCGCTGACAGGATATTCTGAAATTCCTCCCATTTAATGCTTCTGGGTTTGTTATAGGGCTTAGTCAACAGCCAGGTTCCTAATGGTAAAGCTCCATCAGTAGCTTCTTCTTTATTAGCAATAACTTCTATCGTCCGTGCGCCCCGTCTTGCTAATTTGAAATAGGTCAGTTCCTCCATCACAATCCCGGGTAAGCTGCGATCACGTAAATCCTCCAGAGTAAGAAGGAAATTCTCCCCATCGCCATACCAAATGGTAAATATCCGGGGGTCATCCTCAACCTTGAGGTAATAAGAACTACCAGTTGGTACTTTATCACCTAGATAGAGTATTTTCTTTTCACCATTCGTCAACCCAACCTCTACCAGGGCTTGCGGCTTTGCCAGACCAAAATCTTCTAAGTTGTCCGAAGTTTCCGAGATTACTTGTTCAGCATATAACTGAGTAATACTACCTAGTATATAATCAATCCGATACTGATCAATCTTTACCGGTTTCGGGGAATCAACCTGCCATTCTTCCCCTTTTTTTTCTACGGTTAGGCTCCCTTTTTTAGAATTTAAACAAACTCGATCAATCGCTTGCCGATCAATTTTACTAATCACAATACGCTCATCTTGAGGTTCAACACTAGGCTCGCTTGGTTTATTTTTAAAATAAATAAGTGTTCCTGTTAATACAGCTAAAAGAATGACTAAAGAAAGAATCACCCGGGACTTCTTCATAGATGTCTCCTCCTTAACCATACAACTAGCCCATAACCTAAAATCAATAAAGGAATAACAATAACAACTAAAGCCGAGAAAAGCACTGCCTGGAATCCGGAGATATATAACCTTGGTGTAGCTAGGCTCTTAGGACGGATAGCCAGATTATCCTTACGATCGCAAAGCCAGTTAAAACTATTTAGGACAAAATTCATATTGCCCGGTACCTGAGAGACTAAATCTCCGCTTAAAAAAGCAGCATTGGAGATAAGAATAATCTTACTATCCTCATCTTCATCCTTCTGATCAGTAACTGCAACCGCTAATTTAAAAGGTCCAGATAAATCATTGGCCTCTTTCTCAATAACTGTAGAACTTAAATCAACCTTTCCCCAGGATTTTTCAGTACTAAGCAAAAGCGGTTCAATCTCTAAAGTTCTCTTTTTTAATTCCGTCTCTTCAATAACCTGGGCAATAGGGATCAACATCTGCATATCACCGGAAATAAGGTTACTGGTAATCTCGTGATTTTCCATTTTGGGCAGAAGCCAGACCTTATTACCGGCATGATACTTGTCATCACCCTCTACTACCACTGCTCTACGGGTTTGAACCCCAAAACTTCCTAGAAGACTTTGAAAATTAGGAAATTCATTTGCTTGTAAATCCATAAAGAAGATTGCCCGTCCATTATTCCGCAGATATTCTCTGATTTTCTCCAGTTCAACCGATGAGAGATCTCTTTTGGGAGAATTAATTACTAATAGATCCGCATCTTCCGGTACCCGATCTTTATTTAAAAAGTTAAGATCAATAAATTCAAAGTTTTCAGTCCTTAATTGTTTGGCAACCTCATAATCCAGGTTATTCTCATCATGTCCCCGTAAAACATAGGCTACTGGGGTTTTGTTTGAAGTTACATAGAGAATAGCCCCTGTAATCTGTTTTTCAATAGCCAGTGATTCGGCTGTAGGAGAGTAGTCATACTGGTTATAACTATAATTTATCATATCGAACTTGTTAATCACTTTATTCTTACCTTGGCTAATAACCACTAGACTCCCTACCGAGATCTCTTCGCCATCGCTCTGATACTGTTTCACAAAACCCGGGTTTCGGACTGGATCAACAGTTTTGTAAGTGATTTTCTTGGATTTGTTCTGATATTTATTAATTACTTGTTCAACCCATTCGTTTTCTTTTCCCGTTTCAAATAGGCCATAAATCGTAATCTCCTGTTCCAGGTTTTCAAGTATTTTTATCGTCTGTTCGGATAAAGAAAACATCTTATCCTTTGTAAAATCTAATTTTATAGGAAACTGTTCTACCAGGAGATTTATAACTAGCAAAATTGCAATAAAAGCAATACTCAAAAGGCTGGCATAGCCACCATGTTTCAACCTTTTACTCTGTGAGAATTTAGTTTTTATCTTTGAAAAGTTTATCTTTTTCATCTTCTTCCCTCCTTAGCTCCATCTTCTTTTTTCAATAATCCTGATTGTCAAAAAGATAAAAACGGCTGAAAATGAAAGATAGTATACAATCGCACTTAAATCAAAAATACCCAATGCAAAACTCTTAAACCGTTTTAATAAGGAAAACCAATCAAAAAACCGGATAATAAAACCATCAAAGACAGTCTTATTCAAAAAGTAGGTAGCAGTAACCCCACCAATACCTAAGGCCGCGGGAATAATACTTACCCACAAATCGCGAGTATTCCGATAAACCAGATACATGATAGCAAGGATCAATAATCCAGCAAAGACTGCCCCAGAAAGTGCATCCTTCGGAAGAATCTCCTGCACCCAATCGATGAGCCAGATGAAAAGAAGAGCACTAAAGGTAATAATCGCTGCTACCACTTGATTTTCAGTAGTAGAAGAGACGAAAAGGCCCACCGAAATAAAAGCAGAACCTAATAAAAAGAACCCGATATAACCACCAACCACTTCCCAAACTGCTAAAATACCAAAGAAGTTAATGATCACCGGATATATACAGGTTATTAATATCGTCAATAAAAATACTCCTACTGCTGCAAAGTACTTCCCTAGTACTAAACCAGTAACACTTAATGGACTGGTCAGCAAAAGTTGATCTGTTTTTAAGCGTTTATCTTCCGACATTAATCTCATCGTTAAAATTGGAACTGCAAAAAGAAAAATAAAAGTAATATTGGCCAGTACCGAAATATAATGGGCACTAGCAGACATGAGATTAATAAGTGCGAAGAAAATACCGGATAAAAGCAGGAAAAATCCCATAAATATATATCCAGTTGGTGCAATAAAATACGATTTAAACTCTCTTCTTAAAACCGCCAGCATTATGATACCACCTCTTCCTCGGTAATAATTTGCAGGAAGATCTCTTCCAGAGTGAGATCCATTGATTTCATCATTAAGATAGGTAGTTTAGCCTGGCTTAGAGCAAAAAATAATGGTCGGCGGATATCTTCCTCGGACTCTGACTCCACTACAATGTCAATTGTATTCGGTTCCCGTTCACCCTTGGGTTCTACATAAGAAATACCTTCAACCGTCTTTACAGTATTAATTACTTCTTCTTCTGCCCCTGCTACCCGTAAGATTAGCTGATTACCACCAACCAATCGCTTTGACAAGTTCTCCGGAGTATCACTGGCAACTATTTTCCCTTTATTAATAATAATCACTTGTTCACATACGGCACTGACCTCCGGTAGGATATGTGAACTAAGAATAATAGTATGCTCTTTACCCAATTCTTTGATTAGGTTCCGGATTTCAATAATCTGTTTAGGATCAAGACCTACAGTCGGCTCATCCAAAATTAAAATCTCTGGTTTACCGATTAGGGCTTGAGCTAAACCGACCCGTTGCTTGTAACCTTTAGAAAGGTTTTTAATTAACCGGCCTTGGACATCGCCGATTTTCACCAGATCCATAATCTTGTCCATACTTTCCTTTTTCGCCGCAGCATCTACCTTTTTTATGTCACTGACAAACTCAAGATACTCACTAACTGTCATTTCCGGATATAGTGGCGGCAATTCCGGAAGGTACCCTATTTTACTCTTAACCTCCAGGGGATGATCAACAATATCCATCCCATCAATTATAACCGAGCCTTCTGTGGCCGAAATATAACCGGTAATAATATTCATTGTCGTCGATTTACCGGCACCATTTGGGCCTAAAAAGCCTAAGATTTGACCTTTGCCTACAGAAAAATTTAAGTGATCAACCGCTGTATGCTGGCCATAACGCTTAGTAAGGTTTTTAATTTGAATCAACAGTTTTTCCCTCCTACACTTTTAAAATTGCATAGAAATTACATATATTATGATCTCGTAGCTCGATCTCTTTGCTCGTCGCTCGTATGAAGTTCGCCTTTAGTGTTTTCGTAGCTTCAAA
>DAIOHK010000053.1:0-12444 GCA_036744795.1 Bacillota bacterium | reverse complement strand
CAATCCGGCAAGGATGCTCCCCGGCGCGCTAGGGTAAAAGCGCCGGATCTTGAGAATGCGCAGGCGGAATCAAGCTACAAAGGCAATCATTCGTAAAAAGTGACGAGTATCGATATGTTATTTTCTAGGTAGTCACCCACCCCAGCAAGCTGGGGCACATGTAAGGATAAAGAGAGATAAAGAGTAATATAAAAAAGGGGCTAGCCCCTTTTTTATATTTAAAACCGCCCGTTTTATGGGCGGTTAATATTTAGTTTTTATAGAAAACGTGGTTACCAATAACGGTAGTAACGGGGTGAGATCTCACCCATGAGCTGGAAGCAGTTCTTGGATTATAAAAACCGATAGCTCCATAGGAGGGATCCCAATTATTTAAAGCGTCATGGACAGCTTTTAAAGTAGTGGCAGTAGCGGGTAAGTTAATCCTACCATCCATAACCGGACTATATTGATAGTACCTTCCGTTTTCCACCTGGTAAATAATCCCCCGGATGGTATTGGGGAAACGCGGATCTTTTAATCTATTTAATACAGAAGCAGCTACAGCTACTTGCCCAACATAGGATTCCCCTTCAGCTTCTGCCCGTACCAGTCTGGCTAAAAGCTCGATCTCAGATGAAGAAATCCCTTGAGAATTACCTGGACTGGGGTTATTTGGTGTTGGAGCAGGTTCATTAGAGCCTGTGGGAATTATTAATCTTTGTCCAGGATAGATAAAATCCGAGGTAAGATTATTTGTAGATTTAATGGCCTGAACAGAAGTCCCATATCTTCTAGCTAAAAGGTAAAGGGTATCCATGTTTCTTACGGTACAAACATTTCCTTCCGGCTGTGAATTAGAAACTTGGGAAGAGGGGAGATAAAGAGTCTGTCCTACTTGTAAGTTGTTACCCCATATATTATTAATATATTTTAGAGTTTCTAATGGTAGGGAGTAGCGAGTAGAAATCAGATAGAGGCTATCCCCGGGACGAACAGAGTATTTAGTAGGGATAACTAAAGTTTGACCTGGATAGATCAGATCGGTTGCTAGATTATTGCTAGCCTTTAGAGAAGAGGCAGGCGTTCCAAAACGGTGGGAAATCAGATATAAAGAGTCTCCCGGTTTCACTTGGTAAACCTGTGCCCCAACAGTAGTAGAAAGTAGGATCAGAAGAAAGAATGAAACAAAGAAAGTATTACATATGTTTTTTTTGAGCTTCATGATATGCTCCTCCTTAAGTGGTCGTTTTGGTCGTCAACGGCCAATAAAGATGCGAAGAGGGTAGGTTAAATATTATGATGGACGACCTTTGTAAAATTAGATTCTGTATTACGCTGGATAATCCTAGTGGGAACTAGAGGAAAATCCAGTTATGGAAGAAAACATTGGAAACGGAGGCAACAGGATTATATGGTTATAAAAGGCATAAGTGGTTAAAATATCATTGACATTTAAATCAACCAATTATGGATTTCCTAATTTAGGAAAGGAGGAAGAAAAGGTGCCTTATTTTAGCCTAATGATCTTGGCAACAATGCTTGGTATAATTGTGATTCTCTTGTTCTTACTTATTGCAAGTAAAAGTGTTATAAAAGGAATATTTGGATTTTTATATAAAAAAATTGTCCTTGAAGAACAAAGCATTAATCTGATAAGGAAAGTCGGTTTAGGATTGCTAGTGGAGACCGAAATCCGCTCGACCCATGGGGATCCTCCAATCCGCTCTTTTAGCCGGAGCAAGATTGTTTCACCATGGCAGGAGATACTTTTTAATCCAGTTTACTTACATCGACTCCCATTATTGGATTATCAAAAGGTGGGGACGGATGTGATAATCGGCGAGAAAACCCGCTACCCATTAAAATTGAAGATTCCAATTCTAATTGCAGGTATGGCCTATGGGACGGTTCTTAGTGCTCAAACCAAACAGGCACTGGCCATGGGTGCAACAATGGCTGGCACAGTAATGAATACAGGAAATGGCCCTTTTTTACCAGCTGAAAGAATAGCAGCGGAAAAACTGATTGTTCAGTATTCTCGGGGACACTGGACTAAAGATTTGGAAGTGCTAAAAGAAGCTGATGCCATCGAGATTCAACTGGGACAGGGGCTTTGGGGACCAGTACCGGCAGAACTTCGGCCAAGCAGGTTAGCCAGAAATCCTAAACTACGTAGAGTAATAGGGGTAAATCCGGGGGAAAGAGCAATGATCCCTCCACGCTTACTGGAAATAAAAGATGAAGAAGACTTGGGAGAGTTAGTAGAAAGTCTAAGGCAGAAAACAGGGGGGATCCCGATTGGAATAAAAATTGGTGCTACTCAATGGTTAGAGAGAGAATTAGAATTACTGGTAAGAACTGGCCCTGATTATATTGCCATTGATGGTGTAGAGGGAGGAACTTATGGAGGCTTAGGTTCAACCTTAGAGACGATGGGTACTCCAACCCTGTATGCTATAAACAGAGCCAGAAAATTTCTGGAAAGGCAGGATTTGGTTGGGAAAATTTCCCTGCTGGTAGGAGGAGGGCTATATACCCCTATGGATTTTTTAAAAGCTTTAGCATTAGGGGCTGATGCTGTTTTTATTGGAACAATAAGCTTAATAGCTTTACTCCATAATCAAGGGAAAAAGCTTCTTCCTTGGGAAGCACCTGCCAAACTTATTATTAATCAAAGTACACAGAAAAACAAATTGAATATTCCATTAGCTGCTGAAAGTCTATCAAATTTTTTGAAAGCATCGGTGAAGGAGATGCAGATGGCTGCTTTATGTTTGGGGCGGAACCATCTACAAGAAGTCAATAAAAATGATCTTTCTTCCGCAAACCAAAAGCTTGCTAAATATTTGGGGATCCAGTGGTGCGGAGAATTGAAGGAATAGTAAATTCAATTTAGCTGAGGAGCAACTTTCCGACTAACCAGGCCGGGTAAACGAAAATGGCTAGAAACGAGCCACGGGGGAAAATTGGTTCTGAAAGTTGGCAGGAGAACTGTATAAAACAGCGAAAATAAACAAATGGATGTAACAATTAGTGAAAATAAAGGATGAAAACCTATGTTTAAAAGGGCGAAAGGATTTTTAATAATTTTATTGGCTTTTTTTATTTTTATAGCATCTTCGGATCGCCCTATGACGGCTGCTTCCAATGAAGAGCTGGTAGAGATTAATGAATTAATTAAAGAGAAGAAGAATCAACTCTCAAAAACGGTTAATCGGGAGAAGTCAGTTTTAAGCTCATTATTATCTTCACAAAAGCAATTAGATAAGATTGAAAAAGATCTGGAATACCTTAATAATAAAATAGGAACAGTACAACGTTCAATTTCAAGCCTGGAAAAAGAACTTACCAACATCCAGCGGGAACTAGACTCTTTAGAGCGAAAACACCAAGAACAGCGGATAAAATTTGATAAGAGGTTGGTAGCGACTTATAAATATGGTCCAATGAGTTATCTGGAACTCCTTTTTTCCGCGGAAAATTTTGGAGATTTAGTGAGTAAGTTTGAGACCCTTTCTTATTTCTTACGTTCTGATTTGAATCTGATGCAAGAAGTAACAGAGATTAGCGGGAAAATTACTGAGAAGCAAAGAGAATACGAAACAAAAAAAAGGAATCTTGAAAAACAAAGGGCAAATTATGTAACTCTTAAAAAATCCGCAATTAAACAGCAGAATCAGAAACAGATTGCGATTGAAGAAACAAGAGCTCAGTTGAGAAAGGTTCAAAATGACCGGCGAAACCTGGAAGCAGCACTGGATGAGTTGGAAGAGACCTCACGCCAGATTGAGCAGGAGATTAAACGGAAACAACAAAGAGAAAAGGGTGCTCTAGGTACAGGAGAGATGATCTGGCCACTGAAGGGAAGGATTAGTTCTTCTTTTGGGTGGAGACATCATCCAATTCTTAAAAAGAATAAATTTCACAGCGGAATTGATATTGCAGTACCAAGTAGCACATCTGTTAAAGCAGCAGATGGAGGAAGAGTTTTAATCAGTGGCTGGAATGGAGGATATGGTTATTATATAGCTATAGATCATGGAAATGGGATTTCCACTGCCTATGCTCATAATTCTCGTCTGCTAGTTAAAGAAGGAGAACTGGTTTATCAGGGACAAGAGATTGCTAAATCCGGAAGTACCGGTTTGAGTACGGGTCCCCATCTTCATTTTGAGGTTAGAGATAATGGAAAGCCAGTTGAACCTTTAAAATATCTCCCCAAATGAAGTGCGTTGTGTTAAATTTATTATAGATTATTATGGTACAAATCGGGTACATATTGATCTAAAGAATAATAAATGGAGGAAGAAGAGTAATGGGGTTGAGAATGGCTTTGATTTATGGTGGACAATCTGGGGAACACGAAGTCTCTGTGATGTCTGCCTCTTCCGTGGTTAAAGCGGTAGGAGAAGAAATAGAAGTTTTGCCGATTGGAATTACCAAAGATGGCCAATGGCTTTCCGGCCTTTCTCCTGAAAAGTTACAGGAAAACGGTAAACTTTCGGTTGAACCAGTCGGTGGTGATGTAGATTACTCGATTTTGCAAAGCCCGTCAGGTTTTTTACTCTCTAATTTAAAAGAACAGGTTGACCTTGTTTTCCCTCTTCTTCACGGTCCAATGGGTGAGGATGGGACAATCCAAGGCCTACTGGAATTAGCTGGGGTTCCTTATGTAGGAGGAGGAGTAGCCGCCTCTGCAGTAGGAATGGATAAAGCTTTAATGAAAGCTGTATTTCGTCAGCAGGGCCTACCGGTTGGAGATTACCGTGTATACCTTAGAAAAGAATGGGAAGCAGAACCGGAAAGAATAATCAGGGAAATAGAAAAGGATCTTGGTTATCCATGTTTCATTAAACCGGCCAATATGGGGTCTAGTGTAGGGATCTCAAAGGCTTCGGACCGGGAATCATTGAAAAAAGCACTTCTACTGGCCTCTACTTATGACCGGAAGATGGTAATTGAGGCGTTTTTGGATGGCCGAGAGGTTGAATGTGCGGTATTAGGTAATGATTTTCCGGAAGCTTCGGTTCCAGGAGAGATTATACCTGGAGATGAATTCTATAATTATGAGGATAAATACATTAAGAACGAATCAAAACTACTTATTCCTGCACCATTAAGTCCAGAAAAAGAGCAAGAGATCAGAGATTTGGCAATCAAGGTTTTTAAAGCAATTGATTGTGCAGGAATGGGCCGGGTCGATTTTTTTGTTTTGAAAGAGGATGGAAGGGTAATAGTGAATGAGATAAATACAATTCCTGGGTTTACAAGGATAAGTATGTATCCTAAACTTTGGGAAGCGAGTGGAATAGCCTATCCCCAATTGATAAAACGCCTAATTGAACTAGCTTTAGAACGTTATAAGGATAAAAAAAGGAACAGGAACTAAAAGCTGCAATTATATAAATATATAAATTAATGGTGAAATAAAAGTATACGGATAACCGTGTGCTTTTTTATTAACATCAAAACTTGTGCTAAAATTAATACAGTTTTATTAGCAATTGTTAAAAACGTCGGGGTTCAACTTGCAAGTATAGAGAAGAGCGACCATTATCAAGATCAAGGGTGCTAGTGTTTTCTTGGTAAACTTTATATGAAGAAGAGGTTTTTTTACTAGTAAGGTGAAAATTAGTTAATGGCTTTAAATTTAATAAGTAAAACCGGAGGTGTAATAATTTTGGGAATTGAATGGACCCAAGAATTTTCTGTAGGGCTGGAAGAGATTGATGAGCAGCATAAAGAGTTGTTTAATAGGATCAATGTTCTGTTAGATGCTTGCAATCAGGGAAAAGGGAAACAGGCTGTGGGTGAGATCATAAACTTTCTTGAGCAGTATGTTAAAACACATTTTGGTTCTGAAGAAAAACAGATGATCAAATTTGCTTATCCGAATTATTTACCGCATAGAAAGGAACATCAGCAGTTTATTGAGAGCTTTTCAGAAATAAAGGAACGGTTTGAAGAAGATGGCCCAGGATTACAGATTGTAGTTCTTACTAATAAAATTGTTGTGGATTGGCTGAAAAAACATATAATAATGACTGATACAAAGTTAGGTTCCTTCTTAAAAGGGAAACTCCCTAATTAATTAACTAGTGTAGCTTCGCTTCACCAAGAATGCTGAATGAAGAAACCCAATATCACTTGCGAAACAACATTCTGCCCAGGCTGGATGTAATATTAAGACGAGCGACGAGTAATTTCAAATTTTTTTTAGATCAAGAAAAATCGTTAAAAAGAGGCTTTTTCTAGGTAGTCGCTCACGCTGGTCTACCACCAGTACAACGAAGTGATGAAAATTTAAAGACCAGGTGAGCCGACAAGCTCCAGAGGCACTTCAATTGGTTGTTCATGCTGGTTTGAGTCGCTCACGCTGGCTACCGCCCGCGGACATGCAAATGATTGAAAATTAAAGTAATTAGCTAAAGTAAAGTTAGGGGGAACAGCATGAAAATAACAATTGCCCAGCTTAACCCAGTAGTAGGTGATATCGAAGGGAATTTAGATCGGATAAATAGTTTATTATCAGAATATGGGGCAGATACGGATCTTCTGGTCTTTCCTGAACTTTTCCTAACAGGATATCCTCCTTTGGATCTTTTAGAAAGAAGGTGGTTTTTTAAGAAAATTGCGGAGGCTTTAGATAAATTAATTAATGCTTCAAACCGATATCCCCAGACTGGGATTTTGGTAGGAGCCCCTACCCTCTGTGAAAAAGCAAAGGAAAAAAGAGTTTATAATTCAGCAATCTTTATTTGTCAGGGAAGGGTCTTATTAACCCAAAATAAATCTTTGCTCCCTCCCTACGATTTATTTAATGAAGCTTACTATTTTAAACCGGCATTGAAAATTTCGACTTTAAAGTTTAAAGGCGAGGTTTTGGGAGTAACCATTGGTGAAGATTTATGGACTGATTTATTATGGTCAGAGGAGGAAATTGATCCAATCCGGGAATTAACAGGAAAAGTTGATCTGGTAATTAATATTGCGGCTTTCCCTTTTTACCAAAAAGGGGAAGAAGCCAGTTTTGAGTTAGCAAAGAAATCGGCCCTGAACTTAGGGGTTCCTCTTCTCCAGGTCAAGCAGGTGGGGGCTAATGATCAGTGGATTTTTAGCGGGCAAAGCCTGTTTTTTAATGGTCAAGGAGAACTGTTGCTAAGGGCAGCTTCTTTCAAAGAAGAGATTACTACAATAGACACTGAGGAACAGGTAACAAAAAAGAGTGAATATATGTCGGTACCAAGGATGGGAGCGATTCATGATGCTCTGGTACTAGGGATCAAAGATTATTTTAAGAAAACAGGTTTTACCAAAGCTACGCTAGGACTGTCCGGTGGCATTGATTCCGCAGTAGTTGCTGTTTTGGCTGTCGAAGCCCTGGGGAGAGGGAAAGTACTAGGCATCTCCATGCCTTCACCCTTTTCTTCGGAGGGCAGTATCAAAGATTCAAGAGAACTTGCTAATAGTCTGGGCATAGAATTTAAAGTAATTCCAATTTCGGCGATTTACGATGAGTATCTTAAGACATTAAACCCGTATTTGGAACTGTACCAGAATACAGGGGATACTACTAAAGAGAATATTCAAGCTAGAATCAGAGGTAATATCTGGATGGCTTTTTCTAATAAATATGGTTATCTAGTTTTGGTACCTGGAAATAAAAGCGAATTAGCAGTTGGGTATTGTACTCTTTATGGTGATATGAGTGGAGGATTAAGTGTTATTTCTGATTTACCAAAAACTATGGTTTATGAACTAGCCAAGTATATAAATAGAGAAAAGGTAGTGATTCCGGAAATAATCATCAAAAAAGCTCCCTCGGCGGAGCTTCGCCCCGATCAAGTTGATCAGGATACCCTACCGCCATATCCGCTTTTAGATCAGGTTCTCGAATATTATATTGAGCAAGGCTGCTCTTTTGAAGAGATTGTAACTTTGGGCTTTGACCCAGAGACAGTCAAATGGATTATTAAGACAGTAAACCGGAATGAATACAAAAGACGACAGGCAGTACCCGGCCTGATGGTAACTAGAAACCCTCTTGGCCTAAAACGTAGATTGCCGGTGGCGGCAAAGTTTTAGTTTTAAACGGGGTGAAGTAATTCTGGGAAGGTTAAGGTAAAAGTACTACCGCTACTTGGTTTACTTTTAACTTCTACTTTCCCACCCATGGCGGTGGTTAATTCTTTGACAATTGCCAGTCCTAATCCGCTACCTCCAGTTTGACGGGAACGGGAAGGATCAACCCGGTAAAAACGGTCAAAAATTTTGGAAAGCTCCTCCTCTTTAATTCCGATACCCTGGTCAGTAATACTGATTTTTACTTTGTTTCTCTCTTTTATTAAAGAAAGAAAAATCACTCCTCCGTTTGGAGAAAATTTAATAGCATTACTAAACAGATTATTCATAATTTTGGTGAGTGCTTCCGGATCACCTTGAATGTAAAGAGGTTCGGTAGGAAGGTTAGTAGTTATAGTCAGGTTCTGCTTAGCAGCTACTGGCCGGAATTTATCTGTTAGGTTACTTAGTGCTAGACTAAGATTTACGGGGAGGGATTGGATATTCTTCAGTAACCCGGTTGATGAAGCAAGATCTTGTAAATCATTGAGGAGCGAGGTCAGGTTCATTACCTCCTCCAAAACAAGAGCGAGTGTTTCTTGATCTGCGGTTAAGACTCCATCTTGAAAAGCCTCTAGATGGCTACGGATGGTAGTAAGGGGAGTCCGAAGTTCATGGGCGGTTTCTGCAAGATAGGTCTTTTTTAATTCTTCTAGGTGTAGTAGTCTGGCGGACATTCGATTAAAATCATTGGTTAATTCTCCAAGCTCATCATGGGAAGGATCTTTAATTTCGGTCCTTAAATCCCCTGCTGCTAGTCTGGCAACAGCCTTTTTTAATTTTTCCAGCCTTCTGATGATTAGATAATTTGCACCCCAAAGACCAAGGGTTAAGGCTAGAGCTCCTAAAAGAAGAATGCTTAATATAATACTCCGGTTAATAGATTTTTGAAAGGCTACATCAGCCTGGGTAATCAGGCCAGAAGGATTGGGCCCTAATAACCAAACCCTTCCTACTGTTTTATCTTCTACCACCACTGGGTAGGATTGTACATTACGGTCGGAGGCGATTTCCCGATGAAAGCGTTTACGGCCTAAGCCGGGGGGTTGTAATAGAGTTCTTCCCTGCGCATCCTCTAGCTTAATTAATGAGGGGTTAAATAATAGTAACCTCCTTCCTTCCGGAGAATTAACTAATTTCCCCCAATTACCTGCCAGTTGATAGGCTTCTTGTAATACAGAAAGGAAGTTTTCCGTTTGGAACTCATAGGATTTGAGCAGGTATTTTTTATAATTTACATTAAAAGCTTTATTAATTAACCAGCCGGTTAGTAGTACAGAGCCCAGAACCAATATAATTAAAAACAGCGAAATCTTCCAGCGGAGACTGATTTTAAATTTCATAATTTTTCTCCTCGTTCTGGGGAAAATTTATAACCAACCCCAAAAATAGTTTTAATATAACGAGGTTTAGCAGGATGGGGTTCTAGTTTTTGTCGAAGGTTTTTGATATGGGCATCAATGGTACGTTCATATCCCTCATAACTTGTTCCTTGAATCTTCTCTAAAAGCACCTCCCGGCGAAAGACTTGACCGGCATGGGTGGAGAGAACCAAAAGGAGCTGAAATTCAGTAGGGGTTAAATTAAGTCGGTTACCATCACGAAAAACTTCATATTTTAGAGGATCTATTAATAGCCGGCCGCTATCAAAAACTAATGGAGCATTTTTCTGCTCCTTCTTTTTTGCCCGGCGGAGAAGAGCCATAACCCGTGTTACCAGTTCCCTTGGACTGAAGGGTTTTATCATATAATCATCGGCTCCAATTTGTAAGCCAAAAATTCTTTCTTCTTCGGTAGTTAAGGCAGAAAGCATCAGAATAGGGGTTTCGCTTTGCTGACGGATCTGTGTACAAAGGAGATCCCCGGGAATATTGGGCAGCATTCGATCAAGGATAATAAGATCAGGGGGAGCACTTTTAATCTCTTCTAGTACTCTGGCTCCATCAGTAACTATTCGAACTTTATAACCCTCTTTTTCTAAATAAGCCCGGATAATCTGGGCTACTTTTTCTTCGTCTTCGACAATGAGAATAGATTCTTTCAAAGTATTACCTCCTCTACTATGGCTAAACATTTTACTAGTTTAGTAAAGAGGCCATTCAGATTGTACAACGGTAAATGAGTCCAGTAGTTCCCGGAGAGTATGTCCCCTATTATTTTATATTATTTAAAAATACCAAACCAATTACACCTTGACAAAAGGGAAAAACAGATCTATACTAAATACGGTAGGGGGTATGGTAAGGAGGGTTGTTTATGAACAAACCCGGTAAAGATAATGACGGGAAGATCTCCGAGGAGATTAAAGAGGATCTAATAAAACGTTTACGCCGGATTGAAGGACAGATTCGTGGTCTCCAGAGAATGCTGGAAGAAGATCGTTCTTGTCAGGAGGTTGTGGTTCAAGTGTCAGCTGTTAAATCTGCAGTTGTTCAGGTGGCAATGATTGCCCTCAGTCATCAACTTGCTACTTGTTTGTCCCAAGAATTAGCGAAAGGTGGGAGCCCGGATTTAGCAATGACCCGGTTTATGGAAGCTTTTAAAAAATTTTATTAAAAAACAGGAGGTAATTTAAGAATGGCTTTGACATTAACTAATGAAAATTTTAAAGAAGAGATTTTGGATTATAATGGTATTGCAATGGTAGATTTTTGGGCACCCTGGTGTGGACCTTGTCGGATGATTGCACCAATAATTGAGGAAATTGCTGAAGAGTATCAGGGCAAGGCGAAAGTAGGAAAGTTAAATACTGATGAGAATCTGATGCTCTCTAGTAAATATGATATTATGTCTATTCCCTCAATGCTAATCTTTAAAAATGGAGAAGTGGTCGACCAAATAGTGGGTGCTATTCCTAAGCAAAAGATAACCGCACGGCTTGATAAATGGATAAATAATGAATAAATAAATAAATGGCCATTATAGGCCATTTATTTATTTGAATAAGTTGCTGATCTTTCTTCCCAGCCAACCAAAGAAGTAACCAATAGACTGGATTATTCTTCGAAACACTCCTGCTTTTCTTACTTCTGCCATAGTTACTAGATCTACTTCTTCCTTAGAAGCCCCTTCAGCAGTTAAATACTTGTACTTCTGCTCTCCATGATAATTTACAACTAGTTTGCCAATAGGACGGCCTTTCTCAACTGGTGCAGTTATTTTAGAAAACTGAAGTTTAGCTTCAGGTTGGTAGAGGTCGTTTTCCCCACGTCTAATTAGCATTTTTAAAGGTTTTTGGGTAGCAATCCCTACTTTTGATTCTCGCCCTTTGGTGACGCGAATCTCTGCAGCATTTGGGATTTGAAATCCGGCTGGAAAAAGTTCCGCCATTTTATAGTTAGCAAATCCGTAATCCAAAAGCTTTTTGGTTTCTTGAAAACGGATCGCATAGGAACCGGCCTTCATAACTACTGAAATTAATCGGAGATCATCCCGTTTGGCTGTTCCTGTAAAGCAGTATCCGGCTAAATTTGTTGAACCAGTTTTTAAACCATCCATTCCTTCATAGGCATATACCAGGTCAGGAAGCATCCAGTTCCAGTTATCCATTTTAATGGCATCAACAGTTCCGGCGCGGAATAATTTTCTCGGGATACTTGAGATGGTTAATGCTTCAGGAAAATCGGAGATTAGGCGGTAGGCCATAAGTGCAGTATCTGCTGCAGAGGCCGTATTTTCATCATTTGTATCCCCGGTTGGATGTAGGCCTAATAAATCTTTATTATTCAATCCGGTGGAATTAATAAATCTGTAATTTTTAAGCCCAAAGCTCTTAGCTTTTTCATTCATGATGTGGACAAATTCGCTTTCTGTTCCTGCTACTAATTCTGCTAAGGCTATAGTGGCCCCATTAGCAGAATAAATAGCCATTGCTTCGTAAAGTTCCCTTATTGAATAAGGTTGGTTAGGACGGAGAGGAACATTGGAAAGACTAAGATTTTGAGAAATTCTATAAGCATAATCACTAATCTGAGTTGTATCTTCCCATGAAAATTTGTTCTCTTTAATCTGTTCCAGGATCAGGTATTCTGTTAGCATCTTGGTCATACTGGCTAGAGCAAGTTGTTGATCGGGATTTTTTTCGTAGAGAATTTTACCACTATTTCCATCAATTAAAATGGCCGCCTCTACTTGTAGACGTAAGGGGTCTACAGTTTGAGCATAAGTGTATTGTCCAAAAGAAAAAAGCAAACAGCAGACTAGAATAAAACAGGTCAGTTTTTTAAAATTGATTAACATAAAAAGTACCCCCTACCTAAAATTGACATTAGAAGGAAAATGTTATTCCTCCCTTCAAATTATAACATAAACTAGATAGGTAGACAAAAAAGTGGGAAAATC
>DAIOHK010000052.1:0-12937 GCA_036744795.1 Bacillota bacterium | reverse complement strand
CGGTATTTATTATAAGTTGACGTTCATTTACTACTTTGATATTATTTAAATTGGCTGTAATTATTTGTTTCTACTTTTACGAATTATACGAAACTATTCTTATGAAACCAGTTAAACTGGAATATAAGTAAGATAGAGATAAGGGGATAATAGATGAAACGTCGAATTTTTCGTTTGATTCCGGTAGTCTTAAGTATTGTTCTGGTTCTACTTTTTTTTACTTCTACCCTTACTGGACAGGAGCTCAGTAAGGATCAAGCCTTGAGTCAATTAATTGTAAGTTCCCTTGCCAGCTGGCATTATTCCCCAACAAAGCTGGGAGATGATTTATCGGAGAGAATTTTTACCCTTTATATTAAAAATCTGGATTATAATAAACGGTTTTTTACGCAGATGGATTTAAAAGAATTGGAAAAGTATAAATCTAAAATTGATGATGAATTACGGTATGGAACTACTGATTTTTTTACAATTTCCTGGAATATTTTGCATAAACGAATTTTGGAAGTAAAAGGTTTTACTGATGGGTATTTGCAGGAACCAATTAATTTTATGGAAGAAGAATATTTAGAACTTGATGCGGAAAAAAGAGATTATCCCCAAAATAGTCAGGAACTTAAAGCTTTATGGCAAAAATTAATTAAATATCAGACCCTTAATGTATATATGGATTTTCTTTTAGAGCAGGAAGCGGAAGATGCTAGGCTGGAAGAGAAATTTGCTTCTATTATGAAAAAACCGTTTCAACCGGAAATTGAGAGTAAGGCCCGGGCTAAAGTAAAGAAGGATTTTAATCGAACTTTTGACCGGATGCTCCAAGAGAAAACAGAAGATCGTTTCCATAGATATTTGAATGCAGTAGCTGGAAGTTTTGATCCCCATACTAATTTTTTCCCACCTAAGGCCCAGGAGGATTTTGAGATTGAAATGACCGGAATGCTTGAGGGGATCGGGGCACTACTTCAAGAAGAGGGAGATTATATAAAAGTAGTCAGTATTGTACCGGGAGGGCCTTCCTGGCGTCAAGGACAATTAAAAGCTGGTGACTTGATTCTGAAAGTAGCTCAGAAGGATGAGGAACCGATTGATTTAACAAATATGCCTGTAGATGAAGTAGTTAAATATATTCGCGGGAAAAAGGGGACTGAAGTAATTCTTACGGTAAAAAAACCGGAAGGTCAAATTGAAGTCATTTCTATTATCCGTGATGTTGTTGTTTTAGAAGAGAGTTATGCAAAATCAGTAGTGATCGAGACAGAGAAGAATAGTAAAAAATTTGGCTATATTTCCCTTCCTTCTTTTTATCATGATTTTGAACGCGGGGGGAGAACTTCTGCCGGAGATGTTAAGCTTGAGCTTGAAAAGCTGAAAAAGGAGAATGTAGAAGGGGTTATTCTTGACCTTAGAAACAATGGCGGAGGGGCTCTTGATGATGCGGTGAAGATGGCTGGCCTCTTTATTGAATCAGGCCCTATTGTACAGGTTAAAGACCAAAAAGGAAAAATTAAGGCACTTAATGATCCGGATCGGGGAATTGTCTATGATGGCCCATTGGTAGTGATGATTAACTCACTTAGTGCTTCAGCTTCGGAGATTTTGGCTGCTGCCCTTCAGGATTATGGGCGTGCAGTGGTGGTTGGCAGCACTTCTTTTGGAAAAGGGTCGGTTCAGGAATTGGTGGATCTGGATTATCTTTTGGATTATATTTATCCGCGATCCTTTGAGTACAAACCATTGGGTTCTTTGAAATTAACTATCGAAAAGTTTTACCGGATCAATGGTGGTTCTACACAGTATAAGGGTGTGAATGCTGATATTGCGCTTCCTGATCCCTATGCTTACTTGGATATTGGCGAGAAGAGTTTGGATTACGCTATGCCTTGGGATCAGGTAAAACCATTATCTTATAAAAAGTGGGATGGACAGAAATGGAGATTGGAAGAGTTAAGAAAGAAAAGCGAACGGCGGATAGAGTCCAATCCAAATTTCGACCTGGTAAAGCAGAGTATTGCTCAAGTTAAGGAACAAAAAGAACAGAGCATCCAGCCTTTGAAAATTTCTGAATTTCTGGAAAAACAGAAGATGAACCAGCTAAAAGCGAAAAAACTGGATAATCTGAAACCTCAGAATCAAGCTTTCAAGTTTAGGATGCTTGAGAAAGAGTTAGAGGATTCTGTACAGAAAGAGACTAACCAGGAACGGCTGGAACAGATTAGTTCCGATATTTATCTTGAAGAAGCAGTTTGGATTTTAAATGATCTAACTGCGGCAAGAGTTATGGCTGAAGCAGCTTAGACGTAGTTTGAATAAAGAATAATATGAAAAAGAAAAGGCGCCATTTAGGCGCCTTTTTTGCAATTGCCTTTGACATTTTGGGCTGATTACAAAAGTTACTAAGGTATTATCTAACTCGAGCAATTAGCTACAAGCCGCATGCCTATAAACTACGGCGGGCGGTTAATTCTTCAACTATTTGAGCGTGGGTTTCACGGTTAATCGGATATTTAATTAAAGCTAGCATCCCAAATAGAATTAGGATCCCGGGGATAAGCCCAAGTAATAGGCGGATTCCAAGTAAAGCTGTTGGGGGTTGTACGGCATTGGGAATATAACCGCAGAATTGAAGGACTACGCCAGAGAAGAATAATGCCGCGGAAGAAGCCAGTTGTTGTAAGAAAGTGACAAATCCGAAGTAGACACCTTCCTGGCGTTTCCCGGTGTGGAGTTCATCATATTCGATTGCATCGGGGATGATTGAGATTGGAATGATATGAGCGGCAGAGATACCGATCCCAGCTAGTACGGCAATAATATAGATGATGGGACTCATCCCGATCGGAAGCAGAAGTAAACCCAGCATCAGTAGTGATAAAAATCCGAGGCCGGAAAAGTATGCTGCTTTTTTACCAAACCGGTCGGCAAACTTAACCCAAAAAGGAAGGAAAATTGCGGCGGAAATAAATAACAAACCAAAGATGGTATTGCTTTTATCTTCAGTGATTCCAATCCAGTATTTTAAATAGTAAAGGAATACTGCGGAAATAACATCAATTGCTACCCAGGTAGCAAGGTACATAATGAGGGAGAGGACAAAAGGACGGTTTGAGAAAACCAGTCGCATACCCTGCAAAAAAGAGAGGTTTTCCGCAGAGGACCCTATTTTTTCTTTAGTTCCGAGGAAGGCGGCTAGAGGCAGGATGCCGATTAAGATACCAAAGCAGATTCCCATTGTGCGATAGCCTGCTCTAAGGTTAGATCCAAGTCCCAGAAGGTAAGAGGGGATAACTACTGCAATTAAGCCACCAATGATGGAAAAGAACATACGATAACCATTAAGTCTTGTTCTTTCATCATAGTCGGTTGTCATTTCTGGTGCTAGAGAAGTATAGGGGACGGACAGAAGAGAAAAAAAGGTAATAAACAGCATGATGGCACCTAAAATAATTAGTAATTGGATTAAAGGAGAAGAGACGATTGGGAGCGACCAGAGGAAAGTGAAGGATATACCAAAAGGGAGGGAAAACCAAAGTAGGAATGGTCTTCTCCTACCCCATTTGGTTCTGGTCCGGTCTGAAAGATAGCCAATTACAGGATCGATGATTGCATCCCAAATTTTACTGATTAATAGGAGGGTTCCGGCCAAGGCTGGTGGTACATTTAGGACATCAGTCAAAAAGATGAGGAGGAAAAAAGATTGAATGGTATAGGCCATGCTAAAACTTAAATCAGTTACTCCGTAACAGAATTTTTCATAAAAAAAGAGGTGTTTTTCAGCCATTTTAAACTCTCCTTATTGAATTAAAGAAGCAATCCCATAATTAACTTTTGGTTTTATTTGAACAATTCAAGAATGCCTCTAGGGTTAACCAATTTAATAAAAACATTCTCCAATAGCCGGTAAGTTCCTGCTTTTGCATACAAAGGAATTGTATGAGTAAGCAGACTCATATTACGATTTAGCATCGGAAATTTTAAAAAGTAGTTTCATTAATCTTGATAAAGCAGGATAAAAGTATTATACTTAAAGATGTAAGCGTTTACAAATTGAAGCTTGTATTTAATCCTGCGGGGTGATGCACATGAAGATGCAGGACATTGCTGATATGGCCGGGGTTTCAATTGCTACTGTTTCCCGGGTTATTAATCAACCCGAGAAAGTCAAGAATGAGACCAGGCAGAGAGTAGAAAAAATCTTAGAACAGACTAATTTTGTTGCCAATGCGGTTGCTAGAGGCCTAGTGGTTAACTCTATGAAGACTATTGGAGTTTTAACTGTAGATATCCGGGACCTTCATTTTGCTAATATTATTTATACTATAGAACGTCAATTCACTGATTTTGGTTATAATGTGATTTTATCGAATACTGGTGGTGAATTAGGCGAAAAAAAGAGATACCTCCGTGTTATGCTGGAAAAACAGGTAGATGGTTTGATTTTAATTGGGTCAGTGTTTAAAGAACATACTGGAAATAAGCATATATTAGAGGCCAGTACAAGTGTACCGGTGATTTTGGTCAATAGCTTACTGGCGGGGGATAATATTTATTCGATTTTATGTGATGATTCCTATGGGGTTAGAAAAGCCGTTAATTATCTAGTGAATCAAGGACGAAGGGATATCTATTATTTTACTGATATTAAAAGCGCCAGTGGAATTGCTAAGCTTGAGGGCTTTGTGCAGGGGATGAAGGAAAATAGTCTAGATTTTAGTAATGTAATTGAAGTTTCCCGTACTTTAGAAGGCGGGGGAGATGGTATCCATCAATTAATGGCGGAAAAACGAAGGGTATCAGCTATTATTTGTGGAGAAGATCTTACGGCTGTGGGTGCTATGAAAGCGCTTACAGAACTAGGTTATAGAATTCCTCAAGATATAGCTGTAATTGGATATAATAATTCTATTCTTGCCCGGACAGCAACTCCTAGTTTGACCTCTGTAGACAATATGGCAGAGGCAATGGCACGACAAGCAGTTGAAGTACTTGTTAATGTACTTCAGGGTAAGCAAGTCTCCAAAAAAATTCTACTAACCCCATCGCTTGTAACTAGAAGGAGTACAGATTCACTTCCGCTCTACCAAGAATAATAATGACGAAATCCAATTTCACTGCTGAAACAACATTCTGACCAGGCTGGGTGGAATATTTATTACAAGCGACGAGATTCGAGACCTATTTTCTGAGTAGTCGCTCATGCCGGTTACCTTAACATCAAGAAGTGATTTAATCAAGACCAGATGAATCAAATAGGGCTATTTTCTAAATAGAAATTTATCCTGTATTATATTAAAATAAAAAATGAAGGAGGTAAAAATAGAAAACCCCCAAAATTGTAGTGGTAGCTTAAATTCTAATAATTATGAAACAAAAGTTTAAAGCAGCCATTAATATAAGGAGGATGTTATTTTATGAGTACCCCAGCTCAGCCATTAATTGATCTAAAAAGGGAACACGAGTTTTTGATTGGGATTGATTCCGATGGGTGCGCTTTTGATACTATGGAAATAAAACAGAAAGAGTGCTTTATCCCGGCTACGATTAAAGTCTGGGGTTTACAAGCAATTTCCAAATACGCCCGTGAGTCCCATGAATTTGTTAATCTTTATTCCAGATGGCGTGGGGCTAATCGTTTTCCGGCACTAATTAAAACTTTTGAGTTTGCTGCTGAAAGAAAAGAAGTTAAACAGCGGGGCTTTAAAATGCCAGATCTTGGTCCGCTCAAGGAGTGGGTAGCCAGCGAAAAGAAATTGGGCAACCCGGCACTGGAAGCATTGGTGAAAACGAATGATAATTCGGTCTTGAAACAAGCTTTGCAGTGGACAACAGAAGTTAATGAACGGGTTGCAGATATGGTGTATGGAATTCCGCCTTTTCCATATGTCCGGGAGAGCCTGGATAAGATGAATAATTTTGCCGATGTGATTGTGGTTTCGCAAACTCCGAATGAAGCTTTAGTTCGTGAATGGGAAGAGCATGGTATAGATAAAAAGGTAAAGGTTATAGCCGGGCAGGAGATGGGAACCAAGGCCGACCATCTGCGACTGGCTAAAGCGGATCATTATGCGGATGATAAAGTATTAATGATTGGTGATGCATTGGGAGATTACAAAGCGGCTCAAGCAAACAATGTTCTCTTCTATCCAATCAACCCGGGACATGAAGAGGATTCCTGGCAGAGATTTTATAAAGAAGCATTGGATAGATTTGCTGCCGGTACATATGCCGGGTCCTACCAGGATGCACTTGTTGCTGAGTTTGAGAAGTATCTTCCTGAAATTCCGCCTTGGAACAGATAATGGTAACTTATGGTTAATACTAATTATATTGTTATCCTAATGAAGGTTACGACAGAATATATAGTGTGTTGCTTTTAGAAAGACTATTAATATTCTATGGGTGTGATAGTTAAATAAAAGGATAACGCAATTTGCTAAGAAGTGAATAACAATCTTGTGGAATTCAAGGGGCGATTACCTCTGCCCCTTGTCTAACAATAAATTAAGGGGGAGAAATAATGTCAAAAGCGGATATTGGCTTAATTGGTCTGGCAGTTATGGGCGAAAATCTGGTAATGAACATGGAAAGTAAAGGTTATACTGTAGCGGTCTTTAACCGGACCGTGTCGAAAGTCACTAAATTTGTGGAAGGTAGAGCTAAGGGTAAAAATATTATTGGTACCCAGTCATTAGAAGAATTAGTGGCTAATTTAAAAAAACCTCGTAAGGTTATGCTGATGGTTAAGGCAGGAAAACCAGTGGATGATTTTATTGAATTACTTATTCCTCATCTGGAACCCGGTGATATTATTATTGATGGCGGTAATTCACATTTCCCTGATACCATTCGGCGGACCAAATATGTTGAGGATAAGGGCCTATTATATATTGGTACTGGGGTTTCTGGTGGTGAAGAGGGTGCTCTCCGGGGACCAAGTTTGATGCCCGGCGGATCACCAGCAGCCTGGCCTCATGTTAAACCAATCTTCCAATCAATTGCTGCTAAGGTAGAGGATGGCAGTCCTTGTTGTGATTGGGTAGGTGAAGATGGAGCAGGCCATTTTGTGAAGATGGTTCATAATGGTATTGAATATGGAGATATGCAACTAATCTGTGAAGCCTATCACCTGATGAAGGATCTTTTAGGAATGACACCAGATGAAATGCATGAGGTCTTCAAAGAGTGGAATGAGGGAGAACTTAATAGTTATTTAATTGAGATCACAAGGGACATCCTTTTACAAAAAGATGAGGATGGTGCTCCCTTGGTAGATAAGATTTTAGATACTGCCGGACAAAAAGGAACCGGGAAATGGACTGGAATTACGGCACTTGATGAAGGTATTCCCTTAACTTTGATTGGAGAAGCAGTCTTTTCCCGCTGTCTCTCAGCGATGAAAGAAGAGCGTGTTGCAGCTTCTAAAATTCTACAAGGCCCCAAGCCCAACTTTAATGGGGATAAAAAAGCATTTATTGAAGATATCAGAAAGGCACTTTATGCTTCCAAGATTGTATCTTATGCCCAGGGATATACATTGATGCGATCAGCTGCTAAAACCTATGGTTGGCATTTGAATTATGGTGGAATTGCCCTGATGTGGCGTGGCGGTTGTATCATTAGATCAACTTTCTTGGGTAAAATCAAAGAAGCTTTTGATAAAAACCCGGAACTTCCCAACCTGTTATTAGATCCCTTTTTCAAAGAAAAGGTGGAATCTTGCCAGGATGGCTGGAGAAAAGTATGTGCTACAGCTTTAACAAATGGATTGCCGGTTCCGGCTTTCACTACTGCACTCTGTTATTATGATGGCTATCGGTGTGAAAGACTCCCTGCTAATCTACTTCAAGCACAAAGAGACTACTTTGGAGCCCATACCTATGAGCGGGTTGATAAACCGCGTGGTGAATTCTTCCATACCAATTGGACCGGTACAGGAGGAAGTACATCTGCTTCTACCTATACGGTATAAACTTGATGATGAATAGGGCAGGCCTTTTGGTCTGCCCTTGCTTCAGATAAAGAAGTTAGGGACTCCTAGGGTTTACATTTTACATCTTACATGAGGGCCTAGGAATGCAGACTTAGGGTCTAGATGTCGCTAGGTTTTAATAATTACGTCTCATGTGAGGGTGTGTTAGAAAATGATTTTAGGTGAGGGATAAGGATGAGAGAAGTAATTCTTAGAAACGAGAAGATTGATCGCAAACGCTTAGAATTAGAGATAAAAAACTGGTTGGGTAGCTTAACTGTTAAACCTCAGAAAGTCTTATTGCTACCACCGGATTTTACCCGTTTTCATTCCAAAGCGGGGTTAATTGTGCAATTACTCTACCAGGCTCTATCTCCCCAGGCAAAGGTGGAGATTATGCCTGCCTTAGGAACGCATGTTGCGATGAGTCCAGATCAAAGAGAGGCAATGTTCAATACTGAGATTCCCGACCAATGTTTTTTAGTGCATGATTGGCGGAACGAAGTTGTGAAAATTGGCGAGGTACCGGGAGATTTTGTTTCTGAGGTCTCAGGTGGTTTAGTTTCCTATCCGATTGGTGTAGAGATTAATAGAAGGTTATTAGATAAAAGTTATGATCTAATCATCTCCGTGGGACAAGTGGTCCCCCATGAAGTTGTAGGGATGGCCAATTATAGTAAAAATATTTTTGTCGGGTGTGGCGGCGTGGATATTATTAATAAATCCCATTTTTTGGGGGCTGCTTATGGCATGGAACGGATGATGGGTAGAGATAACACGCCGGTACGTAAGGTTTTTGACTATGCTGAAGAGCATTTTCTTAAGGAGATTCCTTTACAATATATTTTAACGGTAACTACTACCCAAGGTACAGAAACCACGATTAATGGTTTGTTTATGGGTCGAAACCGTCGAATTTTTGAGGAAGCAGTAAAAGAAAGCCAGAAACAGAATCTGGATTTGCTGGATAAACCTTTAACAAAAGTGGTAGTTTATCTTGATCCAGGAGAGTTTAAAAGCACCTGGCTGGGTAATAAGGCAATTTATCGAACAAGAATGGCGATTGCCGATGATGGTCAATTATTGATTCTTGCTCCCGGCTTAAAACAATTCGGGGAAGATAAGACCATTGATGTTTTAATCCGTAAATATGGGTATGTTGGGAGTAAGCGTGTTCTGGAATTGGTGGAAAAGGAAGAAGATCTAAAGAATAACCTGTCAGCTGCAGCTCACTTAATTCATGGTTCCTCTGAGGGTAGATTTAGGATTACCTATGCTCCTGGACATTTGAGTAAGGAAGAGATTGAGCAGGTAAATTTTGATTATTTCTCTTTGGATGAAGCTTTAGCAAAATATAATCCGGATCAACTAAAAGATGGTTTTAACACCTTGGATAATGGGGAAGAGATCTTTTATATTAGCAACCCGGCTTTAGGGTTGTGGGCTTTAAAGGAGGATTTTCAGTAGTTTAAATTTGGGAGACTTATCCGAGGCTTGGCATAAAAAAGCAAAAGGACTTTTTAAAGCTCAATTTCGGTCAAAATAAGGCTTTCCAAATATAATTTTGTAAATAAAAATCGGAGGCGATAGTACAATGATTGATTTGACCTTGTTTTATCAGCAAATAGCAGGGAAAAAAGGGGTTTCAGACCTAAAAAAGACGGCCAAATCTAATCCAGAGTGGGGAATTTACCCCGATTCTCTACATGAATCTGATGGTACAGTTTTATTTATGTTCCGGAATGGAGCAGAGAAAAAATTAGTGGCGGCCGGTAATAGTGGGAAGATCTACAATGAACTCATAGGAGTAGAGAAAACTCAGAATGATTTAAAGATCAAAGAATGTGAGCTGACAGTAGAGAATAGTAAGGTAATCCGGAAGTACTTTGATTTTACCAACCCGATTTCTTTGGCAGACTATAAAACTACTTTTGGACTTGGCGATCGTTTAGGATTGGCTTCACCTGGTCATTTAAAACTATTTAAAAAACACCCCTCTGTTCGGCCGGTGTTAGCACAACAGTCGATCCGGGAGTTAAACCTGACAGGACGGGATTATGGTGAGGTACTTGCAGATGCGGTATGGGCAGTATTTCAGGAAGATTATAGAGAAGGTTTTGGGGCTGATGGTGACCACTTGAAAGCTTTGGATGATATTCAGATGGCTTTGGATTACGGTTATACCATGATCACTCTTGATTGCTCTGAGCATATTAATAATTTGAATTCTGAACAGACAGCGGAGATTGAAAAAATCTATGCTTCTTTAGAAGATGCTGTAAGAGAAAAATTAGAGAAACAGTTTCTGGGGCAAAAATTTAATCTAAAGACCGGTCTTACTTTAGCCTTTACTCCTCAAACCCTCAAATTCAATGTAGCAATCTATCAACAAGCGATCAACTTTGCTATTAAGGTCTATAATCAGTTTATTAAACCACTTCAGGGTAAGATTGATTTTGAGGTCTCCATTGATGAAACTGCAACTCCTACAGATCCGCTCTCTCATTTCTTTGTCGCCGAACAACTGATTGAAGCCGGGGTAAAAATTAATAGTATGGCTCCACGGTTCTGCGGTGAATTTCAGAAGGGAATCAATTATATCGGAGACTTAAAACAGTTTGAAGCTGAATATAAGGACCATACAAAAATTTCCGAACATTTTGGCTATAAACTAAGTATTCATTCCGGAAGCGATAAATTTGCCGTTTTCCCGATAATTGGCCGTGAGAGTAAAGGCCATGTTCATGTAAAAACTGCTGGAACTAACTGGTTAGAAGCGGTGAAAGTAATTATTGCTGCTGAACCCGATTTATATCGTGAAATGCATGAATTTGCTTTCAAACATCAGGATGAGGCTAGGAAATACTATGTTATTTCAGCTGACCCCAAACGGGTTCCTGATATTAACAAATTAAGTGACAAGGAATTGCCCAGGTTGATGGAGGAAGATGATTCCAGACAAATAATTCATATTACCTATGGACTGATTTTATTGGCAAAGGATCAAGACGGGAAATATATTTTTAGAGATCGAATCTATGATTGCTTGCGCCGGAATGAAGAATTATACAATGAATTTCTGGAGAAACATATTGGAAAACACTTGGAATTACTGGGATTCTAAAAAGTTCTAGTTTAATAAGAAGAGGTTAAGACTTATTGCCGCCCGTAAAAACGGGCGGTTTTTGCTAGAATTAACTTATATTAAGAAATTGCATAATTTAATTATTTAAGATTTGGTCACAATACCATAGTTTCTGAATTTATGACTTATCAATCTATACCAGGGTAAAGGCTATCGCGATTTACCCTGGTATTTTATATATTGATAACCTCACTAGTAATGGTCTAATCTTAGATAATTACCTCGAATAAGAGATAAACATTATATATTGTATCTGTATCATATAAATAACAAAGGCAATTATGCAATTCCATCAAATTTTAAAAAAAACTTAATAAAATCGGTAAAAAAAAGAAGGATATTATTTATTAATGTAGAATAATGGTAGTAAGCTAACACGAGTTAGCAAAAAGATAATTATTTATGGTGATAATTTATTAATATTTTGATAGTAAATTGAACTTTCATAACTATTATTATAGGATAAAAAGAAAAACAATTATTTTACAGATAGATTTACCAGTTAAACAAAATGATTTATAGGTGACAAGCTGAAGTTTGCATATTAAAAAGTTTGTAGAGAGCACATGATGTGTCTACAAGTCTAAGAAACATATAAAAATGCTAACACGATTAAACAAAATGCAAAAAATTGAGTTGTTGTAATTATTATTGTTTTATGCAAAATTATTATTTTCGATGATATACTATAAAAAAAGAAGCAAATATGAAGTTACATGAACGAATATTGAATAATAAACAAACAAATTAGTTTGGAAACATTAATAATCTAAAGATCTTGGACCAATAAAAGCAGAAAAAATTTTGTAGCATGGTAACTCGTGACAGCTGAAAGGGTGGTATATGATGGCCAAAATTACAAGCAAGGATGTAGCACGTTTAGCGGGAGTTTCACGAACAACCGTCTCTTTAGTTTTAAACAATGTTGATAATGCACGTATCTCTGAAGCAACTAGTGAAAAAGTATTAAAAGCTGCTAAGCAATTAAAATACCGGCCAAATGCTCTGGCACAAAGTTTAAAAACCAATCGCTCTAAGATTATTGGACTTATTATTCCATCAATAACCAACCCTTTTTTTCCTTCAATTGCACAGGGAGTGGAAGATACTGCGGTTTCTAAGGGATATAATGTTTTTTTGTGTAATACTTTTCGTGAACCGGAGAAGGAAAATAGTTATATTCAAGCTTTAGCTTCCAAACAGGTAGATGGAATTATTTTTGCTTCAATGACTTTTAATCCTGAAGCTATTTTGGAGCTTCGGCGGCGAGGTGTAGCAATTGTTGCTTTTGACCGCCGGGTTAATGATCAGGATGTAGATGCAGTTTTATTTGATAATGTTAAGGGCGGGGAAATGGCTGTAAAGTACCTATTATCTCTTGGACATCGAAACATTGCTTTTCTGTCCGGTAAAACTGATATTTTCAGCCGCAGGGACCGGTTGGAAGGATATAAAAAAGCTTTACAAGATGCTGAAGTAGCAATTAATCATGATTATATTGCTATTGATAATTTTCAAGAACAAGAGAACCGTGATCGTAACTATGAGATCGAAGCTGGGTTTAGGATAGCCAATAAACTACTGGATAAATCTCCCGAAGTTACTGCTCTTTTTGCAGTTAATGATATGACTGCTTTAGGGGCTTTAAAAGCGATAAAAAGTAGAGGCTTACGTGTACCAGAGGATATATCCCTAGTTGGTTTTGATGATATTAACCTGGCTGAGATCACTGACCCACCTCTTACTACGATTAGACAGCCAAAATATAAAATGGGTAAGACTTCTGCTGAACTTTTGATTTCAAGATTAGAAGAAGAAAAGTCAGG
>DAIOHK010000051.1:0-14101 GCA_036744795.1 Bacillota bacterium | reverse complement strand
AATAGTAGTGGATGATTTTGTAAGAAAAAAGTGCCAACGAAAACTTGACACATACGCTGAACCAATGATTATTGACTTTTTTTTGGCTATATGATAGTATTCTTTTAATATAAATAAAGGATCCAATGCTCTTCTTATCAAGAGAGGTGGAGGGACAGGCCCGTTGAAACCTCGGCAACCTTGGTTATTTACTCAGCCAAATGGTGCCAATTCCTGCAGAGTATCTGCTCTGATAGATGAGAAGGGGTTAGCTGTAAATTTGCGAACCCTTGGGGTTCTTTTCTTTTATAAAAATAAGTTGTGAGCTAGGGTCCGGAGGAGGGACTAATTTGTCTACTACAAAATCTTACCAAGAGATTAATGAGAAAATTAAGACTGGTAAAGTAGTGGTGGCTACTGCAGAAGAGATTATTCCTATGGTCCAAGAAGAAGGCGTTTCTAAAGTCTTAGAAAAGGTTGATATTGTTACTACTGGAACTTTTGGGGCGATGTGCTCTTCAGGTGCTTTCCTCAATTTTGGGCATGCTGACCCTCCAATTCGCATGTCTAAGGTCTGGTTGAATGATGTTCCCGCTTATGCTGGGATTGCTGCGGTAGATGCCTATATTGGGGCTACGGAATTATCAGAAACTAAAGGTGAAGAGTATGGAGGAGCACATGTCATCGAAGAACTGGTATCCGGGAAAAAAATCAAACTTAAAGCTTTGGGTACCGGAACTGATTGCTATCCGCGAAAAAAGATCGAGACTTGGGTAGACTTCAATGATCTAAATCAAGCTTATTTGTTTAACCCTAGAAATGCCTATCAAAATTATAGTGTAGCCGTTAATTCTTCTTCTCGAGCCTATCATACCTATATGGGAATTCTTCTCCCTAACTTTGGAAATGCCACCTATAGTACTTCCGGTGAGTTAAGTCCATTACTTAATGATCCAGAATACCGGACTATCGGAATTGGAACACGAATCTTTTTAGGTGGTGGTACAGGCTATGTAGCCTGGGAGGGAACGCAACACAATCCGGCACAAAAACGTGATGAAAATGGACTGCCCCTCGCTAGTGCTGGAACCCTTGCTGTGGTTGGCGATTTACGAGAAATGAGCTCGAAATATCTACGGGCCGGAATCTTCCACAATTACGGTATTAGTCTTTATGTAGGGCTTGGGATTCCCATACCGCTTCTTGATGAAGAAATGGTGATAAAGGTTGCTATTAGTAATAAAAATCTGAAAACTACTATCTATGACTATGGAGTACAGAGACGTTCAAAACCAGCACTAGGAATGGTCTCCTACGCGGAATTACGTAGTGGTTCCATTAATTTAAATGGCAAACAAATTCCGACAGCTCCTTTGTCGAGCTTGGATAAAGCTAGGGAGATTGCTAAAGAACTTAAAGAATGGATCCTTTCCGGACGTTTTTATCTGACAGAACCAGTTGCCGCTTTACCTTTTAGAGATGGTGTCAAACCTCTAGAGGAGGAGGTGGAGTAAGTGGCTAAAAAAAGAGTAGTTTTAACCTTTCCGCCAGAATTAACAGAAATTCCTTTAACGTATCATTTAGTAAAGGATTTTAATTTAGCAATCAATATTCTTAAAGCTAAGATCACTCCGGGAGAAGAAGGCAAACTCGTTTTGGAGCTTTCCAATGGTTCTTTAAAAAAAATAGAAGATGGTCTGGATTATCTGGAGAAACACGGGGTTACAATACAGCCTTTAAGCAAGGAAATTGTTCTTGATGAAGATAAATGTATAAATTGCGGTGCTTGTACAGCAGTCTGTAATTCAAAGGCACTTAGTTTAGACGACGATGCTCGGCTGGTATTTGATAAAGAAAGTTGTATTGTTTGTGAACTATGTGTTTCAGCTTGTCCGATGCGAGTTATTAAGGTGATGTTCTAAATGGTCGAAAAAAATCTCCGCTCGGATGTGTACCGTAATTATCGAAGATTAAACCCTGATTTACATTGTTTCCGTTTAGCAGTGGGGGAAAGTGATCTATGGGTTGAGTCTACTTTTGATTGCCAAGAAGAAGCAGAGAAGATTCTAAAAACGCTCCGCCGACAGCTTAAAGAGTATATTTATGATCATCCTGAATTCATTTCCACCCTTTCCCCCTGGCCGGAAGATACTTTAGCCCCTGAGATCGTACAATTAATGATCTCAGTTAGCAGGAAAGCCGGAGTCGGGCCAATGTCAGCTGTAGCAGGAAGTATTGCCGGTATGTTAGGGCAAAGGCTAGTAATTCCCGGTGAAGAATTGCTTATTGAAAATGGAGGGGATCTTTTTCTTTCCCTTCAAAAGCCAAGAATAGTAGGTATTTATGCTGGTAATTCACCGTTTTCGTGGAAGATTGGGATTAAGATTCCACCCGGCGAATCCTGGGGTTTATGTACATCTTCAGGAACTGTTGGACATTCTTACAGTGAAGGTAAAGCAGATGCCGCTGTGATTCTTTCTTTTGATCCCGCTTTAGCAGATGCTGTGGCTACTGCTACTGCTAATCGGATTAGAAACTCTTCTGATCTTGAGAAAGCAGCCAATTTTGCTTCCCGGATCCCTGGAGTAAAAGGAGTAGTCTTAATCTTAGGTTCACAGATCGCAGCCTGGGGAGAAATTGAATTGGTAAACCTTAGCTCAGTAGAAGGAGGAAAAGATAATAATTGAAACACGACGATTTAAATGGATTATTTTCGGAAAAAGGCATTTACTTACTTGATGGTGGAATGGGAAGTATGCTTCAGAGAAAAGGTTTACTCCCTGGGCATCCTCCAGAAGCAATGAATTTAGAACAACCACAAGTAGTTCAAGATGTTCATAAAGAATATATCGAAGCTGGGGCAGATATTATTGAAACCAATACCTTTGGAGGCAACCGTGCTGTCCTTTCTCGTTATGGTTTGGAAGATAAAATAGAAGAGATTAATCAAATTGCTGCCGAAGTAGCTCTTAAGGCAGCTCCTTCTCATATTAAAGTGGTTGGTTCCATCGGACCGACAGGACACTTATTGGCTCCACTTGGTGATATTGACCAGGACCAAGTGGAAGAGATCTATTATGAACAATGTCAAATTCTAAAAAAATCCGGTATTGATCTGGTTAATATTGAGACTATGAATGATCTGCGGGAATTAAAAGCAGCAGTTATTGCCGCTCGTAACTGTGGTTTATCAGTAATGGCCGAAGCGACGATTATGGATAATGGTTATACCCTTTCCGGGGCTACAGCCGAAGTAATCATTGCTACATTAGAGGCACTTGGAGTAGTTGCTGGTGGTTTAAATTGTGGCTTAGGCCCTTCTGAATTAAGTCCAGTAATAAAAAGAATGTCTAAGGCCAGTCTCCTTCCTCTTGTGGTTCAACCCAATGCCGGACTACCACAAATCATTGATGAAGAAACAGTATATCCCTTAACAGCAGAAAATTTCGGCGAAAAAATGAGAGCAATCATTGAAGAATCCCATCCGCTGATTATCGGAGGATGTTGCGGAACTACGCCAGAGCATATAAAAGTCTTAAGAAGAATAATTGATTCTTATCCAGAAACTTGGCTCCGGACTAACCAAGACCAAGCCGTTAAACCAACTCTGATTGCTGGTAGGGGAGGAATGGTAAATTGGGGTGGAAACTGGGAAGAACATAATTTTATTGAGGTAAAAGCAATAAATGGACAAACCATTGAGACTCCGCAAGGAATTACCAATGATTTTTTCTCTTTGATTACTGTAATTAAAGAGAAAAAGATTGAACTTATTCGTCTTAATTTGGACCCTTGGGAAGCTGAACCATCAAAATTAAAAAACTTTATTCAAGAATTTCAACTTTACTTTACTGGGCCTTTTTCGATTAAAGGAAATAAAAAAGAGATCCTTTCGGAATTTTTCCGCTATTACCTAGGCAAGCCATTATATGAATCTAATCAATCTCCAGTTTCGGAGTGTATAAATAAGTATCTACCAGGAACTATAATTCTATAAATTTCAAAAGGAAAATCTGGATCTAACCTTGACAAAAAATGTCGAGGTTTTTTTTGTCTAATTTAAACGAAAAAGATTTAAAACAAACCTTACGTAAATTGCATAGAATATAAATAAAGCAAACATGAGAAAAATAATTTATCTTTGCTAGGAAATAATTTTAACTCTTTTGGCATAAATCTTTTCAAAAAGGAACATAATAAAACGGCAATCCATCTATGATCTTATTAAGTGATGGATGTGATCTTTAATTTTGGAGGGATTTAAATGGGAAAACTCAGTAAACTTGCACAAACAGATGATTATATTCAAGAACGGAGTGGTGTTGGAAAATCAAAACCGCGATATACAGAAAATGAAAATGAAATGATCTATGAAAACTGGTGGAATCCAGAACTCCGGAAAGAGCTATCACAGCGTTTTGGGAGAAAAATATCGGCTTTACGAAGTCAGTTTTGTCGGATCCTTAAAGAAAAGGGTATATCAAACACGGATTATTACAAAATAATGAGAGCCAAATACCAGATTCAAACACCTAAAGAATTATTAGCAGATGATGAAGATCAATTAATTTTAGAAATCTTTGCTAAACATCAGGTTCTCGGTGGAACTAGAAATGATGCCTGTTTCGAATTACAACGTTTAATGAAAAAAAAGATTAGTGAAGCGGCATTAAAACTTCGTTTTTATCGTTTGGTCCAAAAAAGAAACTTAGGTGAGGATGCTATTATTCAGCTTGGACACGATGTACTAAAACGTTCCGGTATTAAGATCCCAAAAGCCCCTGTTTTAGATGGAAAAGAAGTGCCAATGAAAGATCGGGGTAGAAAAAGTGAGAGAATAACTAAAGAAAAAGAGAAAATAGAGATAAGTGAGGTACCAGTAGTATCATCTGAAATTAAAAAAGAAAAGGAAAAAAGCACAATACATAGTTTTACACAAGAAAGTGAAGAGAAGAAATCTACTTTTCTTTATCAATTGGCCCATCTACCGGAAGCTCTTAAAAAACTGGAAGTCAGAGTCATCTCTTTAGAAGAAGCCCAAAAACGCCAGTTAGACCTGAGAGGTTTTATTGAACATCTCTTAGCTGTAGAAAGAGATATGAAACAAGAAGAAAAGTTTCTTCAGGAGATCGATCGTTTAGTTGCTGAAAACCAGCTCTTAAGTGAGAAATACGAGAAGGAACGTACGCGTTTGGCAAAAAGAGAAAAGGAACTTACAGAAATTTATGAGTTATTAAATGGTACTCTAAATGAGTTTATGCATTTAGAGAGTGTTGCAAAACTAGCTTCTCTAGGAGATTTTATTCACAGAATGGAAATTACAGTAGACCAATTTGGTAATGTAATGAGTAGCCGGAGAATACAAGGGGCGTAAATAACAAGAGAGGCTCAACTAGTTAGATTAATCTACAATTATGGCGGAAAATTTTTGCATTGTAATCCTTGACACTATAATAATCCAATGCTATAATTAGATTTGCCTTCAAATTTTCGGGCCGTAGCGCAGTTTGGTAGCGCACTAGACTGGGGGTCTAGGCGTCGCAGGTTCAAATCCTGTCGGCCCGACCATTAAGAAAATATACTGATGCAATTTTTAGCATCAGTTTTTTCTTTTTTAGGAGCAAATTCTCTATAATATTTTTGTTTCAAGAAAAAATAATCTGTAGGAAATATTGAAATCGAAAGTTCTAAAAAATCTAAAAAAAATTGTTTGCGAATAACTTTAAAATACCAGAAACTTTTTTATCCGCGTTCTCCCTCCTATGCTTTACACAAACTGCTTCTTACCCCCAACCAATGGTTTAATTAAAAACAATCCGGCAAGGAAATGATCATTAATCATACAAATGATTTATGATCATATAAATAAATTAAGGAATTGCATAATTCATTGATCAAAATATTTATCGTCCTGCTAAAGGGATTGTCTAGCTCTATATTTTGGGTACAACCATAATATATTCTCATTGATGAGGTGCTTTTGGAAACTAAAACAATACCTTCGAATTAATCTGTTTCTTATATTTGTGGTTAAAAGAAGGCCTAAGGTAATTAGGCAATTCCTTCAAATAAATAAAGTGCAGGCTGGGGGTGGTACATATGGTTAAACAGGAGAAAACGGGAATAAACTTCCGCCAATTAACACAATCAGTTTTCTTCGGTTTAAAATACTCTTTATCTCTAATTTTTATTACCATCTTACTTTTAGTTTTAACTTATTTGCTGGGCTGGGACTGGAGTACATATGAGCAGAGTATATATGAATATGCAATTTATGCCTCGATTGTTTTAGGAGCTTTAGCAGCTGGTTTTAAATCAAAAACTAAAGGTTGGTTAGTGGGTTCGTTTCTAGCATTATCTGTCTGGTTAATTTTCTTTATTATCGGAAGGATATGGGGAATAGAACAAAACATCAATGCCGGGATGATTAATGGCTTAATTAGCATTATTCTTGGTTCAGTTGGAGGTATTATCGGCATTAACTTATAATTTATAAAAGGGAGAAAAACAGACATTTAACCTTTCAATAATCTTTAGGAATTGCATAATTGATTGATTTAAGATTAACCATAATATACTCTGCTTGAAGGGGAATGGAAATAATTCACTCAAATTACTGTTAAGCGTTTGATTGTGGTCAAATAAAGACAAAAGTTAATTATGCAATTCCCTCAAAAGAAAGGCTAAAAAGTTCTGTTTCTTACACTAATTCGGTTAAAAGTGTTTTACCATTTGAAGAGAGATATTCTTTCCCCCGGAGATAAATAGATAAAGGATCTCCAGAATATTGTTTGATATTAATCTGATCTTTAAGCACGGTAACTCCAAGTCTTCTGTCTCTAAAAGTAAGCTTAAAACTGTAACTATCCCATGCTTCAGGAAGATAGGGATCTAAAGTGAATTTACCATTATTTACTGCTATTCCGGCAAAACCTAAGACAATTGCCAACCAGTTACCGGCCATACTGGTCAGGTGGATTCCTTCATCTGTATCATGATTATAGTTTTCTAAATCAAGGCGGCTTGAGCGAAGGAAGAGTTCATAGGCTTTATCATGATATCCGATGCTGGAAGCAACAATCGAATGGATGCTTGGTGAGAGTGATGATTCGTGTACAGTTCTTGGTTCATAAAAGTCAAAATTTCTTCTTTTACACTCTATATCAAAATGTTCGGGAAGGAAATAAAAGACTTGAATTACATCTGCTTGCTTAATAAAGCAGGAACGTAGGATCCGATCCCAAGACCAATGTTTATTCAGAGGCAGTTCTTCTGAGGGTAAATCTTTAACCAAAATCTGTTCTTTATCCATGTATAAATCATTTTGTTCAAAGATACCTAACTCATTTACAATCGGGTAATACATTTTTTCTATTATATCCTGCCATTTGTTTAATTCCTCTGGTTCTAAATCTAATTTTCGGCTTAGCTGGTTATATTGCTCCCGGTTCAATTCTTTTAATTCATTAAGTGATTTAATGGTATATTCCAAGGTCCAAACTGCCATGGTATTGGTGTACCAATTGTTATTAACATTATTCTCGTATTCATTCGGACCGGTAACACCTAAAATCATATATTTATTTTTACGAGGATTAAAGCTCACCCGATCAGCCCAGAACCTACTAATTTCTATTAATACCTCTAACCCATAGGTGTATAGGTAAGAATGGTCACCTGTATAATTTGTATAATTAAAGATGGCATGGGCTATTGCAGCATTACGATGAATCTCCTCAAAAGTAATCTCCCACTCATTATGACATTCATGACCATCAATAGTAACCATCGGGTAAAGTGCACCTTTAAGCCCTAATTTAGAAGCGTTTTCCTTAGCCTGGGGCAAATGATAGTATCGATAAAAAAGCAAATTCCTGGCAATTTGATCATTAGTATGCAAGTAAAAGGGTAAACAAAGAGCCTCAGTATCCCAATACGTTACGCCACCGTATTTTTCACCGGAAAAGCCTTTGGGACCGATATTAAGACGGGGATCCTTCCCATTATAACTTTGGTTAAGCTGAAAAATGCAGTATCTAACTCCTTGTTGAGCTTTTAGATCCCCACTAATAATAATATCCGAATCCTCCCATTTTCTCTCCATTACTTGTACGTGGTCATGATATAGACTATTATAGCCTTTTTTATATGCTGTTTGCAGTTTATTGCGGGTAACCTGCTCTAAAGTATTCTTCTCAAAATCCCTCGAAGTACAGACTGAGATGAATTTTTGTAGTTCTACCGGTTTATTAGGTGTTAAAGGAATTTCGATTTCATATCCTACGTATTTATCTTTGGAAAGTAGTTTCTTCTCAAAATTTTGTGGCACCGAATCTATGAAAATCTTTACGGACATCGCAGTTGAGACTAAGAACTCTGTCTTTTTTGTTTTTAGACTTAAAAGCGCGTATTCTGAATTAATCTTTTGATTTACCTTTTGCCAAAATTTCTCCCCGTAGTTGGCATCTTCATTTTTAACATCACCATCAAGATAGGGGGTAACAGTTAATATACCATGATGATTTAAAGGGGTTGCTTTGATTGTAATACAAGCCAAATTTGGTTCAGCCATACTAAGGAATCTAGTAAACACTATCTCCGTTTCTTTACCATCTTTACTGAGTAAAGTAAAAGAGCGTGTTAATTTACCGTGCTTCATATCTAATTCTCGCCGGAAGTTTTTAAAAGAGGAGAGCGCAAGATCGATTCTTTCCCCATCCAGTGCCAGATTAATCCCGATCCAGTTAGTAGAGTTGATAATTTTAGCGAAGAATTCAGGATACCCATTCTTCCACCAACCAACTCTTGTTTTATCAGGATAATAAATACCTGCGATATAAGTACCCTGTAAGGAATCTCCGGAATACTCCTCTTCAAAAAAACCCCGTAAACCCATATGGGAATTTCCTAAAGTGAAGATACTCTCCAAGAATCTTGCAGCATCAGGAGCAAAAGATGTCTCAATGATTTTCCATTCATCAAGGATAAATCTTTCATCCATTTTCATTCCTCCTCTTCTTTATGCACTACTAATTTTGCAGAAAAGTTCCGCTTTTATTAATTCCAAGCTCTGCAAAGTAATATTATTATAAACAATAAACTTTTATCATGTCAATCAAACGTTTGCGTAATTTAGAAAAATTTTTACCTATATTTCGGTTATACTAATCAAGATACTATTATTAAACTAAAGGATTTCTCTGCGAATAAAAGAATATTGAAAAAAGTAAAGCAGTTGTTATTGAAGATTTTTTAAAGGGGTAGACAAAAAATGGTTACAATAAAAGATGTAGCAAAACTAGCCCGAGTTTCCCCCTCTACTGTTTCAAGGGTAATATCGGATAGCAAGCAAATCAGTGATGAAACAAAAAAAAGAGTAAAAAAAGCCATGAAAGAATTGGGTTATCATCCCAATATGATTGCTCGGAGTTTAATTACTAAATCAAGCCAGACTTTAGGTTTGATCATGTCGCGGTCCACCGAAACTGCTTTTTCTAGTCCTTTCTTTTCAGAGGTAATTAGGGGGATTAGTAAAGTAGTTCAAAATCATCAATATAGTTTGTTATTAGCAACAGCAGAAAATTATAAAGAAGAAGCTAAACAATGTATGAAGATGATTATGGAGAAGAGAGTAGATGGGGTTATTCTCTTGGCATCCCGGGTCAATGATGATTTAATTGAAAAACTATCATTAGATAATTATCCTTTTGTGGTAGTAGGTAGATCACCTGCAGGCGAAAGAATTTATTCTGTTAACAATGACAATATTAAGGCTGGATATAGCGTTGTCCGCCATCTATTAAATCTTGGTCACAGACAAATAGCCTTTTTAAATGGTCCTAAAGAATATATTTTTTGTCGTGATCGTTACGAAGGTTTTATGATGGCTTTCCGCGAGTTTGGATTAGAGATCGAACCAGCTTATATAATAGAGACCGATCTTCAACAAGAAAGTGGATATTTTTATACTAAACAATTATTAGCACTCAATAAGCCACCTACTGCCATTTTTGCGATTGATGATATGATGGCGCTTGGTGCTTACCGTGCTATCAAAGAAAACAATTTAAAGATTCCTGATGATATAGCGGTTGTAGGTTTTAATAATGATCATTTTACCTCACTAGTCAGTCCTCCTTTAACCACTATTCAGATCCCTATTTATGAAATGGGGATCAATGCTGCTGAAATGATGATGGACCTTTTAAGTGGCAAGGCAGTTGTACCACAACAGAGAATTTTGTCTTCTGAATTAATTATTCGTGATTCCTGCGGGGCTAAATAGCAAAATATTTCTTACAAATTAAGTTCTTATTATTAATTTAGGGAAGGAATAGAATTAATCATAGAGAATATAATTATAAAGTTTACTGCAAACGTTAGCGTAAAATATAAGTTACAAAGCGACTAATTGCGCAATTATACTTTCTTTTACCATAAGGAGGTGATTTCTACCGGAAATTTTGTCATGGTCAAATCTAGGGAGTTGCTCACGTTGAATACTGCCCGCACAAACCAAGCAACGAGTTTCGAGAGATGTATTTTCTAGTAATTAAAAGGAGGTATTTTAAGTGAAAAAGTGCTTATCACGGTGTTTTCTATTGATGTTAATTATCATTGTTTTAGGAGGAACATTCTTAACTTCTTTTGCCGCAGATAAGGTTGAAATTGAGCTTTTTTACTATAAACAAGAGATTGTAAAACAAATGGGGGAAATGGCCGCGGCATTTAGTAAGAAATATCCGAATGTAGCGGTTAAATTAACTCTTATCCCTAATGATAGTATGACTGTTTTACAGACCAGGATGGCCGGAGGAGATGCACCGGATATCATCCAATTACAAGCTTATTCTGCAGTCTTTGAATTTGCGCAAGCAGGGTGGTTAGCTGATCTTACTAATGAACCAGTTTCCGCTAAAGTCGTTGATGGAACTAAAACTTCGGTTACCTATAATGGTAGAATGTATGCTTTACCAATGGATTTAGCTGGTATTGGCATTATTTACAACAAAGATATCTTTAATAAGTATAATTTAAAAACACCAACAACTTTTGCAGAATTGCAGGAAGTATGTTTCGTATTAAAAAAGAATAATATTACTCCTTTTTCTGGTTTGTTTAAAGCAAACTGGTCCCTGGGACATTTTATCTCAATGGTACATACTACTTTAACCGGTCCTAAATTAATGCCCTGGCTAGATTCGATGAACAGTGGTGCCGGTTCCTTTGCTGATCCTATCAATAACAGAGATTTATTTAGAATCCTAGATTTTTATAAGGCTAATGTAGGAGAAAATGCTGCTGAGATGGACTGGGATGAACAACAAGCTGCTTTTGCTTCAGGGGAAGCTGCAATGATGGTACAAGGATTATGGTCTTATGGAGCTGCAATTGAAACTAATCCTAAGTTAAACTGCGGTTTCATACCTTTCCCCTGTACCAATAATGCAGAAGATGCTAAGCTTTTTGCTGATGTGGATTCGACTTTTGCTCTTTCTGCGATCTCAAGTCCGGCAAAAACCAAAGCTGCAAAAGAATTTTTAAATTGGTTGTCAACACCGGAAGCAATTAAGATTTGGGTAGAAAGATGCAAACTTGTTCCTACTTTTAAAGGTGCTGATGTTTCTACTATGGATGCTCCTTTCCAAGATCTGGTTAGATACATGAATGAAGGAAAGACAAATCCATGGGCCTTTGCTATGTATCCAGTAGCTGCTTTTGAAGATGCATGTAAGAATGGGGCACAAGAGTATATATTTGGATTGAAAAATGCTAATGATGTTATACAGTTTATTGATGATACCTGGAGAAGAGAAAGGCAAAAATAGAATTGGTTAAAAAGGACGAATAAGCGGTATTCCCGCTTATTCGTCTGCTTTTGGGAAAAGGGGAGAGAGTATGATTACAAACAAACAAGAGAAAGCATTTTACTTTATCATTCTATTATTACCAGCTCTATTACTATATGCAGTTTTTTTTATTTTTCCTCTCTTTCAAGGAATAAAATACTCATTTACGGACTGGAACGGAATTGTTCCGGAAATTCCTTTTAATATAAAGAAAGCTGAATTTGAGAATGATATTTTAGCAAAATTAGATAACCCGCAAAAGGAAGCTTATCTTTTAAAATTCTACAAACTCGATGAATCCAGCTCATTTTATCATTTAACTACATGGGTGGAGGAGGGCGGGGAAGAACCAAGGAAACTAACAGATCAAGAAAGAAAAGGAATTAAGAAAATTTTAAAATTGGTGGGAGTCTCCTCTATTAATTACATCGGATTAGATAATTTTAAAGAAATGTTTAAGGATCAAAGATTTATTCCCAGAATTGAAAGGCGTTTTTTATATAATGAATTTGATGAACTACCGACAGTTTTAGGGAAAAGAAATTTTAAAAAGAAACTTTTAAACAATATTACTGAGGAGAATGAGCGAGAGTTTTTATTATCTAAATATCACTTTATTAAATCCAAATCTGAATACATCCTTGACAGTGAATTGACGGAGGAAGAGACAGCCAGGTTGAAGTCGATTCTAAAAGAAAATATGTATGAAAAGGTATTTGTCCGGGGTGTAATTGGTTTTACTCTCTTTTTTACCTTTTTTAATGTATTGTTGGCAAATCTCCTGGCTTTGTTAATCGCGCTAATTTTAGATACTAAAATGAAGTACAAAAATCTTCTTCGTTCGATGTTCTTTTTACCAAATGTGATTAGCCTTATAATTGTAGCCTATTTATGGTCATATATGTTTAGATTGATTTTTCCTTTGATTACTGGAATCTCGGTCTGGCTTGGCAGCCCGGATTTAGCACCTTATGCAGTAGTTATGGTTGCAGTCTGGCAGGGATGCGGTTATTTGATGGTAATTTATTTAGCGGGGTTACAGACTATCCCGCAGGAACTGGTAGAGGCAAGTGAAGTAGATGGGGCCAAATGGTATCAGCGCTTATTATTAGTAAAATTTCCACTCCTTTTACCAGCTTTCACGATCTGCCTATTTTATAGTCTTTCCAATTCTCTACGTACTTTTGATATAATTATGGCTTTAACTCAGGGTGGACCAGGATATGTAACCACCCCGATAGTAGTAGATATCTATAAAAATGCCTTTATGCAGAATCGATACGGCTATGCCACAGCAAAAGCAGTGCTACTCTGTTTGATGATTATGTTGATAACCGGGACCCAACTATTCTTGATGAAAAGGAGGGAAGTAGAATTATGAATAATAAAAAGCAACTTCCCGGGTCTACAAACCCTCTTTATGAAAATAATATTTTACCACAACAAAAGTCGGAGATTAGCAAGAAAAAATATTCTTTATCTATACTTCAGGGAGTAATGTTTATTTTTGGCCTAATATTTCTCTTCCCAACCTTTTTTACTTTAATAAATTCTTTCAAGACTGATGCCCAGATTATTATGGCTCCGATCTCCTTACCTAAAAGCATAAGTTTTCAAAACTATATTGAAGCTTGGAAGGCGATGAATTTTCCTTTTGTTTTTAGAAATACATTTCTGATAACAGTATTAAGTACAACCGGGATCATTCTGATCAGTTCAATGGCTGCCTATGTAATAGTTAGATCAAAGTATAAATTTAGTTGGTTATTTTATTTTATATTTGTATTTTCTATGGTTGTACCTTTCCAAACAATTATGATCCCTTTAAATATTACTGCGACTAATTTAAATTTGAAGAACATTTTTGGTATTATCCCGATATATATGGGTTTAGGATGCCCATTAGCAATCTTTATGTATCACGGTTTTATTAAAGGAGTTCCAGTCCAGATCGAAGAGTCTGCAGCAATCGATGGTGCTTCGGTACCTATCATCTTTTTTCGTTTGGTTTTCCCAATTCTACAGCCAATTCATGCAACAGTAGCGATTATGAATGTCCTTTGGATCTGGAATGATTTTTTACTTCCATTAATTATTCTACCCAGTCGTTCTACAATACAATTAGCACAATATACTTTTTTTGGTATGTACCGGACACAAATCTCTTTGGCCATGGCTTCCCTTATCATCTCAGCTTCACCAGTAATCCTTTTTTACTTGTTTATGCAAAAATACATTATTAAAGGGGTAGCTGCAGGAGCAATTAAGGGTTA
>DAIOHK010000050.1:0-14257 GCA_036744795.1 Bacillota bacterium | reverse complement strand
TCAATGATTAACATCTTCTGTTTCATCTATGATCCCTCCCTTTCTATCTAGATAGCCTTGGTTGATTCACCCGACCTTGATTAAAACACTAGCATGTACTAGCGGAAGTCGGCGTGAACAACTATTTATAGATGCCTTTGGGGTTCGTCGACTCACCCACCTTTGATTTAAATCACTGCGTGATCTTAAGGTGGCCGGCGTGAGCGACTACCTAGAAAATAGCCCTAGTTGTTCACCCGACCTTGATTAAAACACTTGCATGTACTAGCAGAAGTCGGCGTGAACAACTATTTATAGATGCCTTTGGGGTTCGTCGACTCACCCACCTTTGATTTAAATCACTGCGTGATCTTAAGGTGGCCGGCGTGAGCGACTACCTCCTAAAAACTAAGGTAATGATCTCTTGCCAAAAGTGCCAAACCAATTGCATTATCAGATGATAAAGCAGCTTCGCCAAAAAATATTTCCACCGCTGGCTGGAGCTTATTAAACCGCAACTTTAACTCCTGGCGTAAATAATTATTAGAAGCTACACCCCCGAAGATCAGGACTTTTCTACACCCTTTCTCAGCTGCTTTTATCTTTATCCCCTCACGAAGCAAACGAAAAATTGATTCTACTAAACAGTCTAAGACTGCTAATGCCAGATCTTGAGGTTTAGGCCCTTTTTCCAACTCCCGTAAAGCAGCAGATGTCGGTCCCGAAAAACTCAGGTCCAGCCCCTGAACCGCAACTGGTAAACTAATGGTTGCCTTGCCTTCCATAGCCAGACGTTCCAGATGAGGGCCAGCCGGGAAAGGCAAACCTAAAGCAACTCCAATCCGATCAACCATCTGCCCAGCATGAAGATCTGTTGTCCCCCCCATTAATTCAACAGCAAAGCCCGATTTTTCTTTTTTTATATATAAAAGTTCGGTGGTTCCTCCCGAGAGATGTACCCCTAAAAATTCATCAGCATCAAGTCTTGTTCCTTCCATCGCAGCACGGATATGTCCTTCCTGATGGGAAGAGATTACCAAAGGTGCCGAAGTTGAGGCCGAAATCGCCCGGGCAAAACCAGCTCCTGCCAGAAAAACGGGGAGGTAAGAATCTCTAACTGGCCGTGGCCGAGCTGAATACGCAACCGCTTGCAGCGGATAAAAAGGTACTGCTGCTTCTATTAAATCAGGTAAATTATTTAAATGTTGGAAAAGGGCTTCAGATTGACGAAGCCCTTTCTCTCCTAGTTTTACCTTTAAAACCTGGCGTAGATCCTTAATTATTCGCCCTTGCTCATCAACTACGCCTATAGATGTTGTATAACAACTTGTATCTATCCCCAGGAAAAAAACTTGGGAAAACGGAGTCTCTCCGTTAATCTTTAACAACCTTTCCACCTCGAAATTAAAGGATTTTTAATCTTTTTCCGCTTTAGTTGATTCCAGATTAATATACTTCTGAAGTTCTTTGATAATTGTCCCTAAAATTCCATTAACAAATCTTCCGGAATCATCGTCGCCAAACTTCTTTGCAATCTCTACCGCTTCATTAATCGTTACTTCGACTGGTATATCTTTTTGATGTAATAGTTCATAAACCGCTAGCCTTAGAATATTCCGATCGGTACTAGCCATTCTTTGCAATGGCCATTCTTCAGAAGAACGCGAAAGCAGATAATCAACTTCCTGAAGTTTATCCATTACTCCACTAACCAGTTCCTCCAAGAATACCTGTGAATGTTCAGGAATTTCATTTTCATCAATCATTATTCTTAAGGCATCTTTCCACGGAATTTTACCGATATCAACCTGAAATAGAATTTGAAAGGCTAGCTCTCTTGCCATGCGTCTACTCATAAAATTAAACCTCCGGTACGGATCAACCGTTACCAAATATTACTTAAGTTTTCGTCTTTTAAATCGAATAAATTTATCCTTAGCCTTTTCCCAAAAATCCCCTTCACCATCAGCTTTTTTCCCGAAAAAGTACCCTACTAACACACAGAATAAAAAAGATAAAGCCTTAATCCACCCGAAACCAATCACCAATATTCCGATGATTAGACCAAGAATTGTTCCAAAGATCCGACTCTTGTACATCGCTAAGACTTTAAAGAGTCGATCCGTCTTATCTTCCATGGTCTACCCTCCTTCACTCTACCCTGGCCCGGGCTTCAGTTGTAACTCTGGCAATCGTAACTTCCGAATGACTAACTGGAATTCCTACAGTATCACTAATATATTCTTTTAAATGGGTTCTAATCTCATTGATCAATTGTGGAATATTAAGATCCGGACTACTGACAATCCTAATATCAAATTTGAGACCATCAACATCTGCTGCTACATCAACTTCTGCTTCCCTAACCCCACGAATTCTCTTAACTGCCCGTAAAGCTAAAGCTTCAACCGCATAAATAGAGACCCTGACTTCTCCGAACTCAGTTTCGTGTATTATAGTCTGGAGTGGCTTTTTTGTATGCAACCCAGCCATAAGTAATAATAGGAAGAGGAGGAAAAAGAAGAGAAAACTGACAAACTTGAAGATCTTTCCCTCTTCACCGATGGTAAAAAACTCAAGCACTCTGAATAAATCTTCTCCCATCAGCAAGCCAAAAAAGAAGATTGACATCGCCAATAATACTAAGGAACAAAAGATAATAACCAACCGGTAAGAAATCTTCATCTATTCTCCCCTACCTTTCCTAACAATTTTATTTTACTCTTTTCTCAACCTGAGCAGGTTCCTCCTGCTGGAATTCTACCCCTTGAATATGGACATTAACCTCAACCACATTTAAGCCAGTCATACTTTCAATCGCCCGTTTTACATTTTCCTGAACCTTAATCGCTACTTCCGGGATTTTAGCCCCATATTCGATAACAATGTATAAATCCACTGCTGCTTCTTTCTCTCCAACCTCAACCCTAACCCCTTTGGATAAATTCTTCTTTTTGAGCAGTTCAGTAATCCCATCTACCATGCCACCACTCATCCCAAAAACACCCTTAACCTCCACAGCCGCTATCCCGGCAATCACACCTACTACTTCATTGGCAATTCTAATCGAACCATTTTTTTCATTCCATTCATGTTCCGGATTAAATTCATTGGCCAATCCTGCCACCTCCATTTATTTAATAAAAATTTGGGGAGTCCCACTTGAAAGCTCGAAACTTGTCACTGGTCAGCCTCACATTTCGCCTTTCAGCTATAACAAGAAAACTCTTTCGCAGACTTTCGCGATTTTCCTTTTGTGTCTAAAGTGCGCGGACGGTAGCCAGTATGAGCAACTACTTAAAGTTTATTCGTTTTGGGCTTCATTTATCAGGTCATAAATAAAATTGGTATTTACTTCCCCTTTTCTAAAACTTGGGTTAAAAAGAAGCTCTAAATGAAAGAGGATGTTAGATGAGATCCCACTAAGTTCAAACTCATCCAAAGCTCTAATTAAGCGGGCAATTGCTTCCTCACGGTTTTCTCCCCAAGCAATTAATTTAGCAACCATAGAATCATAGTACGGGGATATGGTATACCCTGAGTAAACCGAAGTGTCAACCCTAATACCGGGACCTCCAGGTACATGAAAGAAATCAATCTGCCCCGGAGAAGGAAGAAAATTCTGCTCCGGATCTTCAGCATTAATCCGGCATTCTATGGCATGTCCCCTCAATTTTACATCCTCCTGGCGTAAAGAAAGAGGTTCCCCCGCAGCAATCAGAATTTGCTGTTTCACCAGATCAATTCCTGTTACCATCTCTGTTACCGGGTGTTCCACCTGGATTCTGGTATTCATCTCCATAAAATAATAATTATTATTCTCATCCATTAAAAACTCAACAGTACCGGCATTCGTATAACCAACGGCCCGAGCACCCTTTAAAGCCATTTCGCCTAGTTCCCGCCGGAGCTCTGGCCTTATACCGGGGGAAGGACTTTCTTCTAAAATTTTCTGGTGCCTCCGTTGTAAAGAACAATCCCTTTCCCCTAGATAAATCCCCTGACCAAACTCATCAAATAACAGCTGAATCTCTATATGTCTGGGCCCGGCTATATATTTTTCTATATATATCCCTGAATCGCCGAAAGAAGATTCTGCTTCCCTCTGGGCCAGCTGATAAGCTTCTTCCATTTCCTCAAGAGAATTAACTACCCTCATCCCTCGTCCTCCTCCACCAGCGGAAGCCTTAATAATTACGGGGTAACCGATCTTTTCCGCAAATTTTAATGCTTCCTCGACAGAAGTAAGAGGACCATCTGAACCAGGAATTACTGGGATCCCTTGTGCTTTCATAAACTTTTTCGCCAGCGCCTTATCTCCCATTTTTTCCATTACCTGTGCTGTAGGGCCAATAAACTTAATATTATGAGTCTCACAGATTTCGACAAAACGAGGGTTTTCTGCTAAAAATCCATACCCAGGATGAATCGCATCAACCCCAGCAATTGTAGCTGCACTAATTATGTTGATAATATTAAGATAACTCTTCCCCGGAGCCGCCGGACCTACACAGAAAGCTTCATCAGCATAACGGACATGTAAAGAATCCCGATCTGCCTCTGAATAAATAGCAACTGTATCAATATCCAACTCTCTGCAAGCCCGGATAATCCGAAGGGCGATTTCACCTCTGTTGGCAATTAAAATCTTCCGAAACACCTATCCAAACACCTCCGTCCCGATAATTTAGTTATAATTTTTCTAGTAAAAACAGAGGTTGTCCATACTCCACAGGTTGTGAATCAGCTACTAATACTTGAACAATCTTGGCCCGTACATCACTTTCAATCTCATTCATTAGTTTCATCGCTTCGATAATGCATAAGGTTTGACCCGGTTCAACCGTCTGTCCTGCTTGAACAAATGGTTCTGCACCGGGGTTTGAAGCTTCATAAAATGTTCCAACCATCGGGGCAGTTATTACAACTTGATTGGGGGGAATGGTATTATCCTTTTCCTCCTTAAAAGAGGAAACAGGAGTTATATCCCCCGGTTGAGAAACTTCAACCGGATTAACCACTGGAGTAGTGGGGGTAACTGTCACTATAGGCTGAGCTGTACCAGGGGTCGCTTTTTTTATTGCAATCTTTGTACCATCACTTTCTAGATTAAGCTCGGTAATATCTGTCTCCACCATCATTTTCATAAGTTCCTTAATTTCCTTGATATTCATAGTTACTCCTCTCCTTAACCACTTTGACAAATAAGGATAGAATTATTTAGAATCAATTATTCTAAATTCACCATATATGTATAGTTTTCCTCTTTTTTGTATCTGTAAATTTCCTCAGTAACATATTCTTACCATTAACCTTTGTTAAACATTACTTTATATTATTCGATAATCCGAATTTTTTCTGGTTGGTAACCGGTGATCTCTGTGATTAACCCTCCTAAATCGGAAACCAGGTTAGGATTAAGAGCTCCTCCTTTGATTATTACTGTAATAATTTCAGGATAAATAATCACCGTATTATACTGAAAACCTTTAGCCTTTAATAGGTTTTCCACTTCCTTCTCCAAACTTGCCCGCTTAAGTAAAGTCAAAAGTTCATCCCCAATTTTACCTGCTTCCTCCTCCCCCGCACTTCTTAGCATCTCCTCCAGTTTTTCCTGGAGAAGACTCCGCTCCCGATCTCTTGCTAATCGAATCTCCGTAACTACATAATAATGGTCTTTTTTCTCCAATGAAGCCGCAGGAATTTCTAATGGTTCAGTATTTAATCCCGGGGAGGATGAAGGACGGAGCACACCGTAAAAGCCGATGGTAAAAAAAAGAATCACCACAATAATAATAGGGATAATTCCATCTTTAAGTTTTTTAAAGAAATCCATAAACTCTCCCCCCAACCACCAAATTTACTTTTTCCATGGTAAGACAATCACCCGATGAAGAGGTACACCTAATAAAACCGCTGTTGCCTCCCACAATTCCTTACAGACCTCAGGATTTTCTCCCCCTTCTACTACAACTAACACTCCAGTAATTGGAGGAGCCTTGATCCTGGTGCTTATCGGAGATTCTTCTCCCCCGCTTTTTCTTTGAAAGACCGGTTCACGCTGAACCTTAATTTCTCGGGATTCTCCCCCCTGGTCTTGAGGGATTACCCTCTCCTCTCTATTCTCCCGGTAAAGCCACTCGGTTTCTTCAGTTCCAGCCAGATTAATATCAACCATCACTCTACCTGCACCTCGTACCTGGGTTAAGATGGCAGCCACTTCCCGTTCAAGCCTGCTTTCCGACCACCTTTCTGTTGACTCTGTTAAATTTAACGCCTTAACCGGCACATCAGCAACCGGCTGGACACTCTTTTTTTCGGCTAAACTACCCCAAAGCATTAATCCGCTCCCTACACAGATTAAAATAACAGCTTTCAATAGTTTGCTCTTTTCTTTAATGGGAATATTCTGTAATAATAGCCACTCATTATTTTTTACTTTAGCTAGGGCATGATCAATTTTTCCATTCAAATTTCTCTTCCACCTCCACGCATCGCTCGTCAACCTTCAGTAATTCCCCGGCTAATCTTTGTAAAAAACCTAGAGATACACCTGGATCAGAATTCAAGATAATTTTAATCTTGACTTTTTCATCCGATATATTATAGATCTCAACCTTTATCCCCTCGATACCGGTGATCTTTTTTAAAACCTGCTCCAGCTGTTCCTCCTCGTTCGAATTCAAAACCTGCTCCGCTTTATCCTCTCCAACCCGGCGGAGTTTGACTCCTTCCGTAACCAGAACAGAAGAATCCGGATAACCTCCCGACAACGCTGTTGGTATGATTTCCGGAGAAAATTCTTTACCCAAATTAGGTAGAATTTTGATTAATGAAAATAAAACAATCAGGCCGATAACCAACCGGGTATACTTACGCATCTCATCTTCCGGAAGAATTAACTCCAAAAATCCAGCCAGAAGAATCAAAGCCAACAATCCTTTTATTGCCTCTTTAATTTGGATCACCCTCTCCTAGAAGCGGCTACTTAAAAAATACAGCTCGATACTCGTCGCTCGGCTGAATGACTGCCTTTGATTTAAATCACTTCGTGATGTTAGGTAACCGGCGTGAGCGACTACCTAGAAAATAGCCCTAGTTGATTCATCTGGTCTTGATTAGATCACTTCGTGATAACTTGGAAACCAGCATGAACAACCAATTAAAGTGCCTCTGAAGCTTGTCGACTCACCCGGCTTTGATTTAAATCACTTCGTGATGTTAAGGTAACCGGCGTGAGCGGTTCTTAGAAAATGCCTTCGAAGAGTGTCGATTCACCCGCCCTTGATTTGCATTACTTCGTAATGCTGTCGGTAGGCGGCATGAACGACTTACTGGTCGACTCACCCGGTTTTCGATTTTAATCACTTCGTGATGTTAGGGTAACCGGCGTGAGCGACTACCTAATTACAGCTGTGAGATTTCCCAGACCCACTAAAATTGTTAAACTAAAAAAGAACATTAAGCCCACTATAACAACAGTCGCGAAGATTACCATTACGGTTTTTCCAATCTCCTGCAATGAATCGGCTAATCGCTCCTGACCCAGAGGCTGCACAAAAACAGCAGCAATCCTGTAGATAAAGGAAACCACTAAAATCTTTAAAGCCGGATAAAGGCAGAGCAGAATAACTGCTATCGCTCCAAAAGCCCCAATCGCATTTTTGATTAAAACTGAACATCCAGCAGCCAGTTCCAGACTATCAGCAACAGTCCCTCCTACCAAAGGTAGGAGATTTCCAGTCAGAAATTTAGCCGTCTTAAGGCCGACTCCATCTGCTACTGCCACTGTCACCCCTTGTATAGAAATAACCCCTAAAAAAATAGTTACTAATAAACCAAGGATCACAATAGCTAAATTCCTTGCAACTTCCGAAAATTTATTAAGAGCAAATCCTTCAGCCATCCTGGAGACCATACCCACTGTTCCCGCAAGTAGAATTAGAGGAAGAACAAGATTCTTTACCATACTAAGTATTAGACCGGTTCCTCCCCAAATAACTGGGTGACAGACCGTTGTCAAAGTAACGCCTCCAGCAGCCGCCAGAAGTGTAAAAATCGTTGGTAGCAGTGCCAAAATAAATCCATTAACCCGTTCTAGGGTCTGATTAGCCAAATTTAAAGTAGTGGTAAAACTTTGGACCGCCAATCCCATCAAAATTAAATATATTATGTTATATACCAGATTTCCTAAACTCTCACCTGACCAGGCCTGTTGAAAATGGACTAAAACTCCTCCAATCACTGCCAAGATAATCAATTTTCCTAAAAGAGTTAAGTTAATAACAATCTCTCGGCCCAAAAACCTTGTTACGTTTTTAAGTATCCCGGGAAAATCTAAATCCATTCTTCCCCTTACCCAGGCCAGCGGATCCCATACCGGAAGCAATTCCTTGGTCTCCGTATCAAGTCTAGACAAAAACGATGTAATCTGATCAAGGTTTAAGCCAGCTAATTCTTCCTGAATAACTGTATTAATCTCTGCATTGACCCCTTGCTCCAATCCGGAAATTGATTGGGGTGAAGCTAAAAACAGTATGACAATAAAACCAATTGCCAAAAAGAGCCGGCTTCTAAAAAATTTCATTGCTGCCTCCCATTTAAGGAAATGGCAATTTCATATACAAAAAATTAGAAGATCCGTAAAACCATCTCCAGAATAGCAACCATAATTGGAACTGCTAAAAACAGTATGATAATCTTTCCTGCCAATTCCAGTTTAAGGGCTAAAGCACCTTCACCCGCATCACGGCAGATCTGCCCTCCAAATCCCGCCAGATAGGCAACACCCATCACCTTGAAAAGAGTTTCCAAGTAAACCTCATTTATCTGAGCTTTTGCAGCTAAATACTCAAAAGCCCGGATTAACTCCATTAACCGTCCCATTAGTTTTAAAAGGATAATAATACCAACAACTGTAGAGAGTAATACCGCAAACTCTGGAAGTTCCTGCCGAAGTAAAGTAAGTAAGATTACTGCTACCAGACTAATTCCTAAAAAGAGGAGAATATCCAATAAAACCCCTCCTACAAACCAAAAACAGCTCTCACATCCTGAAACAATCTATAAATTAACTGAATTACCATCAAAAACACTATTACTACCCCTGCTAAAGTCAACAACTGGGCCTGTTCTTCTTTTTCTGCTTGTTTTAAAATTATGTTGAGAACTGAGATTAAAATTCCTACCCCTGCAATTTTAAAGATAATATTTATATCAGGCATTTTTCTCCTCCCCTCTTAGGCAATTCCCTCGATTAATAGAAGAGTAAAACAACTAATGCACCAATTGCAATCCCCAAATATCGATATAGTTTTTCGTTTTTTCCCTGATTTTTTACGGCCTCTTCTTCCTGTAGTTTTAAACGTTCTAAATTCTGGCGAATAGCAGACACCTGGTGCTCCCGATCCGTGTTCCCTAATGTCCGGCCAAAATTCTCCAGAATTGCCCAGTCTTCATTATGTAAAAACAACTTTTTCCGACAATTAACTAAATTTTTCTGCCAAGCCTCATCCGCCATTAAGCCATCAAAAGCACGTAGTTCTTCAGTAAAACCAGAAAATACTATCCCGGCTTCCCCTTGAATTCTTTCACTTATTTTGGAAGATGCTTCCATCAGGGGAACAGTAGCATAACCAATCTCTGTTATCAGCCAGTGCAAAGCCTGGATCAAATCGCCTAAAATTTTTACCCTTTTCTTTAAAAGTGAACTATAGATCCATCCTGCCATGGTACTGGCAGTAATAACCACCATAGCTCCGAATATCTTCATCTTCTCACCTCTAAACGCCGTGCCCCGGTGAGCATCGGTTCCTTAGTTTTTCCATCCCAGATCCCTTCCAAGGTTCCCGGGCCAAACCTTCGACTAAGGGTCACTACCCTTTCTACTAAACCATGGAACCAGAGTTTTCTTAGCAATGGTCTGGCGGAAAAATCCTTGGTATTCCAAGCATGAGCAGTGGTTATAAATCCAACACCAGTATTAAGAATCTCCTCAAGGATCTCAAGATCTCCTGGGCGCCCTATTTCATCGGTCGCAATAATCTGTGGTCCCATCGTCCTTAGTAGTAAGAAAACCCCCTCTTTTTTGGGGCAACCACTAAGCAAATCGGTCCTAACTCCTACATCAAGCTGGGGTATTCCTTGATAACAACCGGAAATTTCCCCTCTTTCATCAACCAGACCTACTTTAACCGGGTAAGGAAGATGCTCCCCATTACTGAAACAACGGATAAGATCCCGGAGCAAGGTTGTCTTTCCCGCTTGAGGTGGTGAAATAATGATAGTACGCAAAGGGCGCCCTTTTTCTGTAAGAAAAGGTAAGAGTTCATGGCTTATCCCTTTTAATTCCCGGGCAATCCGTATATTCAAACTAGTAATTCTCTTTATCCGCACCAGACTTCCCCGTTCAACCAAGCATTCGCCAGCCAGGCCAATCCGATGGCCCCCGGGCAAAGTAATATATCCTTCTTTTAATTCTTCTTCCAAAGTATATAGGGAGTTTTTTCCGATAAGCTGCAGAGTACGGATCAGATCTTCCTGTGCAATTATGAAAGCCTCAGTCTGATTTGTAGTTAATTTCCCTTCAGAAGAAACTAAAACTGAATCCCCCATCTCAATCTGGAGCGGCCGTTCTGCCCGGAGACGGATTTCCTCTAATTTCATCCATTCCTCTGGATAGTTTTGTTTGATTCTTTCTACAATTCCTCGAATCTTAGGTGCTAAATAAGATAAGATATTTTTTTCAAAATTCAAAAATACCCCTTCCTTTAACATCATTTCCTTAACAAAAAATAAAAAAGCCCGTCCCCACGGTATAATAAATATGGGAACGGGCGGAAAAATATGCTTGTTCTTAAAATAACCTAAACCTCAGAATAGGATTCATTATTGAGGCCTTCCTCATCTTCTTCAATCTCTTCCATTGGATAATATTGTTCTTCTAAATAACCTAAATCTTCATCAATCGCTTCAACATATTCATAAAGCTCTTCGTGTTCTTTCCTCATCTCATCAATCTCTAGCGTTACGAGGTCACAGACATTCAAAAGTTGCTGCCAAAAAATCCCTTCTTTTTCTCCTGGAAATTCTTGCCCTTCAATTAATCCCCGTAAATATGCAACCTGTTCCTTTAAATCCATCATCCTAACCTCCTCTTCTGGTTCTATTGTTAGTATAACTTTAGCCCAGAAAGTATATCCGCTTGATTTAGAAGAATACAGTAAGTAATTTCCACATAATTTTCTTAGCAAGCTCATCTTTTATCTCTTTCACCAGTACAATCTGATGCTATTTTACCAAGAAAAAAACCGCCAAAAAAAGCGGTTCTTTGTCACTCCTATAGGATCACCTCTATTTGTTTGCCCGTCGTAAATATTCACCGGTCCTGGTATCTACCTGAAGAACATCTCCAATATTAATAAATAGTGGAACCGTAATCACTACCCCGGTCTCTAATGTGGCCGGTTTATTCCCACCAGTAGCCGTATCTCCCTTAAATCCAGGCTCAGTCTCAATTACCTCTAATTCTACAGTATTTGGTAAACTTACACCAATTGGTTGGTTTTCATACATTTGAACCATTACAGTCATATTATCTTTAAGGTACTTTACCCCATCCCCGAGGACCTCTTCATTAAGCATTAGCTGTTCATATGTAGTATTATCCATAAAAACATAATCCTGCTCACTTTTATATAAGAATTGCATCTCTCTTGTATCGATCCTCGCGGGGTTAACTTTTTCACCGGCATTAAAGGTCCGCTCTACCGTATATCCGGTACGGAGGTTTTTCAATTTAGTACGAACAAAAGCTGCGCCCTTCCCCGGTTTAACATGCATAAACTCTACAACGGTGAATAGTTGTCCATCTAATTCAATCGTTAATCCCGTCCGGAATTCATTAACCGATATCATGAATATGTGCCTCCTTAACTCTAGTCGCTTGAAACAAACCCATCCCAAGTGCGACTTTTTATATTATTCCATTATTTCGTCCCCCTATTTTATCATACGCCACTCTCTGCTGTCGAGAGTTAATCTAAAAGTGATAACTTCTTTGGAGTAGAAGTAAGGTTCTCAATCCCATCCTCTGTAATCACTACTACATCTTCTATTCTAATTCCACCCCAATCAGGAAGATAAACCCCTGGTTCAACAGTTAAAACCATTCCTGGTTCCAAAACAGTTCCATCTAAAGGAGAGAGCCGTGGTGATTCATGAATCGCCAAACCCAAACTATGACCAAGACCGTGACCAAAATAATCACCATATCCGGCTTCAGCAATCACCTCTCTGGCTAAAGTATCAACCTCTTTTCCGGTCATTCCCGGGCGCATCCCTTCAAGGGCGGCTTCTTGAGCTTTTAAAACGAGATTATACATTTCAATCTGCTTTGCTGTGGGTTGCCCAACTACAATGGTACGGGTAAAATCGCTACAATAACCATTATAGAGTGCACCCCCATCCAGAACAATAAAGTCGCCTTCCTCTACTCTTCTCTCTCCGGCTACGCCATGTGGTAATGCACTGCGCGGGCCGGAAGCCACAATCGTCTGAAAAGAAGTACCTTCTGCTCCCAATCTTCTTTGAAAGTATTCAAATGTAGCAGCAATCTCTGACTCCCGTTTCCCCGGCTTGATTTCGAAAAGCAGTTCTTTCCACGCCTGATCTGTAATTTTGACCGCCTTTCGGATAAAATCAATCTCCTCTGCCGATTTTTTCCTTCGTAACAAGTTTACTAGTCCTTCAGTCGAAACTAGTTTAATCTGAGAAAGGTTATCCCGGAGGAAACGGAAATCTTTCTCTACCAAATGCTCACTTTCAAATCCCCAGCGAATATTCTGCCCCTTACTCCAGGCACTAATCTCCTCGATAACAGTTGGCCATAACTTCGGCTGATGTTTTTTTACACTAAAACCGCTTCCTGCCGTCTGTTCCGTAGCTTGTTCCAGATAGCGAAAATCCGTAAGTAAAACGGCCTGCTGCTGATTTACCAGTAAAGCCCCAGACGAACCTGTGAACCCACTTAAGTACCTCCTATTCTCAGGGGAAGTAATCAAAAAACCATCCAGATCTTTTTCTGCAAGTATTGCTCGGAATTTATTCAATCTTTCCATAACCTTATCCCTCTTTCACTAATCAAAAAATTATTTGCAAATTTTTTTGCTTTTTTAAAGGCGTGTCTTGGCAAATTAAAGTAAATATAGGGTTAGCTTACAAAGCCCGTCATTCAACACAAATGACGAGCGACTAACATAAACTACGGAATGCAATTAGCTAATTCACCCAAATTAAAGTTAAGCACTTGATTGTGGCAATTCCCTCAAGCAAACATTTTCATTATAACATAAAGATTAGAATTTAAAAATTACCTTCATGTGCGGCCGGAAGATAGATATGAAAAACTGCACCACCTTCTGAATGAGCAAAAATTTTACCCCCATGATTCTTGATAATTGAATAAACAGTAGTTAAACCTAATCCTTTTTTTCCTGGTTTAGTTGTAAAAAAGGGTTCAAAAATCTGTGGAAGGCAATAGTCCGGAATACCATTTCCTGAATCCTGGATTATAATCCGGACAAATTTGCCCTTCGCCAGTGTGTTTCCTTCTTTATCTCCATCTATATTATTCTCTACCCTAACCCGTATTACACCTCCTTCATTCATTGCTTCTACCGCATTAAGAAAGAGATTATTAAAAGCTTGAATTAAGTGACTTTTATCTGCTGCAATCAGCCAGAGATCCTCTGCTGCTTTAAACTCCACTCTAACCTGTTCATTAAGCTTACTGAAGAAAGTTGATTCCTTAAGAATTTCTACAATATCCACAATCTGTTTTACTGGTTGACTATACCGTGCAAAAGTTAAAAGCTTATCTGAAAGCTTCTTTGCCCTCACCAACACATCACCAATTACAGAAAGTTTTTCTACTACTCTACTTTCAGATTCAGCATTCAACTTGGCCAGTAAGATGTTCCCCCAAGTAATGCTAAGCATATTTTTAAAATCATGAGCTATACTACCAGCCAGCATCTCCTGGGATTCAAGTTCCTCAGTCTTAATAATCTCTTCCTCAATTTTCCCTAGATGATTAAGATCCCTCAAGATTAGGATTCCCCGTGGCTGACCAGTATCTGCTAGATAAGAGAAACCATCTCCAGCTAAACTTCTCCACTTGCCATCTTTATTTTTTAATCTAATACTAAGCTGCAATGATTCCTGCCTATTTAATATTTTTCTGTAAATTTGTAAAACAGCTTCGTAATCATCCGGATGA
>DAIOHK010000049.1:0-14352 GCA_036744795.1 Bacillota bacterium | reverse complement strand
AATTTTAAAATACCCTTGACAAAGCAAAGTAATTGGTGGTAATATATGAATTGATCATCATCACTCCTCGATAGCTCAACGGTAGAGCACCCGGCTGTTAACCGGGTGGTTGTTGGTTCGAATCCAACTCGGGGAGCCATTTTTTTTGCCCAATTTTCAGATCATATACATCTTATGTTAAAAGCGGGAGTCAAGGACGTAGCTAAAGTAATGAAACGTATTACTGTAAGTTATGTCTATTTTTTTAATTAGAAGTACAAAAGAGTAGGCCATCTTGTGATTACTGCTACTGGTCGGGCTTTTATTGATTTTTCCTTTGAAATTTTTAATTGGCTCAAAATTTTTTTAGTACCAAAGAAGGGATGATAAAATTGATGAATGATATTAGGAATAAGAACTGTTAAACATAGAAAAATAGTCCAAAAAAGGTTAGAGAACTGTTGACAAGTAATAAGTGATAAATTATAATCAAGTACATAGAAAACATATATTTATGCGGAGCAATGATTTCCAGGCTTTATTTGGTCACTTGGTCTGGAATGAGCGAGTAGTGAAACCGACGCGAGAGTTTTATATCTCTTGGTCGGTTTTATTTATTTCGTTTTAAAGAATATTGCGTAAAATTGGAGGGCTAACTATGAAAAACAGAATGAAGATGCTTTTATTCGTTTTATTGCTCTGCTTGACAGTGGGTACAGTCTTAGCTGTGGAACAAAGTCACGAGATTGTTGTTAATATCCCACAATTTATTGAATTAAATTTATCACAGACAGCAATTGATCTAGGTAGTTTTATGGATGAAACCGGTAATTTATTAAATCAGCTTGTAACTGTTGAACCATTAAATGTTTCATATCGTTGTAATAGTTCTAATGGATGGACATTAACAGTTTCTGCTACAGATTTTATTGATGATTTAAATTCAAACAGTTTTTCTGTTAATCAACTAATGTGGGGAACAGATCCTTTAGCAATAAACAATAGTATGCTTTTAACAGGGGATGGTTCTTCCACAGTGGCTACAGGCACTAGCCCCGCTTTACAAACAACTGATGTTTATTATTCAGTTTTATATCCGGAAAACACCTATGCAGGTAATTATACCAGTGTTGTTACATATACTCTAATTGCTAATTAAAAATTATACAATAAAGATGGTAAAAGGAATGAAAAACTTGCTATCTAATCTGCGAAAAATATTTTTGCTCACCATAATGGTGGGCATTTTTGCCATGCCGATCAAAGCTAATAGTATTTCCGTATCTCCGCCACGATTAGAATTTACTTCTACACCCGGGGGCTACTTTGAAGGAAATATTGAAGTTTATGGGGCAAAGGAGAAAAATATCCGGGTTAAAACTTATTTTTGTGATTATGAGTTTGATCCGGTGGGGAATGTAGTGTTTTTTCCTGATGCCGGGCAGGTGGCAGGATCAGCTACTCCTTGGCTTAAAATGGAACCTGAAGAATTTATTCTTCCTGCTGGAACTAAAAAACTCCTTAAGGTTTGGGGAAGAGTCCCGGTTGGAGCACCTCCTGGCGATTATTGGAGCATGTTTTTTGTTGAGTTCATTCCTTTTTCCACGGTACAGACTGGTGGTATGAGGATGAGTGGAAGAGTAGGAGGAAGCGTCACTATTACTGTACCTGGAACCATTAAAACTAAAGGTAAAATTAGTTCTTTTATGTTAAAGTATGAACAAAGGGGTAATAAGCCAGGAGTAAGTGGCAAACTTCTCTTTTTAAATGAGGGCGATTGTATACTTGAGCCTGCTGGACATTTAGAGATCAAGGACTTACAAAATAAAACAGTAAGCAAAGTGCTTATTTCACCAGTTAAAGTTTTTCCCGGAGCTAAACGGGAAATAGAGATCAGACAAGATCTCTCATTGAAACCAGGGCAATATATTGCACTTGTGATCCTTGATTATGGGGGTGCCAAACTTGCTGGGTACCAAAAGATTTTTGAAGTAAATTAAGTCAGGGGGTGTGTGAGATAAAACGAAAATATAATTTTTATTGGTTGAGTCTATTATCTCTCATTTCCTTGACAATCTCCAAACCAATCTCTACTGCTGATTTTGAGCTTGCATTTAATATCCCTGAGCGAATAGAGCTTAATCTTTCCACGGAAATAGTAGATTTAGGTATGCCATTGGGGAGAAATCCAATCTATTATGAGAAACCAAATGCAGTTCAAGTAGAATTTCGTTGTAATTTATCTGCTGAATGGGAAGTGCGGATTTATGGGGCAGATTTTCAGGATGGGGAAAATACTATTCCCATTTCCCAGTTGCAATGGAAAGAAGATCGGGGTTCCTATCAAAACATGCCTCCAGAAGGAGGATATGCTTTATTAGCACGCCGGAGTGATTATTCTAAAAAAAAGGTCACTCTTTTACAGAGTAAAAACATTTCATATCGTTTAGAATTAAGGGGAGATGAAAGTGGTGGGATATATTCCGCACCTATTATCTATACCTTATTTGTTCCATAGAGGTGGTTATATGGAGAAAAGAAAAAAATGGCTTATTGTTTTCTGGTTGATGTTTTTAATGATTTCGTTTGTTTCGATTGAGGCGGGAATATATGATCATTATCCTGATGGCTCTTGGTTAAGTTTGCCTACTTCTTTCGTGGAGTTAGGGGAAATAATAACAGATCCTTTTGACTCTACGATTGAATATTTTGAAACGCATAATGCCTTATTTATATTATTTTTTCCTCCAAACTCAAAATGGCAATTAATTTTGTCTGGAGAAGATTTTCGCTCCGGAATAAATACGATTCCTCTTTCACAAATGGAATGGATGAAGGATGGGGGAAAATACCGTAAGATGTCTGCAGCAGGGAAAGAGACAGTTTTGGCTAGAAATCAGGATTATAAGGAAGGGGAAATTATCCAGCTTCTTAATCTTTCATTTAGGTTGATATTAAAAGGGGAAGAAGTACCTGGTAGATATAGCAGTTCAATGGTCATATCATTGGTTTTTCCTTAATGCTTTAAGGAATTGCATAATTCAATTATTTAAAATTGAACTACAATATATTGATAGAAAGCCTTAAGGTAATTATGCAATTCCTTACTTGTTATTTATTGAGAATTGAGTTATAATTAAAATTAACATAAGAAATATCTTAAGGATTATTTGATAAAGGCAAACCCATTGAAAAACGGGGGCGCAAAGCTACGGGTCTAAAGTGGTAACCACTATGATCGCCGGGCCGCCGAAGTTATATCCTTTTTCTTTGGTGTGCCTGCGGCTCTGTGGAGGGAAAGTAATGAGAAAACATCTACTATTCCCACAGTTAGCAGGTTTTTTATTATCTCTTGTTATAGGTGTGGGTGGAGTCTGTTTTGCCGAAATTCCGCTTGAACATAAAATTAATGTCAACATTCCGGAAATTCTCCAGCTGGAGGTTGGAGAGAACAATCTCGTTTTTAATCTTCATTCTCCTAATCCTGGTGAGCAGTTTCCAGCTTCTTCTTACCCTGCATATTACACGCCGACTTCAACAAACAAGTATACTACGGTTGGAGTCTTTTCAAATATGAACAAAGAATGGAGCTTAATGATTCGAGGAGAGACGAATCAGGAACTCGGCTCACAAGCTATTGAGTGGTCGCTAAATGGAGAAACCTGGTATCCATTGCGGAAGGTAGAACAGATGATAAAACTAGGTTCTTTTACTGGTGGTTGGGAGGAGATCAAGGTTTATTTCCGGTTGGTAATGTTCGGGGATGAGCATAGCTGGGATGGAGAATATAAGGTTCGAGTCTATTATAATTTAGCATCTTTATAATATATTTTGTTGAAATTGTTTAGAAAATCGATACGGAAAATTATACTAATTATTTAATAGGTTCAACAACAAATTTGCATCGTCGGGGTCATTGAAAAACTCGATCTCTTTTTTCTGCGGTAAAATAGGATATAAGATGAAAACAGGGGATTCAGTACCGACTTCTAACTCTAGTGTTTCTGGTCTTAAGGTACTAGTAGGAAGTGTATCTTCTTTTATTTGTAGCAGAAATTTACCGGGGGGTAAAGAGAGAAAGAAGATTCCATCATCTTCTACGGTGGTTTCAAATACAAGTTCATTTTCGGGATTACAAACTAAGATCTTTACCCCTGGAAGAATTTGCTCATCGGGATCGAATAATTTGTTATCATTCTCATCCTGAAACATTACTCCTTTGATTGTTAATGGGGGTAAATAAGGCGTGGAAACAAATACTGATTTATTGAAATCGGTTACTATTTCAAAATCCGATTGAGCAGCGAAATATTCATTACTCTTTTTGGGGAGGCTAACCAGGTGTTTCCCTTTGCTGATCAGAGGAATTTCCCATCGGCCATCCGATCCAGTGACTGATACTTTTTTACCCTTAAGCAATACCGGAAGATTAACAAGACCTGGTTCCCCATGATCATATTTGCCATTACGGTTTAGATCAATAAAGGCTTTGCCATGGATTCCACACCAGGGAGTGGGAAAAAGAAACAGATCTTCGTGGTAGAGACTAAGTCCCGCATAATAAGTAGGCTTATTATTGGGTAAGGAAAGATTGAGATTAATTTGGAGTGTAGTATCAGCCGAAGTTTTGTAGTTTAGACTGGATTGGAAACTAGCCAGTTTAATGGGCTCTTTTGGTAGAAGATTTACTTGAAACATCCCATAACTTTTCCACTGGTAATTATTTGGTGAATAGCTCCATCTTATCCCTAAACTAGGTAAATGATAAAAAGTATTATCCTTAGTGATTGAATGCTCAAATACACTTTCTATATAATTTTCAGTAGAGAAACGATAACGATACTTCCCATAGAATAGGAAGTATTTTTTTTGCTTAGAAAGGTTTTCATCGATCATACTTACCGAAAGAGAAAAGCGGTTTTTTTGTTGATAATAAATTTTATTTGCTTTAATCTCATTAATTACTCCATCTAAACGCTTGGTATGAGTAAAAGCCAGACTCCCGTTATCGGGATAAACAGCAGATTGAAATTTCCAGATTGGGATAGGTTTCTCTTCAGGGTGTTTTTCAGTTTTAAAGGTTAGACTTGATTCTAGGGGAAGATGCTCTAAGGCATAGTAGCTCCCGCCAAAAGTAAGTTCATTAAAATGATTAGTAGAATAGAAATCTCGTCCACTTTTAAGTTCCCCAAGCAACTTCCATTTTGGCATGATATAGTTTGCGGTGAGGCCTCCCTGGTAGAGGATCTCTTCCCCTCCAAATCCTGTAGCTCCTTGTACAGATAATTGCCATCCATTAATTGGGGAGGAGAAAAACTTATATTCACTGGTCAAAGCATCTTTAAAATACCCTGATTCTTCGGCATTATGTAGATAAATAAAGCTTAAATTTAAGGAAGGAAGTTCGAAATTACTACCCCACCAGATTGGCTTTGAGGAGGATGGGGAAAGTGGCCCTGCCCATAAACGCCAGGGAAAATGTTGAAGATTTTGAAGATAAAATATAGACGAATTAGTAGGCGGTGCGATTAAACTGTTCCAATTGTGTCCTAAAATTCCGGCACGTAACATCCATTCTTCCCCTGTTAAGCCCATGAAGATATTAGTGGGTTTAAAAGTATTAGTATTATGTAAGTATAAATCTAGTTTGGTTTGGGGCAAAATCTCTCCCCTTGTTCTCCAAGTTAAATTCCAGTCTGGTTCCGGACGAAGATATGTAAAATTAAAATTAGAATTTATCGGAATGGTCAAGGTCTTGCTATTTATGTTATCCTTGGATTCTGTTACCAAAACCTTAATTTTTTGTTCGATTTTTTGTGCATCACTAGCAAGATGAAGAGTTAATTTATCTACAGTACCGGGGAGAGTAAATTCGGGAACCTTACAACGTATTAAAGCTGTTTCTGTTTCACTTGGTGTTAGGATAGAAAAATTGGGATTATCCCAGTATACCATCCAATCGTTTTCAGATTCTACTGTTAAGGAATAATTTTCTTCTAAAGTTCCATTGTTTATTATCGTTACCGGGATTAGAAGATCTTCTCCTGCTTGGGCTCTGAAAGTATTGGGAGCTTCCATCTTTAAATTACGTATAGTTTTTACCCGGGTTTTTACAGTAAAAGATCTTTCCTTTTCTTTAGTTGATAAAATGAGTTCCAAGTAATCTTCTGTTCCACCGATGACTGAGGATGGAACCATGACAGAGATGACTATATACTCTTTTTCATGTGGCTCGATCGTAATCTCCTCTGTCCTTCCTAATAATGGCCAGTCTTGAGAAGATAAGGCTTTTACTCCCAGGGAGACAGGGGTGGGATTAAAATTATCAATCCGAAAGATATATGTAGCAACCCCTTCTGCTTCTACTTCCTGGTCAGAAGGGGTAATAACATAAATACCTGTAGAAAACAGTTCTGTTTCTTCAGCCAGGAGTAAGGTTGGAGGAAAAATTATAAAAACTATAATTATCAGGGGAAAAAAGAGAAGCTTTTTGCGCAAATAAGTTCCAACCCTTTCGCAAGATACTTAGTCTTGAGTTAATTATAAAATTCACTCAGTTAGAATAAATTCGGGAAAAAAAGGGAAAAACCTTTTAGATCTTTTCAATTAAATTACATATTCCAGATTAGGGAATTATCATCTCGTATCTTGTTGATTTAATTTTAAAAAAAGGAGATAAACAATATTATAGCATAAATTCTGTTTAAAGTAGGGAGGTAAGGGAGAAAATAAAAAAAATTGCCAAGGAAAGGTTGAGTGTTAAATGAGGGCTAGTTTAAAGTTACTTTCTATGTTTTTGGTTTTCTCTTTGCAAGGGTGTAATCTTTGGGATTACTTGAAACCTCCCACCAGAGAACCGGCACCACCTGAGGGAAGCCGGATCGAGGCACAAGAACTTTTGTATTCTTATTTAAACTCTCGTGTTGCTGGAGAAAATACTGAGAATCTCCGGGCCTATCTGACGGAGGAGGCTTGGAATGATTACCGGAGTAGTAAACTTTCTCTCGAGTCTAATAGTAACAAGGAAATTGTGGGATATAAAATTTTAGACCAAGCAGATCTTTCCAATGGGAGGTTTGCCTTTACGGTCAGTCTCCAAATGACGGATCGGACTGAACCACTAGCGGAAAATATTATTGAAGATCTTATTGTTACTTTTAATAATGATGAATACCGAGTATCATCCGCACGCTTTTTGGAATCCACTATAATCAAAGGCGAAGCCGGAGAACTAATATGGATGAAGACTTCAGTGGAGGGTAAGCAAAATGAGGGAAAAATTTTTAATTTACAGGAGTTCCCAGCACAAATGGTACCTATTGGCGGGACTAGTGGTCAAGAATTTGGCGTGGGAAAGGATGGATACTCGACAGTAATATTAAACCCGGAAAGCCAAGGTTTAGCCTTTGGTACAAGTGGTGCACATTGTGCAGTTGCCCTATTAAACTGGGAAGGAAAAAACTCCTTGCCGGAGAAGGTAAAATTAACCCCAATTGATCTTTTGTATGGTGGAAGAGCGAGGTTACTTGCCTTTTCCCCGGATTCCCAGTATTTAATGGTGGAGTCAACTACACCTGCTGGTACAGAACGGGTTTTTGTTTACCAGACGGATGTTAGAAACAAGCTTAATTTTAATTTAGACCAAGATTTTCCTGTTGAAGTATATAATATTAATTTTAGCCGCTGGGAAGTTAATAGCCAATCAATATTGATTAGGATAACTCCCGGGCCTGATCAAACGAGAGTTGATCAAGGTAAGCTGGGAACTTGGGTAATCAAAGTTGAAAGTGGCAAAAGGGAAAAGGTAATCGGTGAATAAATTAGGAGAATAATTGTGGACTGGATTGATAAGAAAGGCCGGATTGGCGGGGTTATTCACTGGTTGGATCTTCTCCTAGTAGTAATGGTAGTAGCAATCATCATTCGGACTGTTGCCTTTTCTTGGCCGCGTTTTAATCGGAAGGAGGAAAGGCTTATCCGCCTTACGATTATGGTAAATGGGCTTTATACTGATCAAGCCGAAAGTATTACGGTTGGCCAATGGGTAAAGGATCGAAACTCAGGTGAATTTATGGGGAAGATCATCAATAAGGAGCTTATTTCACTTGAGACACTCCAAACCGGTAATTCTGAGCAAGGTAGCTATTTGGAAAAACAAAATCTAATTCTGATTTTAGAGCGTTCTGGCAGAATTAATGAAGAGGAAGGGATTTATTTGGGTAAAGAAATTGTCCGCTCGGGTCAGGAACGGATGTTTCATACTTTATATACTGAGTTCCCAGGGCGAATAATGCGGATTATTTCGCACCAAGAATGATGGACGGGATGTCAGCTACTGGCCGCTGGTTGTTACGAAGTTTCTTACATTTTCAAGGTTTAATTAAAAATTTATTTGTGCCGGAAGTACTAGTAGAGAGTAGTTGTATTACGTGGATCAGTAAGTTTAAAGGGAAAAATAGCCTAGGGAAAGAATACTTTAGCCATAGAAGAATAAAAGAATATTGGGAACGGATTTTATCTGCACTCTTAATAATGGTTTTTTTTCTTCCATTGAATTGGTACTGGTTTCTTCTATTCTTACCTGGGCTTTTCTTTATTTCTATTTTTTCTGATGGTGGCTTACTGGTTCTCTCCTGGATTATCTGGTCTTTCTTTTCTGCCTTATTTTCACCGGAATTTCCTTTTGTTTTGGCTGAGGTTTTTTGGGAAACAATACTTATTCTAGCTGGTTTTTCCGCCGGAGTTTTCAGCAGGCGAAAAAGAAGATGGTTACGTTGTTTTCTTCTGGCCTCAGCAGTTATTATTGGCCTTAATCTACTTCAGGCTTATGCTTTACCAACCTACCCGCAAAGTTGGGTACCAGCTACTGAAAGAGGGGCGGTTCCACTAAGAATCACTGGTGTTTTCAAAAATCCCAATTTAAATGGTATTTATCTATTATTTATATTACCTCTACTATTAGCCGGTTGGGAGACGCAAGAGGTGGATTGGGGTGAAAAAACAAAATATTCTTCGGGGATCTTGTTCTTCCTCTGCCTTTTGTCAATTATTTTTACTTTTTCCCGGACGACCTGGATAGCTGCACTTGTTGCCTTATTATGTTACTGGTATCCGGATAAAAAAGCTAATATTATCCGGCTTTTTCTTATTGTTACGATGATCTTTATTGTTTTTCCCCCACTTGCAGATAGGGTTCTTTTTATCTCTTATCAAGGAAATACTCTTAATTATCGGGTGCAAATTTGGAAGGCTACGTGGGAATTGGTGACGAAACATCCTTGGACTGGGGTAGGCCGGGAAAGTTTAACCTTTTGGCTAGCCCATTTGCCAGATTTCCCTGCAGTTCATGCCCATAATCACTATCTTCAGATTATGGCAGAAAAAGGTGTACCAGCTTTATTGATTATGTTATGGATCGCATACAGATTAATCTCAAATTTTTTCAGAGACAGGGATTCTATCTTGATTTCTCCAATGGAAAAAGGAATTCACGTAGCTTTATTAAGCCAACTGGTTGCCGGTTTTACTGAAAGTATTTGGGTGTCTCCCTTACCACTATTTTTATTCTGGTTTGGAGTAGCCTTAATTGAAGGTGAAAAGAGGAATAACTAATAATAAATTATTCGGTGACCGGGGGGTGATCTAATGAAAAAGGTATTTTTGTTTGGATATTACGGTTTTGGAAATCTTGGTGATGAACTTTTATGTAAATATTATACAAAATTACTGTCTGATAACTTTTCTGGGTTAAAAATAATCATTTTAACAGGAAAACAAATCTGCTGGGAGACGAAGTTAGGAAGTATTACAGTCTCCCGTTGGAATCTGTGGCAATTAGGGAAAATTATTGCTCCCGGGGATCTTCTGCTGGGAGGTGGGGGCAGTATTTTTCAGGATGCAACTAGTAAAAGGAGTCTCTTTTATTATTTAGCTCTTTTAGCTTTGGCTCACCGGTGTGGGGCAGAAATAATTCTAGTTGGTCAAGGGTTTGGCCCTCTTTCTCCGCTTGGAAAGAAGCTGGCTAGACCAATCTTAGATTTAACCAGAATCATTTCCTGCCGTGATCCGAAGTCTTTAGCAGATATTAAAATGATGGGTGTTACTAAGCCTCTTATGCATCTGGAAGTTGATCCCTTATGGGATTTAGAGTTTTCAGGAAGACCACTGGCCAAAAAAAATAAAGGGAAACAACCAGTATTAGGTTTTTTCTTCCGGAAGGGAGACCTAAATCGTAAGCAGAAATTATTTGCAGGGTTGTACAGAAGATCTGTAGAAATAAAATTGATTACCCTCTTTCCCGATGATTTCTTTGCTGCCAAAAAATTCGCTCAAGAGACAGGAATTTCCCCACCTCTTTTAATTAAGGAGCTTGATGATTTGAGCATTGTTTTTCCTGAGATATCATTTGTAATCGGGGAGAAGCTTCACGGACTTCTGCTGGCAGCCAAGTGCGGGATCCCGGGTATTGGCTTGAGTAATGACCCTAAAATTGAAGCCTTCTGTCAACAGATGGAATGGCCATGTTTTTCCTGGAAGGAACGGTACCTTGAAAAGCAAATCATAGGGGCGGTAGAGGAATTACTATCTGATATAAACTTGACTTATCAGCATCTATTAAGAAAAAGTGATGAGCTGGTAACTAAATCCAGGGAAGAGAGAGATTGGTTTCTTCAGCAGATAGAGGAGGCTTTATTATGTTCCAGAAAAAAATGATCCTTGGTTTTCCGATCAATATTATAAATCTTGAAGAAACTATAAAACTTTTAGAAACCATATTACAATCTCGGCCACTAGAAAAACCTGGAGAAAGGGTACGAGTAATAACTATTAACCCGGAAATGATGATGATGGGTTTAAAGGACTCTTGCCTGTTAAAGTCTTTACAATCTGGAGATCTAATTGTCCCGGATGGTATTGGTGTAGTTTTGGCTATGCGGCTTTTTGGGGTAAAGGGACAACAAAGAGTAACCGGTGTAGATTTAGTAGAAAACTTATTGACTAAACTGCAAAGTGCTGGACTTAGGATTTACTTACTGGGTGGAGAACCAGGCATAGCTGAAGCAGCAACTAGACAAATTTCCTGCCGGTGGCCTGGAGTGCGGGTGACTGGTTTTACACATGGCTATTTTTCTCCGGACCAGAATCAAGAGGTTATTTATTATATTAATCAGGCGCGACCTGATCTGCTTTTGGTCGGCATGGGAGTTCCACGGCAAGAAGTATGGCTTGCCAACAATTGGGGGGCTCTGGAAGTTCCGCTGGGAATTGGGGTCGGTGGCCTTTTAGATTTGTGGGCGGGAAAAACCAGTAGAGCTCCGGAAGGGATTCGGAGAGTAGGATTGGAATGGGCCTACCGTGCCACTAGGGCACCTGAGAGATTATGGCGGCTTCGGGTGTTGCCCAATTTTATTCGCATGGTATGTAAAGAAAGATTTAGTTGGAGGAAAATAAAGGGAGGCAAGCAAAATGAAGGCATTTAAGCAGGTGAAAAAGGAGTTTAATAAGGAGATAATTGATTACCTTGGGATTTTTATTGGGGCTAATCTAACTGCTTTAGCATTAGTATGGTTTTTAATTCCCAATAAAATTGCGGCTGGTGGGGTTAGCGGGCTAGCTACAGTCCTGTATTATTTATGGGGTTGGCCCGTAGGCCTGGTCATGCTGGCTATAAATACTCCTCTTCTCTTAGCTTGTCTCAAAATATTTGGACCCAAGTTTGGTATTAAGACCTTTTTTGGAACAATTCTCTTAGCTGTAGCGGTTGAATATTGGGGGAGTATTGTACACCCTTTAACCTTAGACCCTTTACTTTCCTCTCTTTATGGTGGGGTACTCACCGGAATTGGAATGGGTTTAACCTTTAAGTATCATGGAACAACAGGGGGAACCGATTTAGCAGCCCGGTTACTTAATCATTTTAGTAATTTAACAATGGGACAGGGTTTACTGATAATTGATGGAATTGTTATTGGATTGGCAGGAATTATCTTTAGATCTGCAGAACTAATGCTATATGCTTTAATTGCGGTGGCGGCTTCTGGTAAGATTATTGATGGTGTAATAGAAGGCTTTAGTTATTCAAAAGGAGCATTTATTATTTCTGATTATTCTGAGAGAATTGCCCAAAGAATATTGGATGAAATGAATCGTGGTGTTACAGGTTTATCGGGAAGAGGAATTTATTCTGGTAAATCCCGGGAAGTTTTACTTTGTATTATTGGTCGTACTGAGGAAGCACGTTTGAAACAACTTGTTAAGGAAGAAGATCCCAGAGCCTTTGTAATTATTTCTAATGTACATGAAGTACTAGGGGAAGGTTTCAAGGAATAAGATTGTAATGACTTTTACAGATTGCTTTTCATGATTTACTACACCTATTATCAGTTTGATAAGATAAAGACGTTTTAAGCTTGTTTTCTCTAAAATAAACAGGGGAAAAGGAAGGAATTTGATCCCTTGAAGCGAATAATATAATGTAAGGGCCATTTCTGTTTTTTAAGGGGATGTCAGCGGATTTAGTGCTATCCATTGAATCTCCAGTTTCTGCGGCTCAACAAAATATTTTTTAAAAAAGGAGGATTAGGTAATGAGGAAAACCTTGGTTGTATTACTTACGTTTGCGATGCTTCTTTCAACCGTATCGGTAGCAATGGGTGGTTTTGAAGATGCTCCAAAAGCTAGTCACTGGGCATACGAGAACTTTACCCTTCTCTACAATGCTGGGTTATTGAAAGGTTATCCGGATGGAACCTTCAAAGGAGAAAGATATGCTACTCGTTACGAAATGGTTGAGTTAACTGCCAGAATTTTACAGTATTTAGAAGGACGGTTACTGGAGTCTGGTACTGTTCTTCCTGAAAATGGTGACAAGTTAGCCTTAAGCGAGGCCAAAGTGAAGGAATTAGTCAGACAGTCTCTGGCTGAAGAGACAGTTAGCCAAGCTCAGCTTGATGAAGTTTACAAAGCTATTCAAGAGCTAGAAAATGAATTCAAAGATGAACTGGCTAAGAGAAGTGACGTAAACATTTCTACTCTCGAGAGACGAGTAGGTTTGCTCGAAATGAGAATGGATGAGCAAGATGCCAAAGTTGAAGAAGTAGCTAAGGATGTTAAAAAAGGTAAAACTCTTAGCATTATCGGGATGATCCTTGGAGTAGCTGGCATTGTTTTCGGGTTTGTTCCCTAATAAACGCTACATATGGGTGATTAAGAAACAAGGTCGTTTTAACGGCCTTGTTTTCTTTCTATTGGCCTGTTTTTCCTTGACAGTAAATAGCGGCGTATGATAGATTATCACTAATTAAGTTATGTTTATTCTGTTTTTATGAATTGATATTATCAAGAGGAAATTGCAGAAGGGTGATCTGATTGCAAATATTAAATACTGATACACAGCTAGAAGCGGTTAAAACGTTATTAAACCGGAGAAACTTGCTTTTTGTTGAAAATGAAGAACTGATCCGGAGAGTAAAGGAGATTCTCTACCAGGTAAGCAAGGTAGGAGATGAAGCACTTTTGAATTATTCCGTCCGTTTTGACCAGGTAGAATTATCGGCGGCGGAATTAAAAGTGACCCCGGAAGAATTTAAAGAAGCTTACTCCCATGTTAATGATGAATTTTTAGCGGCCTTACAGATTGCACGGAAAAATATTTTTTCCTTTCATCAAAAGCAGCTCCGTCAATCCTGGGTTACTTATGATCAACATGGGATCCTTCTTGGGCAACGTTTTCTTCCCCTTGAATCCGCCGGACTTTATGTTCCCGGAGGTGTTGGCGGAAAGACTCCTTTAGTTTCTACAGTTTTAATGAATGCTCTTCCGGCAGTTGTGGCGGAGGTTCCGCGTATTATTATTTGTACTCCCCCACGTCAGGATAAAACTGTTAATCCCTTCCTTTTGGTAGCTGCTAAAGAGGTAGGGGTTAATGAAGTTTATAAAGTGGGTGGTGCTCAGGCTATTGCCGCTATGGCATTTGGAACAGAAACTATAAATCGGGTAAATAAGATTGTCGGGCCAGGGAATCTTTATGTTACGATGGCTAAACGTTTTGTATATGGGGAAGTAGGATTGGATATGTTGGCTGGGCCCAGTGAGATATTGATTATTGCAGATGAGTCAGCAGATCCTATGCTGGTAGCTGCTGATCTTCTTTCCCAGGCTGAGCACGGACCAGTAGATGAAGCTGGTGCTATTTTACTGACAACCTCTGAATCCCTGTTGAAGGCTGTTGCTTTAGAAGTAGAAAAACAACTTGCTGATTTACCAAGACAGACGATAGCACGAGCTTCCCTGGAGAAAAGTGGAGGGCTGATTTTAGCAAAGGATCTTAATGAGGCAGTTGAATTAGCTAATTTTGCGGCACCGGAACACCTG
>DAIOHK010000048.1:0-14483 GCA_036744795.1 Bacillota bacterium | reverse complement strand
CGCCGCTGATCACACCGCTTGCCAACAATCCGGCAAATACCGCTATGGCTCGTCGTAATTTTCATTCTTTCATGTGCCCCAGCTGACTGGGGTGGGCGACTACCTAGAAAATAGCCTTGGTTGATTCACCCGACTTTGATTAAAGCACTAGCGTGCACTAAGGAAAGTCGGCGTGAACAACTAATTAAAGATGCCTTTGGGGCTTGTCGACTCACCTGGCTTTGAATTTTCATTATTTCATGTGCGCGGGCGGTAGCCAGCGTGAGCGACTACTTAATAATTAAGTCGTAACGGCATAATCACATAAGTATATTTTTCGTTATTATTCAATTTTAAAACAGAAGCTTTCATTCCTTTAGAAAGATTAAAAACAATCTGTCCCTCATCGCCAACAACTTTTAAAAAGTCAATTATATACTGGGAATTAAACCCTATTTCTAAAGGTTCGCCATCATAAGAACCACTCAGTTTCTCTGAGAACTGACCTAAATCCGGCTCAGTAGCAAAGATGTTTATATTATCTTCTGAAAAACTAAGTTTAACTGCTCTATCGATCAGAGAACTTCTTGTTAAAGCACTTAAAAAAGTTGATCGTTCAAAAGCGACTTGGCCATCAAATTCTTTAGGGATAACTTGCTCATAGCGAGGGAATTGAGCATTGATTAATCTCGTATAAAAGACTACCCCTCTGCTAACAGCATATAACTGCTTATTCACTAATAAAAAATCAATCTGTTCATCATCATTCTCCAAAATAGTAGTAATTTCCTTAAGCGCCTTTACAGGAACAAGAAAACTATTTTTAGAACTACATTTTATGGAGAGGTCTTTAATTACTAATCGATTAATATCGGTTGCTACCATTCGTAAATTCCCTTCATCAAACTCCCACAAAATACTAGAAAGAAAAGGTCTAGAGTCCTGAGGAGCTGTTGCGTAAACACTCTGTTTTACGGCTTCTCTAAAGACAGCAGCTTGTAAGGAAAATAAGAAAAGGGCATCGCGATCTCTGTTTTTATCTTCTCTTAAAAGATTAATTGTCTTGATTCCTTCAGGGAGAGCAGGATATTCCTCCGCAGGGAAAATATTTAAACTAAAAAAAGAATTGGCTGTTTTAATATTAAAGGTTTTCTCGCCATCATCAATTCCCATTTCAATTCTTCCCGGAGGAAGATGTCGGATTGCATCATAAAAAGTTCTTCCCGAGACCACAATACGTCCGGGGGTGATGATCGTCACTTCAGGAATTTTGATTTCAATTCCGACCTCGAGGTCACTACCAAAACAAAAAAGTTGATCATCTCTTGTCTCTAATAACAATCCGCTAAGAATTGGCATGGTACTTCTTGCCGGTATAACTCTAGTTACGATCTGTAAAGATCTAACCAACTCTTCTTGAGAACAAAGAAGTTTCATTCTTTAACCCCCTTCGGTTTTCTTTTTAAAAGTTATCAACACTAAAGAATTCTATAATAGTACTATTATATATAATAATAGATAATTAGTCGTAGTAATAGTATACCGTAAATTGTGGATAAATCCTTTATTACCAGCTAAGGCAGATAAAATCAAATTAGGAACTTGTGGATTAAAAAGCTTGTTATCTACAAGTTAAGTTTATCCACAAGGAAAAACTTTTTTGTGGATAAACAACCCACAACTTACCCGCAATTTTCCCCCAGTTTAACCACATAGGAATTACATAATTACTAAAGCTTTTATGTGAGCAACCTAGAAAATACCTCGAGGCTTGTCGAGGCGCCTGGCTTTGCTTTAAATCACTTCGTGATGGGAAAGGTAGCCGGCGTGAAGGAGTATATAGTGTTTAACATTTATTTCGAAGGGATTGTCTAATTTCCCAAATTCCTCACTCCGAATATATTGTATTGGGACCTTTTAGGATACAACGCAAAAAGCTTTAGTAGGATTATCAATTTATTGTGGTTAAATCATGCATAATGGATTATGCAATTCCTTAACATAAAAAAAGATGTAAAACTTAGACAAAGAGGTTATGCTTGTTGTAATTGTTTTGTAAGATCTTTTACGGTTTGATCTATTTTGGGGTCGTTCGTTATTAATTCTTTAATTCTGTCGCAGGCGTGAATAACTGTTGTATGATCTCTACCTCCAAACTCTTCTCCTATTTTAGGGAGAGACGCATCAGTTAATTCCCTACTTAGATACATAGCTATTTGTCGCGGAAAAGCAATATTTTGGGTACGTCTTTTTGATTTAAAATCATCAATAGTTAGCTGAAAGAAATTTGCCACTAATTGTTGAATTAAAGGAATGGTAACTCTTTTAGCTTGCTGTGCAGAAATGATATCTTTAAGAACTTCATCTGCTAAGGCTATCGATATTTCCTGGTTGGTTAACGAGGAATAAGCAATTACCCTGATGAGAGCGCCTTCTAATTCACGAATATTTGAATTAATTAAATCGGCGATATAAACCATTACATCATTAGGAAGCTTCCAGCCTTCAAATACAGCTTTTTTTCTTAAAATAGCAATCCTTGTTTCTAGATCTGGGGCTTGAATATCCGTAATTAAACCCCATTCAAAGCGAGAACGTAAACGATCTTCTAAAGTGGGAATTTCTCTAGGTAGCCGATCGCTTGAGATAACAATCTGTTTACTTGCTTCGTGTAAAGCATTAAAAGTATGAAAAAATTCTTCTTGGGTACTTTCCTTACCGGCTAGAAACTGAATATCGTCGATTAGTAATAAATCAACGTTTCGATATTTAGCTCTAAAACTGGGAGTTTTATTTTTTTGAATAGCATTAATAAGTTCATTGGTAAATTTTTCAGATGAGACATAAACTACTTTAAAATAGGGATTATTTTGCATAACAAAATGGCCAATAGCCTGCATTAAATGGGTTTTTCCCAGACCAACTCCGCCATAAACAAATAAAGGGTTATAGGCTCTAGCTGGAGATTCAGCTACTGCTAAGGAGGCAGCATGAGCAAACCTGTTACTTTCACCAACGACAAAAGATTCAAAAGTATACTTAGGATTAAGATTCATCGCATTTTCTTCAGCGCCGAAGATTACATGAGGGGTGGATAAATGATGTTCTTCAGAAGAATTATTCTTTTGAATAATAAATTTTAAACTTAGTTCATCCGGGATATAGTTGTTGAGCGTTGAGATAAGAAGGGACGCGTATCTACTTTCCAGTAAGTCTCTGGCAAATTCGTTAGGAACTTCAATAAATAAGATATTATTTTCAAGTTTCCACGGTCTAGTTGGCTTAAGCCAAGTTTCATAACTGGGTTTGGTCATTTGAGGTTCAACATCTTCCCGAACTTGTGTCCAAATGGTTTCTAGTTCCTCAATGGTCATTACCTTTCCACCTTTCAACAGATCAAAATATAAAAGGGTAAAAAGAGATTAAAAGATTAATTAAAAACAATCCACAGCCTGTGTATAAATTGTGAGTAAAAATGAGGATAAGAAAAGAAAAAACAGATGCGGTGAGTGTTAAAAAAAATAATTGTAAAAAATGGGAGATAAAGAAAACCTATTTAAAATTGAAAACAGTATTTTTTGAGTTATCCACATTATCCACAGGTTTTAATAAAAAATGTGGATAATGTGGAGGTGCGATGTCTATGATACCAGATTCTCTCTGCTTTGACAATTCTGCTTTTGTGCCGTAAAAACCGGAATAAGGGAAATATAATGGCAACTTAATACCAAAAACTGCTTTAAAGAAAGAAATGTGGATAACTTTTTCGAAGAAATATTGACAACCCTTCACGGGCTATTTATAATAAACTAGAATAAACATAGGCTCAAAGCGAGGTGAGAAAAGGTGAAAAGAACTTTCCAGCCAAATAAATTAAAAAGAAAAAGAAAAATGGGGTTTTTAGTTAGAATGTCCACCCGCAGAGGGCGACAACTAATCAGTCGACGTCGAGCAAAAGGAAGAAAGGTTTTATCTGCTTAAAAATGAAAGGGTATGAAACCTTAAAAAAAAATTGGGAATTCAAAGAGACTTTTAGTAAAGGGCGTTCCTTTTTTAACAAGTATTTTGTTCTGTATGTTCGACCCTTGTCTACAAAAAAAGGTCAGTTAAAGGTAGCCTTTTGCGTGGGGAAAAAATTGGGGTGTGCTGTGCGGCGCAATAAAATTAAACGACAGATGAGACATGCTTTTCTATCTTTTGAAAACCAGGTAAAAAGGGAGGTTGCAGTTATTGTAATTGCCCGTGGTAAAGTTGAGGAGATAGATTTTTCGCTTATCTGCGCTTCCCTAAGGGATCTTTGTGTTAAAGCGAAATTAATCAATGCTTAGAAAGATAATTGTAGAGTTAATCCTTTTTTATCAGCACTATCTCTCGCCCCTTAAACCACAGATGTATAAATGTAAATACTACCCCAGTTGTTCCCAGTATACTTTAGAAGCTGTTGAAAGATTTGGGTTAAAAGGTATTGTTCTTGGCTGTAGAAGAGTTATTTCTTGTCATCCATGGAGCCAGGGAGGATATTCTCCTGTGCCGGAGAGATGGCCGGGGTGGGGAGGGATTTTTCGTAAGCAAAGGGGCTAAGCCCCTTTTTTTCCATCAGGTAAATAATTTACGTAAGTTGTGAAAAGATACGGAAGAGGAATTTTATAGAGTAAAGAGAATAAGTTCTTTGATAAGTCGGTTTCAAAAAAAAATCCTTAGATAGAAAGGTGTGGAATAATAACTTATGATCAATGCCTTATCCGGGATGATGGCTAGTGTTTTGAATTATTTTCAAAGTGTTCTTGGGTTGGGATGGGGAATGGCCATTATTTTACTGACTATTGTGGTCAAAGTCGTTCTTTTTCCTTTTTCCATTAGTCAAATTAGATCGATGGAGGGAATGAAAAAGATACAGCCGCAGATCAAGGAAATACAGGAGAAATATAAGAAAAATCCAGAAGAACAGCAACGTAGGATGATGGAGGTTTATAAAGAAAATAAGGTAAACCCTTTAGGCGGATGTTTACCACTTCTGCTACAACTTCCTTTTTTATGGGCTTTATTTGGCTTATTGAACAATCCAGAAAAATTCAATATTGATTTTACCAATGCATTTTTTTTAACCATGGATTTAGCAAAGAGTAAATATTTGGTTTTGGGAATTATTTCTGGATTAACCTCATTTTTACAACAGAAGATGACAACGGTTGCTAATACAGATCCTTCTCAGTCAAGTTTTATGTATTTTATGCCCATCTTTATGGGTTATATTACTTATACCCTTAAAGCTGGAGTCGGCCTTTACTGGGTTGCTAGCACGATTATTGGTATTCTCCAGCAATGGTTGATTGCAAAATTTTTTATCCGTGAGAATCCACAAGTAGAAAGTTAATTAAAACGTCAATTTTTCTAAATTTTAAAACTCTGGAGCTCCTAAAAGGAGGTTTTACTTATGAAATCAGTAGAGATAGTGGCTCGGACCAGAGAAGAGGCGCTTGAATTAGCACTTAAGGAATTAGAAGTTGATGAGAGTAAGGTTAAAGTAGAGGTATTAGAAGAAACCTCAAGTAAAGGTTTTTTAGGATTTTTAAATGTCAGCAAAGTTAAAATACGTGTGTCTATTAAAGAAGACATGGCACAGCAAGCAGTAAGATTATTACGGGAGATTTTGGTTAATATGGGTGTTTTAGCTCAGGTTGAGATGTTTAAGCGACCAGGGTACGTAATGCTTAATATTAATGGAGATGATCTCGGGAAGTTAATTGGTCGTCACGGTCAGACTTTGAATGCCTTACAGTATCTAGTAAATCTAGCGATGTATAAGGCAAATGAGAATAATGAGCGAGTTATTATTGATGTTGCCGGATATAGAAAACGAAGGGAAGAAAACTTAAAGAGGTTAGCCCTTTCTACAGCAGAGCGAGTAAACAGAAAAGGGAGAAAGGAGATATTGTACCCAATGTCTCCTCATGAGCGGAGAATTATTCATTTAACCTTGCAAAACAGTAAAGAAGTTATGACTTACAGCGAAGGAGAGGATCCTCATCGACGGGTGATTATTTCTCCTAAAAATTAGCTTATAATAAACACGTGCCTGGAGGCACGTGTTATTTTTCAAAAGATAAAGTTGTCTTCCACCCTAGCAAGCAAGGGCAAGTGAAGGGTAAAGAATAGCTTCCGTACGAATTTTTAAAGTATAATTTTTAAGGTGTTTAACTATGAAAGATACACATACGATTGCAGCGATCTCTACTCCTCAAGGAGAGGGAGGAATTGGGATCATTAGGATTAGTGGAGATGAAGCGATTAGGATTGGATCAAAAATCCTTAGCCATCCTTCTGGAAAAAAAATCACCTTCTGGCCCGAACGTCAGGTTCGTTTAGGGTTAGCCGTATCTCCAGATGGCACTGTAATTGATGAAGTAATCTATTTTTTCTTTAAAAAAAATAGAAGTTATACGGGTGAAGATGTATTAGAGATTCAGGGTCATGGTGGGTATCAAAATCTCAAAAAAATATTAACTTATACGATAAAGGCTGGAGCACAACTAGCGGAACCGGGCGAGTTTACTAAAAGAGCCTATTTAAATGGTCGTCTGGATTTAACTCAAGCTGAAGCAGTAATTGATCTCATAAGATCACGAACTGATTTGGCTCATCAGGTGGCATTAACGCAGTTACGGGGAGAACTGTCGACTGTGATTAAGGAGCAGGAGACTAGGTTGCTGGAACTTTTAGTACCGATTGAGGCTGCCTTAGATTTTCCTGAAGATGAGATTCCAGATCTAGAACGTGAGCAAGCGCTAAATGTTATTCAAACCGTTCAACAAGAACTAGAAAATTTATTAGCTCAAGCTGACAAAGGGATTATTCTACGCGAGGCAGCTTCGGTGGTTTTAGCTGGCCGACCTAATGTGGGAAAATCAAGTCTGCTTAACCGCCTTCTGGGCGAGGAGCGAGCGATTGTTACTCCGATTCCTGGCACGACAAGGGATTTTGTTGCGGAAACCATCGATCTTGATGGAGTTCCGGTGAGGTTAATAGATACGGCTGGAATTCGAGAGATCGATAATGTGGTGGAAAAAGCTGGTGTAGAGAGGGCTTGGCAAATAATAAGGGAGGCCGACTTAATTTTAGCCGTGCTGGATTCAGCAACGGAAATGTCAAGAGAAGATCAAGAGATGATTAATAGTATTAAGCAGAAAAAAGCGGTTATTATTCTAAATAAGACAGACCTACCGGTGAAATTGTTTCCCGAAGACTTAAGAGCTAAGTTTCCTGGATATACTATATTATCTGTTTCAGCCATAACAGGAGTTGGAATTAAGGCGCTTAAAGATGTGATCAGGGAAGAATTAATGGGAATTTGCGGTACAGATGAACATCCAGTTTTAGTTACGAAATTAAGACATAAAGAAGCTTTAGAGGAAGCGGTCGAACGCCTTCATTCTGTTGCTGAGGGGCTCCAGTTGCAGTGTAGTGAAGATTTGCTGGCCGGAGATATAAGGGCGGCTTTAGAGGCTTTAGGTCGGATTACTGGCCGATCAGTCTCCGAAGAGATAATTAATGAGATTTTTTCCCAATTTTGTATTGGGAAATAGGGTGAAGATACAAATGAAAAAAAATTATGATGTGGCGGTAATTGGGGCGGGTCATGCCGGGTGTGAAGCGGCTAATGCAGTTGCTAAAATGGGTTTTACTACTTTATTACTAACCTTGAATTTTAATAATATTGCTTTTATGCCTTGTAATCCATCAGTAGGTGGTCCAGGAAAAGGTAATCTGGTGAGAGAGATAGATGCTTTGGGCGGATTAATAGGACGGAATACAGATCAGTCCCACTTACAGATGCGGGCTCTAAACACTCAGAAGGGACCAGCGGTTAGAGCTTTACGAGCCCAAACGGATAAGCATTTATACCAACAATTGATGCAGTATTACTTAGAGCGCCAACCCCTAATCTCAATTCGACAGGGGGAGGTCTCTATGCTCAAAAGAATAAAGAACCATTGGCGTGTAACTCTAAATACTGGGGTCTGTTATGAAGTTCCGGTCGTAATTATCGCCACCGGGACATTTTTACGAGGAAAGGTGCATGTCGGCCTGTTATCTTATTCTTCCGGACCCCAGGGACAACATCCATCTATTGCTTTAGCTGAGAACCTTGAGGCTCAAGGGATCAGGTTTAAACGTTTTAAAACCGGGACCCCTGCTCGGGTTCGCAAACGCTCTTTAGATTTTTCGCGGATGATTGAGCAACCAGGGGATGGGGTAACCCACGGTTTTTCTCACTGGCTACCTTGGGAGCCCAAAAAGCCAATTTCGTGTTGGCTTACGTATACCAATGAAAAGACGCACCAGATTATAAAAAACAATCTACACTTGGCTCCAATGTATTGCGGGGCTATTACAGGGATCGGTACTCGCTATTGTCCGTCGATTGAAGGTAAGGTGGTCACCTTCCCGCAGAGAGATCGACATCAAGTCTTTATAGAACCGGAAGGATTAAATACTGATGAAATGTATGTAGCAGGTTTATCAAGTAGTTTACCTGAAGAAATACAGGATGAGTTTATGCGCACTGTCCCTGGTCTAGAAGAGGTAGAGATGGTAAGACCAGGCTATGCCATCGAGTATGATGTTGTTGCTCCGGACCAGCTTTTAACCTCACTACAAATTAGGGAATGGCCGGGTCTGTTCTGCGCTGGTCAAATTAACGGCACCTCAGGATATGAAGAGGCCGCGGCGCAAGGGATTGTTGCTGGGATTAATGCGGGGCTATATTTAAAGGGAGAAGAACCTTTTGTTTTACAACGAAATGAGGCTTATATCGGGGTTTTGATTGATGATTTAGTTACAAAAGAAAACAATGAACCTTATCGGATTATGACCTCAAGAGCAGAGTTTCGCTTGTCCTTGAGACAAGAGAATGCTGATTTACGGTTGGCAGATTATGGATATAAATTCAAACTTCTGTCTGACCAAGAATACCAAACTTTTATGGAAAAGAAAGAAAAAATCAACAACAAACTTTCGTTTTTAGAAACAACTTATTTATTACCGGGTTCGGTAGAAGCGGATCAACTTAAAAAAGAGACTGGTGTAGACATTCTTCAAAAAACCAGCTTAAGACAGAGCTTAAAAATGCCGGAGATTCAATTAACAGTGCTGTGGAAGACTTTTAACCAACAAAGCAACCAGACGACAGAGGAAGATGAGGTGGTTGAAAATCTGATAAAATATCAAGGTTATCTGGAAAGAGAAGCAAAAATGGCGGAACGTTTACAGAAAACAGAAAATAAAAAAATACCAAGTGATTTTGATTATTTTTCTGTACCAAATTTATCTTTTGAAGCTAGAGAGAAGCTTAACAAATTCCGACCAGAAACGATGGGACAAGCAAGCCGAATTAGCGGGGTTAGTCCTGCGGATCTAAGCGCCTTGCTAATTTGGATGACGAGGAGTCGAAAAAAATGAATACGGATCTCCAGATAATGCAAGAGCATCTTAAGTTCTTTACAGCCTTAGATCAGAACAAAACAGAGAGACTTTATAATTATTTAGCTTTTGTTTTAGAAGCGAATCAGCAAATAAATTTAACCTCTATTACAAACTGGGAAGATGCTGTAATTAAGCATCTTTTTGATTCACTTACTATTTCCAAGTTAGCTTGGTGGACCGATTATTCGCTAATCTTAGATCTTGGTTCTGGGGCCGGATTTCCTGGAATCCCTTTAGCTATAACCTATCCAGAAAAAAACTTTCATGTTCTAGAAGCGAGTAAGAAGAAAGTTGAATTCTTAAAGACGGTTAAACACCATTTAAACTTAGAAAACCTCTTAATTCTAAATGAAAGGGCAGAGACTTTAGCCCATCAGCCCGACTATCGAGAGCAATACGAATTAGTGTTGGCGAGAGCTGTAGCGGAACTGCCAGTTATTCTTGAACTTGCTATTCCTTTCTGTCAAAATGGAGGAATCTTTGTAGCTTTTAAAGGGCCGCATTATTCTCTTGAGTTAGAGCGGGCGGAAAGGGCAATTCGGTTGTTCGGAGTCAAATTAGAACAGAGTTGTCATTATCATCTTCCTTTAGAGATGGGGGCACGCACTCTGCTAGCTTTTAAAAAGATAAAAAAAACCCCTGAAAAATATCCTCGCAGAGCAGGTATCCCCGCAAAACGTCCTGTACTCTAAAAGACAATGTTTCACGTGAAACAATAAGACGTTGTGGCCAGTTTGTGTTAATCAGAAGGCATTACTGACTTTTCTACCGAAACCTATTGCTGGTTTATGGTCATGAACAGCTTGGTTTCTATTAAGGAAAGGCATGAATAAACCAGAAAAAGCATAAAGTGAGAGAACTTTGTTTTTGATCAGATATTCTTAGTGAGACTAAGGGTGAGATAAGGTAATTGTGCAATTATATTTTTATAAGCTAATTACGTTATTCCCTTAATTTGGGGTCACGACACGATATAGTGTGTCGTTTGCAAGTCGTTCATCTGGCCAGATGAATCGATAAACAGCGAAGGCATTCTTTAAATAGGCTATCAATATATTGTGATAGTCGCTCACGCGGGCTACCGCTTAATGAAAATCAGAGCCAGGCGCCGCGACAAGCATCCAAGGCATTTCTTTAGATGGGATCGTTGAAGCTGAGGAACAACGCAATTAGCCCATTATATAGCTGTTAAAAATACTTCATCTTAAAAGGATTAGTCGTTTGCCAGATAAAACTGAATATAGGTTATACCCTAAAGTGGCGTGGGTTTTTGAAGAGATTTTAGCCGTTATGAGCGATGGTAAAATATAATTACTTACGAAAACTAGCAGGAAGTTTTATCTTGGTTCGCGAAGTAAATTTAGGATTTTGCTGGTTATAATCAAGTTAATTGCGTTATTCCTTAAAGTGGGAGGTCCGACCCATTAATCTGTTGCTCCATAGGTAGTTGTTAATGTAAGCTACTGCTTGATACAGTAAAGAAGTAATAACTTATTAAAGAAGTAACCCTGATAGTCTAATAGATGTTGTGTACATTGTTTGCTATTTTGAGGCGTGACCTTATTTAAGGGAAGAACGCAATGAATCTATAAGAGAAGAAAAGGAGGGAAGTTACGATGGGAAAAGTATTAGCTATTACTAATCAAAAGGGAGGCGTTGGTAAGACTACTACTGCTGTTAATTTAGGAGCTTGTCTGGCCGTTTTGGGGAAAAAAGTATTAGTTCTTGATAATGATCCTCAAGGAAATGCCACTAGTGGTTTGGGCTTAAAAAAGGGTGAAATTAAAAAGTGTATCTATGATGTGTTAATTAGCGAAATTCCGATTCAGGATGTGATCACAGCCACTCAAATTACTAATCTATCGGCTGTACCAGCTACAATTAGATTAGCAGGAGCTGAAGCTGAATTGGTAGGGATGATGGCAAGGGATCAGCGTCTTCGGCGTTCAATTGAACCGGTGAGAAATAATTATGATTTTATTTTAATAGATTGCCCGCCTTCTCTTGGAAATCTTACACTAAATGCCTTGGCTGCTGCTGATGCGGTAGTTGTGCCCATTCAATGCGAATATTACGCTTTAGAAGGGCTTAGTCAATTAATGAAGACTTTACAATTGGTCCAGAAATATTCTAACCCTTCGCTTTCTATACAAGGGGTGGTTTTAACGATGTATGACAACCGAACTAACTTGTCCCAACAGGTTGCAGAGGAAGTAAAGAGTTATTTTCAAGAGAGAGTATATGAGTCGATTATCCCCAGAAATATTCGACTTAGTGAGGCCCCAAGCCACGGCTTGCCAATTAACCTTTATGATGAAAAATCAAAGGGAGCAGAAGCTTATCTTGATTTAGCCAAGGAAGTGATTGCTGGTGAATAGAACTCGAGCTTTAGGTAAGGGGTTAGGAGCTTTAATTCCCCAACTGGAAGAAGCTGATCTCCAGAACACTTTAGAAGTACCTGTCGAGAAGATTGAAATTAATCCTTACCAACCAAGAAGATCTTTTGATCGCGAGAGCCTCACTGAACTTTCTGAATCGATTAAAATTCATGGCGTATTGCAACCTTTATTAGTAAGGAAAAGCGCCGATCACTATCAATTAATTGCTGGAGAACGCCGCTTACGCGCCTCTAAACTGGCGGGACTTGATACGGTTCCTGTAGTGATTAAAGACTTAGATGATCGGGCTGTAATGGAGATAGCCTTAGTTGAAAACCTTCAACGGGAAGACTTAAATCCGATCGAGGAAGCGGAAGCTTATAAAAAATTGATCGAAGAGTTTAAACTTACCCAAGAAGAAGTTGCTAAATCAGTAGGGAAGAGCAGATCATCAATTACCAATACCTTGCGTCTTTTAAACCTCCCAACAGAGATTCAACAACTAGTCTTGAATGAAACAATCACAATGGGACATGCTAGAGCGCTATTGGGATTGGATTTACCAGAAAAACAGATTCATCTTAGCAAAAAGATTATTGAAGAAAACCTATCGGTTCGTGATACTGAAGAATTAATCCGTTTAATGAATATTTCGGATGTTCCACGTGAAACATTAGAAGGAGAAAAAAAGAAAGAGGTTGTTTACCCGCGATTGCCAACCCTTGATCCTAACCTTCAGGCAATAGTAGATGATATGACTCGTTTATTTGGGACTAAAGTTCGGATAAAAAATAGTGGAAAACGGGGGAAAATAGAGATCGAATACTATTCCCAAGAGGAATTGGAAAGGATCACCGAGATTCTATTAAGTTTGTAGTAGAGGTAGAAATTTAACCCGGTAATTCTTTTTTTAAGGAGGAAGAGTTTTGAACAACCTCTGGTTGTCTTTGCTATACGAAGTAAAAGAAGGAAAGGTCTCTCCGGAGAAAGCTTTAGAGTCATTAGCAGATTTACCTTATGAAGATCTAGGTTTTGCAAAAATTGATCACCATCGCCAGTTACGCCAAGGGGCGACCGAAGTAATTTATTGTCCAGGAAAAACAGATGAACAAGTAATAGAAATTTTTAAACGCTTAGCCCCAAAGGGTGGAAATGTTCTGGCCACTAGAGCGGCGGAGGGAACATATCAAAAGGTGAAGCAAGTTTTCCCGGAGGCCTGTTATTATCAACTTCCTCGCTTAATTGTTTTATCTCAGGATAAAAAAGATCCTGTTGGTTTAGTGACGGTTTTAACGGCAGGAACGGCCGATCAAGCAGTAGCTGAGGAGGCGGCCCTTACCTTAGAAGTCATGGGTAGTAGAGTAGAACGGTACTATGATGTAGGAGTGGCGGGCATTCACCGGCTGTTAAAGCATCGTAAAAAAATGGAAGAGGCTAATGTTATCTTAGTGGTAGCGGGGATGGAAGGAGCTTTAGCCAGCGTGGTGGGGGGGTTAGTGAGAAAACCGATTATTGCGGTTCCAACTAGTGTCGGCTATGGAGCAAATTTTCAAGGTTTAGCTCCTCTTCTGACTATGTTGAACTCCTGTGCTGCCGGGATCGGTGTTGTTAACATTGACAATGGTTTTGGGGCTGGAGTTTTAGCCCATAGGATTAATACTGGGGTGAATAAAGAATGAAGATTGGTTTTATTCAAGGTAATGCTGGCGCTAGCGGAGATATGTTACTTGGAGCCATGGTAGATGCGGGGTTTCCCCTTCATGAATTAGAAAAATGTACTGAGCAACTAAAGTTGCCAGCGGTAAAAATATATGCAGACCAAGTTATAAGAAAGGGTATTACTGGGACAAAGCTGACTGTAGAGTGTCAGGAAGAAGATCAGCATCGTCATTTGCATGATATTGAAGAGATTATTAATAAAAGTAACTTATCTCTAAGGATCAAGGAGCAAGCCATTAAGATTTTCAGGGCTTTGGCTACTGCTGAAGCGGCTGTCCATAATTGTGCGATTGAAAAAGTACACTTTCATGAGGTTGGAGCGGTCGATGCGATTGTTGATATTGTAGGAAGCTGTTATGGCTTAGAATATCTAGGCATTGAGGAATTATTCTGTTCACCATTACGAGTTGGCTTTGGGGAAGTAAAATGCGCCCATGGAATCTTGCCTGTGCCAGCACCTGCAACTGTTCAGTTATTAACTGGGATTCCATGCTATGCCGGTGATTATGATGGCGAATGGGTAACCCCTACTGGAGCGGCTATTCTTAGTACTCTGTGTGCTGGGTGGATGGAAATGCCGTTTTTAACTATTGAAAAAACCGGGTGTGGGGCGGGTTCTAACGAACGGGAAATTCCTAACCTTTTACGATTAGTTATTGGCAAGAGTAATATCCAAAATTTACCAGCAAATGAAATAGAAGTTCTTGAAACCAATATTGATGATATGAACCCAGAGATACTCCCATATTTAGGAGAACAACTGCTGGAGATTCCGGTCCTTGACTTCCAATTTGCACCAGTAGTTATGAAAAAAGGAAGAATAGGAACGAAGATTACGGTTTTAATCGAACCAGATTCCGCGCCACAAGTTCTTGAAGTAATATTTCGAGAGACTTCGACTTTAGGCATAAGAAGGTCTAGAGT
>DAIOHK010000047.1:0-15498 GCA_036744795.1 Bacillota bacterium | reverse complement strand
ATTGGCATGGGGTTTAGTCCGCTCAAATTTTTGTTTTGCCATTTTTTGATCCTCCTCATTACTTTTAATTGTAATTTTTATTTTTTATTAAAAAAGCATTTGCTTAGTACACATTTATTAAACTTAATCCAGCAATAGTTAACCTTCAATAATCTCCTTTGCTAAACCAGATGGAACCTCATCATAATGGGAGAAATACATCGAATATGTGGACCGGCCTTGAGAAATCGAGCGCAGAATAGTAGCATAACCAAACATTTCAGCCATTGGTACATAGCCATTAATAATCTGAGCACCCGCTTGTGGATCCAGCCCTTCTATTCTCCCCCGTCTGGAATTAAAATCTCCAAGAACATCACCAAGATATTCATCCGGGGTAACAATCTCCACCTTCATGATCGGCTCCAGTAAAACGGGGCTTGCCTTTTTACATCCATCTTTGAAGCCCATTGAGCCAGCAATTTTAAATGCCATCTCTGAAGAGTCGACCTCATGATAAGAACCATCAATCAACGCAACTTTAACATCAACCATCGGGTAACCTGCCAGAACACCATTTAACATCGCATCTTTAACTCCAGCTTCTACTGCTGGTATATACTCTTTTGGGACTACCCCGCCAACTATTTTATTTTCAAAGGTAAATCCTTTTCCTGCTTCATTAGGTTCAATCACAAGCACTACATGACCATATTGGCCTCGACCACCACTTTGCCTAATAAACTTACCCTCAGCTTTAACTGATTGGCGAATAGTCTCTCTATAAGCCACCTGGGGCTTACCAACATTGGCTTCAACCTTAAACTCCCTGATCAAACGGTCGGTAATAACCTCTAGATGAAGTTCACCCATACCAGAAATTATCGTCTGACCAGTCTCACTATCAGTCTTTACTTGGAAGGTGGGATCCTCCTCCGCTAATTTAACAAGAGAAAGTCCCAGTTTATCCTGGTCAGCCTTTGTTTTAGGTTCAATGGCAACTGAAATAACAGGTTCCGGAAACTCCATTGCTTCCAAAATTACCGGTTGTTCTTCATCACAGAGCGTATCCCCTGTGCCTGTATCTTTCCAACCCACCGCCGCTGCTATATCTCCTGACCTAACAGCCTTTATCTCCTCCCGGTGATTGGCATGCATCCTTAGAATACGGCCAACTCTCTCTCTTTTGCCTTTAGTAGAATTATAAATATATGATCCTGTGGTTAATTCTCCAGAATATACCCGGAAGAAAACAAGCTTACCAACGTAAGGATCAGTCATTACTTTAAAGGCTAAAGCAGAGAAGCCTTCATCATCAAGAGGTTTCCTGTGGACTTCCTCTTTAGTTTGAGGATCATGACCTGTAATCGGCGGAAGATCGATTGGCGATGGCAAGTAACTAATAACCGCATCCAAAAGCAATTGAATTCCCTTATTCTTAAAAGCGGAGCCACAAAGAACCGGAGTCAGTTTAGTTGAAATAACTGCTTTCCGTAAAACTTTACGGATCTCATCAGGAGTGATTGGTTCTTCCTCTAAATATTTCATCATTAAATCTTCATCAAATTCAGCAACTGCTTCCAAGAGTTTACTTCTATATTCAGTCGCTTGTTCTTTAACTTCTTCCGGAATCTCCTGAACTTCGCTTTTAGTCCCCATATCATCAAGATAAACAATAGCCTTTTCTTCGATTAAATCAACGATCCCGCGAAAATTCTCCTCTGTACCAATGGGAATCTGTACCGGAACAGGATTAGCCCCTAATTTGGTCCTAATCATTTCTGCTACACGGAAGAAATCAGCACCAACCCTGTCCATTTTATTGATAAAAGCAATCCTAGGGACATTATATTTGTCAGCCTGCCGCCAAACCGTTTCTGATTGCGGTTCAACTCCACCGACTGCACAAAAGACAGAAACCGCTCCATCAAGAACCCGTAGAGAACGTTCTACTTCTACAGTAAAGTCCACGTGCCCGGGCGTGTCAATAATATTTACCTGATGCCCTTTCCATAGGGCTGTAGTAGCAGCTGAGGTGATCGTAATTCCCCGTTCCTGCTCTTGAACCATCCAATCCATAGTAGCAGCCCCATCATGAACTTCACCCATCCGGTGAACTTTACCAGTGTAGAAAAGGATCCTCTCAGTAGTGGTAGTTTTACCGGCATCAATATGAGCCATAATTCCAATATTTCTAATATGATCGATCTGAAAATCCCTGCTCACGAAATAACCTCCAACCGTTCCCCAGAGAAATTAAGAATCTCTGTTCCTCTTATTACCAGCGATAATGAGCAAAAGCCTTATTAGCTTCCGCCATTTTGTGTGTATCTTCCTTTTTCTTGATTGAGTTTCCAGCATTATTGGCTGCATCCATAAATTCGGCGGCCAATCTTTCACTCATCGTCCGTTCCGACCGGGCTCTAGCGCTGTTAATTATCCATCTCATTGCTAAAGAAACTCGTCGATCCGGTCTAACTTCCATTGGAACCTGATAAGTTGCGCCCCCTACACGACGCGCTCTAACTTCCAAAACAGGCATTACATTTTTCATTGCCTCTTGGAAAACTTCTAAAGAATCCTTACCCGTTTTCTCTTTTACTATATCCAGGGCACCATAGAAAATCTTTTCCCCAATACCTCTCTTCCCTGAATAGCTAATTTTATTAATAAACTGGGTAATTATAGGGTCATTATAAATTGGATCGGGAATAATCTCCCGCTTGGGTATTGCTCCCCTACGTGGCAAATTTAACCCTCCTTACTTCTTAGCAGTAGCAATTTTTGGCCTTTTTGCACCATATTTAGACCTGCTCTGCTTCCGATCTTGTACTCCCGCGGCATCCAATGTCCCGCGTACAATATGATATCTAACACCAGGTAAATCTTTAACTCTTCCACCCCGGATTAAAACCACCGAGTGTTCCTGTAAATTATGGCCTTCACCCGGTATATATGCCGTAACTTCCAAACGATTTGTCAAGCGAACCCTGGCCACCTTCCGCAAAGCAGAGTTGGGTTTCTTCGGAGTTACGGTGGAGACTCTAGTACATACTCCGCGTTTTTGTGGGCTACCCTTTGCTGATTCAAACATATCCTCTTTTTTGGTGTTATAAGACCAAAGCAGTGCAGGAGCATTACTTTTCTGTTCTACCTTTTTGCGTCCTTTTTTTATCAATTGATTAATGGTTGGCATCATCCCACCTCCTTCCTACTCTTGAACCAATGCGACAACCGCTGCGTTTACATCGATCCGACAAATTTGTCCTAGTTCTTTTTTCCCAACTCGAGTAGTAATAATTTTAACATCTTTTCCACGGCTTGCAAGTTTAATCTTTTTTAAAATGTGTTCATCCACATCATTGGCCAGGTAGATTATGCAAGCTTTGTCTTGTTGGATTGCACGAAGTGTCTGTTTTAAGCCGATAACTTTATTCTTGGCTTCAAGACCAGGATCACCCACAACATTCTCTCCCTTACCAATTCAAGAACATACTTGTTGGAATAACCCAGACTTATTAAGTTTAGCATCTTACTTATTATGTGTCAATAAAAATCTTGATTGAAACCTAAGATTTATACAAATTGGGACAATCACCTTGTCCGGCAAGAACAAATATACTAACACAAAAGGAGAGTAGATAAATGCGTTTATGGACAATAATATTTCTGGGAATCGCTGCAAACTTAGATAATCTGGGAATTGGTTTGGCCTATGGTTTAAAAAATATTAAAGTTCCTTTTAGATCCAACCTCTTTATTGCCGTCTTATCTGGTCTTGCCACTCTATTATCGATCTCTTTTGGTCATTTTTTGTCCGACTTCCTTCCTCACAAATTGGCTAATACATTTGGCGGACTAATTGTAAGTATGATTGGCGTTTGGACCCTTATTCAACAATATTTCCCGCAATCCCAGTGTAAACAGGTAAGCGCAAAAACTTTCTGGTCCAAGTTAGGTAATTTGATTAAAAACCCAATTTTAGCAGATAAAGATGGCTCTAAAACCATCTCTATTAATGAATCTATCTTACTAGGAATCGCACTTTCTCTCAACTGTTTAAGCACAGGTTTGGGAGCCGGAATGACCAGAATAAATTCAATTGGTCTTGCCATCTCAATAATGATCTTTAGTCTTCTCACAATCTATGCCGGAACACAGATTGCTGACCGTTATACTTCTACTTCTCTAGAAAACAATGTTAATCTTCTTACCGGCCTAATATTAATTATTATTGGTATCTACGAAATAATTTTTTAACTGTATAATTAAATTTCTAAAAAATAGAGTGTGTGCATAAGCACACACTCTATTTTTATTCTACTGCTGTTACTATTCCTGCTTCTTCCGAATTTTCCTCAACTGACATCTCCTGCTCAAGTTCTTCTGATTTTCCCACAGTGATATTCCTATATCTTTGCATTCCAGTACCGGCAGGAACAAGCTTACCAATAATTACATTCTCCTTAAGACCAAGAAGCGGGTCTAGTTTACCTTTAATAGCAGCCTCTGTAAGCACTCTTGTTGTCTCTTGGAACGAAGCAGCCGAAAGGAAACTCTCTGTTGCCAATGAAGCTTTGGTAATTCCTAGTAGAACAGGACGAGCCACTGCTGGGGTTCCACCTTGCTCTTCTACTAGTCGGTTTTCATCTTCGAGTTCCATCAGATCAATCAGACTGCCTGGTAAAAGATTAGTATCACCAGGGTTTTCCACTTTTCTTTTGCGCAGCATCTGTCTGACTACGACTTCAATATGCTTATCATTAATTTCAACACCCTGGGATCTATAAACATCCTGAACTTCATGGACCAAATACATCTGGACCCCTCGGATTCCTTTGATCTTCAAGATGTCATGGGGATTTACTGAACCCTCGGTTAAGCGGTCGCCAGCTTCAACCTTATGTCCATCCTTCACTCGAAGCCGGGCACCATATGGTATCTGGTACAAGTGTTCTTCACCATCATCGGTATGGACACTTACCCGCCGTACGCCTTTAACCTCAACAATTTTCGTAGTGCCGCTTACCTCAGTAATGATCGCCTGGCCTTTAGGCTTTCTCGCCTCAAATAGCTCTTCCACCCTGGGAAGACCCTGGGTAATATCTTCCCCAGCCACCCCACCAGTATGGAAGGTTCTCATTGTCAATTGAGTACCAGGCTCACCGATTGATTGAGCAGCAATTGTTCCAACCGCTTCACCCACATCAACCAATCTACCAGTGGCCAAATTTCTACCATAACACTTAGCGCAGACTCCGTGACGGGTCCGGCACGTTAAAACTGAACGGACTTTTACTTTCTCGATCTTGGCATCAACTATCTTCTGGGCAATGATTTCATCAATCTCATGATTAAAAGGTACTATTACCTCTCCAGTTTCAGGATACAGAATATCTTCGGCTGCAATTCGCCCAACAATCCTTTCATATAAAGATTCAATGATCTCATCCCCATCGGTAATCGCACCTACCGGAATTCCATCCACAGTACCACAATCTTCCTCCCGGACCATTACATCCTGGGCTACATCCACTAAACGACGGGTAAGATAACCGGAATCTGCAGTTCGAAGCGCTGTATCAGCCAGCCCTTTTCTTGCTCCATGTGTAGAGATGAAAAACTCTAGAACCGTCAAGCCTTCACGGAAATTTGCTTTAATCGGTAAATCTATAATTCGACCAGAAGGATCAGACATCAACCCGCGCATCCCGGCAAGCTGAGAAAGCTGTGAGACATTACCTCTAGCTCCTGAGTTTGACATCATTGATACTGAGTTAAAGGGGTCAAGATTATCAACCATTGCTCGGGTGACATCCTCTTTCGCCTTGGCCCAGATATCAATGAATCTTTGATAACGCTCTTCTTTAGTTATCAACCCACGTCTATACTGCTGTTCAATCTGCTCTCCCTGTTGTTCAGTCTCATCAATAATCTTTTTCTTTTCCGGAGGGGTAGAAATATCAGAAACAGCGATTGAGGTTCCGGAAAGTGTAGCAAACCGGTAACCCAACATTTTAATCTGATCCAAAACTTCTGATGTCCGGTGTGTACCATGGCGCCTACAGATCTCGGAAACAATAAGCGTTAGATCTTTACGTGATGTACCATTATCCCCAAGTTTTTTAAACAGATGATCAATAAAATCATCCGCAATATTCACCCGTTCTTTAAAGATTAAACGACCGGGTGAAGTGCTAATGATCCCTTTTTCGGTTCTTACTTTAATCCTCGCTTGGAGATCAATATATCGATTATCATAAGCTAGGATAGCCTCACGCGACGAAGAAAATATCCGTCCTTCACCACGGGCACCATCTCTAATAATAGTAAGATAGAAACAGCCAATAACCACATCCTGGTTTGGAGTAGCCAAAGGCCGACCATGAGCCGGAGAAAGAATATTATGAGAAGACAGCATTAGTATTCTCGCCTCAGCCTGGGCTTCCGCTGAAAGAGGAACATGGACAGCCATCTGATCTCCGTCAAAGTCTGCATTGTAGGCTGGGCATACCAATGGATGAATATGAATAGCCCTACCTTCTACCAGGACGGGCTCAAAAGCTTGAATACCCAATCGATGAAGAGTTGGAGCCCGATTTAACATTACAGGGTGCACCTTAATAACTTCTTCTAAAACATCCCAAACCTCGGGGCGAGCTCTTTCTACCATCCGTTTAGCGCTTTTAATATTATGGACATAATCCTGATCAACTAATTTCTTCATGACAAAGGGTTTAAATAACTCCAAAGCCATTTCCTTAGGCAAACCGCATTGATGCAACTTCAATTCCGGACCAACTACAATAACGGAACGACCTGAATAATCAACCCTTTTCCCTAAAAGGTTCTGCCGAAAACGTCCCTGCTTACCTTTTAGTAGATCACTTAAAGACTTAAGCGGGCGGTTACCCGGACCTGTTACCGGCCGGCCACGTCTACCATTGTCAATTAAAGCATCCACTGCTTCCTGGAGCATTCTTTTTTCATTACGGACAATAATATCCGGAGCACCTAATTCCAGTAATCTTTTTAACCTGTTATTTCTATTAATCACTCGCCGATATAGATCATTCAAATCTGAAGTAGCAAATCTTCCCCCATCCAGCTGAACCATAGGCCTAAGTTCGGGAGGGATAACTGGAATAGCATCCAAAATCATCCATTCTGGCTTATTTCCCGATCTTCTCAAGGCTTCTACAACTTCCAAACGACGAATCGCCCGGTTTTTCCGCTGCCCACTGACTTCTTTGATTTCTTTCTTCAATTCTTTAGAAAGTCTATCAAGATTAATCTCTTCTAACAAACGTTTAATACCCTCCGCACCCATTAAAGCGGTAAAGGCATCCCCAAATTTTCCCCGGGCCTCTCTAAACTCGCCCTCTGATAGAAGTTGTTTACTAGTTAAATCAGTGGTTCCGGGATCTACTACCACATATGAAGCAAAATAAAGTACCTTTTCTAAAGAGCGCGGGGACATATCAAGCAGGAGACCCATTCTACTGGGTATCCCCTTAAAATACCAGATATGAGAGACCGGAGCAGCCAATTCAATGTGGCCAAGGCGTTCCCGTCTTACTTTTGATCTAGTAACTTCAACCCCACACCGATCACAGACAATACCTTTATACCTAACTCTTTTATATTTCCCACAATGACATTCCCAGTCCCTCTGGGGACCAAAGATCTTCTCACAGAATAAGCCTTCCCGTTCAGGTTTGAGCGTCCTGTAATTTATGGTTTCAGGCTTTTTTACTTCACCGCTTGACCACGCTCTAATCTGTTCCGAAGAAGCTAAACCTATTTTTATGGCATCAAAATTGTTGGCGTCCAACAAGGATTATTCCCTCCCTGACGCTAATTTTATGGTAGCTCCAGCTAAGCTTTTTTACGGTAGCCAGCGTGAGCGACTACTTAGAAAATGCCTCTGTCGCTTGTCGACTCACCTGGTCTTTGAATTTTCATCACTTCGTTACTTCGTTGTGCTGGTGGTAGACCAGCATGAGCGACTACTTACTCTTTATGGCCTTAATAAAATCACTTTCTATCGGTTCATCATCATTAAAATCAGGAATATCTTCATCATCTAAATCATCTAATAAATCGTCTTCTTCCAAATCTTCTTCATCAATTTCTAAATCATCATCATCATCTTCATCTTCATAATCCAAGTCTTCGTCATCAATATCATCTTCTTCATCGATGTCATCTTCTTCTCTACTCTTCTCTTCTTTTCTGGTTCCAGGAAAAGCTGGCCCTTCAATCTCTAGTCCAAGCTCTTTGGCCATCTCTCTGACATCATCTTCATCATCTTTTAATTCAATTTCTGATTCTTCATAAAGAACCTTTGCATCTAAAGCCAAGCTTTGGAGTTCCTTTATAAGAACTTTAAAGGATTCAGGAACACCGGGTTCTGGAATATTCTCCCCCTTGACTATAGCTTCGTAAGTTTTCACCCTTCCAACCACATCATCTGATTTTACGGTAAGTAACTCCTGAAGGGTATATGCAGCTCCATAAGCTTCCAAGGCCCAAACTTCCATCTCCCCAAATCTCTGACCACCAAACTGGGCTTTACCTCCCAGTGGCTGTTGAGTCACGAGTGAGTATGGTCCGGTAGAACGGGCATGAATCTTATCATCTACTAGATGCAATAGCTTTAACATATAAATATAGCCAACTGTGACTGACTTATCAAATGGTTCGCCAGTTCGTCCATCATAAAGTTTGATCTTCCCTGTTGCTGGCAGTCCTGCTTTATCTAACATTTCTACAATTTCTTCTTCTGTGGCACCATTAAAAACAGGAGTTGCAACATTAAAACCTAATTTTTTGGCGGCCCAACCAAGATGGGTTTCAAGAACCTGACCGATGTTCATCCGGGAAGGAACTCCTAAAGGATTGAGGACAATCTCTACAGGCGTCCCATCAGGTAAAAATGGCATATCTTCCTCAGGCAGGATCTTGGCAATAACACCTTTATTACCGTGGCGTCCAGCCATTTTATCGCCCTCAGAAATCTTTCTTTTTTGGGCCACATATACACGAACCAGTTTGTTGACACCAGGCGAGAGTTCATCTTCGTTCTCCCTGCTAAAAACTTTAACATCAACAACTTTTCCGGATTCACCATGCGGAATTTTAAGCGAGGTATCCCGCACTTCTCTAGCCTTTTCACCAAAAATCGCTCGGAGCAATCGTTCTTCAGCAGTCAATTCAGTCTCACCTTTAGGTGTAACTTTCCCCACTAGAATATCACCCGGTCTAACCTCTGCCCCTACCCTGATAATGCCTTCTTCATCAAGTTCATCAAGTGAACCCTCAGCCACATTCGGAATATCTCTGGTAATCTCTTCAGCACCTAACTTAGTATCGCGAGCTTCACATTCGTATTCCTCAATATGGATCGAGGTGAAAGTATCACCCATTACAAGCTTTTCACTGATTAAAATAGCATCCTCATAATTGTAACCCTCCCAGGGCATAAACGCGACCAGAACATTTCTCCCGAGTGCCAATTCTCCATGATCTGTAGAGGGACCATCAGCAATTACTTCCCCAGCCTTTACTCTTTGTCCGTAATAAACAATAGGGTGCTGATTGATACAAGTTCCCTGGTTGGAACGTTTAAATTTATGAAGCTTGTAATAATCTTCTCCCCCATTATCTGTATGGATTATAATCATCTCACCAGTTACTTTCTCAACAATGCCAGAGTTTTTAGCCAGAATAACAACACCTGAATCAACTGCTGACTTTTTTTCCATACCCGTACCTACTAAAGGAGCCTCAGGAACTAATAATGGAACAGCCTGCCGCTGCATATTGGAACCCATCAAAGCTCGGTTGGCATCATCATGTTCCAAAAAAGGAATTAAAGCAGTAGCAACACTAACCAACTGTTTAGGAGAGACGTCCATGAGATTTACATCTTCCCTTGGGACAATGAGAATGGCTTCTTTGAACCTCGCGGAAACTTTAGGATTAATAAAGAGTCCAGTTTCTGAGTCAAAAGCTTCATTCGCTTGAGCAATAATATACTTATCCTCTTCATCCGCAGTAAGATAAAGAATCTCATCAGTTACTTTTCCATCAATTACGCGCCGGTATGGTGTCTCAATAAATCCATATTCACTCGTCCGGGCGTAGGTTGTCAGTGAACCAATTAACCCGATATTAGGGCCCTCAGGAGTCTCAATTGGGCACATTCTTCCATAGTGCGAATGATGAACATCTCGAACTTCAAATCCCGCTCGTTCCCGAGAAAGACCACCTGGTCCTAATGCAGAAAGGCGCCGCTTATGGGTCAATTCCGCTAGAGGGTTAGTCTGATCCATAAACTGGGAAAGTTGACTTGAACCAAAAAATTCTTTAACCGAAGCCACTACTGGTCGGATATTAATCAAAGCCTGTGGAGTAATTACATCAAGATCCTGGATTGTCATTCTTTCCCTAACCACCCGTTCCAGACGAGAAAGGCCAATTCGAAACTGATTCTGTAAAAGTTCGCCTACTCTTTTTAATCTTCTGTTTCCTAGATGATCTATATCATCCACTTCTCCCTTACCATCCAAGAGATCAAGAAGGTATCCGACAACAGCTTCCACATCCTCTGGAGTCAGAGTTTTAACTGCTTCTGCAGCGGGAACTTCATTCCCATCTTGATCAGTATGAGCCGGAATAGATTTGGGAGGTAAATTCATCCCTAGTTTTTTATTCAGTTTGTACCTACCCACTGCTGCCAAATCATAACGTTTGGGATCGAAAAAAAGAATTTGAAAAAGCGAACGGGCACTATCTACAGTAGGTGGCTCTCCCGGCCTTAATCTTTTATAAATCTCTACTAGAGCTTCATCCTCATTTTGTGTATTATCCCGTTCCAAAGTATTCTGAATTGCCTCATGCCCATTGTATCTCTCTAAAAGCTGGACATTATTTCCTAAACCCATAGCTTTAAGGAGAACTGTTACCGGGATCTTCCTTGTCCGATCGATCCTAACAAAAAGAACATTATTAGCATCAAATTCCATCTCTAACCAAGTTCCTCGATTTGGAATAATGCTAGCAGAATAAATAACCTTACCACTGGTATCAATGCTTTTCCCAAAATAGACTCCAGGGGAACGTACCAACTGACTGACAATAACCCGTTCTGCACCATTAATAATAAAAGTTCCCTTCTCAGTCATCAGGGGAAAATCGCCCATGAAAACTTCCTGTTCTTTTACCTCCCCGGTTTCTTTGTTAATTAGCCTAACTTTAACTCGTAATGGTACTGCGTAATTCGCATCCCGCTCCTTACACTCATCAACCTCATATTTGGGTTCACCTAGTTCATAATCGATGAAATGTAAGGCAAGATTTCCTGTAAAATCCTGGATTGGGGAGATATCTCGAAAGACTTCGCGAAGTCCTTCATCTAAAAACCATTGATAGGACTTTTGTTGAATTTCAATGAGGTTAGGTAATTCCAAAATTTCTTCGATCTTAGCAAAACTTTTTCTCTCTCTTTTTTCTCCATTCATTGCCTCCGGCAAAATCCTCACCTCTTCCCCGTTTTAAATAAAAGCGCTTTATTCCAAAAACAAGATTTGCTTTTTTGCAAACACCATTATAAAATAATAATGAAAAATTTTCTCGCTAATAAAAAAGGGCATTAACACTCTCCTATAAAAAAGAAAATGGCAATAGCAAGGCTAACCCCCCTGTTACCCCTGTATTAAAGCATCAGTAAACTTCTTTTTTAGTTTTTTAAGTAAACATTTAACGGAGAATATTAGGATCACCTACACATAATAAGGTGATTATTGTGGAATTAGAGTAGTAAATACTTAGCATTATAGAATAATATCACATTTATTTTTTTTGTCAACAACAAAATTAAAATAATTGAAGAGAGGCTGTATTATTTTTACAGCCTCTCTCACTAAATTCTAATTACTTAAGTTCGATAGTTGCTCCGGCTTCTTCTAATTTAGCCTTAATTTCTTCCGCATCTTTCTTGGAAATTCCTTCTTTAATGGCCTTTGGAGCACTATCTACCAAGTCTTTAGCATCTTTAAGACCTAGACCTGTAATCTCACGTACAACCTTAATTACATTGATCTTCTTGTCGCCAATAGCAGCAAGGACTACGTCAAACTCGGTTTTTTCTTCTTCCTGAGCAGCAGCCCCGCCCGCGGCCGGAGCAGCAGCAAAGGAGACTGGAGCAGCAGCAGAAACGCCAAACTCCTCCTCAAAAGCTTTAACTAAATCATTGAGTTCTAATACAGACATCCCTTTAACAATTTCTAATACTTCTTCAATTTTAGACATTAAATTTATCCCCCTATTTAATAATTTTTTTATCAAACATATTTATCCACTTATGCCTCGCCAGCCTGTTTCTTGCGAATAGCTTCTAAGGCATAAACTGTATTTCGAATTGGTGCTGAAAGCACATTGACCAGATTTCTGATCGGTGCCTGGAGAACACCGGCAAGCTGTCCAAGTAGCACTTCTTTGGTGGGAAGATCCGCCAAAGCCATTACAGTTTCTTGGTCAATAACCTTACCTTCCAAAACTCCACCTTTTAACTCCATTTTCTTATGCTTCTTGGCAAATTCAGCAAGAATTTTTGCTGGTGCAATGGGATCTTCATAGCCAAAAGCTAAAGCAATCGGACCCTCTAAAAAGGCATCAAGCCCTTCAATTTCAGATTTTTGAGCAGCAAGGCGTGTTAAAGTATTTTTAACAACTTTCATTTCCACTCCTGCTTCTCGCAATTGCTTACGCAGTTCAGTAACCTCTTGTACGGTTAATCCGCGAAAATCAGTAAGAACAACCGCTTGTGACTTACTAAACTTCTTAGAAACCTCAGCAACTAGAGCTTCCTTCTCCGGTCTAGCCATTTTCTCACCTCCCATTCATGTTTTTTAAGGAATTTGAGCAATCCCTCATATAAATAAAATAACCATAAAAACAAAAAGAGCCCCATAGACAAACTGAGAATAGGGCCCGTTCTTGCAAACGAATTTAACTCCCAGCCTCGGCGGGCGGTAACTTTAAATCCTAATGGTAAGATTCCATCGGATACCTGCTGTCTATGGCTAGATTCAAATATTCAATTTTATTCTTAACCTTTAAGTCCCTTATTTTTTAGTCGATAAAGTCATAAATTGAGGAGATATTTTAATACCAGGACTTAAAGATGAAGAAATTGTTATTGATTTAATATAAGTTCCCTTAGCTGCCGAAGGTTTAGCTTTAATAATGGCCTCCATCAGCGTCCGAAAATTATCATATAATTTGTCGCCTGAGAATGACAACTTACCAATGGGAACATGGACGTTACCGGCTTTATCTACCCGGTATTCAACCTTGCCGGCTTTAATCTCTTTAACTGCTTTTTCTACATCCATAGTAACAGTACCAGTCTTGGGGTTTGGCATTAAACCTTTAGGTCCAAGAATCCTTCCCAATTTACCTACTGTACCCATCATATCAGGAGTAGCTACAGCCACATCAAAATCAAGCCAACCTTTTTGAATCTCCTCGGCCAGTTCTTCGGCACCAACTCTGTCAGCGCCAGCAGCTTCAGCCTCTTTAGCCTTATCTCCTTTAGCAAAGACTAAAACTCGGACTGTTCTCCCGGTTCCATGGGGAAGAACTACAGTTCCTCTTACCTGTTGGTCTGCATTTTTAGGATTTACACCTAAACGAATAGCAGTATCAACCGTGTGATCAAAACCAGGTTGTTTTACTATTTCTTTCAAAAGATCTATAGCTTCCCGGGGTTCATAATGTTTTTCCCGGTCAATAGCTTTAGTCATTTCTAAATATTTTTTACCGTGTTTGCCCATATTTTATCCTCCTTACTTACGTGGTTCCAACGGATGTCTCCGCATGAAGCGCACATCCTCCCACCCTGGGGGAGGCTATTATTTTTTACTTAACAACTACGCCCATACTCCGGGCTGTACCTTCAACCATGGACATGGCCGTTTCGACGCTTGCCGCGTTGAGATCAACCATTTTCAGCTCAGCAATTTCCCGGACTTGTTCTTTGCTAATCTTACCAACTTTTTCTCTATTGGGAACACCTGAACCTTTTTCTAAGTTAATGGCCTTTTTTATTAAAACCGGCACCGGTGGAGTCTTGGTAATAAAAGTAAAAGAACGATCCTCGTAAACAGTAATTACTACAGGAATGATCATCCCGGCTTGGCTGGCAGTTTTCTCATTAAAGCTCTTTGTAAACTCCATAATATTTACACCATGTTGTCCTAGAGCGGGGCCTACCGGTGGAGCCGGAGTGGCTTTTCCTGCAGGAATCTGTAGTTTAATCAATGCTGCTACTTTTTTGGCCATCGTCCTGACACCTCCTAACAATAAATGTTTCTCTTAAAACTTTTCCACTTGATTATATTCCAATTCAACCGGGGTTTCCCGGCCAAACATGGAAACTAAAACTTTCAATTTGCCTCTTTCCGGGTTAATCTCTTCAATTACACCGGAAAAATTCTCAAAGGGGCCTCTAATCACACGTACTGTTTCTCCGATTTCAAAATTTAACTTTGGTCGTGGTTGATCAACACCCATTTGTCTAAGTATGGTACTGATCTCTTTTTCCAATAAAGGAATAGGTTTAGAGCCGGAACCAACAAAACCAGTAACTCCGGGAGTATTTCTTACCACATACCAAGAATCATCTGTCATGATCATTTCGACCATTACATAACCAGGGTAGATCTTCTTTTTGGTAAGCTTCCGTTTACCATCCTTATATTCGATCTCTTCCTCCATGGGTACTATAACCCGGAAGATTTTATCCTCCATCCCCATGGAAGCAACCCTACGTTCTAAATTAACTTTGACTTTGTTTTCATACCCAGAGTAAGTATGAATTACAAACCATGCTTTTTCCACGACCATCACACCCATTACTTGTAAAGCTTAACGACTTTAGTAAAGAATAAACTTAATGTTGAGTCAAAAATACTGATCGTCACAGCAACTACAAGAACCGTAAATAAAACAACTATCGTATAGTTTGTTACTTCTTTGCGGTTAGGCCATGAGACCTTTCTCATTTCAGCAACAACATTCCTAAAAGATTTAGAAATACTTTTCCCAGGTTTCTTTGCAGCCATCATTTTCCCACCTTTAACGGGTTTCTCGATGCACCGTTTCCTGCCGGCAAAACTTGCAATATTTCTTAAGTTCCAACCGATCAGGAGTATTTTTCTTGTTTTTATTGGTGCGGTAATTCCTATTTTTACATTCATTACAAGCTAAAGTTACTCCTTCGCGCACCCTCTCCACCTCCAGCATAAAATAAGCAAAAAAAATAAGCCGCCAACACAAATCACTCAATTGAATTTACCATAGAGTAGTAAGCTTGTCAAGAGTTTATTATTAATAATAGATAGAAGCCGGAACTTTTCGACCGGCAGATTCCGGCTCCTATTCCAATTTCTGGTTACTCAAGTATTTTAGTAACAACTCCGGCACCGACTGTTCTTCCACCTTCACGAATGG
>DAIOHK010000046.1:0-15756 GCA_036744795.1 Bacillota bacterium | reverse complement strand
TTTTGGGGTGCCTCCCTTTTTTATCCTGATTGCCTACTAAAATTATACACTAACTGGTTCAGCTTGCAGTATCATCAGCAAGCCGTAGAAAAGGCAAAAGATAATTGGAGAGCAAGTAAAAGTAAGCTGCTCCTGCTAATTCCATCCTTTTTTATTGACAAAACCTTTTTATTCTCAATTACCTGCTTTTCTCATCGTTTAAGCAAAACTATATCCTTCATTATTAACTGAAACAGAAAGCCATTGGGCTTTGATTCCATGGGTAGCAAAAGCCGAAACCATGCCCTCCCCTACTGCTTGAATATTATCTATTATACTAAAAGCTATAATGGTAGGACCTGCCCCGCTCAGTGCCACACCAATAGCACCATTTTTAGATGCCGCTTCTATTACTGAATGGAAACCGGGAACTAATACTGCGCGGCGGTCTTGATGCAGTTGATCTTGCATTGCAGTTCCCAAAAGATCTAAACGATTGGCATAACAAGCGCCTATGAATAAACCGGTATGAGTCAGGTTAAAAACAGCTTCTGAGAAAGGAACATGAGAAGGGAGTAGTTTACGTGCCTCAATCGTAGCTACGGAAATTTCTGGGATCGCCAAAACAACCTGGAGTTCCGAAGGAAATGGGATTTTTATATATGAATAAGAATCTTGACCAGTGCTAATCTTTTCTTTAACAACTCCTACTAATCCGCCAAAAATTGCCGGAGCCACATTGTCCGGATGCCCTTCAATCTCAGAAGCTAAGTAGAGTAATTCCTCTTTGGTCAAAGGTTCTCCTAAATAAGAGTTGGCAGCAGCTAGTCCTCCTACAATCGCTGAAGCACTAGAACCTAGTCCTCCCACATCAGGGATGCGATTCATTAAGTGTATTACTCCTCCACTTAATGGTTCTCCAGTTACTGCAAATACTTTTTTAACTGCCTGACAAACCAGAAGATCCTTCCGTCCGGAAAGTTTTTTTGCTCCATATCCTTCCGCCGTTATTATCCACTCTTTTGCCGGCGTAAATTCTATTATATTGTATAAATCTAGTGCTAAACCGAGGAAATCAAAACCCGGCCCCAGATTGGCACTAGTAGCAGGAACTCTTACTTTAACCATTCCTACGCCTCCCTTTATTTAAGAAAAAAACCCTCCCCAGTGGAAGGGTTTTGCTTTAATCACAAAAAATAATGTTTTAAACTATAGGAGTTCCGTTTTCAATAGCAAATTGATGAAATGCCTTTTTTAGTTTTTTCGAGTATTCACCTGGGACTCCGTCACCTATCGTTCGACCATCAACCTCCACCACCGGAATAATCTCGGCAGCAGTACCTGTTAGGAAACACTCGTCAGCAACATAAACATCATACCTGGTTATAGCCGGCTCCACTACTTCTAATCCCATTTCAGCAGCGAGTTTCATCACCACGCTTCTGGTAATTCCTTTTAAGGCACCAAAAGAAACAGCAGGCGTTGCAATGGTCTTACCTTTAATAATAAAAATATTATCCCCGGTACATTCCGCAACATAACCTTGTTGGTTTAACATAATGGCCTCTGAGGCACCTACCAAATTTGCTTCTATTTTTGCTAAAATATTATTCAAATAATTAAGGGATTTAATCATCGGGTTGACCGTTTCTGGCATATTTCTTCTGGTAGGTACCGTGATGATTTTAAGCCCTTTTTCATATAGTTCATCTGGATATAGACTAATCCGATCCGCAATTATTATAACAGTAGCCTTAGTGCATTTTCGGGGATCCAAGCCAAGATCTCCTGGTCCTCTTGTAACAATAGTACGGATATAGGCGTCTTTGAGATTATTTTTCTTTAAAGTGTCCCGGTGGGCTGCTTTCATTTCCTCTTTACTAATTGGAATCTCAAGGGCAATGGCTTTGGCAGAATCATATAAGCGATCAATATGGGCTTCAAATTGGAAAATCCTACCGTTATAGGCACGAGTACCCTCAAATACCCCATCCCCATAAAGCAAACCATGATCAAAAACTGAAACTTTGGCCTCTTCCTTTGGATAAAATTTCCCATCAATATAAATTTCCAAGAAGTTCTCCTCCTCATTGCGATTTTATTCAGATATTCTTAAATTTCCTATTTTAATTTTCATCCTTTCGTTTGCCCAGCTTGCTGGAGTGGAAGACTACTTAAAATAAGTTTTCATTATTTTATCATAAATATTAATTAAGGACAATAATATTGTCTAAAGAATTGCATAATTGTTTGATTTAGAATTTAACTATAATATATTTAACACTATATCTTACAATTAAGGATGCAATTCTCTCAGTCATAAGCTAAACCAGTAGTTAACTGCTCTTTACTAAGCGGGTCATATAGAATCCATCTTCTCCATTATAAGGAAGAATCAAGATCCCTTCCTGAAGACGCTGGCATTGAAATTTTGCTTCAAATCCATCTGGAATCGAAATATGGAAATTTGGATGCAAAGAAAGAAATCTTTTAATCTGCTCTTCATTTTCTTCTGATTCCAAGGAACAAGTGCTATAAACTAGCCTTCCTCCCGGCTTTATTAAGGAGGCCGCATGATCAAGAAGTTCGCTTTGGAGAACTGCTAAATTCTTTATATCCTCAGGTTTACGATGCCACCTAATATCAGGTCTTCGTCGTAGAACACCCGTTCCGGTACAAGGAGCATCAAGAAGGATACCATCAAAAAGTTTTTCCGGTCTCCATAATCTCGAATCAGCAGTTAGTGGCCTAATAATGTTTATCCTAAGCCGGTCAGCATTTTCACGAATCAAAGCAGTTTTATGCGGATACTCATCTAAAGCATAAATTTGACCGGTATTCTTCATCAGCTGAGCTAAATGGGTAGTTTTCCCACCGGGAGCAGCACATAGATCGGCAATTAGCTCACCGGGTCTTGGTGAAAGTAAATGCGAAACCAGCATAGAAGATTCATCTTGTATATAATAATACCCCGCCGAAAAAAACGGGGTATTATTTAACTCTCGAGCCTCATTAATTTTAATCGCTTCAGGTACCAGTGACGAAAGATGAGCCTCTACTCCTGCCGAGGCTAATTGCGTTAACAACTCCTCTCTAGACAGAATAAGGGTATTTGTTCTAATTGTAAAAGGAGCAACCGAATTGTTAGCCTCAACTAGCTGGTGAGTATCTTCAATCCCCCAACGATGAACCCACCTTTCAACTAACCAGCGGGGGTGTGAATGAACGATTACCATATGCTCGATGGGTTCCTGATTGAACTCAGGAAGAATTAACTGGTTCTTTTTACGAAGATAACTACGGAGAACCGCATTTACAAGCCCTGAAAGCCCAGCTAATTTCCGTTTTTTTGCGAGCCTAACCGCCTCATTTACCACCGCATAACCCTGCTCGGGAGTAGAGATTAACTGATAGATAGCAGAACGGAGAATATTCCGGATTACCGGGTGGAGACTGGACAGCTCTTTTCTTAATAATTGGTTAAGTAAATAATCGACAAGTATTAAAGAGCGAAGAGTCCCATAAACGATCTCTGTAGCCAATCCTTTTTCTCGTTCATCCGGATTGTATTTATTAAATAAAAAATTTAAACTGCGATTAGCATAGGCACTGTTGATTTCAATATCCACTAGGGCCTGAAGTGCCAAATCTCTTCCAGAAATGTTTTTAGTCATCACGAGAACCACGTAACAGAAGCAAGCGGAGTAGCTGCATCACAGCCATTGCTGTGGCTGCTAAATAGGTTAATGCTGCTGCACTCAATACTCTGCGGGCACCAGTAACTTCTCCACCACGCATTAAGTATCCTTCACTTTCTAACATATTCAAAGCCCGACGACTGGCATTAAATTCTACCGGTAAAGTCAGGACCTGAAAGAGAACGGCAAAGGAAAATAAAAGAATGCCTAAATCCATTAAGAAACCGCCATTAAATATAAGTCCAATAAAAAAGAGGGGAAAAGCCAGGGTAGAACCGAAGTTAGCTACCGGGAAAAGAGCATTTCTGACATTGAGAGGAATATATTCTTGCGAATGTTGGATCGCATGCCCAGTTTCATGGGCAGCAACACCTAAGGCTGCCAGTGATCTGCCATGGTAAACTTGGGAAGAAAGACGTAAAACTCTTTGTCTAGGATCATAATGATCAGTCAATGCTCCACGAGTAATCTCAACAGGGACATCATGTAAACTGTTCCTGTTCAATAACTCTCTAGCAACCTGTGCTCCCGTCATACCCGAACCAGCAGTAACTCGTGAGTAGCGTTGAAAGGTTGATTGGACTTTAATCTGGGCATAAACCGCCAGTATAAGTGCTGGGATAATCAGAATATAAGTAGGATCATAAAATAAGGGAAACATTAAAAAACCTCCTTTTAAGGGGTAGGTTTATGACTATACCTACTAAAGGATTAATTCCTTTGTAGTCTCCCCCTAAACCCCTTTTCCTATAGCATTTATAGGAATTTTTTCACTTTATTTAAGGAAACGATTTACGGGTCAAAAAGTTTCCTACTTTTCTCCTAATACTAATCCTGCTTGTAATGGTGAGCCAGCCATAAACTGATCATACTTTAATCTTTTCTTTCCCGGGTTCTGGAGTTCGGTGATTAATAGTACTCCATCTTTTGTCCGTACTGGGATCCCTTCCTGCTCCCCGACTACTGGTTCACCAACAGTTCCAGGAGTAGCATTTTTTAATCCATACCATCCTTCAGCAATAGAAGCCGACCAGATCTTTAGGAGTTTTCCATCTAGATAAGTACGAGCTCCTGGTATCGGGTCAAAACCACGAATCCGGTTATATAAAAAGATGGTATCAGTAGACCAGTCTAGTATAAAATCTTCTGCAGATAGTTTACGGACATAATTAGCCTCCCCATGATTCTGTGGCACTGGTTTTATTTCTCCCTGTTCTAGCAAGTTTAGAGTATCAAGTAAAACATCTGCCCCAATCATGGCCAAACGATCATGAAGTGAGCCGAAGTTTTCATGTTCTCCAATAGGTACAGAATGGGAAATTAATATATCTCCGGTATCCCATCCTTCATCCATTTTCATCGTACATACCCCAGTTATTTTCTCCCCATTTAGGAGCACTGCTTGAATTGGAGAGGCCCCTCTATACTTAGGAAGCAATGAAGCATGAAGATTAATACAGCCATGTGGGGGAAAATCCAATAAAATCGGAGGTATTTTAAGACCATAAGCTACTACTACAATAGCATCAGGTTTTGTTTTTTCTAAAAAATTGGTTAAATCATGTTCTGGAAGACGTTTTGGTTGAAAAATCGGTAAGTTATTAGCTAATGCTAATTTCTTTACTGGGGAAGGATAGAGTTTTAAGCCGCGTCCTTTTGGTCTGTCAGGTTGAGTCACTACCCCTAGAATTTTATGGTTAGATTGTAACAAGCGGGAAAGGGAAATTTCCGCAAACTCAGGGGTTCCCATAAAAACTAGTTTCAATTTTTAAGCTCACTTCCTTCCTTACTTACATAATCAATAAATAAGATTCCATCAAGATGATCAATTTCATGTTGGAAAGCTCGAGCTAAAAGACCCTCAGCTTTGATCTGTACTTTCTTACCTTTAGGATCAATCCCTACAACCTCTACTTTAGAAGCTCTGGTGATATAAGCATTTTTCCCAGGAATACTTAAACACCCCTCAACATCCCGTTCTTGACCGGTTTTGACTGTAATTTCGGGATTTATTAGTAAAATGGGACCTTTTCCAACATCAATGACGATCATTCTTTCATTTATTCCAACCTGAGGGGCAGCTAAACCTACACCATCAGCCTCATACATTGTTTCCAACATATTGTCCATAAGAGTTTTAATTCTTTTTGTTACCTTCTTAACAGGTTGAGATTGCTGTCTAAGAATAGGATCAGGTTCAAAAATAATCGGTAAAATCATGTTTAGCACTCCGTTTCAAAAAAGGTACTTTGTATATTATAGCACGGAATATGGATTTTCGTCGATAATTATCCTTACTCCTTTCCTCCTTTTGCGAGAAAACTCATAAATGATTCTAGGAAGTAATTGTTGAAAAACTAACAGTTTTGAAGCCTTTATTAAGGTATGCCAACGAAAACGGTTTTTTAGTTTTTCAATCACCGCGGCTTGTGGACCAATCACATCGATTTTATTTCCGGGTTCAACTTTAGATATTTCTTTTTTTATCTGACTTGTAACCTCTTGGGCTACCTCAATTACATTTGTCAAATCCGGGCCGGAAAATACTAACCGGATTAAATGAGTAAAAGGTGGATAATTAGCAGCCTCGCGGAAATAAAGCTCCTTTTGATAAAAAGTAGTTTCCTCCTGATCAACCAGGGCTTTGATACTATAATGATCAGGATTGAAGGTCTGAATAATAACAGTACCAGGTTTTTCTCCCCGGCCAGAACGTCCAGAAGCCTGGGTTAAAATTTGGTAAGTTCGTTCAGCTGCCCGAAAATCCGGAAGATTTAATGCTGAATCGGCAGCAATAATTCCAACTAGAGTTACTTTGGGAAGATCTAACCCTTTGGCTACCATCTGTGTACCTAATAAAATATCAATTTCTCCTTTAACAAGTTGACGGTAGAGTTTTTCATGACTTCCTTTGCGAACGGTAGAATCCAGATCCATCCTGGCAACCTGTGCAGTAGGGAAGTCTTTATTCAACTCCTCTTCTAAACGTTGAGTCCCATGCCCAAAATATCGAATATAATGACTTCGGCATTGGGGACAGATATTAGGAGGAGTAGCCTGATACTCACAGTAATGGCAACGGAGAATTCCAGGTTTTTGGTGATAAGTTAAGGAGACATCGCAAGCAGGACATTTCAAAACATGTCCGCATTCCCGGCAAATAATAAAAGTAGCATAACCTCTTCTATTCAGTAAGATAATCACCTGTTCATTAAGGGATAATCTTGCTTCAATCTCTGCTTTTAAAGGAGGAGAAAGCACCGCAAAGCGCCTATTCTTAAACTCCTGGCGTAAATCTACTACACGTATCTCTGGCATTGGCCGGCCCATAACCCGTTCTGAAAGCGTTAATTCCATTAACTCCCCTTTTTGAACGGCATATACACTTTCTAAAGAAGGAGTTGCACTTCCCATGATTAATATCCCATTAATCCGGCGGCAAATCTCTTTTGCTACTTCCCTAACATGATAACGAGGAACTTCCTCTTGTTTGTAGGTATATTCATGTTCCTCGTCAATAATGATCATACCTAGATTAGGTAAAGGGGCAAAAATCGCAGATCTTGCACCTACCACTACTTTAACTTTTCCTCTTTTTATCCGCCACCATTGATCAAAACGTTCCCCATCGGATAAACTACTATGTAAAACAGCAACATCTTTACCAAACCTAGCTCTCACTCTTTCCACTGTTTGGGGGGTTAATGAGATCTCTGGTACTAAAAAAATAGCTTCTTTGCCTTTTTTTAAAACTTTGTCGATTGCCCGCAAATAAACTTCAGTTTTGCCGCTTCCTGTCACACCGTGCAAAAGAAAGAAGGCTGGCTGATTTTGTGAAATTGCCAAAAGTATCTGATCTAAGGCAATCTGTTGTTCATGATTTAGAACTGGTATCGGTTTTGGTAATGGCTGATCAAGAAAAGGACTTCTCTCTACAATTATTGATTCCTTATTAACCACTCCTTTTTGACAAAGAGCAGTTAATACACTGGCAGATACGCTAGTTGCCGATAGAATCTCATTTGAAGTAAAAGGTTTGTTTTGGGTACAAAGATACTGATAGACTTTTCTTTGTTTTTCAGTTAAAGTTTTTTCAATTTCTAAACTTTCTTGTGAAGCCAGAGAATAGGCCAGAGATTTTTTAAACTTAACCTTGGGTTTTGACAGACGCCAACTGACCTCTATTAAACCAGCATCAATTAATTGAGTAATATATGGAATAAATTCGGGTTTTGAAATAGGAAATACCGTAAATTGAGGTGAAAGATTTTGAAGTTGCTGAGATAATTTGCTACGAACTTGTTCCGAAATGAGGATGTTATTAAGAAATTCTTCAACTTCCTCTTGCGTTCCAATTAATCGCCAGCATTTTTCAGTTTTAACATTGGATCCAGGAGGTGAAAAAAGGCGTAAAAGATCCTGACGCCGGCAGAAAAACCGCTGGGCCATCCATTCAATTAAGGAGATTTGATTCTTATTTAAAAGCGGCGTATCATCCAAAATAGCTATAATCTCTTTAATTTGCTCTGGATCATAAGTTGGTTGCTGGTTTCCCCAGACTATAGCTTCCACTTTTCTTCTGCCAAAAGGTACTAAAATCCGACATCCAGAGGGCGGGGTAAAATTCCAACCTTTAGGAACCATATAATCATATAATAGATCCTCCGGTAATTCCGGGAGATTTACTACAGCTTGAATATAGCGGCTAGTTTCAGTCAATTGGTTCCACCAAACTTAAACCCCGGCTTAACCTGAATATTGATGATAGTATTTCTGTAGCCACTTCTTGTTTTGACAACAGAGGGAGAGACTTTTCTTCCTTTTCTGTTAATAGAATCACTTTATTAGTCATCTCTTCAAATCCTGCTCCCTTCTGAGTAATATCATTTGCTACTACTAAATCGGCATTTTTCCTTATTAATTTATCCCTGGCATTGGCCCTTAAATTTTCGGATTCGGCAGCGAAAATAGTAAGAAAACTTTTACCTTTCCTTTCACCTACTGTTTTAGCCACATCCGGATTAAATACTAAAGATAATTCTCTCTGCACTTTGGCTGTCTTTTTCATTTTCTGCGGAAAGGTCATTTCAGGCCGGAAATCCGCAGGGGCTGCCGCCATGATAAAGATATCAATTTCTGGCATTTCTGCAAGAACAGCATTAAAAAGTTGTTCTGTAGTAGTTATTGGTATGTAGCGCACACCATAAGGAAGAGGTAGATGTGTAGGTCCCGAAATTAAAACTACTTCTCCACCACGGCGAGCAGCTTCGCATGCTAAAGCATAACCCATTCTACCTGAAGATGGGTTACTTAAAAAACGAACCGGATCCAAATACTCTCTAGTTGGGCCAGCAGTAATTAAAATCTTTTTTTCAAGAAAATCTTGCTTTGTGATAAGCCGCAAGATTTCTTCTTCCAACACTTCTATTGAAGCTAACTTACCTTTCCCCTCCTCCCCACATAACAATATTCCGGCATCTGGCGGTACAATCTTATACCCCATCTCATTAAGAAATGAAAGGTTTTTCTGCACTATAGGATTCTCATACATGGCAGTATTCATAGCCGGAGCAAGTAATACCGGTTTTTTCATAGCCATTACTGTAGTAGTCAATAAATCATCAGCAATCCCGGAGGCAATTTTCCCGATTATATTGGCCGTAGCAGGAATAATAGCCATTAGATCTGCCTTTCTAGCTAATGATATATGCTCTACGGTCCAATCTTTTGGTGGGTTAAACATTTCTGTATGTACCGGATTTCCGGTCAATTCTCTGAAGGTTAGTGGTGTAATAAACTCTTGTGCCGATTTAGTCATTATAACTTCAACAGTCAAATCTTTTTTCTGCAAAGAACGAATTAGATCCAGCACTTTATAAATAGCAATTCCGCCAGTTACACCAAGCACAATATGTTTTTTCTGTTTATTCATTAAAGCCCTCCTCAACCTTTAGGCCTTAAACAAAATTCCCGGTACCAATGGTACCGGGGAGTTTTAAGGTTATTACTTATTGTTAGTAGGCTGCTGTATAGGGAAGATATCTCCTTGAATAATCTCTTCCAAAGCAATAGAAACAGCCCTGGTGGCACGATCCTCATCCGAAGCACTACTTTGAGCGATAATCTCCCTCGCCCGTTTAGCAGCAGTTACAACTAAGGAATATCTATTGTCCACCCTTTCCAACATTTTTTCAAGTGAAGGGGTGATCATCTAGTAACTACTCCTCCTTCAAATATATTACTCTTTAATATAGATAACACTATTTGAGGCAATTGTCAAGGACGAAGTAGCTTTTTCCAATAACCCCTTGTCACCCTTGATTCCTCTGCATTAATAATTGATTCCACCCTGTAGCAGGCCTGTTCTAAACAGTCATTAACTACAACATAGTCGTATAAATCAACTGAAGACAATTCTTTATTTATGTATGACAATCTTTTGATTATTGAATCCTGATCATCGGTATTCCTTAAATAAAGCCTGCGTTTTAACTCCTCAACTGAAGGAGGATACAAAAATATTAAAATGGAATTGGGGTAATTTTGCCTAATTTGTGCTGCACCTTGAATATCAACATCCAAAATAACATGGTTTCCTTTATTAAGTTGTTCAAAAACTGTTTGTTTGGGCGTCCCGTAATAGTAATCGTAAATTTCTGCCCATTCCAAGAAACCATTGTTGTCAATTTCCCCCATAAATTGCTTTTTTGTAAAGAAATAGTAATTAACCCCATTTACCTCCTGCCCTCGTGGCGGACGTGTAGTTGCTGAAATTGAATAGACAATATCATTTCTTTTTTTGATAATTTCATTGAGAACAGTATTTTTTCCTACTCCTGATGGACCCGAAATTACAAATAGTAAACCTTTTGCCATGATAAAAATTACTCCTCGGGATCATTATTAGATGTTTCTTTAGAATTTAAACGATGAGCAACTGTTTCCGGTTGTACAGCAGAGAGAATAACATGATCACTATCAACTATAATCACTGCTCTTGTTCTTCTTCCATAGGTAGCATCAATCAGCATTCCGCGGTCTCGGCTCTCTTGAATTATTCGCTTAATAGGTGCAGATTCAGGACTCACAATGGCAACAATTCTATTTGCAGCAACAATATTTCCAAAACCGATATTGATTAGTTTAATCTCCATACAGAGTGGAATCTCCCTTCTTACTGGTTGCCAAAACGTTCAATCAAAGCTTTTCTTTGCCGAGAACCTAACCCTTGTATTCTTCTAGTTTCGTCAATTCCGATCTCATTCATAATCTTGCGAGTACGAACCTTTCCAATACGTGGCAAAGACTCTAATAAATAGGCAACCCGCATTTTTGCTATTACATCATTATCTACGTGTTCTAAGATTTCACGAATTCCGGTACGTCCGGCTTTTAGATCCCGACGGATTTGTGCCCGTTGGCTTCTTACCTGTTGCGCTTTTTTCAATGCCCGTTTTTTTTCTTCCATAGTTAATTTGGGAAGCGGCATTTTTTCACCTCCTATTCAATATTCTGAACTTGTTCTCTAATTTTTTCAATTTCTGTTTTAATATCTACAATATACTCGGAAATTGCTAAATCAACAGTTTTAGAAGCGATTGTATTTGCTTCTCTATGTAATTCCTGGGTAATAAAATTAAGTTTTCTACCAATAGAACCTTTGGTGGAAAGTGTTAAAAGAAACTGTTCAAGATGACTTCTAAATCTTACAATCTCTTCAGTAATTGATGACCGTTCTACATAAAAAAGAACCTCTGTAGCTAAACGATTCTCATCAATTTCCACCTCACCGAGTAGTTCTTTGATATTTTGATTCAATTTTTCACGGTAAAGACCAGGTAATTGATTGGCTAATTCATGAATTTTCTCTATCGTTTCCTGTAAAATATTAATCCGGTTAATTAAATCGGAAGTAATAATCTCCCCTTCCTTTTCTCTCATTAGCAAAAGTTCCCGTGCTGCTCCTTGGGTGGCCTTAAAAACAGCTTTTTTTATAGCTTCTTCATCAACCTTTTCCTTAACAACAAACAGACCTGGAATTAATAGGAGCTGCTCCATTCTAATTTGACCGGATAGTTTAAACTCTTTTTTTATCTGTTTAAAATTTCTTAGATATTCTACTAGCAAATCTCGGTTAATTTCAAGCTGACAATGGTTATTATCAGCCATATTTTCTATTATTATAGAAAGATCAATCTTGCCACGTTGAAAATGTGTTTTTAAAATTTTAATCAAATCAGCTTCGAACCAGGAGTAGTTTTTAGGTAAATGAATGGATAAATCTAAAAAACGATGATTAACACTTCGCATTTCTGCAGTTACCGTATAATTTGAATCGTGTCCTTCTAAACAGAATCTTCCATAACCTGTCATACTACAAGGCATTTATATTGTCTCCTTAGAAATTAAAGCTGGTCAAATAATTTTTTAAACCAGCATAATTTCTTGTAAAATCATTTTTAAAAGCTAAATAATTCATTTATATATTCCACTTCATTCAAAAAAACTCCTCCTTTTTCTGCGGAAATTTCTTTTATTTTCCTATGGGTGCTTGGAACTTTTTTTCTACACTCATCGTTTCTAAAAACAGAAGACCTGGAAAATCAATTTATCTAAAACTTTTACAGCAAAAACTTAAAGGAGGAATTACTATGAGAAAATTTTATCATAAGCACGAAAAATTTTTATTTTTACTCTTTACGATTATTGCAACTGCACTAATTACCTCTGCTGTTTATTTCGCATTTTCTAGTTCTAAAGCTGAAACTTTTAATCTACCACACAGTGAACAAAATACAAAAGTTAAACCCCAAGTCTCACAGGCAGCTTTTGGCTTTGGCCCCGACTCATCCTGGGAAAATGCAATTATTAATGTTAATAAAAAGGTGGCCCCGGCAGTAGTATATATTGATACTGTTCGTACCGTAAAAACCAGCCCGATCATTCCTGATTTGTTCCGCGAATTTTTCGGTCCGGACTTTTTTGATTCTGGAGAACGTGAATACCAACAACAAGGTACTGGTTCAGGTTTTATTATTCGTTCAGATGGGTATATTGTAACTAATAATCATGTGATTGATGGTGCTAATAAAATTACAGTAAACTTAAAGGGTGGGAAAAAATACAATGCCAAGATTATTGGCACAGACAAAAAATATGATCTTGCGATTTTGAAGATTGAAGCAAAAGGTTTACCCTACTTAGAACTCGGTAAATCAGACGATCTAGAGATTGGACAGTGGGTAGTAGCAATTGGTAATCCCTTTGGTTTACATGAAACTGTCACTATAGGTATTATTAGTGCTTTAAACCGTTCCTTATCTTCAGATCAAGCTGATGGTGGTTATTTGATTCAGACTGATGCAGCTATTAATCCAGGAAATAGTGGCGGGCCATTAGTCGACTTAAATGGCAAAGTAATCGGTATCAACGAGGCAATTCTTTCCAATGCTCAAAATATCGGTTTTGCTATTCCGATTAAATTGCTTAATGACAATCTTGATGAACTAATTTCTAAAGGAAGAATTGCCCATACCACTGAATCTAAGCCCTGGTTAGGAATTTATATGCAAGATGTAAATGAAGATATGACCGCTTACTTCAACTTACCTTTTAAAAATGGTATTTATGTAGGAAGAATAGTTAATGATTCCCCAGCAGCTAAAGCTGGATTACAATCCGGTGATATTATTACACAGATTAATCGTAAAGAGATCAAGTCTGGAGAAGAACTAGCTTCGCTTATTCAAAAAAAGAAAATTGGAGAAAAACTTTCCCTTCTAGTCTGGCGGGATAATCAATTTAAAAAGTTTGATGTAGTACTAGAAGCAAGGCCAGAGGATGAATAACCAAAACCTGCTTTTGACATAAAACTTATTCAGCGGTAAAATGTTGGTAAGAGATCGTATTCAGGAAGGAATTGGTACTATGATTAGAACTGAGACTTTATCTCTGACCAAACCCGCACCGGATGCTTTAGAAGAGTTTGAAAACTTAGTTAGAACTCATGAAAAAGCCCTCTACCATTTTGCCTATCGTTTGACTGGTAATCATGATGATGCTCAAGATCTAGTCCAAGAGGGTTTACTAAAAGCATATCGTGCATTTCATCGTTTTAAATTGGGGACTGCCTTTGATCGTTGGGTTTACCAGATCATTTATCGGTCATTTATAGATAGTTATCGTAAAAAGAAACGTCGCCCTTTTGTTGCTTCTTTGGATGAAGCTCCACCTTATTTTGACCAGCCGAAACAAGTTGAAGTCCCTGATCATTCTTTATTACCCGAGGATTTTGCTCTCCGGCTTGAATTAGGGGAAACCATTCAGCAATCTCTTCTTCGTTTACCGGAAGAGTTTAGAGCTGCAGTTGTTCTCTGTGACATACAGGGTTTTTCTTATGAGGAAATAAGTAATATCCTCCAATGTTCGCTGGGAACGGTTCGCTCTCGTATTCACCGGGGACGCCGTCTACTCCGTGAATACCTCCGACCGTATCTCAGCGGGGAAAGGGGAAAAGTGAAATGAATTGTCATCGTGTACAGAACCTTCTTTCTGCCTATATTGACTTAGAACTCTCTCCGGAAGAACGACGGCTAATCAGAAATCATCTTTTTAACTGCCCTTCATGTGCAAAAAACTATGAAGAATTAAATTGTATTAAAAGAGTTCTTGGAAATCTAGAACCACCAATACCCAACTTAGATCCCTTTTCGAAATTTCATCTTTATTACCAAGAAATGATTGCTAATGAATTTACTAATCATCCTTTTGTCTGGTGTAAACGACTGTTAATGACTGCTGGTTGTGCTTTTCTTTTTTTGATAACTTCTTTTTATCTATTTCCTACCAATCAGCCCCAAGGTATAACCATTAACCAAAAGTCTACTGTCGTCCCAGCTCAAGAACCAAATAAGTATCAAATTGTTAGGCATTTAGCAGAGGATTCTTCCGAAATAAATAATGAGGAAGAAAGAGATAAAAATAAAGAAACTAAGTTTTTAGAGGATCCTATTCTGGTACCAGGCATTCCAGTTTCTCGTTAACCAGGGACTTTGGCACCACCAACCTACGATCTGCATAGAATAAAAAAACATTAAATGCGAGGAAGCTTGGAGGTTGGTGCCAAATGAATAAAGTATATCCTTACCCAGCGGTACAGTACATCCCGCTTTCTTTGGATATACTATTCCGGAAAGATAACCTACTAATCGGAACCTTTTTCCTAATCGGCAATGAAATACTGTTAAGAAAACACTTAATTTTGGAGAACGTTGGAGTTCAGCTCCCTGAAGTAAAACTTAATAGCAATAAACTTTTAGTACTAGCAGGAGGAATCGAACCCATAGAAGCAAAATACCGGGGGTATTACATAATAATTAAAGCTAATAGAAGATCTTCACTCTATTTGTTCTCTATTCCTAAAAACTATTTTTACAAAGATACCATAGTATTTCAAGCCAAAAATGAAACCGGAGAAATACTGGTTTCAAAAATGTATCAGTTAGATTCTCCTCAAAAGGCAAAAATTCATCCACGATACTCTTGCCACTCATAGTTCGTCGCTTGTTTGAATACTTACTACTAATTATTTTCCAACTGGAATCGAACTCGAACGACAAGCATTAAGTCGTTTTTAAGAAAATTTGGAGGTGGAAAATGCATAAAGATGTAGCTTTTAACGATTATTCCCGGGAAGTGATTACTCAGTTAGCCAGTGGTGGAGCTTTTTTAACTGTTAAAGACAATAATAAGGCCAATATTATGACGATTGGTTGGGGAAATATCGGCTATATGTGGGGCAAACCTGTTCTCATGGTCATGGTACGCTATTCTAGATATACATATAGCTTACTGGAAAAAGCTAAAGAGTTTACAGTAAGCCTACCCCGGACTAAAGATCTGAAAAAAGAACTTTTGATCTGCGGTCAACAATCGGGCCGGGATCTAGATAAGTTTAAGGAATGCCATTTCACACCCTTAGAAGGTAAATCTTTATCAACTCCGGTTATTCAGGAATGCGATTTACACTACGAATGTAAAGTCATCTATCAACAAGCAATGGAACCAGGGCTACTCTGTA
>DAIOHK010000045.1:0-16718 GCA_036744795.1 Bacillota bacterium | reverse complement strand
TTTGTTTTGAGTTTGACAAAGCTACAGTTTATTATGATGAAGAAGATGGTACGGGCGAAATTAGAGCAGTCTTTAATGATGGTACCACCAAGCATTATGGTGATCCCTTTTTAAACCGAAGAAGAAAATTATGGATCTGTATTGATGCGGTAAGAAACGGTACTTCTATCCCCTGTGGTATTGAGGCAGCACTTTCTCATACAGTTTGTATCAATGGTGCTCAAAAAGCCGGAATTACAAACTTCCCCGCTGAACTGATGGTAAAAGGGGAAGAAGCTATTTATGTTAAAGGTTTGGGAGATGTAATCAAAGACTGTTACGAACGACAGTTCCTTCCCAGTGAAGTTGGGGCTTCGTGGGCAAAACCAGCGAGTAAGGTAAATCTAGAAGCATATCTTGATCAGCTTGGCTGGTAGAGGAGAAAAGATAGATGAAGAATTTATTTTCTGTTAAGGGAAAAGTAGTTTTAATTACCGGATCAACCCGCGGCCTTGGACGTACTTTAGCGGAAGGTTTTGCTGATGCGGGGGCGATTGTAATTATTAATGGCCGTACTTCTGAGAGGGTGCAGGAAGCTGTTGAGGCTATACGCCTGACTGGAGGGAAAGCCAAAGGGTATGCTTTTGATGTCTCGGATCAAGTTGCTGTCAAGAATGCGGTTATAGAAATTGAACGGGATGTTGGACCAATCGATGTTTTAATCAATAATGCTGGCATTCAGCGGAGAGCTCCTTTAGAGGAACTCACTTACGAGGACTGGAAGAAAGTTATTGATGTCAATCTTAGCTCGGTATTTCTTGTTTCACAGTTGGTGGCAGCAAATATGATTAAAAGAAGGCAAGGGAAGATTATTAATATTACTTCTCTTAACGCTGAAATGGCCCGCCCTTCCATTGGTAACTATTGTGCAGCTAAGGGTGGACTTAAAATGCTAACGAAATCGATGGCTACCGAATGGGGGAAATATAATATTAAAACTAATGCCATTGGCCCCGGGTATTTTAGTACTGATCTTACCAAAAAACTGGAGAAAGATGTAGAGTTTGATACCTGGGTAAAGCAGGAGGTTCCTTTGGGAAGATGGGGCGTACCGGAGGATCTAATCGGAACTGCTATTTATTTAGCCTCTGATGCTTCTAACTATGTAAACGGTCATACTGTCTACGTGGATGGAGGTTGGCAGGCTTCACTCTGAAGTAAAAATAAGAGAGGCCTTTTCATTCTAGAGGATAGAGGGAAAAGGCTTTTTTTTATAATTACTCTTATTTAGCCATTAGGTTGAGTCTTTTCTTAAAATTTGTTATAATAAATGTTAAAGAAAAGATGAAATCTATATAGCAGATGTTCGATCATTATTGCTATTTAAAGAAAGTATGACAAGCTTTATGGTATATAAGGTTTATAAATAAGATTATGCATTTTCGATAATTATTGTTATCTAAAAACAGCAAAATCTATTTATATACAGAGGAGGTGGTTCGTGGATAATTGTTTATTTACTGGAACAAAAAATAAATTAAGGGGGCAAAACCATGAAAAGAAGAATTAATTTATTATTAGTGATTGCTGCGATTGTAGTTTGTTTGGCGGTTCTTACTCCAGCTGGTCAAGCTAGGGATTTAACTAAAATGGGTTTAAAATCCTCTTATAATTTAGGCGGAAATACCGTTACATATGTTTCTTGGACAGCGGAGAGAATTCAAAAAAACTTGAATGAAGATCCAAAACTACGCGGAAGAATAGAAGAAGCCGAGAAGAAATTCAATTGTAAACTTGATTTTCTGCAGACCCGTGATATCCCGGAGACCAATATGGCACGTTTAATGGCCGGAGATTCTACGTATGATGTTTGGAATTCTCAGACCAGAATTGGCTATTATGAATTGGTTTCTGAAGGTGCAGCTTATCCGATGGATAAAGTTCTTTCGAAAAAGTTTTACGAAGGACTTTCCCATATGGAACAGGAATCTATTAAAATCCTTGAGTATCGTGGTAAAACCTATGGTATAGGTGCAACGCACTGGGGTGCCGGTCTATGGAATGCTGGTAGTATGGTAACTTTCTATAATAAATCTCTATTGGAACGGGAAGGTTTACCCGATCCATATAAATTATATAAAGCAAACAAGTGGACCTGGGATCAGGCCGACGAAATTGTTAGAAAAGCAACTAAAGATACCAATGGAGATGGGGAAATCGACCAATTCGGTATTGGCCGGGTTCGTCCTTATGCTTTAACAGTTGCTAATGGTGGTGCCGCAACCCGGAATGATAAATCAGGTAAACCCGTTTTTGCACTTGATGAACGTCCGGCATTAGAAGCGATCCAGCTTTATACTGATTGGAAACAGATTGGTGCAGTTGCTGGAAACAAATTTAAAGATGGAAATGTAGCCCTTGACATGCATAGTATCTCTGAAGGTACAAAATTCATGGAAATGAAAGATGACTGGGGCGTAGTCCCGATGCCAATGGGACCGCGAGCTAATAAATATGTTTTCCCGCACTGGTCTCCAGAAGTAGCTATTGTGCCGGCCAATTCCAAAAATCCTGAAGCGATGGCTGCTTTAAATGCCTTCCTTTTCCGTGAAGATGATGTTCCTCTGAACCTGGTACTGGCACGCCACGTCCGGAACCGGGAATCAGCAGAAGTCTTTATGCGGATCCAGAAGGAATGGGCTGGGGAATCAAAGTATCTCTACGAAGCTTTTGGAGAAAAGATTGTTGAAGCTACCATTAAAGAGATTATTAATGGTGACAAGACCCCAGCAGTTGGTATGGCAGAAATTAAGCCAATTATCCAGGCTCAACTTGATGATTTCTTTAATAAGAAATAACTAGGGAACTGGTTAGTTATGAAGTAGACAGCTAAAGGAATTCTTGCTCTTAGGTAGTATGAGTAGTACTACTAAGGGTGGGAGTTCCTTTTCTTTATATGAAGTAATTAATTATGAAATTGTTTAATAAGCTATAAGTGCTGTTTAAGCCTTGTTACTGGAGGGAAAGCATGAACGAAAAAAGAAAATTTCTTGCTATGAAAGATTTGGTTCGGTATATCGGAAATGAAACAGCGAATGTCAATTACCATTTTAGTATTTCTTATTGTAAAAGTAATGGACTTGATAAGTCTGGACCACGTTTAATTTGTTACTATTTTTGCCACTGGAACTTTATCATCCTTGGTAATTTGACGAGAAGTAAGGTAAGGTGGATTTAAAAAATAAAAATCATTTAAAGGAAAGGTAGGATGTTAAAGTGAGTTCGAAAGGTAAAGAAAGGTATTATACGATTGAAGAGCATTTATTAAAAGTCTATGATAAAAACAGTAGAAAACTTGGGTTTGCAGCAGAAAGTACTCAAGAACATCAAGAATGGAAGGAAAGGCTGAGGAAGGTTCTCAGTGAGATTTCCGGTTTAACTAAAATGGAGACTTCTGACTTAAAACCAGAAGTATTAGAGGTTGAGCAATGCGATGGTTATCTTAGGAAAAAAGTGATCATCCAAACTGAGCCGGATGTTTGGATGCCAACTTATGTTTTAATACCGGATGATTTGGAAGAACAGGAAAAAAGGGCTTGTATTATTGCCCCTCATGGTCACGGTGGAGGTGGCAAAGAGGGGGTGGCTGGTAGAACAGAGCTTCTCCCAATTAAAGAGGGGTTAAAAAAATATAATGCGGATTATGGCGCCGAATTGGTACAGGAGGGTTATGTTGTTTTTTGCCCCGATGCTAGAGGAGCCGGTGAGCGCCGGGAATCAATGCTCCAAGGGAATAAACCTGAAGAGGTGCTTGGGAGTTCCTGTAATGAACTGAATAATATAGCGATCAGTTTAGGCCAATCACTTATGGGGATGTGGACTTGGGATTTAAAGCGTCTGATCGATTATATTGAAACTTGTAGTATTTGTAATTCAGAGGCAATTGGCTGTTGCGGTTTTTCCGGAGGCGGGTGGCAGACCCTATGGCTTACTGCTTTAGATGACAGAGTCAAATGTGCGGTAGTAAGTGGTTATTTTCATGGGTTTAAAGGAACGATTTTTAAAACAAACAAATGCGGATGTAATTATATACCGCATCTTTGGGAGTATATTGATGTTGGCGATTTAGGAGCTTTGATTGCCCCAAGGCCATTACTGATTGAAAGTGGAGCCAAGGATCCACTAAATGGGGCACGGGGATTGGAAGATGTTCGCGAACAGGTGGAGATTACCCGGGGAGCTTATCAATTATACGGTAGTGAACAAAAACTCTACCATCATATATTTGATGGTGTCCACCGATGGAATGGAGAAAAAACCTTTGAGTTTTTCAAAAGATGGTTGCAGAACTAGCTATCAGGAAGCTAAAGGATTAAGGGAGTAATTCGATGATGCTTGCTTTAAAAAACTAGTACTAAGCTAAAATAATGTAAGGGGGTACCGAAAATCAGCACTATAAATACAAAAGATAGAAAACGCTTTAAGGCTGTAAAAGAGTATGCTGATAATATATTAAAGTATGGAAGAGCTGATCAAAGAAACAATAATACTTATAAAAAAGCACCACTCTTCTTTGATGGAATTGCTCTTAAAACCAAGAAACCTGTAAAGGTAAGGCTGAAGGATGGTAAAGAAGTAATCTTATCTAATATGGCCCAACACCAGAACTTATTTCGTACCTTAACATTTTTAACTTACTTAACTGGAGAGAAGACTTACCAGGAAGCAGCGGTAGAAGAAATCAATTACCATTACCAATTTTTGAAAGAGAGTTGCGGATTATTACATTGGGGCGGCCATGATGCCATAAATTTAGAAACCTTAGAACCAATCGGTCACACACATGAATTAAAAAATGTTCTACCCTTTTACGATCTAATGTTTGCCATAAACAAAAAAGTAACCGGGGAATTTATAGAAGCTTTTTGGAATGCTCATGTTTTTGACTGGGATAATCTTGAGATTTCCCGGCATGGAGAGTATGGAAAGAAAATAGGGCAACTATGGGAGCATGATTTCAATAATCCGGAACCCTTCCGTCCAACTATTGGTTTATCTTTTCTAAATACAGGAAATGATCTGATCTTTTCGGCGGCCAGGTTGTTTCAGTTCACTGGAAATAAGGAAGCATTAATCTGGTCTAAAAGGCTGGCAGGAATGTATAAAAAAGCCAGGCATCCAGAGACAGGACTAGGGTCGTACCAATTTACGCAGGCTAAAAAAAGAATGGAAACTACGGATGATCGTAATACTTTATCCTATTTTGGTGACCGGGCTCAAAGGCAGTTCGGGCCAGAATTTGGTGAGCAGGCTCTAGAGGGATATATGCTTCTATCCCGTCAAGCAGCATGTATTTATTTTTTAAATGTAGCAATGGAGCTAAAATTATACGAGGAGATCGGTGAAGGGGCCGGTGAATTTATGGAATGGTCCAGAGAAGCACTACTGATGTTTAAAAAACATGCCTATATTGAAAAGGCCAATATGTTTAGGCCTATGATTGCCAATGGTGCTGATTTGACCGATTATGTTTTACCGCGTGATGGATATTATGGGAAAAAAGGTAAGATAATCAAAGGGTACCCGGCGGATAGCAAATTTATGCTTTCTTATGCCAGAGCTTATAGATTAACTGGAGAACCGGAATTCTGGGAGATGGTTAGAAACATTTCCTGCTACTATGGACTGGGTGATCCCGGATTGCTTCCGGGTAAGGAAGCTAATCTTAATTTAAAAAACACTGTTGCTGATCCTGTTTTTATCCTTGCTCTACTTGAATTGTATAAATGTAATCAGAATGCAGAATATCTGGATTTAGCAAGGATAATTGGTGATAATCTAGTAAAAACCTCCTTTAAAGATGGTTTCTTTATCAATAAAAATAATGATTATGTTTGTTTTAATCAGTTTGAGCCAGTTGCTTTATTAGCTCTTCATGCAGCGATTGAAGGAGAAGATTTAAACAGATAGATTAGAGATCCTCGTCCTACTATTCGAACGAAACGTTTCGCTCATTTTTTTGCTCTAAACCCAGTTAAATGTTTAAAGATTATTTAAAGCAAGAGAGATTATAATAAATTGATTGAGGAAATTGCATAATTACCTACGGCATCCATTTGACCACAATAAAGCGATTAACTTTAATTCGAGGGGATTGTCTAATTTACAAAGGACCTCTTCAATCAAAATGCACGTAAACTATAGACAATCCCTAGTGAGGCTATTGTGGTCAAATCTTAAATCAACCAATTATGCAATTCCTTATGATTAGGCGCCTTAAGATTAAAAGTATATTGCTATTGACAAAAATATAAGTTAAATATAAAATTAAAGTAAAACGTTTCGCGAAAAGGGTGATGGGTTATTGCTACAATTAAAGATGTTGCTAAATATACGGGACTTTCTATATCGACAATATCCAAATATTTGAATGGTGGAAATGTTTTAGAACATAACCGACAGCTGATTGAAGAAGCAATTGATAAATTAGATTTCAAAGTAAATGAGATTGCCCGAGCATTAAAAACCAACCGAACGATGACTATTGGCGTTTTGATCCCTAATTTAGAAAATATCTTTTGTACAAGTATTATCTCTAATATTGAAAGTATTCTATTAGAAGAGGGGTACAGTACGATAGTATGTGATTATAAAGAAGATCCGAGACTGGAAAAAGAAAAATTAAGCTTCCTGATTGACAAGATGGTGGATGGAATTATTATGATGCCTTTAGCTTGGGATGGAAGTGAATTGGAAGAATTAAAAGCTAAAAATATTCCAGTGGTTTTACTGGATAGATTAATCAAGGATGTAGTTTGCGATGCAATATTGGTTGATAATCTTAATGCTTCTTATAATGCGGTAGAACAATTGATTATTCGAGGACATAAACGGATTGGAATCATTATTGGACCTAAAAATATTTACACTGCTCAAGAACGGCTAAAAGGTTACCTTCGAGTTCATGAAGATTATCATATGGAAATAGATCCCCAGCTAATTAGATACGGTGATTATTATTTGGAAAGTGGTTACATTCAGATGAATGAATTATTAAAAATAGATCCTCCCATCACTGCTGTGTATGTAACTAATTATGAGATGACTTTAGGGGCGATTGTTGCGATCAATGAAAGTAATGTGAATATCCCAAACGAGTTGTCATTTATTGGTTTTGATAATTTAGAATTAGCCAGAATTGTTAAACCTGCTCTATCTGTAGTGGTGCAACCCATGAAACAAATTGCGGAGACGATTGCGACTGTTCTCTTACAGCGTCTTTCCGGAGATTTAAGTGTCTTTCCCTTGATGCATAGGTTAAAAACAGAAGTGATTATTAAAGACTCTATTGCTAAATTAGTATAATTTTTTAGCAGAGAAAAGAACGTTTCGCTAATACCGTATCCGATAAAGGAAATCGATACAAGATGTGATCTTATAGTCTGTAGGTTGAAATAAGACCTGTTATTCAAGCTAAAATAGATGAGCTATTTAACCAATAATAATGAACCATAATAAAAATTTATAGGAAACAGGTAAAAGGATCCAAAAGGAGAGTGATAAAATGAATATGAAAAATATATGTGAGGTATTATGTCTAGTAATTCTTTTAAGCTGTATGATATTTAAAAAAAATATAATTTATGCGGAAGATGTGAAAAGATCTTTTGATCCGGAGTATGTGATGTGGACAGACCAAATGATTGAAGAAGGATTTGCAGATATGTCTCCAAATATGAGTAATAAAACTTCAACAGGAATTCAATCACCTTATGGGAGAGCAGGAGATGAATTAACTGAATGGGCATATTACGAGTTTTTATGGACGCACGGTTATCCAATAGGCAATGGCAGAATGGCAGCAATGGTTATGGGTGCTGTTGATAAGGAATTAATTCAAATTAATGAAGATACTGTCTGGGCTGGTTCACCTTATATAGATTTAGCAACAGGAGAACCAACAGGTGGAAGTAGAAAAGATGGTTGGAAATTTTATCGAGGGGCAAATAAAGATGGTACTCCTGCTGAGATAGGATCAAGTACAGCTATGGTAGGTAATGAAGGATTCCAAAACAGTTTTCCTGAGTTTAAAAACAAAAGTGTTTCTAATATGGCATTAAATGTAGATAATTCAGAGGAATTAGAGGCTGTTCAACATAGGTATAACTTAAATTCAATGATCGAAAAATACTTTTTAGGAAACCCAAAAAGGCAGAAGGCGTATCAGTCTTTCGTTGAGCTCTATCTGGATTTTGGACAAGAAAACAGTCAGGTTGAAAATTATACTAAAAGTCTTGATATGAGAGATGGTGTAGTTACTATTGATTATGATTACAATAATACACATTATAAACGGGAATCATTTGCCAGTTATCCTGATCAAGTAATTGTAACTAATATAAAATCAGATGGTAATCCTTTAAATTTTACAGCAGAACTTCATACATATTTAAATGACCCGGTCTTTAGTAAGGTAACTGATAACCAAATTAAAGTTACAGCAAAAGTTAAAGATGGTAACCAAAATGAAGTTGGAGGAAAGAGCCTGATAAGAATGGAAGCCCGACTTACAGTTGATACAGATGGAATAGTTTCTATTTCTTCAGATAATAAAAAAATCAATGTTAGTGATACAAATCAGGCAACAGTCTATATAGTTGGTGCAAGTAATTATGTTAATTATTTGAAATTGGATAATGAAAAACCGGCTAATGTTTGTAATAGATATATTTTAAATTTAAAGGGCAAAAGTTATAATGAAATTAAAAATAGACATCTAACTGATTTTAGATCACTTTTCAATCGTTCATCTTTAACTCTAAAAAATATTGACAGCATAGATGAATCAGGAACACCGACAGAAAAAAGAGTTAGAAAAAATTTGGCTAGTAACCCTGACTTTCCTATGCGAGATGATATAGAAGGTTTTACTATTGGGGCAGGAAATAGTGTTAATAATAATACCCCTCTATCATCTTTTACAGCTGGTGATAATCAACTTGCTACCCTTATGTTTAATTATGGTAAGTATTTATTAATTTCAGGCTCACGGGATGCTGATTCTGAAAAAGGAATTTCAACAAGTCAGCCCTTAAATCTAACAGGTAAATGGAACCCGTCACTTAGTCCTTCATGGAGTGGCAAATATACAATAAATATAAATACAGAAATGAATTATTGGTTAGCTCAACCATTAAATCTTGCAGAGAGCGAAAAACCTTTATTGGCAGTATTGCCTGATCTGGCGGAAAGTGGAAGTATTACAGCAAGGGAACAGTATGCAATTACAAATTCAAGAGGTGACGATACATATCAACCTAGCGATCCCTGGGTAATGCATCATAATTTCGATTTATGGCGGGGAACGCAACCAATTGATAATGCTACTGCTGGTGTCTGGCCGACAGGCGGGGTTTGGTTGTTGGATCACGCCTGGCAGTATTACAAGTTTAATTTAGATAAGGAATATCTGGTGGAAATATATCCTCTAATGAAAGGTGCCTGTGATTTTTTTACACAATTCTTAGTTGTTGATCCTTTAACAGGATACTTAATTACTGCTGCCTCAGTATCACCGGAACAAGGTAGTGTACAGCCAGGTCCTGCAATGGATACTCAGTTGATCAGAAATCTTTATCATACAACTCTTGAAGCAGCTAAAATTTTGGGAAAAGCAAATGAAGATAGTGATCTTTTAAATAAGATCAAAAGTCAACTACCTACAGAGGGATATTTTACGGTAGAAAAAGGTAAACTTGCTCCGAATTTAATTGATGAAAATGGTTATATAAAAGAATGGGTTCGCGGTGATGTTTCTTTTGATTTTTCTCGCGGTGATACCTGGATGGTAAAAGATCCTTTTAGCGGAAAAGTAGAGGGCCTTAGAAAACATGATGCATCAAATATTTCAAGACATAGACATACTTCACATCTTTGGGAATTATACCCCGGTACTCATTTGAATGCATATAGTAATGATCCTGATGAACAGAAAATATATGAGGCATTCAAAAAAACTCTTGCAGCAAGAAGTGCAGGTTCAGGGCAGGGTTGGGGTTTGGCCTGGAGAATGAATCTCAGTGCAAGAGCATTAGATGGAGACACAGCTCTGGAAAGATTTGATCAACTTATACGGACACGTACTTCACCGAACTTAATGGATCAGCATCCTAATTTCCAGATAGATGGTAACTTTGGTGCAGCTTCAGGTATAGCAGAAATGCTTTTGCAAAGTCACAATGGTACAATAGATGTTTTACCTGCACTTCCAGAAAGGTGGCCTGCTGGTGAATTTAAAGGTTTTAAGGCAAGAGGCAATATTGAAGTAGGAGTAAAGTGGGAAGATAGTATTCCAGTCAAGGTTACACTAAAACCTAAGTACTCTGGTAAGATTAGTGTCAGAAATCCTTATAGCATGTTTGCAGCAGTAAGAGATGAAAGTGGTAATAAAGTAAAATCAACTCTTAATGATGATGGTACTATCATAACTTTTATGGCAACTGGTGGAGAGACTTATAGTATATCAAATTATACAAAAATTTTAGGCTTAAATGAAGTTAAGACAGGAAAATATTAGCTTTGAATTAAAAAATTGATGTTTAATAGCTTTTATTTCATGGCTAAGGATGTATTTTCTTTATGTATCCTTAGCCGTTAAATTAATCATATACATGGAATTTGCACTTAGGTTTATTTTTCAAAATATGGAACAGAAGTAGGTCATTCTTATGTAATACAATAATAAGAATGAAGATTATCTGGATTTAGCAAGGATTATTGGTGATAATGGATAAATTAGATTCAAAATAAATGAGATTGTCTGACGACGAAGCGACAGCGACGAAGTTTGAGCTGTATTTTCTAAGTGGTTTTTATTGTATTAAGGGGGTGGTAAATGGCGGTTTGTTTTAGGTCTATTTTATTAAAATAAATTGGATAAGTAATTTATAAAAAAGGAAAAGGGGATCAAAATGAAAAAGAAAATTAGTGTTTTTTCTTTAGTTCTAGTAGTGTTGGGAATATTTATAGTTTTACTTACTCCGGCGGGTCAAGCTAGGGACCTATCGAAAATGGGTTTGAAATCCTCTTATGATTTAGGGGGAAATACCGTAACTTATGTTTCCTGGACAGCAGAGCGAATTAAAAACTATTTTAATAATGATCCGGTAGTCAAAGGGAGACTTGAGGAAGCTGAGAAAAAGTTCAATTGTAAGTTTGATTTTCTGCAGACCCGCGATATACCAGCCACCAATATGGCGAGACTAATGGCAGGAGATTCGGGGTATGATGTCTGGAACTCCCAAACCAGGATTGGCTATTATGAATTGGTATCTGAAAGGGCAGCTTATCCAATGGGTGAAATTTTGCCTGTTAAATTTTATCAGAGCCTGTCCCATATGGAACAGGAAGCAATTAAGATCCTTGAATTCAAAGGAAATACTTATGGTATAGGGTCCACACATTGGGGTGCCGGATTGTGGAATACAGGAGCAGTTGTTACTTTTTATAATAAATCCCTGATTGAACGGGAAGGATTACCCGATCCATATAAATTGTATAAAGAGAATAAATGGACTTGGGATCAGGCGACGGAGATTATCAAAAAAGCAACGAAAGATACAGATGGTGACGGAGAAATTGATCAATGGGGTGTTTACAAGGTTCGTCCCTTTGCTTTAATTGTTTCTAATGCTGGCAATACGACCCGGTTTGATAAAACAGGGAGACCAGTTTTTGCTTTTGATGAACCCGCGGCTCTAGAAGCTCTGGAACTTTACACGGGTTGGCAACAAATGGGCGGAGTTGGTGGCAAATTCGCGGATGGAAACGTTGCTTTATACATGGGTGGTATTTCAGGAGGAACCGATATTATGAATATGAAGGATGAATGGAGTATCGTTCCTATACCTAGAGGTCCGCGTTCCCAAAAATATTATTTCGCGCACTGGTCTCCAGAGACTGCTATTGTTCCAGTTAATTCTAAACAACCGGAAGCGATGGCGGCTTTGAATGCTTTTCTTTTCCGGGAGGAAGATGTTTCTTTTAATACGGCAATGGCTAGACACGTCCGCAACCGGGAATCGGCTGAGCTTTTCACACGTATCCAAAAGGAATGGGCCGGAGAAACAAGATACCTCTTTGAGTCGTTTGGCGGCAAGATAGTAGAGTCGGTTATTAAAGAGATTATAAATGGTGACAAAACTCCGGCAGTTGGTATGGGAGAAATTAAACCAATTATCCAAGCCCAGCTTGATGATTTATATAATAAATAATAATTTAAAAACCTAAACTTAACTAGGGATATCTCCTTTTCCGGTATGGTATGTTTTGCACTTAATCATATCGAAAAAGGAGTATAATCCCTATATTTTTACCATTTATAGGGATATTATTCACGCTGTTATTTGTCAGAATTTGATAAATAGGAGGTTTTAACCGTTAATGGTTTGACGATATTATGCAATTCCCTCAATTAATAAATTCTTCTGGAAATCTGGTATAATTATAAAACAAATTAATTTATTACAAAAATTAAACAAGATGTTTATAATATTATTACAGGGGGTGGTAAATGAGGGTTGTTTGAGGTGATTTATTAAATTAGGTTTACAAAGAAGGAGGAGCAAAATGAAGAAGAGAGTTAGTATTTTTGTTTCAGTTCTAGTGTTGTTGGGAATATTTGTGACTTTACTTACTCCGGCGGGTCAAGCTAGGGACCTATCGAAAATGGGTTTGAAATCCTCTTATGATTTAGGGGGAAATACCGTAACTTATGTTTCCTGGACAGCAGAGCGAATTAAAAACTATTTTAATGATGATCCAGTGGTCAAAGGGAGGCTTGAAGAAGCCGAGAAGAAGTTTAATTGTAAGTTTGATTTTCTGCAGACCCGCGATATACCGGCTACTAACATGGCGAGACTAATGGCAGGAGATTCGGGGTACGATGTCTGGAACTCCCAATCCAGGATTGGCTATTATGAATTGGTATCGGAAGGGGCAGCTTATCCAATGGATAAAATACTGCCCGCTAAGTTTTATCAGAGTCTGTCCCATATGGAACAGGAAGCAATTAAAATTCTGGAATTCAAAGGAAATACTTATGGCATAGGGTCTACCCACTGGGGTGCAGGTTTATGGAATACAGGAGCATTACTAGTATACTATAATAAATCCTTACTGGAGAGGGAAGGGTTACCCGATCCATATAAATTGTATAAAGAGAATAAATGGACTTGGGATCGAGCAACTAAGATCATAAAAAATGTAACCAAAGATACAAATGGAGACGGAGAAATTGACCAATGGGGTATTCAAAGAGTAATTGCGGGGGCTTTAATTGTTGCTAATAATGGTAGTCCAACACGGATTGATAAATCAGGTAAAGCCGTATTTACTCTTGATGAACCAGCAGCACTGGAAGCCTTACAGCTTAATGTTGATTGGAAACAAATGGATGGAATTGGCGGCAAATTTGAAACTGGAAATGCTGCTCTTGATATGCATTATATAGGTTCAGGTGGGAATTACATGGGAATGAAGGATAAATGGGGCATAGTTCCTATACCTAGAGGCCCGCGAGCAGAAAAATATTGCTTCCCACACTGGTCGCCAGAAGTTGCTGTTGTACCGGTTAATTCCAAACAACCGGAAGCAATGGCAGCATTGAATACTTTCTTATTCCGGGAGGAGGATGTTCCATTAAATACGGCGATTGCACGCCTGGTTTCTAACCGGGAGTCGGCTGAACTTTTTATGCGTATCCAGAAGGAGTGGGCCGGAGAAACAAGATACCTTTTTGAATCGTTTGGTGGCAAGATCGTTGAGGCAGTAATAAAAGAGGTTGTTAGAGGAGATAATACGCCAGCAGTAGCCATGGCTGAAATAAAGCCAATTATCCAGGCAGAACTTGATGAGTTATTTTCTAAGTAGTCGTCCACCCCAGCAAAGCAGGGGATAAAAAGTTAGTTTAAAAAACTCCGCTTATTGACAGCAACAAGTGCTAAAAGGCGGGGTTTATTATTATAAATATTAAGCTCATAATTTTACTTATTTTCTGGAGAGTATGAAGAGATTTCCAGATAATTTCAGAAAACAATATAAGGTAAAAACCATAAAAATAGCATTAAGGTTAATCTTATTTATCTATTGGGTTGAGTTTTATATAAAAATTTGTTATAATTAATGTTAAAGAAAGATGAATATATTATTATGGTATTCGATGATTATTGTCATCCGAAGGAAGCATGACAAGCACTTATGGGATGAAGGTTTATAAATAATAATCTGGAATTTATACAATTATTGCTATAAAAAAGGCAAAAAACTACTTGCTTATAGAAAAAATTAAGGAGGTGGTTGGTGGTAATTACTTCCTTACAGGAACAATAAAAATAAATAATAAGGAGGCAAAATCATGAAGAAAAGGATTAGTCTGCTTTTTGTGGTTGTTGCTATTGTAGTTTGTTTGGCAGTTCTTACTCCAGCCGGGCAAGCTAGGGATTTAACAAAAATGGGTTTAAAATCCTCGTATAATTTAGGTGGAAATACTGTTACATATATTTCATGGACAGCAGAAAGAATTCAAAAAAACCTGAATGAAGACCCGAAACTAAGAGGAAGAATCCAAGAAGCGGAGAAGAAATTCAATTGTAAACTTGATTTTCTACAGACTCGTGACACCCCGGAGACCAATATGGCACGCTTAATGGCAGGAGATTCTACTTATGATGTTTGGAACTCTCAGACCAGAATTGGTTATTATGAATTGGTTTCTGAAGGTGCGGCATATCCGATGGATAAAGTCCTTTCGAAAAAGTTTTACGAAGGACTTTCCCATATGGAACAGGAATCTATTAAAATCCTGGAATATCGGGGAAAAACCTATGGTATAGGTGCAACCCACTGGGGTGCTGGGCTTTGGAATACAGCTAGTATGGTAACTTTCTATAATAAAGCTCTATTGGAAAGGGAAGGATTACCTGATCCGTATAAATTATATAAAGAAAATAAGTGGACCTGGGATAAAGCTGATGAAATCGTTAGAAAAGCAACTAAAGATACCAATGGAGATGGGGAAATTGACCAATTTGGTATTGGCCGGGTTCGTCCCTATGCTTTAACAGTTGCTAATGGCGGTGCAACGACTCGTAATGATAAATCAGGAAGACCCATCTTTACGTTGGATGAACGTCCGGCATTAGAAGCGATCCAGCTTTATGCGGACTGGAAACAGATTGGTGCAGTTGCTGGTGACAAATTTAAGGATGGAAATGTAGCCCTTGACATGCATTATGTTGGTACAGCTGAAAAATACATGCAAATGAAGGATGATTGGGGCATTGTTCCGATGCCAATCGGACCACGGGCGAAAAAGTATGTTTATCCGCACTGGTCTCCGGAAGTAGCTATTGTGCCGGTCAATTCTAAAAACCCTGAAGCGATGGCTGCTTTAAATGCCTTCCTTTTCCGTGAAGATGATGTTCCTCTAAACCTGGTACTGGCACGCCACGTCCGGAACCGGGAATCAGCGGAAGTCTTTATGCGGATTCAAAAGGAATGGGCTGGAGAATCAAAGTATCTCTATGAAGCCTTTGGAGAAAAGATTGTTGAAGCTACCATCAAAGAGATTATTAATGGAGATAAGACTCCGGCAGTTGGTATGGCAGAAATTAAACCAATTGTCCAGGGTATGATTGACGATTTCTTTAATAAAAAATAAATTAGAAAGTTAATTAATTAGAAAACTAATTTAATTTAAAGTAGACAATTGAAGGAATTCCTGCCTTTAAGTAAGTCTTATAGACAAACTTGAAGGTGGGGATTCCTTTTTATATTAAAGGAAAATATTATGTTTTCCCGAGATAAGAAGTTTTAAAAAGAGAATGATTAATGATATAATAATTACAAGCTGGTATAATATAAAATAAAAGCTATTTAGTGGTTATTATAATGTTTTTACATGCTCAATGCTTAACTATGAGGTATCTTCCTTCTAGAGTTAAAGAAACCGGTTTTATATTTTAATTAGCTGCGGGGAATTGCCTATTTAACTTGAGGGAATTGCATAATTACCGAAATTTCAATTTAAGCGCAATATATAGTGTTTGACTTGTATTAGGCTATCAATATTATGTGAATAAATTTTAAATCAATTATGTAATTCTTTAATGCACGAAGCAAGAGAAACGAAGAAAAAAGGAGGCTATTATTTTGATTAACCGCTATGATCTTGTTAGAAGACACAATCCAGTGGTAACAGAGTTTGATCTTACTTCTCCCTTATCCGTCGGTAATGGAGAGTTTGCTTTTACCGCTGATCCTACCGGACTCCAAACCTTTGCTGAAGCTTATGAAGGGAAAATGCCACTTTGTACTATGTCCCAATGGGGATGGCATACTATACCGGCGGCAGGAGAACAGAAAAGTTATGAGATTAAAGATTATCGGTTAAAAATGTATGATACATATGGTCGTAAAGTTGGTTATATTACCAGTCGGGAAGGACAGGAAGAAGAATATAACTGGATACGGCAGAACCCGCACCGTCTCCATCTTGGACGGATTGGACTTAAGATTACAATCGCTGATGATAAACCGGCAAAGATGAGTGACCTAAAAAATATCCATCAAACCCTTGATTTATGGCGGGGATTACTAGTGAGCTCTTTCACAGTAGAAGGGCTTCCGGTGAAGGTTAAGACCTGCTGTCACCCAACCCGTGATCTGCTGGCCGTTTCAAT
>DAIOHK010000044.1:0-16910 GCA_036744795.1 Bacillota bacterium | reverse complement strand
TACAATATATTGTAGCGTGATATTTAAATATGGGGACAACGCAATTAGCCATCAACTATAGCCTATCAATAACTTTGAAATCCTTGGATAATTATAACTGGCTGCGGACTAGACGTTTATATAAACCGTTTAATGTTGATAACTCTTGATGAGTTCCTATCGCTTGGATCATACCATCATCGATTACAAATATTCGCTCGGCATTACGGAGGGTTGACAGCTGGTCCGTAATAACAATGGTGGTTTTTCCTTGGGTCAGGATTGCTAAAGCTTCCTGGATTGCTTTTTTATTTTCTGTATCAACAGAAGAAGCGGCTTGATCCAGGATTAGAATTTTGGGGTTACACAGCAGCGCCCTGGCAATTGAGATGCATTGCTTTTCTCCGGTTGCAAGACTACTTCCATGCTCATCTAGTCTAGTGTCGTATCCATTGGGTAAATTAATGATAAAGTCGTGGGCATTAGCAGCTTTAGCAGCAGAAATAATCTCTTTGAAACTGGCATCCGGGCGTCCAAAGGCGATGTTCTCGGCAATACTTCCCCGGAATAAAAAGGGTTCCTGTAAAACCGGAATAATTTGTCGATGTAGGCAAGCCGGGCTAATCTCACTGAGATCAACATTATCAATCATCACTTTCCCTAGATCCGGATCGTAAAAACGACAGAGTAGATTAATAATAGTAGATTTTCCTGAACCACTGGCGCCGACAATGCCAACCATTTCTCCAGGTTTAATCGTAAGATTAAGATTGTTTAGTACCGGGAAGTTTTTATCATATCCGAAAGTAACTTCTTTAAAGCTTATTGCACCTGTAAATTCAAAATCCAATGCTTGTTTGGACTCTTTGATTTCCGGTTCAGAATCAAGGATTTCCAACAAAGTTTGTACTGCTGTAGCATAGTCAAACCACGGGCTTATATTGATTAATTGAGTCAGGGATCCATAAAATATCCTTACATATATAGCAAAGGCTATTAATGTACCAAGGGTGAGATCGCCATGAAGGAGATCTTTTCCACCTAAATATAAAACAATTAAGAAAGCTAATCCAAAAGCACAAGTAATAATTGGATAGAAAGTACTGGAAGCATGATCAATCTTTATCCTAGACTTTCTAAGTTGATCATTATAATATTCAAGTTCCCTGGTTTCCCGCTCTTCTTGTCCAAAGGCTTTAATTATTTGTAATTTAGAGAGCGAGGTATAGAGAAACTTACTAAGCTTGGACCTGTTATTCCTATATATCCTATGATCCGGACGCAAATAATACCAATGAATACATGTAGAGATAATTACTAAAGAAACAGGTATTAAGGTATAAACAGCCAGGCGTAGGTTGATTGTCAAGAGGAGAATACCAATACTAATTAATAAAAGGATTTTTGGTAGAAAAACGCTGGTTAGTTGTGAGAATAACTTCTGTATTTTATCGACAGCATGAGTAGTTTTAGTTATCAACTCTTCAACTTGGTTCCGATCATAAAATGAGATAGAAAGTTCTTGTAATTTTTTGAAAAGGCTACATCTCAAATCAAAAGCGACTTGAGTTGCTGTTTTGGTGGTTAATCTTCCAGTGATAAGATAAATTACTCTTCGTAGCAGTTGAATTAAGCCTAATCCAAAAACTAGAATTAAAAGGTAGTGTAGTTTATTGTCAGCTGGAAACCAGTGCATAAATGGTAAAAACCAGTTGGGAAAGGGCATATTCCCAAAGATGTTATCGATTATAATCTTAATTAATCCGGGAGGTACCAGATCCAGTCCAATGCTGGTCAAAAGAAGTAAAAACAGGATTAATCCTTCTTTCTGGTGTGGTTTTATTAGTTTTAATATACGGAAAAACAATCCACCCTTTTTTAAGTGCTTGGGAGAGACTCTGTTGGTTGGCCATGATTCTCCCCATTTTTGGGAGTGTTCTTTTTCATCTTGGGACTCAGAGTTAAATAGAATATCGTGACCTATAATTAAGTCATTAATTTTACCGGCAAAACGTCTGAATTTCCAGGAAAGGGCGGTCGAAAAACGGATTACTTCATAAAACTTCCCATCCTTTTCTACTTCAAGAAAAGCGGTTCCTACCCGCCCATCTACACGAGCAGAGGTAAACTCGTCGATGGAAAATTCCTTTACGATCCAGACCAGGGTCTCTTCTAATCCAACATTTATTAAGCGGGTTGGTGTCAAAACTAACCATTGAGTTTTATAATTACCTTCCAAATCCAGATCCGAGTTGGTAGCAAGAAGAATATCTTTTTCTTTTATTCCAATTTTTCCGAAAAAGTCTTTAATTTCTAGAGGAAGCTCTTTTCGTAAAATCAACCGTCTGCCCCTCCTTACTTTTTATTTTGTGATTTTATAAAAACAAAAAAGACGGTATTTAGCAATTGCCGCCTTTCCACGCTTACGAAGTTAGCTGTTGGGTTCGGACTGAAAGGTTAGCCCTACCAGCTATAGCCGGATTCACCCAGAATGGTTCCCCCGTTCCTTTGTTAAAGGATTAAGCGAAATTATTATATTAAAGCTTAATTGTGTTGTTACCTTAATTTGAGGTCACGACAGAATATTAGTATACTGCTTACAGAAAGGTTATCAATATTTTGTAGCGTAATAGTTGAATATGGGGACAACACAATTAACCCACTATGATAAAAATTGTATCTGTTGATGGATAATTTGTCAATGAAAATTGACAAATAGGATTATATCAAGGAAATTATTCCATCTTATAATTATTGGAGGAAAATAGATAAAAACAGCTAAATTAATATTAGGAAATAGTATCTATTTTCGATAGAATTTGGGATGAGATTCTATTGTTTACATGTAAAAACTAGCAAAAACGAGCCAATACACGACAAAATATGTTGAGTATTTATTTTCTGAGCAAAAAATGATGAGATTTTTACCAGGATTTACAGTATAATTAAAGAGTGTATAACTTTCCGAAAAATACTGGCAACAAAAATGTAAAGGATAATTAATTATTAAATAAAAATACATTGTAACAATGAAATTGATTAATAAAAAATTGTACATATGTTGAAAGATTCTCTAACAGTTTTAACTAATAAATATTAAGCGGAAAGGAGTCTGACCTAGGTATGAGCAAGGGAAGACAAAAATTACTCCTACTTATTTTAATGATTCTGGTTTTTATGTTGAGTATTGCTACAAATGCACTGGCGGCCAATAAGGAGGAAGGTTTGACCGCCTATGTTCGGGAGAAGGATTATGAGCAATATTTATCTCAGTATCAGGGTGCCGCCCGGCCAAAACAAGAAACCATTATACTGGCGGCAGAATATAGTGCAGCTGAGGATGTACAGGTTATTGAAAACCTTGGTAGTTATCAAGGGAAAATCTTAAGCACTAGTGAAACTGGGTATGTGGAATGGAAAGTAAATATTGCAGAAGAAGGCCTATACAATATTAAAACAAAGTATTACCCGGTAGAGGGCAGGACTTCATCAATTGAAAGAGAGATTCTAGTTAATGGTGAACGTCCGTTTTCAGGAGCACAATACCTTAAGTTTCATCGAGTGTGGGGAGATCAGTCGAAAACTAAAAAAGATAGTATGGGTAATGAGATTCGTGCCCGACAGGTAGAAAAACCCCGTTGGCAGGAGTCTCTCTTTACCGATTCATTGGGTTATGTACAAGAACCATATAAATTTTATTTCAAAAAAGGGGTTAATACTATTCGCTTAGTATCCCGAAAAGAACCAATGGGGATTGCCTGGTTGAAAATATATCAGGAAAAAGAACCTGTTCCTTATGAAGATGTAGCTTCCGAATATCAGAAACATGGTTATCAACCAGCACAGAAGGTTTTCATCAAGCTTCAAGGACAGGATGCTAATTATCGTTCGGATCCAACGCTAATACCTGTTTCAGAACAAGGGGATCCTACTGCTGAACCATACCATCCGGCTCAGATCCGTTTAAATGCCATTGGCGGGCACCGATGGGCACAGGCAGGGCAATGGATTAGTTGGGAATTTGATGTGCCAAAGGATGGGCTTTATCAGATTGCGATCAAAGGAAAACAAGACCAGAAGATTGGGGCTTATAGTAACCGTAAAATAATGATTGATGGGGAATTGCCATTTACTGAGTTATCAGCGGTTTTGTTCCCATATTCTGATCATTATCAAATGAAAAGACTGGAATATAGTGAAGGAGAACCTTATTTATTTTACCTTACTAAAGGCAAACATGAACTAAAGATGGAAGTGGTTTTAGGCAACTTGAACCAGATATTGAAACGTACTGAAGATAGCTTATACGAATTGAACACTATTTACCGGCGGATTATTATGATTACTTCCACAACTCCTGATCCGATGCGTAGCTATCAACTTGATAAACGGATTCCGGAGGTAATTGAGAGAATTAGGATCCAGGCGGAAACAATCAAAAAACTTGCTGAGGATTTTGAAAGCTTTTCCGGCCAAACTGGAGGTCATACTAATACTCTTAATAAATTTGCTTTATTACTTGCCAGAATGGCCGAGGATGATGAATATATTCCTCGGGTATTGGGTGAATATCGTGACAACATAGGTTCTCTTGGAACCTGGATAATGCAGACCAAAGAGCAACCATTGCAAATTGATTACATTATTGTGGCTTCGCCAGAGCAGAGATTACCAAAAGCAGTACCGACTTTTGCCCAGAGGGCATTACATGAAATCCGGGCTTTTATTGCTTCTTTTACTTACCGGTATGACCTGGTTGGTGAGATGAGTGAGTCCCAAGATGGAAATATTGGCAGGGAGCCCTTGAAAGTATGGATTGGTGGTGGACGGGACCAGGCGCAATCTTTAAAACAGATGATTGAAGATGATTTTACGCCAGCAAGTGGTATTCCAGTCCAACTTCAATTGGTACCCACAATGGGGGATTTGTTAATTAAAGCTACAATTGCCGGAACCGGGCCGGATGTAGCAATGGGCCTTAATACTGCTGACCCGATTAACTTTGCCTTAAGAGGAGCTATTACAGATTTAGCAGCATTCCCGGATTTTCCGAAAGTTGCTCAGAATTTTAAAAAGAGTGCTTTTGTTCCTTTCCGTTTTCGAGATAAAGTCTATGCTTTGCCACAAGCACAATCTTTTCCCATGATGTTTTATAGAAAAGATATTATGGCGGAATTGGGCCTTTCTATTCCAGAAACTTGGGATGACATCTATAGAATTCTTCCTGTCCTACAAAAGAATAATATGTCAGTAGGTATTGGATCTGGAATTTATCAGACCTGGCTTTACCAGAGGGGAGAATTGATGTATAAAGAAGATGGGGTTGAAACTAATCTCGACTCTGAAGTGGCAATCCAAACCTTTACTGAAATTACAGAATTATTTACCCTTTATAACCTATTGATTACCTTCAATGCTGAGAACCGATTCCGTATGGGTGAGATGCCAATTGTGATTTCAGACTATGGATTATATAACCGGTTGGTGGTCTTTGCTCCGGAACTTCGGGAAGAATGGGGTTTCACTTTAGTTCCGGGAACGAGAATGGCTGATGGTAGTATCAACCGGACTTTAGCTTCATCACCGACTGGAACGGCAGTAAAACAGATGGATATGGGTGGAGCAGCGATCTGTATCATGGAGAAAGCCAAAGACAAAGATGCAGGCTGGGAGTTTTTGAAATGGTGGACCAGTGCTGATGTCCAGGTGCGCTTTGCCCGTGAATTGGAGAGTTTGATGGGTGCTGCTGCCCGTTATCCAGCATCTAATATCGAAGCATTTAAGCAACTCCCTTGGACAGTGGAGGAACGGAAGAAACTAATGACCCAATGGGATTATGTAGAAGGTACATTGGAAGTTCCGGGAAGTTACTATACAGGACGTATGTTTGACTGGGCTTTCCGTGCGGTGGTTCTTAATTATCAACCGGCACGTGAGACCCTCAGTGAATATAATCTTTTGATTAATGCAGAATTAGCGGCAAAAAGAGAAGAATTTGGTCTTGAAACTGATTATCAAAAGCTGGATGAAAAGTGGAAGAGAAACTTTTGGCAACAGTTTACTCATATAAAATCTCCGTATGAAAAATAAAAAATCGGTTCTAACTAGTTCGTAATAGTCAACTTTATGTCTTACCGAAAAACTTCTAAGCAAACTTGTCAGACCGGTTTATAGAGCCGGTCCCAAGTTGTTTAAAGAAACGGGGGAAAAGAAATGAACATATCGATCCTACCTAAGGGAGAGATGAACAAATTTCAGCGTTTTATAAATGAAATAAAACAACATAAAACTTCATATCTGTTTATCGCCCCCTTTGGTATCTTGTTTTTTGTCTTTACAGTTTTACCTGTTTTAATTGCTATTGGCTTAAGTTTTACTTATTTTAATATGCTTCAACCCCCCAAATGGGTGGGATGGCAGAATTATATCCGTTTGTTTTTGGAAGATGACGTCTTTTTAATTGCGGTGAAAAATACCTTTTTATACGCTGCAATTACCGGACCGCTTTCCTATTTTGCTTGTTTTATTTTTGCTTGGTTTATTAATGAACTAAGCCCTAGAGTGAGAGCCTTTTTGACCTTGCTGTTTTACGCCCCATCCATTTCAGGGAATGCCTATTTGATCTGGACCCTGATGTTTAGTGGAGATACCTATGGTTTAATAAATGGCCGTTTACTATACTGGGGGATAATTGACAAACCAATTCAATGGTTAATGGATCCTAGCTATATGATGGCAATTGTTATTATTGTCGTCCTATGGATGAGCCTTGGTACCAGTTTTCTGGTTTTCATTGCTGGACTGCAAGGGATCGATAAACGGCTTTATGAAGCGGGAGCGATTGATGGGATTAAAAACCGCTGGCAGGAACTATGGTATTTGACCCTTCCAGAAATGAGAGGTTACCTGATGTTTGGCGCGATAATGTCCATTACCAGTTCATTTACAGCGGCTAATGAAATAACGAATCTAGTAGGTTTTCCTAGTACTGATTATGCTTGCCATACGATTATGCAACATCTTCACGACTACGGCACCATCCGGTTTGAGATGGGTTATGCTTCATCTATTGCAGTAGTATTATTCTTTACTATGGTTTTAACCCAACGGATTGTCCAAAAACTCTTGGATAAAGTCGGGGAATAAGGAGGGAAAGTAAATGCGAAGACATACAAACCGAAGAATCTCCAGATCTACTGGGGGAGATATTGCAATTCTTATCATGCTGGCTTTGGGCGCCGCTTTTATGGCCTTACCTATGGTTTTTGCAATTAGCAATGCTTTTAAACCATTAAATGAACTTTTTCTTTTTCCGCCGCAACTTTTTGTAAGAAACCCGACATTGAACAATTTCCGGGACCTTTTTGTCCTTATGTCCAAATCTTGGGTGCCAATGTCCAGATATATATTCAACTCCCTGTTTATTGTGATTATGGGTATGATAGGGAATGTTTTAATTGCTTCTCTAGCTGCCTATGCTCTATCTAAACATAAATTTCCGGGATCTAAGCTCTTTATGGGAATGATTGTTCTTTCACTGATGTTTGCTAAAGAAGTAACCAATATTCCCAATTATATTACTATTGCTTCTTTAGGATGGATTGATACTTATGCTGCAGTGGTCATTCCAAGCTGGGGTTCAACCTTGGGACTTTATTTAATGAAAAATTTTATGGATTCCATGATTGATGATTCCTTGATTGAAGCAGCCAAGCTGGATGGGGCACCGGAGATTCGGATTTTCTGGAATATTGTGATGCCGATAGTGAAACCAGCCTGGTTAACTATGATTATTCTAATCTTCCAGAACCTTTGGAAGACGACTGGCGGAAACTTTATTTATGCAGAACACTTAAAAACCTTACCTTATGCCTTAAACCAGATTGTGGCCGGCGGAGTGGCTCGCCAAGGGGTAGGGGCTGCCACCACACTTTTGATGATGATTGTACCTATTGTGGTCTTTGTAATTAATCAAAGCCAGATTGTGGAGACCATGGGCACCTCGGGTCTTGCTAACTAAGATTGAAAGTTTTAGAAATTATTTATCTAAAAAAGAGAATAGGTGAGTAATTTGGAAATTTATCATAGGGCGGGTGAGGTTAATTGAGGAATAAAAATACCTTAACAATTATCTTAACCATAATGTTGATAATATTTATTCAGAGTTCCGTTGACGCGGATGTAACTAATGTTGCATACCCTAGCTACACTTATAATTTTTGGGGACAAATGGTTCCTGCACCACAGGCTTATGTACCTGTCAAGGTGATTAATGGGAGGGACTTAGGGGTAGGGGATTTAAATGGTCCCCAGGATCTTTTTGTCCAAGATAATGGGAATGTTTATATAGTTGATACCATAAACAATCGTATTCTCTGCTTTGATCAAAACTGGAAGCTTCTACGAATTGTAAAAGAGTTTGAAAACAATGGACAGATTGATCATTTTAATAAGCCAACAGGGGTTTATGTCCGGGCAAATGGTTGGATGTATATTGCCGACCATGAAAACGAACGGGTTATTGTTCTTGATGAGAATACTTGCTTAATTAAAGAGATTACTTCTCCAGCAACGGATACAGAAGGCTTCTTTACAGAGGATTTCAGATTTAAACCACAAAAAATCGGAGTAGATCATTATGGCAGGATTTATGTAATTTGTGCAGGGGTCTATGATGGAATATTAGAATTCAGTATTGATGGTGAATTCCGTGGGTTTATTGGGGCACCAAAGGTTACCCCAAGTATAGCAGATTATATCTGGAGAAAGATCGGGACTAAAGCTCAAAAGGATAGAATGCTTCTGTTTTTGCCAGTAGAGCATAGTAATATGGATATTGATGAGCGTGGGTTTATTTATGCAACAGTTATTGGTGGAGCCGTCAAGGATGATGAAAAAATTAGACGGTTAAATATCTCAGGTGATAATGTATTAAGGCAGAAGGATTTTCTACCACCGATTGGAGACTATGTTACAGGCAGTGCTCCTAAATCGACTTTTATTGATATTAAAGCGAGAGAATTTGGGATCTATAGTGTTTTAGACCGGATAAGGGGCAGAATTTTCACCTATGATATAAATGGTAATCTCCTCTATGTCTTTGGTGGTCTTGGTGAACAAGTTGGAACCTTCCGGACTCCAGTGGCAATTGATGTTTTAGATGAAGACTTAATTATTCTTGATGCGGAGAAAAATCAGCTAACAATCTTTACGCCTACAGAATATAAGAAGATGATTCATGCTGCCATTGGTCTGTATAACCGGGGAAAATATGATGAAGCTGCCGAAATGTGGAAAGGTGTTCTTAGACAAAACTCCAACTTTGATATGGCTTACTCCGGAATTGGAAATGCTCTATTTCTCAAAGGTGAGTATGAAGCAGCTATGGGTAACTTTAAACTTGGGAATAACCGTCCGGATTATTCGAAGGCTTATAGATTGTATAGGAAAGAATCAATTGAAAAGAACTTTGGCTGGATTATGCTAGGAATAGTACTATTAGTGATTTCAATTGTTTATATTACTGTTAAAACACCGGAAAAGAGTGTTGCAGAACAAAAAGCCAAAATTGCTGCGATTTCCACTGAGATTAAATACTGGGAAGAGATGAATAAACGTGGTTTTGTAATAAACATTAAAAGAACATTAAGAGGTTTACAATACGCTTTTCATCTTATATTCCACCCCTTTGATGGCTTCTGGGATCTGAAGCACGAAAAACGGGGTAATCTACCAGCTGCTTCGGTTTTATTGACATTAGTAGTCTTTACTTATCTTTTAATCAGGCAGTATACTGGCTTTATTTTCAATGAGCGGAATTTAAAAGAACTAAATATCATTTTGGAGATTGTTAGTGTCTTGTTCCCGTTCTTCTTATGGTCAGCTATTAACTGGTCACTTACTACTTTAATGGAAGGGAAGGGGAGTTTTAAAGATATAGTTATTGCTTCGGCTTATGCATTGACACCTATTATTCTGATCAATATTCCCCTAACCTTAATAAGTAATTATCTGGTATTGGAAGAAGGGGCATTCTACTATTTCTTCTTTACTGTATCGATTATTTGGTCTTTAAGCTTGTTGTTCTTTGGTACGATGGTTACACATGATTATGATATGCCAAAGACAATTCTGGTTACAATTTTGATTATTGCCGGGATTGTAGTGTCGCTCTTTATTGGCTTGGTTTTTGTAGATATGTTTAACCAATTCTTAGGATTCCTAGTTGATATCTATACAGAGTTAGCCTTCAGAATATAATGGGAGGGGGAAGGATAGATGAAAATAGGTATTACTCGACAAAAGCCTCTGTCTCTACTATTAGCTTTAATTCTTATTATATTTGTCGGTAGCAGTGCATCTGCTGAAATCGAAGGTTATGATTCCATTGCTGAGAATGAACATCTGATTTTATTAATGGATAAAAATACCACAGAAATAGCTATCCAGGATCGGGAAACTGGCCAAGTTTGGTATTCAAATCCTGCTGACCGTGAAGAAGTTGAAACTTTAGCCCGAGGAAATGCTAAAGCAGCTTTAGGGGCACAGATAATACTTAATTATTATGATCCGGAAGATAACAGGAGGATCAAGGATAATTATAATGAGAGTATAGCTCTTGGACAGTTTGAGCTCACACCATTAACCAATGGTGTAAGGGTAGATTATATATTAGGGGAACAGGTACAAGAGGAATATCTACCGGTTATTGTTAGTAAAGAGAAGTTTGAAGAGACTATAGCCACAATGGATGAGTTTGATCAGATGATAATTAGTGATTATTATCTCTTAGTCAAACTGGAGGCTGCAAAAAAAGGGAAAGATGCTAAGGGTGTTGTGGCCGGTTATCAGATTGTTGCCCCTGAAAAGGATCTTGATGAAAATGACCAGGCTGTCCTGGGAGAAGTCTTAGTTGACCATTATATTAAATACCGGAGCAATATTAAAAGCAAAAGTGATATTAAGCCGAAAGATGTTGAACCATTAACAACTGAAACTGTTTATATGCTACAACAAAGAGAACAGGATATGTTGGCCTGGGATCGGGAGGATATGATTGAACTTTTTAGTCAAGCAGGTTTAAATCACCAACAGATCTCAATGGAATACCAAAAATATAACCTTGATCCGCTTCAAGGAAATGTGGAAGTCTTTAAAATTCCTCTTGAATACTATTTAGAAGATGACAGTTTATTGGTAAGGATACCAACTTCGGAGATTGAGTATCCAGTTAATGTTTTAGATGAGTTTGGTAAGAAAACTTCCTATCCTCTAGTTTCTGTGGAAGTATTACCTTTTTTTGGTGCCGCCGGAGTAAATGATCAAGGTTATATCTTTGTGCCTGATGGTTCAGGAGCACTAATTAATTTAAACAACGGGAAAATTACAGCTAATCCCTATGGACAGATGGTTTATGGAAAAGATTTAGGGCTTACCCAGCCTAAGGAAATACAGCCTGTTACTAAGGGTGCTCATATTCCGGTTTTTGGCTTAAAAGAAAATACCCAAGCTTTCTTCGCAATTATTGAAGAAGGGGATGCGATTGCTAAAATCAAGGCTGATATTTCTGGTCGTAAATACTCATATAATACTGTTTGGCCTGAGTTTTCTGTTATTGCCCAGGACAAGGCTGGCCTGCAAGCATCAGTACCTGATGCTCGTGGAGCAACAATTCAGTGGATACAGAAACAAAATGTGATTAATGTTTTTCAACAACAAATATATGCTGAAGATTTAAAGATTCGTTATACCTTCTTACATGAAGCAAAGGCAAATTACTCTGGAATGGCTGAGTATTACCGGGATTATCTGGTAAAAAAATATGGTTTAGAAAAAATAGCCCCCGGAACAACAATTCCTTTCTATCTTGAATTAGTAGGGGCGATTCATGATTACAAACCAGTGATGGGGGTAAAAACAGAGGTAATAGAGCCTCTAACAACTTTTGACCAGGCTAAAAGAGTAATTATGGAGCTAAGCGGGGCAGGTATTAGTAATATTAATCTTACTTATTCCGGATGGCAAAAAAGAGGGATACATCATATTTTTCCCACAGAAGTGAAACCGGAAAAAGTTTTGGGGGGCGAACGGGATTTCAAAAGTTTACTTGATTTTCTAAACCCCAAAAAGATTAACTTCTTTTTAGGAGTGGATTTTACAAATGTTTATACTAACGAAGCTTTTGATGGTTTTAGCGTAAGAAGAGATGCCCTGCGATATCTTGATGGAAAATTTGCTCTACCGCAGTTAGATAGTATATATTTTGATCCGGTTACTGGAGCAAAAAAGATTGGAACTTGCTACATTCTATCCGCATCACGTTTAACTTCTGTTACAGACCGTTTTCTCAGGGATTTATCTGTATACGATGTTAATGGTGTTTATCTGCAAAACATAGGTACACAACTTAATTCCGATTTTACCAAACGTAACAATGAATTAACTAGGGAAAAAACACGTGATATTATTACGACTCAAACCGAGAAGTTTAATCAACAGGGCAAGATTCAGGCGAGGGGAGTTAATGCTTATCTCCTGCCGTATGTGGATAATATATTGAATCTTCCTATGTCCAGTAGTGGTTATAATATTATAGATAAAGATATTCCATTTTATCAGATGGTTTTACATGGATATATCCCATTTTCTGGCGAACCGGTTAATTTTTCACCCGATTCGGTAGATATAATGTTAAAACTTCTGGAAACAGGCGGATACCCTTATTTTCTAGGCTATTATGCCTCGTCAGCAGCGGTTAAGGAGACTTGTTTTGACCGTCTATTCACAGGAAGTTTAAATGATTGGTTTGATGATGCTCTTTCGATTTATTACCAACTTAACTCCGTGCTTAGAGATGTTCAAAATCAACAGATTATCAATCATGAGCAATTAGCAGATAATGTTTATCGGACTACTTTTGAGAATGGGATGATGATTATTGTGAACTATAATGCGGAGCCTGTACAGATTGGAGAGTTGGAGATTGCAGGAAAGGGTTATTATAGGTTGGAGGGGGAGAGATAACGATGAAAAGGTTAAAAGATATCCACTTGACGATGGAGAATAGGGAATCAATTGCAGGTTATTTGTTTACTCTCCCGTTTATACTAGGCTTTATTTTTATGGTACTTTATCCATTTATCCAATCTATAATTTTTAGCCTGAGTAAACTGGAGATTACAGGTAATGGATATGAACTGTTCTTTGTACGTCTGGAAAACTACTATAAAGCTCTGTTTGTTAATGCGGATTTTCCCCGAATTTTGGTTGAGACCTTGCTAAAGATGTTACGTTTTGTCCCATTAGTCTTGATCTTTAGCTTTTTTGCTGCAATTTTATTAAATCAGGAATTCAAAGGACGTTTACTGGCAAGGGTGATCTTTTTTCTCCCGGTGATCCTGGGAGCAGAGATAGTTCTCCGCATTGAAATGGCCGACTATATGACACTTGTACAAGAGATGGATACTGCTGTTGATTATGGGCTTACCAATTTGTTAAGTATGTCAACGCTAAGTGACTTTCTTTTACAATTGAAATTACCACAAGGTTTGTTACTTTATATTATTCAAGGAGTAGAGAAAGTTACTGAAGTGATCCGGGCTTCAGGGATTCAGATTCTAATCTTTTTAGCTGGTTTACAGTCCATTCCTAAATCACTTTACGAAGCGGCTGATGTTGAGGGAGCTACGGGTTGGGAGAACTTTTGGATGATTACCTTACCTTTACTTAGCCCTTTAATCTTAACCAATATTGTCTATACAATTGTTGATTTCTTTATCTCACCATCAAACCCTATGATTGACTTTATACAGACTAATGCTTTTGGTGGTGCCGGATATGGAGTGTCAATGGCGATGAGCTGGATTTATTTTCTAGTAGTAGGAGTCATCCTCTTTATTACAATTGGGATCATCTCCAAAAACGTCTTTTATATGGAATGAGCTAGAATGGGGAGGGTAACAGAAGATGAAGAGTAAAAAGTTTGGCTGGTTAAAGGCCAACAAGTTAAGAAAAATCATTTGGAGTATTGTTCGTACCTTGATCATATTGGGGGTCTCCTTCGTCATTCTCCGGCCGGTATTGACCAAGATCTCCTCCTCTTTTATGGTGGAAAGGGACCTTTATGACTCTACAGTCCACTGGATTCCCAAACATTTTACATGGGATAATTATAAGGCAATGTTTGAGCATATGAAATACCCGAAAGCTTTTATGAACTCCCTCATCTTTTCACTGGTTGTTTCGGGCTTGCAAATTGCCTCTTGTACTACGGTGGCATATGGTTTTGCTAGGTTCAGGTTTAAGGGAAAAAAATTCCTGTTTTCTTTGGTGATTTTGACTTTGTTAATTCCACCACAGATTATTGTGCTTCCGCTTTATTTGAATTTTCGTTTCTTTACTTTGTGGGGACTACTACCAAAGCCGGGGATTAATCTACTAAACAGTTATTGGCCGTTTATTTTGACGTCTATAACTGCTACTGGAATGAAAAATGGTTTATTTATCTATATTATGCGCCAGTCATTTAAGGGGATGCCCCGGGCTTTGGAAGAGGCAGCTTATGTGGATGGTGCGGGAAGGTTTAAGACATTTGCTACTGTAATGCTTCCCGGAGCCATTCCTTCCATTGTTACGATCTTTTTGTTTGCATTTGTTTGGCAATGGAATGACTACTATTTTACTTCATTATATATGGGAGGGAAAAACCTACTCTCTCAAACCTTGGATATGGCAGCTCATAACTATGCGCATTCTTTAGGTGCTCAATTTACTTCTCAATACATTTCCCTATTGAATAATGCCGGTATGATGCTATTTATTACACCATTGCTTATCTTGTATGCAGTCTTACAAAGATACTTTATTGAGAGTATCGAACGTACAGGTATTGTTGGATAATTTTAAAGAAGAATTTTAATAGCCATGGGAAGGAATTGCATAATTACTTTAGGCATTATGCAATTCCTTAATATAAAAGGTGGTAGCAAAAAATGAGCATTTTTAATATCAAAGATTATGGAGCAGTCTCTGATGGGAAAACGATAAATACCTTAGCTTTTACTGCAGCTATTAATGCCTGTAATAAAGCAGGAGGCGGTACAATATATGTACCTAGTGGCGTTTTTCTGAGCGGGCCGCTTCATTTTAAAAGTAATACGACGCTTTACCTTGATGCTGGCGCAAAAATAAAATTTGTCCATAATAAAGAGACCCATCCGGTTATTCATACGATGTTTCAGGGTGTGGAAGCTGATCTATATTCACCATTAATTTTTGCTGAGGATGCGGAGAATGTGACTATTACCGGACGGGGAGTGCTGGATGGGCAAGGCGAGTATTGGTGGAAGCAATTAAGTCAGGATTATGCCAGACCAAGATTTATCTGTTTTGTGCGGTGTAATAATGTATTAATTGAAGGAGTTAAAATTATTAACTCGCCATGTTGGACAGTGAATCCCATTCTTTGTGAAAATGTTACTATTGATAAAGTTACAATTCAAAATCCGGCTAATTCTCCTAATACGGATGGGATTGACCCCGAATCATGTAAAAATGTTCATATCTCCAACTGCCATATTGATGTTGGAGATGATTGCATTGCTATTAAATCGGGTGTCGAATTGTCCAAGTTTCGTGTTGCCACCGAAAATGTTACCATTGTAAACTGTACAATGGTGCATGGCCACGGAGGGGTAGTGATCGGCAGCGAGATGAGTGGCGGGGTTAGAAATGTTGTCATTACTAATTGTATCTTTGAAGGAACTGATCGGGGGATCAGGATTAAATCCCGACGTGGACGTGGTGGGATAGTCGAAGATCTGAGAATTAGTAATATCATTATGAAGGGAGTTATCACCCCCTTTGTGATGAATATGTACTACCATTGTGGCGATGGCGGCAAGGAAAAGTTTGTTTGGGATAAGAACCCCTACCCGGTAGATGAAAAAACACCAATCTTTCGGAGAATTTATATTAATAATATTACTGTCCGGGAGGCAACCACTGCGGCTGGGTTTATCTATGGATTGCCGGAGATGCCAATTGAAGAGGTTCACTTTGATAATGTCACGATACAACTGAAGGAGGAAGCTGCTCCTGATTACCCGGCTATGATGTGTAACTTGAAACCAATGAAGCAAAAAGGTTTTATCTGTTGTAATACAAAAAATCTTTCCTTCCGTAATGTAAAAATCCTTGGTAATGAAGGTCCTTCCTTTGATTGCAAAGAATCAGAGGGACTTGAGTTTGAAGCTTGTACATCTCTTTAATAATACATTTCGGCTATTAGCAAGAAATTTCAATTTAGGAGGTGATGGGTGGAAGATTGGAATCTTTGTATAAAACCAATCAATATTAATTTTAGGAGGTAATTTTAGTGAAAAACAAAATGTTGTTGGTCAGTTTAGTTTTATCATTGCTCTTTGTAGCCAGTAGTGCAATGGCAGCTCTTCCTCAAGACGCTATTCTTTTGGAGGGTGAAGATGCTGTAAAGATGGATCGCGGTGTAAAAATTGTCGAAAAGGAAGGAGCCTCTGGCGGAAAATGTATTAATGCTATGCCAGATGCTATGGCTTATTATGAATTTGACATTCCGTCAGATGGCGATTGGTATGTTTGGGTCAGAATGTTCTGCCCAGATGGTGATGCTGACTCCCTTTATATTGGCATTGACAAAGCTACTCCTGTACCAGAAGATAGCAAAGCTAGAAAACGGGCAGCCCGGATCTATTCAGCTCCTGGTGATTCAGTCAATACTGGAGGCAAGGATTCCTTTAATGTTTGGTACTGGGATGCTGGTATGGATACTGGAGCAACTACCTACTTTAAAGTGAAGACTGCTGGAAAAACTAGCTTATATATTATTGGTCGCGAATACGGAACATTAATTGATCAGATCGTTTTAGTAAAAGACAAAGACTTCCATGTAGAGA
>DAIOHK010000043.1:0-17857 GCA_036744795.1 Bacillota bacterium | reverse complement strand
AGAGGGATAATTGCGTCGATTGCGCATTCTAACGCTGTTTACCAAGAAGTTTTGGCTGCTATAGAAAACGGATATACTCATGCAACGCATATCTTTTCAGGGATGTCCAGTGTACAGAGGGTAGAAGCTTATCGAGTTACTGGTGTTTTGGAATCAGTTTTGTTGTTAGATGAATTAACTACAGAAATTATTGCCGATGGTCATCATTTGCCTCCTAGCCTAATTAGATTGGTTTTAAAAAGTAAAGGGCTAAACCGGGTTTGTTTGGTAACCGACGCTATGTCAGCGGCAGGTTTGGGACCGGGGAACTATAACCTTGGCGGACTGGAAGTAATAGTTGAAGATGATATTCCAGAAATTTTTGAAGTTGAAACTCAAAAAGAGAATTATGTGGCTAAGCTTTCAAACCGGAGCGCATTTGCTAGTAGTGTGGCTACAATGAATCAAATGATCAGGAATATGGTCAAACTTGTTGGATTAAATATGCTCGAAGCTGTGCGTATGGCTACGATAAACCCGGCTCGTATGCAAAATCTAGACCACAAAATTGGGTTAATAGCTAAAGGGATGAAGGCTGATTTAGCAGTCTTTAATGAAGAACTCAATATTTTAATGACCATGGTTGACGGAGAAATCGTATATAAAAAGTAGAGGCTAAAAAAGATAACCTGAATGATGGAAATTTGAAAGTACGTTAATTGGCGAGGTTAGGGGGATACCAATGAAAATCGGAGCAGTTTGCTTAAGTCTAAGTTGCATGGATTTTACAGAGGTTTTAAAATTTGTTAAGGAAATCGGCGGAGAAACGATAGAATTATGTACAGTAAAAGGTGCACATAATGAGACCTTGAATCTGGATACAGAGCGTTCTGCGCTGTTAAAAAAAATAAAAAGCTATGGATTATCTATAACCTCAGTTGCTGGTTACAATGATTTTACCTTTGCTACAGATAGTGAACTAAATAAGCAGGTAGAGCGGCTGGAATGGTATTGTAAATTGGCTGCGGATTTACAGGTTGGCATCGTTAGAGTTATGAGCGGTGAACCTCGTCCGGATTTAACTAAGGAAGAGATGGTCACAAATATTATTCGTGGATTCAAAAGTGCAGTTAAAATGGCAAAGAAATACAATGTCATACTTGCTTTAGAAAACCATGGACATTTGGTTAATGATGCTCCTACATTGGTAAAAATTGTTCAAGCCGTAGCTGATGATCATCTGCGTTTAACTCTTGACACAGGTAATTTTTGTTGGGCCGGTCATAGCCTGGAGGAAACACATCGCTATTTCAAACAAGTGGCACCTTATGTTGCTAATGTTCATCTTAAAGATTTAGTTTTTACAAATCCTAAAGAGGTACAATTTGTACCCTTAGGTCAAGGAGAACTTAATTTAAAAAGGGTAATAGAAGAGCTTAATGCGGTTGGGTATAATGGAGCACTGCTTTGTGAGTATGAAGGTATGGGAGATCCAAAAGAACTTCTACAAGCTGGCGTATTTACTCGAGAAAAGTTTATGCAGGGTTTAAAGGATGGTACAAAGCAGAGTTTGAAACATTTAAAAAATTTAATTCGCAGCAATTAATCATGTGCTCCATTTATTTTATAAAAAGCGAATTGCATAATCACCTTAGTTATCCTTGATATCAATGAAGCGATCAATATTTTGTTATTAAATAATAAATCAATTTAATATGCAATTCCTTAAAGCTACTAAGGAGAGGGGGTGAAAAGCAAAGGAAAGAAGAGAAAATCGTATGTTATATTTACTAAATCTAATTAGTTTATAAAAGGAGGACTTTTAATGCGTAACAGAAGATTATTGGTTGTTGCTTTGACTCTAATTTTGGCTTTCAGTTTGGTAAGCGTAGTTAGAGCACGGAAAAATGAGAAAATTAGTGTATGGATCGGTTGGTCACAGTTACTCCCAGTCTATCAAGAGGCAGCAGCAGATTTTGAAGCTAAAACAGGGAAGAAAGTTGAAGTTTTGGCTTTTCCCTTAAGAGAGTTTGAACGGAAATTGGCTGTATCTGTTCCAGCTGGTAATGCTCCGGATATCTTTGTTACTTCTGAGTATATTATTCCTCAATATATTGAAGGTGGTTATATTTCTTTACCGCCAAGAAATGTTAGTAAGTTTATTAGCAAATCTTTTGATCCTAATACGCTAAAACTTAATACCTTTGATGGTAAAGTTTATGGTGTTCCGCAGGTCGGAATTGCTAGAATTCTGTATTGGAATAAAGATCTTTTTGCTAAAGCTGGCTTGAATGCTCCTCCGAAGGACTGGAATGAGTTGCTAGAATACTCCAAGAAGCTTACAACCTATGATAAGAATGGTGAGCCAGTTCGGACCGGAATTTCTTTACGGAAGTTTGGTGGCGGTTCAGGAGTGACTGAAAAATTCCAGATTTTCTTAGCCAGTGCTGGCGGAGAAATTTTGAAGCAAACTTCTGATGGAAAATGGCGGGCTGCGTATAATGATGAAACTGGTAGAGAAACTCTTAAACTGTATATTGATCTGATTCACAAGTATAAAGCAGATAGTTTTGATACCAAACAGGATAGTGAAGCCTTTGCTCTAGGGCATACCGCTATGTTTGTTCGTGAATTCTGGCCGATTCCTTACTTTAAGGAGAATGCTCCGGATTTGAATTACGGCACAGCCCTAATTCCTGGTAAAATTGAAGGAAAATCTGGTACGGTTTATTCAAGCGAGTCAGCATTTGTCCCTAAGAGTAGCAAGAACTCGAAGACTGCTTGGGAATTCATTATGTTTTTCAATGATGACAAGTATATAAAGAAAATGTTTGAAGAGATCGGTTGGCCTGCACCACGAATCGACATGGATTTCTCTGATGTCTTTGCTAGAGAACCAGCTTACGCTGTTGCAAACGAGCGTCCGGAAGGATATAAATATTCCACTTATCCACCAATTAGTGCTGCTGATGAAGTCTGGACTAAGTTTGGCGAGCGTTTAGAAGAAGCGTTTAGAGATCCTTCTTTGGTTGACAATCCAGAGGGTATTAAAAAGGTCTTAGATGATGCAGCTAAAGAAACTAACAATATTCTGAAAGAAAACGGGTTATATTAAGATTATTTTCTAAAAAACAAACATTTGTATGACGGGGTGGGCCGGTTGCCCACCCCCAAGATACAAAGCAAGAAAAAAGGGATGGTTACCAAAGAACTGGGGGGGAAGTATATGCCCAAAACATCAACGGGTACTAAGTTTAAGTATAAAATTAAAGGCCTGGAAAGAAGAAAGTATCGTTTTGCCATGGCTGTTATGATACCTACAGTTATTTTATATCTTGTTTTACGTATTATTCCAATTTTAGGTACATTTTATTTAAGTCTTCACCGGTGGAACTTAATTAAACCTTATCGCCCATTTATTGGGTTACAAAACTTTGCCAAAATATTTGAAGATAAAACTTTTGGGGTTGCTTTGGTTAATACTACAATATTTACAATTATTGTGGTGTTAGTAAGTGTCATATTGGCTCTGCTTCTAGCATTGGCCCTGAAAAAAAAGAGCCGTATAGGTAGTTTCTATGAATTTGCCTATTTTCTACCCTTTGTGATTCCAATGGTTCCGGTTTCAATTATATGGAAGTGGTTATATGACAGAACCTACGGGGTTATTAATTTTGTCTTGACTTCAATGGGTTTAAAAGCAGTAGGTTGGTTGACAGATCCAGATATAGCATTGTATTCGATTATTATCATGAGTATTTGGAAAGTTCTTGGATATTATATGGTTTTGTTCCTTGTTGGTCTACGTAATATTCCTGAACAGTACTATGAAGCTGCAGCAGTTGATGGTGCTGTTGGTTGGAATTCTTTTAGGCATATTACTTTTCCACTGCTTAAACGAATGACCCTTTACATTTGTGTTATTGCCACCATTCAGGCTTTTAATGTATTTACACAGGTGTATGTTATGACCACCGGAACGCAGGGAGCACCGGCCGCGGCAGTACGTGTTTTAGTTTATGAGATATATCAGAATGGTTTCCGTTACTTTAAGATGGGTTACGCTTCTGCTCAAGTGGTAGTCTTATTCGCTATAGTAATGATCATAAGTCTGCTGCAGTTTAAATTCTTTAAAACGGAAGACTACTAAGGAGAGGGTAAAATGAATATGCAGATCAGAAAAATGGCCAAAAAGTGGTATCACATTATTTTAATGTTAGGTGTAGTTCTTATGTTATTCCCGTTTGTTTGGATGTTATTATCCTCATTTAAAACAGAACAGGAAATATTATTCGTACCACCGACATTTTTCCCAAAAAGCCCTACATGGAATAATTTTGTGAGCGTTTGTAATCGGATACCGATCTTCCGGTACTTCATAAATAGTGTTTTAGTTAGTGTAATATCAACGGTTTGTGTCTTGATTACTTCTGCTTTTGCGGGAACGGTTTTTGCCAAATATGATTTTCCTTTTAAAAATACATTGTTCATGATTATTTTGGGAACAACAATGGTGCCATTTGAATGTTATATGATTCCTTTCTATTTAATGATATCGAAGGCTGGATTAATTGACACTTATACAGGTATTATTGCTCCTTTAGTTATTACTAGTTTTGGCATTTTCTTAATGCGGCAACAAGCAGGTTCGATACCAAACGATTTAATGGATGCTTCTCGTATCGACGGCTGTAATGAGCTTCGTGTTTTTCTTAATGTAGTGCTTCCATTATCCAAATCAGCCCTAGCTGCTTTAGCAATTTTTAGTTTTATGTTTGGTTGGGCCTTTTTTGTCTGGCCATTAATAATTACCAATTCATCTGAGCTTTTTGTGTTGGAAGTAGGCTTAACGATGTTCCAAAATCAGTACACTGTGGAGTATGGTCCAGTCATGGCGGGGACTGCAATTTCGGTTATACCGTTAGTTATTGTCTTTATGTTTTTCCGTCGTCATATTATCTCCGGGATGGCGATGAGTGGGATGAAGTCATAATTGGGCCAGAGATTGTAATTAAAATACCATATAAGTATTTTAATTTTATACAAGAAAATAAATAAATGAAGGAGAGGTAACTAATAATGAAAGATTTGAGCAAGCCGGTTTATCCAGGAGCATTTGTTTACGGAGCAGAAGAGAGTCAATCAGTAGCAGATGTAATTGAAAATCAATCCCCATTCCGTTATTACGGACCAAATTTGCAGGGTAAAGCGAATGCTTTTGAAAAAGAAGCCACTCAGCTTTTCGGAGTTAAACATGCTTTAGCGGTTTCTTCTGGTACAGCTGCTTTGATGGTGTCTTTAAGAGCACTGGGAGTTGGACCTGGAGATGAAGTAATTATTCCATCTGTTACCTTCATTGCTTGTGCAGGTTCAGTTGTTTCATGTAATGCTGTTCCGATCTTTTGTGATGTAGATGAAAGCTTGAATATGGATCCGGAAGCATTAGAACGCTGTATTACTCCACGTACTAAGGTCATCATGGTTGTTCATTTACAGGGCTCAAGTGCAGATATGACTAGGATTATGGCGATTGCTAGACGATATAGACTAAAGGTAATTGAAGATTCTGCACAGTCATTTGGGGCTAAATATAAAGGGAAATATGTAGGAACAATGGGGGATATCGGTACTTTTAGTTTGCAGATTAATAAAACCATAACCGCAGGAGAAGGCGGATTAGTAATAACTAATGATGAAAACTTGTACAAAAGGGCAATTATGGCTCACGATCAAGGTAATATCAGAGATGCTAGTGGCCATGTAGTGGTAGATCCGACTTGTCCGGGCTTTTATGGTGAAAACTATCGCATGAGTGATTTGACAGGTGCAGTTGCTTTAACGCAGATTCGAAAAATCACGGGTATTGTGGATAAGATGAGAGTAAATGCACGTAAGATTATTGATGGACTCAATGAGATCCCCAATCTCCATTGGAGAAAAGATTATGATGAAGAAGGTTCCAGTTATGTTTCTCTAGCTATTTATCTTCCTACTGCTGAGGATGCTATTCAGGCGCAGAAAGAATGTAAGGAGCGCAAGGTATCGGGTGCCAGATTGTATCAGGGATTACCGACTTATGCTTATCCTTTTGTTCTCAATAAACTAACTGTTCATCCTTCTGGATGTCCGTTTACTTGCCCTCACTATAAAGGTAACCCGGAATATCATATGGGGATGTGCCCAACAGCAGAGGATTTAATTGCCCGGGCTTTGTTTATTCAAGTTAGTCCTTTATTAACAGATGAAGACATTGATTATATGGTTACAAACTTAAAAGAAATTTTACGCAAATTTGTCTAATCGGTGAGCGAAATTATCACAGTAAGGGAGATGTAAGCCGATGACTCAAAAAATGCGCATGGCTGTAATTGGCTGCGGTAATATTGGTAAGGTTCATGCCAAAGCCATTAGAAGGTTGGATGATGCTCAGTTGGTTGCGGTTTCTGACCTTAGGCCGGAGAGTGCTGCACAAGTGGCTGCTGAATTTGGATGTAATCCTTATTCGGATTACCGACAGATGTTTATAAAAGAAAAACCGGATCTTGTTTCGGTTTGTACGCCGAGCGGAACGCGATTAGATATTTGCCGTGCGGCAGCTGATGCTGGTGTTAATTTATTGGTAGAGAAGCCACTTGATATATCTTTGGAACGAACAAATCAGATTTTAGCGATTGCAGAATCAGCTGGAATAAAATTGGGATGTGTTTTTCAACTCCGGTTTATGCCGTTATATAGTAGTTTGAAACGAGCGGTAACAGAGGGAAGGTTTGGTCAGTTAATTATTGGCAATGCCGCTACTATATGCTACAGATCAGAAGATTATTATAAAAGTGGTGGCTGGCGTGGTACTAAAGCCCAAGATGGTGGCGGTGCCCTAATGAATCAAGGAATTCATAATGTTGATCTTCTCCGTTGGATTATGGGTGATGTAAAAAGTGTTACTGCTTATGCAGACCATTTGACCCATGATATTGAAGTAGAAGATACTGTTACCGCGGCCGTAGAATTTGTCAATGGTGCAGTAGGGACAATTCAGGCGACAACATCTGTGTACCATGGAATAAACAAAAAGTTAGAGATATTTGGTTCAGATGGTAGTGCGATCATTGTTGGAGAAGATCCAGTGATGTGGAAGTTTAAACAGCCATTGGAAGAGGACTCATCCTTTAGTCAGGACCAAGATTCCGAACACAAAGGTTTAAGTCCGACTAGTCCTTTGGTAGAAGACACCTGGGCGCACGAACAGCAGATTTTGGATATGATGGATGCGATTCGTGAGGATCGCCAGCCGATTGTTTCAGGGATCGAAGGAGAAAAAGCAGTAGAATTAGTATTGGCTATTTATAAGTCGGCAGAAACAGGCAAAAAGATAAATTTACCATTGAGTAAATGAAAACAGGGAAAAGAAGGTTATACAGATGATTAAACAGTTGATGGCTGGGACAGGTAAGTTAATGATTACCCCGCCTTTTGATTGTGAATTATCCGGGTTTGTGGCGCGCGAAGGTAGGTGTCGTGGAGTTCATGACCCCTTATACGCGCGGGCCTTAGTTCTGGCTGACGGGAAAGAAAAAATTGCTCTAGTTTCAGCTGATCTGATCGGAGTAGATACTAAGCTTTTAGCAAAGGTGCGGGAGAAAGTTGCAGAATTGACAGATTTAGACCCGTCTGCAGTTATTCTTAGTGCTACGCATACGCATTCAGGACCAGTTACTTTGCAAGATGCCTACCTGGGCGAGACTGATGCAACCTATCTTAGCGGTTTGATTAATAATATAGCGGGTGCTATTTATCAGGCTAATCAGAATCTAGAGCCGGTAAGTCTCTTTGTGGGTGAGGGAGATTGCCGTTCGGTGGGGAAAAACCGGAGACAAAAAAATGGTCCTACCGATTCCCAGGTTTTAGTATTGCGTTTCCAGGGGGCAAAGGGGCCTAAAGCACTACTGGTAAATTACGCTTGTCATCCGGTTGTTTTGGGACCGGACAATCTCCTAGTAACGGCAGATTATCCTTTTTATATGGTAAATGCTTTAGAGCAAGTATACCCTGGAACTCAGGTTATGTTTGTGAATGGTGCTACTGGTGATGTCAATGTTGGCCATAATACTGCTGATAGCATTAAAGGAAAAGGGAATGACCGAAGAACCTTCCGGGAGGCAGCAAGGCTTGGTCGGATTTTAGCTGGGGTGGCGCTTACAGCTTCTGAAAATGCTGTTTTGCAAAGTTCATTTAACATCCGCTATACAACACAGAAAATTTCTTTGCCTTTTGAGCAGGTCGGCACGGTTGACTTTTATCTCCAAGAGGCGGAAACTTGGAAGCAATTAGCGGTTGAGTTAAAGCAGAAAGGTGCTTTCTTTGGAGAATACCATCAAGCCGAGCTTTGGGAGAAGTGGGCCTTAAAAATGGCGAAGCTGCGGCAGGCAAACAAAATAGAATCTGAATTTAGGGCGGAAGTAGCAGCCATTTCCATAGGAGATATAGAATTTGCTACACTACCCGGTGAGTTTTTTCACGAATTTGCTTTAATGATTAAAAAAGATAGAGCCCCACGACGAGTAGTAATCCTTGGCTATACTAATCATAATATTGGCTATGTGGCACCTAAGAGTGTTTATGATGAAGGCGGATACGAAGTTAATGATTCTTATCGTTATTATGGTCTGCCATCACGTCTAACCAGGGGAACAGGGGAAGATGTTGTTCAAACTTTATTAACAATGTTAAATAAATTATAATCGGATTTGTTGCAAAAGGCATGATCGAGCTTGGATATTACAGGTGAAATCGTGCTTTTTGTGACAATCCTAATTAATATTTCCTTCATGAGTTAAGAATCTACTGGAATTAAGGAATTGTATAATTGGTTAAATAGTAATTTATGCTTAAAGGGTGCGAAATGTAAGGTAGGTAATTATGCAATTCCCTCAGATAATAAATGATTGTGTATCTCTAAAAATAGGAGGAAATTAAGTAATGAGTAAAATAAAGAAACTAACAGCTGACAAACTTAGAGTAGAGGTTTATTCTACTCGGCAAACAATGGGAGAGGCAGCTGCTAAGGCAGTTAAGGAAGCGATGAAAGAGTTAATTACTAAGCGAGGATCGGTTACAATGGCTTTTGCCGCCGCGCCATCACAAAATGAATTTTTGGCAACTTTAATTCAGATACCTGACATTGATTGGTCAAAAGTGATTGCTTTTCATTTGGATGAGTATATTGGCCTAACAGCAGAAGCTCCACAACGGTTTACCCGCTTTTTAAAAGAACACCTTTTTGATCAAGTCAAACCTGGACAGGTTTATTATATGGATGGCACTGCTACTGATCCAGAAAAGGAATGCTTGCGCTATAGCAGTTTATTACAAGAACATTCTATCGATATTGCCTGTATCGGTATTGGTGAGAATGGGCATATTGCTTTTAATGATCCAGCAGTGGCTGATTTTAATGATCCCAAGATTGTTAAGATTGTAGATATGGATCTAAAATGCCGGCAGCAACAGGTAAATGATGGCTGTTTTGAAGCACTTAATAAAGTTCCAACTAAGGCTTTGAGCATGACTATTCCGACAATTATGTCGGCTGAAAGGATCTTTTGTATTGTACCCGGTAAGACGAAGAGTGAAGCGGTAGCTAAAACTATTAATGGTAAAATAACAACAGAGTGCCCGGCATCAATTCTTCGCCAGCATAAGCAAGCCGTACTATATTTGGAACCAGACTCAGCTGAAAAGTTGCAATAATAAAAATAGACAGGAAATTGCTGTTGCAAGAGTAATAGTCTATAAGTGCTAATCAAAAGTGCTTAAAAATTATAATTTGTATTTAATATTTAATTATTCTAATTTAAGGAATTGCATAATTAGTTACATTAAAAATTAACCACAATATATTGCTCTCCTAACATTAAAACAATCACGATAATTGAATCATTTAGTAATTATGCAATTCCTTAGTTATGGAAAAGAAGGAATTTTGAAGTTTTATCCGAATTTAAACAAAGTCATAGGTTCACATTTTACCTTCCAAATTTAGCTTGCCCTTAACGTAAAGAGTGCGAAATCTAAGATAGGTAATCATGTATTACCTCGCATAAGTAACATTTTTTTTGTTAAATGGAGAATTTGAAGAATGAAAACAAGAAGTCCTAGTAATAGTAAAGATTTAAAGGTTCTTAATCGGATCTTGGTTCGAAATATTATCCGTAAACAAGGGCCAATTGCCAGATATGAATTGGCAAAGGAAGCCGATTTAACTCCTCCGACGGTTACCGTGATCGTGAACGAACTGATCGAAGAAGGGATCGTGAAAGAAGTAGGGTACGGCGAGTCTAGTGGAGGAAGAAGACCGGTGATGCTAGAAATAAACTCTAAAGCCGCTTACATTTTTACTGTACGCTTACAACGCGGTGAAGTGGTAACTGCTATTTTCGATATTGGGGGAAATATTCTTAACCATCATAAGCGTGCTCTGGATACTTCAGTAGCAGAAGATGTGGTGGAAGCAATAGGAAGTTCCTTTGATTGGTTGATCGAAAATACAGGCATTAATAAAGTGAATGTCTTAGGCTGTGGTCTGGCTTCACCGGGATTAATTAATATTCACCGTGGATTAATTGAGCATTCTTCAAATTTAAAATGGGATAAAATACCTTTAGGCGCAATGCTTTCTAAACGTTTGTACGGGATTCCGGTTCATGTTGAGAATATCTCCAATGCGGCGGCCTTAGCTGAGAAGGAATATGGTTGCGGGCGCGGTTATCACGATTTTATATATTTAAATTTATCGGTTGGTGTGGGAGCCGGGGTCATCATCGGTGGTCAGATTTATGGTGGGGCTAAAGGATATGCCGGTGAGATTGGGCATATGGTTTTAATTCCAGATGGCGGACCAGAGTGTGCCTGTGGGCGACACGGATGTTTAGAGTCAGTCTGTGGGGTTAAGGCTATTATTGAGCAGGTAAGAAAAGAGCTTCCGGATCAGATTTATGAAAAATATGGTCTGAATAAAAACAAAATGGAAATGAGTGACCTTCTATATCCTCCAGTTTTAGAAAGAAAAGAAGTACAGAGAATCTTTAAAGAGACTGGTAGGTTGGTGGGGATTGCTGTTGCTAATCTAGTTAGTATCTTCAATCCGCAACTGATTATTTTGGGTGGGGAATTACCAAAAGCCGGGCAGCAGTTCCTAGAAGGGGTTGTCGAGGAAATGAATAAACGTGTTCTAAAAGAGTTTATTGGTACAGTCAAAGTGGTTAGATCAAATTTGAAAGAAGACCCACCATTGATGGGGGCCTATGCCTTGGCTTTGGATGTGCTCTTTTCAATCGAGAAATGGGATTTATAAAAAAAAGCCTGGATCCAAGATCCAGGCTTTTTTTATAGGTTTTGACTTAAAAAATAATTAGACATTAAATTTTGAAATAGCATTAACTAGTTTCTCGGCCATAGTATGTAATTCGTTGGCCATTTCTTTAACCTTTTCGGCAATAGCGGTCTGTTCTTCAATTGAAGCTGTAACTTCCTCCGATGAAGCGGCTGATTCTTCCGAGATTGAACTGATATTTAAAGTCGCTTGTGTAGTTTCATCCTTAACTTCATTAATACGTTTAATATGACCATTAACATCGGTAATCCGGTTAACGACATGATCCATGGATTGAATAATCTCTTCAAAAGTTTTTTGGGTTTCAGAGACTACTCGGAGTTGTTCTAAAACAATTTGGTGTGCTTTAGCTACATTTTCTGTTGAACTTAATGCTTTTTCCTGAATTCCTCCTAAGATTTGGTTAATTGTTGCTGCCGCAGTTTCAGAACGGGCAGCAAGTTTATTTACTTCTTCGGCCACTACGGCAAATCCCAATCCTTTTTCCTGAGCCCGAGCAGCTTCGATTGCCGCATTTAAAGCTAGCAGATTAGCTGCTCAGCAATATTTGAAATTAATTCAGTTATACTTTTAATCTCTTCAGAGCTTTTATTAAGGTCAGAAATATCCGATGCGATGGTATTTGTGATATTATCAGTTTCTTTAGCCTTTTGAATAAGTAATTCCAGAATTGATTTAGAACGTAAACTTAAATCGCGGGTCGAATTTGTAATCTCCTCTACCTCGCTGGATTTAGTGGCTGCAACCTCAATCTCTCCAGCTAAAACAGACATCTGACGGGCAGTTTTTTCGGCTTCGGAAGTTTGTTCGATTGTTCCTTTTGTAATTTCACTGGAAGCATTCGATACAGCTTCGGCTGATTGAACCGACTGAATTGAGCCAGATTCTAAAACCTTACTGTGTTTAGATACAGAAGTAACTGCTTCTTTTGTGTCTCTAATTAATTCTCCAATTTGCGATGTCATAAGATTAAAACTATCCCCCAATTCATTCAGTTCATCCTGGGTATTTATCTCTACTTTAACTGTAAGATCACCATTTTTTGCTTTTTCCATTGCCCCTTTAACTTGGTCGAGGGGAATAGAGATACTCAGTGAGACACAATACGAAATAGCTACTGCAAATAGGCTGATAATAAAGATAATTAAAAAGGTGAGAAGCCCAACCATTCTTATTTCTTTGAAAAGGTAATTATTCTCTGCAAGACCGAAAATGTACCAATTACGGGAAGGTATTTGATTATAGGTTACCAGCACATCTTTGTTCGCTAGTTGATCTAAAAAATACCCATTTCGGCTTTGGTTTACTTGAAGTATATCAATAATCTTTGAACTATGTAATAAGTCAGTTATTTTTGTTCCTACATCTTCTCTATTGGGGGAGGAAAGGATTTCACCATTAGATTTCAGAAGCACTGAATAAGGACGGTTTTTAAGTGACAAAGCAGCTGAATCATCATAACGGCTGGCATTGATGAGTTGATTAATCTTATATCCATAAAATATAACTGTAAAAACCCCAATCGGTTCATTAGTAGATAGGTCGTAAATTGATCGAACCATAGCAATATCGTTTTCAAATATTCCCCAACATGTCTGGCCTTTGGTTCTAAGAGCTTCTTCACATACATCTGATTCTTTAAATTTTATGAAAATATTTTCCAGGTCACCATAACCGGTGCTAACAAAAGAATTATTCTGGAGAGAGCCTAAGATTATATGGCGGACATCTGTGTCAAAAGCAAGAGAATCTTTAATCGTTTTCTGGATTTTCTCTGCTGAACTTTCAGAACCGGTCTTGATAAAATCATTAATTGCGTTTTTACTTTCATTATGAACTTGTAATTGGACAGATAGATCTTCGTACTTCTGCATTTTTAATTCAAGGGTAGTAGTGGCTTGAATAAGACTTTCCAGAGAATATTTTGTTATTTTGTTTGTAATAGTTTTTTGCGAGGAATAAAAGGAAACTAGGCCCACAAAAGTAATAGGTATGATGGATAAAAACAAGAAAAAAATTATTAAACGGCGCCTGATCGAAAGTTTGCAAATGAAATTTATAAACTTGTTATATCCGGGTAATTTAAGAAGCCAGGCAGCAAAATGAAGTTTACCTGATCTGTTTTTCTTAAGATTAACATCTTCGCTATTGCTGCTGAAGTTATTTTGAGGTTTCAAGTTAATCACTTCCCCAATTACATTTTTCGTAAGAAAATAATAATATAATTATAAAACATATCGGTAATATTTACAAATTCTTAAACGAAAAAGAGGATTATTATCTCAAAACGGGAGGTGATTTTTTGCACACGCGATGTGATGGTGGTTATCTTTGATTACTAAAGCCTAATGCTAAAGAAATTACCGAAAGGATTCATTAAAAAAGACATAAATAGATAAAAATCATGTTGAAATGGAAGATCAAGCAGGTAACTCCAAGTAAAATGGAGAATATGCCAATATAGAAAGTAAAATTTGCCACCGATTTTTAACATTGGGAGGGAATTGGTTTGTTTGGTTTTTTAAGGCATTTAAAAGATCCCCAGAACATGGATCAAGTAACAGATATACTGATATATTTTAATAATCATCGTGAGACTATAACAGAGGCGGAGTGGGAATATAAATACAAGCTACTAGAGAAGTTAAAAACTATGGGAGAAGAAGAAATATATAACTTATTAATGAATGAGCTTAATAATACACCCTAAGAGGGTTATAGTATTTTCTTAGAGTATTATACTATGTCCTGGTAAGGGGAACAAAACGGACATATCCTTTATTTTCCTTAATAAAGGAATCGTCTTTTTTTGTTATTTTCCATAATACTTGAACTTCCCCTGGTAAGCCGATTGGGATTACCATCCGACCACCTTCAGCCAGTTGGTTCTTAAGCGGAACAGGAATTTCTTTAGCTGCGGCTGTGACGATAATCGCATTAAATGGGCTTTTTTCTTCCCAACCTAAATATCCATCTGCCACTTTAAAATTGATGTTTTTATAACCTAACTTTGCAAGTGTATCTTTAGCAGTACTGGCTAGAGGCTCAAGGGTTTCAATGGTGAAAACTTCGTGGACAATTTCTGCAAGAATAGCAGTTTGATAACCTGAACCAGTACCAATTTCCAATACCTTATCATCGGGTTTTAACTCAAGAAGTTGAGTCATTAGGGCTACAATATATGGCTGGGAAATAGTTTGTCCGTATCCGATATTAAGAGGAATATTCTCATAAGCATAAGGGCGTTCTTCTGTTGGAACAAACTCATGTCTGGGGATCTTTTCCATAGCGGTTATTACTTTGTTATCCTTAATCCCATTTTCCTTAAAAAGCATTCGATCACCTATTTCTAGTTTGTAATTATATTTTTATCATATTTATTAGAAAAAAACAAATATTTTATGTTTAAAAAGGGAAGTTGATTTTATGGCGTATATTGTCGGAATTGATGTGGGCGGAACCAATACCAATGCGGTCTTATTAAAAGATGATGCAGTATTGGCTACTGCTAAAGCTCCTACTAATCATAAGCAGCTCCATGTGGGTACTATTAAAGCTTTAGCATCCATTCTTAAATTTATGCCCGAACCGGAAGCAGAGATCACTTTGCATTTGAGTACAACGCTAGCTACTAATGCGGTGGTAGAAGGTAAAGGTGAGCCTACAGCTGCGGTGATTTTTCCAGGACCTGGACGAAATTGGGAAGAGTTAGGGCTTCCTTTTAAATTATTTCCAGTGAAAGGCTCTATTGATCATCGGGGGAGGGAAACAGCTCCTTTAGACCGGGATCAGCTCCGCAAAGTAATTAAGAAGATAAAAGGGATGGGATTTAAAGCCCTTGCTGGCGTGGGGAAGTTTTCCTCGCGGAATCCCCAGCACGAGCTGGAACTTGAGGATTTAGTTAGGCATGAATTTTCTGAGTATTTACCACTTACTTTGGGACACCGGCTATCCGGGAGGCTAAATTTCCCGCGCCGGATAACTACTGCCGTGTTGAATGCCGCAATCGCAGGGATACAAGCTGAATTTGCTGAGATGATCAGGGAGGTCAGGGAGCTTTATAAAATTGGACGGGTCTTTATTTTAAAGGCAGATGGCGGTAGTATCGAGCTTGAAGAATCTTTAATAAGACCCATCGAAACCATTCTCTCCGGACCGGCTGCAAGTCTCATGGGTGCTCAAGCACTTTGTGATGAGATTGAAAATGCGGTAGTAATTGATATTGGTGGAACAACTACAGAAATCTCTCTTTTTTACCACGGAGAGCCACTTGCTGAAAAAGAAGGAGCGGAGATTTCCGGTTTTGCTACATTAGTACCGGCTTTTTTCTCCCGTTCAATGGGGCTGGGTGGAGATAGTGCTGTTCAGTTTTATGGTAAAGAAGTAACCATTGGTCCCCGGCGAGATGGGCCACCGGTTGTTTTAGGGGGAACAACTATTACCCCTACTGATGCGGTAGTAGCTTTGGATGAAGCTTCTATTGGTGATAAAGAAAAAGCCTTATCAGCACTTAAAGCAATGGGAGCTCCTTATGATATCAATCCTATTGCGATGGCAGAAAAGATTATTGATGCTTTTTCGCAAAAGGCGATCAAAACTATTAATAAAATATATGCTACTATAAATACAAGACCAGTCTATACAGTCTCTCAGGTAATGGCTGCAGAGGTCCTTAAACCGGATCTAATTGTTGGAATGGGCGGGCCGGCGGCGTATTTTATCCCTAAAATTGCCAAGGGTATGGGACTCCCATATAAAGTATTACCCCATTATGAGGCGGCTAATGCTATTGGTGCTGCTGCTAGCAGACCAACAGTTACACTTACACTCCGGGCTGATACTGCTTTAGGGAAGATGGTCATTCCTGAACTGGACGAGATTACAGAGATTTCCCGGCCTTTCTTCTTCAATTTAGAAATGGCGAGGGAAGAGGCGATAAATAAAACAATTGTATATGCTGAAAGAACAGGTACGACTGTTGATCCTAAAGAAATTGAGATTACAGAGGAAGAAGTCTTTAATATGGTAAGGGGCTTCCATACTATAGGTAAGCTATATACTTTAAAGGCACAGCTTAAACCGGAAGTCAGACCAGTAAAGACTGGTAGGTTTTGAAGAGAGGGAAGATAGTTGGAGAAGAAAAAACAAGTAGGTTTAGTCTTTTTTCCGGCGTTTGACTGGGCGATCTCTCCAGATCATCCGGAGAGAGAGGAGAGATTGTTATATACAAGGGATCAGATTGCAGAAGAGGGCCTATTTGATCATCCGGCGATTGAAGAGTATAGACCCAAGGTTGCTTCTGCTCAGGATATAAAGAGGGTACATATCTCTGTCCCTTCTGTGCAGGAGGTTATTACCGAATCCCATCTCATTGCTGCCGGGGGAACAATTAAAGCTGCTGAACTGGTAGATGGTGGTGAAACCAAGAAGGCTTTTGCTCTTCTTCGTCCTCCCGGACACCATGCGATGCGGGTTGTCCATGGTTCACGGGGGTTCTGTACGATTAATATTGAAGCGATTGCTATTGAATATTTACGTAAAAAACATGGAGGTAAATTCCGGTGTGCAATTGTAGATACTGATGCTCACCATGCGGATGGTACTCAAGATATATATTACAATGACCCGGATATCCTGCATATTTGTATTCATCAGGATGGAAGAACATTATACCCGGGAACCGGTTTTATAGAAGAACTTGGTGGCCCGGGTGCTTATGGAACAACTATTAATCTTCCGCTTCCTCCGGGAAGCGGAGATGCTGAATTACTGTATGCAACTGAACATTTAGCTCTCCCACTTCTGCGGGATTTCCAACCTGACCTTGTAATTAATGCTGCCGGCCAGGATAATCATTTTACGGATCCTTTAACAAACATGAATGTTACGGCTCAAGGGTATGCCCGGATGACGGAGCTATTATCTCCGGACCTGGTGGTATTAGAAGGAGGTTATTCGATCGAAGGAGCTCTTCCCTATGTTAATGTTGGAATCCTTTTGGCCTTGGCGGGGTTAGATTATACTGGACTTATTGAACCGGAAATTCCTCAGGGGTTAGTAATGCAAAAAAGAGAAGTTAATGAGGAAGTTATTCGCAATGTAGGTTTATTAAAGGAGATTTGGAGTAAAAGAAAGGAACAGGATCTGGATCAAATCTTTGGTAAAGAAGAATATTTTCAACGGAAGCGCCATATTTATTATGATACGGATAATATTAGTGAAGTTCAGTTTGAACAGATCAAAAGGTGCAATTCCTGTAGCGGTTATCGGATAATATATTCTACTGCTGAGCACCAGTTTGGGCAGACTAGAAAAATAGCTGCGATTTTGATACCTTGGCATGCTTGTTTTCAGTGTCGAAGCAGGGCTGAAGAAGCCTATCATCAGTTGTTGCAGAAAAGTAAGCTGGATTTCATCTATCTTCAAGATCCCGAAAACGACCGTTATCTCAAAAAATAAATTGTGAAATTAATGGTTGGACAAAATTTT
>DAIOHK010000042.1:0-19330 GCA_036744795.1 Bacillota bacterium | reverse complement strand
CTTAAAACATAGGGATTGACAGTAAATGTAAGGCAATTAAACTTGCACTTTAGATCATCAATTCGTCGAAAAGATTCTCTTGCCAGGATACAAGGACCATGGTATACTTTTATTTGGTGTTTATTACACACGCTTTTGGACTCATTACCAAGGGTGCCCTTTATGGGTTTTGGTAAGGGGATGAGAAAAGCGGAGGAAAAACCAAGAGGGAAGGAGGTGACCAGACGTGGCAATTGTCTCTATGAAACAATTGTTGGAAGCAGGTGTTCATTTCGGTCACCAGACTAGACGCTGGAATCCTAAGATGGCTCCTTATATTTTTACTGAACGTAATGGTATTTACATTATCGATCTGCAAAAAACTGTTAAAAAGGTAGAAGAGGCTTACTATTTTATCAGAGAATTGGCAGCCGATGGTGGTACAGTACTTTTTGTCGGAACAAAAAAACAAGCTCAGGATTCCATTAAGGAAGAAGCTATACGTTGTGGTATGTTTTACGTTTCCCAACGATGGCTGGGTGGAATGTTAACTAATTTTAGAACGATTCGTTCGCGAGTTGAGCAGTTGAAAAAAATAGAACAAATGGCTGAAGATGGTTCATATACTGTTCTCCCAAAAAAGGAAGTTCTCCAGTTGGAAAAAGAACGGGAAAGACTAGAGAAATTCTTAAGCGGGGTTAAAGAGATGAACCGCTTACCTGATGCCATATTTATTGTTGATCCAAGAAAAGAACGGATTGCAATTGCAGAAGCTAGAAAGCTTAATATTCCAATTGTGGCTATTGTGGATACTAACTGTGACCCCGATGAAGTGGACTATGTAATTCCAGGGAATGATGATGCGATCAGAGCTGTACGCTTATTGGCATCAAAGATGGCTGACGCTGTTATCGAAGGCCGTCAGGGTGAACAATTAACTGACGTGGAATCCGGTACCGAAGAGAATGATGAAACGGATACCGGGGAGAAAACGGAGTTATTTGAAGAAGAATCCCCGGAAGTTGAAGAACTCGATTCCAATGTAGATGAGTGATAAAAGGGGTGAGCGGCAGGGTTTTAAAAGCCCTTTCCCTCCCCCTTTTTTTCAGGTTTTTTTGTGGAAAACTTGTTGTAAATTATTTCGTGGAAATAATAGTGATACACCACGACTTTGATCTTAAGTAGTCGTTCACGCTGGTCTACCACTAGCACAACGAAGTGATGAAAATTCAAAGACCAGGTGAGTCGACAAGCGACAGAGGCATTTTCTAAGTAGAATCTAAGGAAAAGGAGGAGTAATAATGGAGATTTCTGCTTCCATGGTAAAAGAGCTACGGGAAAAAACAGGGGCAGGTATAATGGACTGCAAAAAGGCTCTTTCGAAAACTAATGGTGATCTGGAAAAATCTATAGAATTATTAAGAGAGAAAGGTTTGGCTTCTGCAGCTAAAAAGGTTAGCAGGGTGGCTGCCGAAGGGTTAGTGGGGTCATTTATTACTGCTGATCAAAAATGCGGTTCGCTTGTTGAGGTGAATTGTGAGACTGATTTTGTTGCTAAAACTGATCAATTCAAGAATTTTGTTCTGGAATTAGCTGAACATATAGTTGACAAAGCTCCCCAGTCGCTTTCTTCTGAACAAGAAGGGGCACAGGCTCCGTATCTAATGGAACAGACAATGAAGAACCAACAGAAGGTAGAAGATTATCTTACTCAAATGGTAGCTTCAACCGGCGAAAAGATTACTATACGTAGGTTTGCTCGTTTTGAGGTTAAAGAGAATGGCCTGGTTCAAGAGTACATTCATCTAGGTGGTAAGATCGGTGTCTTAATTGAAATAGCATTTGATCGTTCGGACTTAAGTAATTCCGAAGAGGTTCAGACCTTAGCAAAGGATTTAGCAATGCAAGTTGCTGCTGCCAGACCAGATTACTTGCGAAAAAGTGATGTTCCAGAAGAGGTTATCGAAAAAGAAAAGAATATTTACAAAGCACAGGCTATTAATGAGGGAAAACCCGAGGCAATTGCAGAAAAGATTACATTAGGACGCTTAGGAAAGTTATACAAGGAGATCTGCCTTGAGGAACAGCCCTTTATTAAAGATGATAGCTTATCAGTTACTAAATTGGTTTCAGAAACCGGTAAGAAACTAGGAGCAAAAATTAATATTGTTCGTTTTGCCCGTTTTGAAAAAGGGGAAGGGATTGAAAAGAAAGAAGAGGATTTTGCTTCTGAGATAATGTCCCAGATCAAATAAAAGGGGACACCAATCGGTGTTCCCTTTTTTGCAGGATTTTTTTGATAAGATGGAGAAATAAATAACAATTGGGGGTAAGGGCAAAATGAAAACACCCAAGTATCAGCGGATTTTACTAAAATTAAGTGGTGAGGCTTTAGCTGGAGAAAAAGGATTTGGTCTTGACCAAAAGGTTGTTAACGCTGTTGCTAGCCAAATTCAAGAGGTTGTTGAATTAGGTACACAAGTGGCGATTGTAGTAGGTGGGGGAAATTTTTGGCGGGGACTAAGGGCTAGTTCTCGTGGAGTTGACCGGGCTACTGCCGATTATATAGGGATGCTGGCTACTGTAATGAATTCCTTGGCTTTACAGGATTCTTTTGAGAAAATGGGGATGGAAACCCGAGTTTTGACCGCCATTGAGATGAGAGAGGTAGCAGAACCGTACATCCGGCGGCGTGCTATCCGGCATCTGGAAAAAGGAAGAGTAGTAATCTTTGGTGCCGGAACAGGAAATCCGTTTTTTACTACTGATACCGCTGCTGCCTTACGAGCAATTGAGGTAGAAGCAGAGATCTTTTTAAAGGCTACTAAAGTAGATGGGGTTTATGAAACAGATCCGAAGATTGATCCTGAAGCAAAAAAATTTGATAATCTTAAATTCATTGAAATTTTAAATAAACGCTTAAAAGTAATGGATTCAACAGCAACTTCTTTATGTATGGATAATCATATACCAATTGTGGTTTTTAATCTTAATGAATTTGGAAATATAAAGCGTATAGTAATGGGTGAAAAAATAGGAACTTTTGTTAGGGGGGATGATGATGGAAACAATTAAAGAGGTTTTCCAAGAAACGGAGATTCGTATGAAAAAGGTGATCGAGAAGACCAAAAAGGATTTTGGGACGCTTAGAACCGGACGGGCTAACCCGGGTATTTTGGATCGGGTAATGGTAGAGTGTTATGGCTCACAAATGCCGATTAATCAGGTGGCAAACATTTCTGCCCCGGAGCCCAGAATGATTGTGGTGCAGCCATGGGATAAAACAATTTTAAATGATGTTGAAAAAGCAATACTAAAGGCAGACCTTGGGCTAAACCCATCAAATGATGGAAGTATTATTCGTTTATCGATCCCGCAGTTAACCGAGGAACGCCGCAAAGAATTAGTTAAGTTATTAAAGAAAGATGCCGAGGAAAAACGAATTGCTGTCCGGAACATTCGGCGCGATGCTAATGACGATATTAAAAAGTTAGAAAAAGATGGGATCCTTAGTGAAGATGATAGTAAAAAAGGCCTGGATGAGATCCAAGATATAACTGACAAGTATATTAAGGAGATCGATCAGCTAATGTCAAATAAAGAACAAGAAATAATGGAGGTCTAGTTTTTGAGGCTTTTTCCCCAAATTAAGAACCTTTTTGCAAAAAACAATTATTCTTTACGGGATAGTACTTTACAACCAGGAGATCCAGATTTACCTAAGCATATTGCGATTATAATGGATGGTAATGGACGTTGGGCTCAAAGGCAAGGTCTTCCTCGTACTGCTGGTCATCAAGCCGGTTTAAAAAAAGTCCATGAGATTACGGAAGAATGCGGAAGATTAGGGATTAAGGTTTTAACTTTGTTCGCTTTTTCTACTGAAAACTGGAAACGCCCTACTCAAGAGGTTTCCTTCTTAATGAACCTCTTTTATCAGACTTTAGAGAATGAAACTATAGATCTACATAAAAAGGGAGTAAAACTCCGCTTTATTGGATTTCCGGAAAAACTTGATTACCAACTCCTATCTCTAATGAAAAGATCTGAGGAGGAAACCTCGGGTAATTCTGGAATTACGTTAAATTTGGCCATTAACTATGGTGGAAGGGCAGAGATAATCAGGGCAATACGGGAGATGGTAAAGGAAGTTAAAGAGAAAGGCTTAGAACCCGAAGATATCTCGGGGAGCCTCTTTGAAGAGTATCTTTTTACATCTGGGCAACCTGACCCGGATCTGATTATTAGAACCAGTGGAGAACAGAGAATAAGCAATTTTCTTCTCTGGCAAGGTGCGTATGCCGAACTTTACTTTTCAGAAACTCTATGGCCGGATTTTAGTCCCCCGGAACTTAACAAAGCTATTATTGAATACAAAAATCGTTCGCGGCGATTTGGTGGGATTAAACAAGGGGGAGGAAAATGAAAACAAGAATATTAACAGGAATTATAGGTGGGCTACTTTTTCTATACTTTTTATTAAAGGGTGGAATACTACTGGTTTTAGCTATAGGCTTTTTAGTCGCCCTGGGTACTTGGGAATTTTCGCGGTTAGTGCAGGCTACAGGAATCAAGAATAATTACCCATTGATGCTCACAATTAACCTTTTATTTCTTCTGGGACAAGCAGTAAATATTTATTATAACCTTTCTTTAGGTTGCTGTGGATTAATTGGCCTGTTTTTAGTGTTTGTACTTTTATTTTCTTTTTTTTCCGACTACAAAAATGGAATTAGTGAAACTTCACTTATTTCCACTTTTGCTAATCTCTTTACTCTAGTCTATCCTGGGATTCTTTTTACATATATTTTATTAGTTAGAGCTTTCCCTGAACCTTATGGCTGGGAGATTCTCATCTTTTCCTTCCTAGTAATCTGGGGTAATGATACTGGTGCCTATTTTATTGGTTCGGCTTGGGGTAAAACACCATTAATTCCTAGGATTAGTCCAAATAAAACCGTTGAAGGCGCTGTTGGTGGATTAATAGTAGGTATGATCATCGGAACAATTTTTGGATTAGTTAGGAATCTACCCTTGGGTTGGCTGGTTGGAACCTGCCTTGTGGCAGGGATTATAGGTCAGTTGGGGGATATTTTTGAGTCGTTCTTAAAAAGATCCGCTGAAATCAAAGATAGTGGCAGTTTTTTGCCCGGTCATGGTGGAGTATTAGATCGATTTGACAGTACCCTGTTTGCTCTACCAATAATTTACTATTTTGCCTTATTGATCATTCCGTAATTTTAAGAATGATTCCCTAGCAAAAAGCGTAAATTTTATACGGGGTGGTCTCTGTTGAAAATCCCAGAACAACTCCGCTCTGTTTTACTCTTGCTTTTCTTGGCTTTTCTCTTTTTTTTAATGATTAAATATTTTTTCCCTCTAATAACACCATTTATCTTAGGGCTGGTTATTGCATATCTGATTGAAACACCAGTTAAATTTCTGGAGAATCGGCTTAGATGTCCTCGAGAGTTAGCAGTTTTTGCCGTGTTATTCTTTACTGTTTTGGTAACGGGTTTTCTGCTAACTCTACTTTTTGCCCGACTTTACCAGGAGATAAAAGAATTATTAATTATTCTCCCTAGTAAGGTGGCATTTTTGGGAAAAGAAATCGAAAGATTAATAACAGAGATGGAAAACCGGCTGCAACTAGGTTTTGGGGTGAGTGATAAGATAAGTCCCGAACGGATGTTTCTATCAGTCAGAGGTTTACTTCAGGAGGTATTAATTCTTCTTAGAGGGTTTCCTTCATTTTTGCTGAATCTTTTTCTAAGTGGTCTTGTTGCTTTCTTTATCAGTAGAGATAAAGAAAGGATTTCTGTTTTATTTCTCTCTTTATTTCCTATTGAGTGGCAAAACCCACTTCTTAAGATTTATAATGAGGTTATTCTTTCCGGATTAGGTTTTTTAAAAATACAAACAATCCTGGCGGCGATTACTGGTTTGCTTTCTACGTTGTTTTTAGGTGTTTTTGGTTTTCCTCATCCTTGGTTGCTCGGTATTATTCTCAGTCTCTTTGATTTTTTTCCTCTGTTTGGCCCTTCTACTCTTTATTTCCCCTGGATTGGCTGGCAGATCGCTACTGGCCGGGTGGGAACCGCACTTACTCTTGCGCTTATTTTCTTGATCACCTTAGGATGTAGGCAGATAGCTGAAGTAAGATTGATCGGAGAAAAATTGGGCCTCCATCCTCTCACGGCTCTTTTTGCGGTTTACCTGGGGATTAAATTGTTTGGTATTTATGGTTTTTTATGTGGCCCGATTTTTTTTGTAATGATGCGCTCATTATATTATGGAGTAACTCCTTTTTTTCAAGAAGATGCTTTTAGATTAAATGAAGGTGAAAAATGTTGAAAAAGAAGATCGCAATAATTGGCTCAACAGGTTCAATTGGGAGGCAAACCATTGAAGTGGCTGATTTCCTTCACGATGAAATAGAGATTTATGGGCTTTCTGCTCATACTCAAACCTCAATGTTTGTGGAGCAAATTGGAAGGTTACAACCAAAAAAAGCAGTAGTTACTGATCCCTTACAATATAGTAAGACTCTTTCTGCAGTTTCCGGATGGGATGGTCAACTGCTCCCTGGCCGAGAGGGATTGATTGAGCTGGTAACTGATCCCGAGGTTGATTTGGTAGTTTCAGCAGTGGTCGGAGCTGCAGGAATTAAACCTACTTTAGCAGCACTTCAAGTAGGAAAAAAGGTTGCCCTTGCGAATAAAGAAAGTTTAGTGGCAGCTGGCGAGGTAATAATGGAAGAAATCAGTAAAAGTAAAGATGTGATTTTGCTTCCGGTTGATAGTGAACATAGTGCTATTTTCCAATGTCTGCAGGGTGCATCCGCTAAGGAGTTAAAAGATATTCACTTAACTGCATCTGGCGGACCCTTCCGTCAGTTTACCAAAGAGCAAATGGAAGGGATTACCCCGCAGGCTGCTCTTGCCCATCCGACCTGGCAAATGGGAGGGAAAATCACTATTGATTCGGCAACACTTATGAATAAAGGTTTGGAGGTCATTGAAGCCCATTGGTTATTTGGGATTGATTATGATCAAATTAAAGTAGTAGTTCATCCGCAAAGTATTGTTCATTCGATGATTGAAATGGTTGATGGCTCGCTTTTGGCCCAGCTTGGACCAGCTGATATGCGACTACCGATTCAGTATGCTCTTACTTACCCGAAGAGAAAATATAATCCTTTTTCCCGGCTTGATCTTTATAAACTGTCGGATTTAGAGTTTTACCCTCCTGATTTTAAGCGTTTTCCCTGTTTAGAACTTGCTTATGAAGCAGGTAAAACGGGAGGTACAATGCCCGCGGTTCTTAATGCAGCTAATGAAGAGGCAGTCTGGGCTTTTTTAGCTGAAAAGATTAATTTTTTAGATATTCCTCGTATAATTACACGGGTAATCGATGAGCATTTGCCAAGGGTTATCTACCGGCCGGATTTGGAAACAATATTAGAAACCGATAATTGGGCGCGGAGTATGGCGCGTCAATTAATGAAGGTGTAAGCTCACCGGAGATTGAATTGAGGGAGGGGTTCCATTGTCTTTAGCAACTTTACCCGTGTTTATAATTCTCATTGGCTTACTGGTCTTAGTTCATGAATTTGGGCACTTTTTCTTTGCCCGGTTATTCGGGGTAACTGTTTATGAATTTGCCATTGGCTTTGGTCCGGTGTTAACCCAGAAAAGAAGAAAAGGGATTCTTTATTCGCTCAGGGCGGTTCCTTTGGGCGGCTTTGTAAAAATCGCCGGGATGGATATTGCTTTAGAAGGCGAGATAGAAAGACAGTCCGGTGAAAAGCTGTTTGGTGAATTACCTCTTTGGAAAAAGATTACTATCCTGTTTGCCGGAGCTTTTAATAATTTAATCCTGGCTATGATTACCTTTATTTTTATCGCTGCAGTACTTGGACTTCCTTATCAATTACAAAGTAATCAGGCACAGATTGGCTTTGTGGAGCCGAAATCCCCGGCGTATGAGGCAGGACTTTCTTCTGGGGATGAGATTTTGGAGATTAATGGAGAAGAGATTAATCGCTGGGAACAGATTACAAAAATAATCCACAATTCTCCCGAAAAAACTCTGATTTTCAAAGTGAAAAGAGACGATTCTATCTTTACGAAGGAGATTAAGCCAAGCTTTGATCCATCTATGGATGTAGGCAGAATCGGGATCTTACCTGCTTACATTGTAAAAAAACTACCTTTCTTTGAAGCGGTCAAATACGGGATTAGTGTTACTGCTTATCAAGTAGTAGCAATTCCGGTTAGTATCTTTAATATGGTTAGAGGAAAGGAAAGAGCTCAGTTTTTAGGACCAATCGGGATGGTGGGAATCATCGATCAGGCTTTAAAATCTAGTGCTTACCTATTTTTTAGTATGGTAGCAAGTTTTAACCTTTTTCTTGGTATCTTTAATTTATTACCAATCCCTTTACCATTACTAGATGGGGGTTGGATTGTAATTTTCATTATAGAAAAATTACGTAGAAAAGAATTTTCTCCGGAGCAGAAAGCAGCGGCGCAGATGATCGGGTTATTGATTATTATGGCTTTTTACCTTACTGTTATTTTTGGTGATATCAGTAGTGTTTTGCGGAGAATTTTTCAGAAAACTTAAGATCGCATTTTGGAGGCTAAGTAGATGGCGGGAAAAACTAAAAATCCCTGGCTTGACCCGAACAGAGAGGGGAAGGGGCGGGGAAGACGATCTAAACGTTATTGTGCACGGTGCGGAAATACTGTTCAACAGAGTAGAATTTTAAAACAATATAACTTGTGTGAGTTTTGTGTTAATGATTTAAAAAAGAAGAAGAATAAGAACTGGGTATGTATTGGTTGTGGCCGTTTTGCTCCGGAGGAAGTCAGGATGGGGGGCGGTTATTGTCGAAATTGTCTCTGCCCTGCTTGCGGGAGTCCTGATCCTGAATATGTGAAGACCGCTGGTTTATGCAGAAAATGTGCTAAAATAGCAGGTGTTTTTTGTTTAAAATGTGGAAAAGAGGCACCAGCACAAGTAGAAAAGAATAAAGGATTTTGTGATGCATGTGCTAAAAAAGATAAAAGAGGCTGAGGAAATGAGATCAACCGGGAAATTAACTCGTCAGGTAAAAGTAGGTAAGCTTACGATTGGAGGAGAAGCTCCTGTTGTTGTTCAGTCAATGACTAATACTGATACCAGGGATGTGGAGGCAACCTTAGAACAGATCGGAAGACTGGCAAAGGCAGGGTGCGAATTAGTAAGGGTGGCGGTTCCAGATCAGGCAGCAGCCCAGGCTTTACAGAAGATTGTAAAGTATTCTTCTCTCCCTGTGGTAGCGGATATTCATTTTGATTATCGTCTAGCTTTAGCAGCAATTGATGCTGGAGTGACTAAACTTCGAATTAATCCCGGTAATATTGGTTCACCGGAACGGGTAAGATTGATTGTCCACGCAGCACAGACCAATAAGGTAGCAATTAGAGTAGGAGTTAATGCAGGTTCTCTTCATCGTAGGCATTTAGAGAAGGCAGGGGGAGAGATTGTTCAAGCAATGCTTTTAGGTGCTGAAGAACAGATTCGCCTCTTGACCGCAGAAGGATTTGACCAGATTGTGGTCTCTCTTAAATCATCGGATGTTATGCAGACGGTACAAGCCTGTAAGGAGTTTGCTGCCAGATGGGATTTTCCTTTACATTTAGGTGTAACTGAGGCGGGAACAGGCTGGCGTGGAGCCGTTAAATCCGCTGTTGGTTTGGGAATCCTTTTAAATCAGGGGATCGGTGATACGATTAGAATATCTTTAACTGGAGATCCGGTAAAGGAAGTTACGTCTGCCTATGAAATATTGAAAGCTCTCCATTTAAGGGAGAGAGGACCCGTGATTATCTCATGTCCGACTTGTGGACGCTGTCAGATTGAATTAGAAAAGATTGTTGAAGCCGTAGAAGAACTGGCTTACGAAATTCCATATCCACTTCATCTAGCAGTAATGGGTTGTGTAGTTAATGGACCGGGGGAAGCTTCTCGTGCGGATTTAGGCATTGCAGGCGGAAAAGGGGAGGGTCTTATTTTCCGCGAGGGGAAAATTCTACGAAAAGAAAAAGAGGAGAATCTTTTATCTGCCTTTAAAGAAGAGTTAAATAGTTTAATTGTGGAAAAGTTTGAGAAAGATTTATAATGCTCATTTATATTAAGGACTTGCATAAGATATCTAATTAAAATTAAACCATAAAATATTGATAGCCTTCCTTCATATTAGAGAAGGTATTGGCTTTAATGTATGCGAATAATAGTTGGGAAAGTGGCTTTACGTTATTTATTTTTGAAATGGAGGCTTTGTCATGAAATACTCTCAGTATTTTATCCCCACACTGCGCGAAGTACCGGCAGAAGCAGAAATTGCCAGCCATAAATTAATGCTTAGAGCAGGTATGATCAGAAAATCATCTGCAGGTATTTATAGTTTTTTACCTTTAGCCTATCGTGTACTTAAAAAGATTATCCGTATTGTAGAGGAAGAAATGGAGCGGGCAGGAGGTACTCAAGTCCTTTTGCCAATGGTGCAACCAGCAGAAATATGGAAAGAAACTGGAAGATGGGATGTCTATGGGGAGGAAATGTTTAGACTTAAAGATCGGCATAACCGGGACTTTTGCCTCGGCCCTACCCATGAAGAGATGATCACTTCTCTGGTAAAAAATGAAGTACGTTCCTATCGAGACCTTCCGCTAAGGCTTTACCAGATTCAGAATAAATATCGAGATGAGATTAGACCCCGGTTTGGAGTAATGAGGGCCCGGGAGTTTATTATGAAAGATTTATATTCGTTTGATCGTGATCATGAAGGATTAAGCAATAGTTATCAGGCAATGTTTGAGGCTTACAATCGAATATTTACTCGGTGTGGATTGAGATTTAGGGCAGTAGAGGCCGATTCAGGAGCGATCGGGGGCGATGTGAGCCACGAGTTTATGGTATTGGCAGATTCTGGTGAAGCAGTTATTTTATATTGCGAAGAGTGTTCTTATGCTGCGAATAATGAGAAAGCTTCAGCTGCGTTACTTTCCTCCGAAGATAAGGAATCTCCCTTACCAGTTGAGAAAGTCCATACTCCAGGACAGGCTACTGTACCTGAGGTTACAGCTTTTCTATCTCTTTCTCCAACGAAATTAATTAAAACCCTTTTTTACCAGGTTGAGGAGGAGATTATTGCTGTTTTGATTCGTGGTGATGATGAAGTAAACGATATTAAGCTGGGTAATTTGATAAATAAACCATATCGGTTAGCACCTCCTGAAGAGATTGCTGAAAAACTAGGCTTACCAGTTGGTTATGTTGGCCCGCAAGGACTAAAAGAAAAAGGAGTCAAAGTCTGGGCAGACCTTCGGATAAAAACTATGGTCAATGCGGTCTGTGGAGCAAATATAAGGGATTATCATATATGCAACGCTAATCTTGAAAGGGATTTTTCAGTGGATGATTTCTTTGATTTAAGATTAGCAAAAGCTGGTGATGAATGTCCGCATTGCCACCATCCTTTGGCAGAAACCAGAGGAGTGGAGGTAGGTCATATTTTTAAATTGGGAACAAAGTATAGTACTGCACTTCAAGCTACTTTCCATGATGAAGATGGTAAAGACAAGCCTTTGATTATGGGTTGTTATGGTATCGGAATTAGCCGGATTTTGGCTGCAGCAATTGAACAAAACAATGATCAGGATGGGATCAAATGGCCGATTCCGATTGCACCTTTTCAGGTGATAATCCTTCCGATTAGTACTGACCAATTGCCTCAGGCTGAGAATATATATAAAGAACTTTCTGCAGCCGGAGTGGAAGTTCTTCTAGATGATCGGAATGAAAGAGCGGGAGTGAAGTTTAAGGATGCTGATTTGATTGGGCTCCCCATTCGGATAACCATTGGCGCCAAAAGCTTGGCTAAAGGTGAAGTTGAGGTCAGGCTGAGGATGACTAATGAAGATTTACATTGGTCGCTATCAGAAATTACCTCCAACGTTTTAGCTTATATTAAAAGATCTACACCAGAGGTCTAAATTATTGTTTTGAAGGTGGTTGATGATATGCAGATAACAGCGGTTATTCCTGCCTATAATGAAGAGAAAAATATCTCTTACGTCCTGGAAACAGTCATGAAGTGTAAGGAGTTATCTCGGGTAATAGTAGTAAGTGATGGTTCAACTGATCGCACTGCAGAAGTTGCTCAAGAAATGGGAGCAGAAGTAATTTGCTTACCTTGTAATAGAGGTAAGGCAGGTGCTGTTATGGCGGGTGTAGAAGCGACCACAGCTGAGATTATTCTCTTGTTGGATGCCGATTTAATCGGGCTTACTCCGCAACATATTAAGGATTTAATTGACCCAATTATTAAGGATAATTCAGATATGACAATTGGATTTTTTACTTCAGGCCGGATCTATACAAATTTATCACAGCGGATTACTCCATTTCTCAATGGGCAGCGGGCAGTAAAAAGGGAATTATTAGAGTCGATTAGAAATTTAGAACGAACCAAATATGGTATTGAGGTTGTGCTCACTAGATTTGCCCATGCAAATCGATCTAAAATAACTTGGGTTGAGATGCCAAATATGAATCAAGTAATGAAAGAAGAGAAAAACGGTTTTATACTTGGCTTTATTGCTCGTTTACAGATGTATTGGGAGATTATAAAAGCATTTACATTTAAACTTCCACCTTCTTCATAAAAGCTTCATCATTTCATATGTGCGGGCGGTAGCCAGCGTGAGAGATTACTTAGCTTTAAAAGAGGGTTACAATTGGAGGTTATAATGACTAAACAATATCTTTTAGAACCCGAATTGAAGAATCTAAAGGAAATAAGGGGGACTGAAAAGTTCTCCCTTTTATTTCCGGATAACAAAGTTATGGAAGAAATTACAATTGAAAGAGTTGCCATTAATTGTCAGACTAATATGGTAATTGTTTGGCTCAAAACTCCGGGTGAAATTGCTCAACAGATAATAACAGAGCTTGAGAATAATTTTTCTCAAATTCTAAAAGCAAAATGTAAGGTTAAGTTGGTAAAAAATAAGGTTATTAATTTAAAAGCTGTAGAGCAGAAAAAGTATTTAAAGGTAATAGTGGATGATATTAAAGAGAAGTTACCCGGGGTTTATGCTTGGTTATCTTCTTCCCCTTTGCATGTTGAGGGGAATAACACTTTAGTTATAAACCTTAACAGTCCTTTGGCATTGGATTACCTTAGACATAGAGAAAAACAGTTACTTAATTATTTCCAAGATAAGATCGGAAAGAGTCTTAAAATTCGTTATGAAGTGATTGAAGAAAAAATAGAATTACCTGAACCGGATTTTCCGGAGGAATTAATATATAAAGAAGAATCTGCTCCGGTTAAAACTAGTACAAAAGTTGATGATCTGCTTTTAGGATCTAGGATCCGCGAAGAACCATGTAGAATTACTGATTTGAAAGAAGAGGAAAAAGGGGTAGTAATTGAAGGTGAGGTAATAAAGGCAGAGGTCCGTTCCCTTCGGTCGGGCCGGAATTTACTTCTCTTTGATATAACTGATTTTGAAGATTCTATTTCAGTTAAGGCTTTTGCCACCGCTAAACAGGATCCTTCAACTTCAGTAGAAAAAGGAATGTGGTTACGGGTTAAAGGCAATCTGCAGTATGATGAATATGCCCGTGAGATAGTATTATTTGCCCGAAGTATTCAGATTACTTCTAAACCGGAAGTAGTGGATGAGGCGGAAGAAAAACGGATTGAATTACATCTTCACACCAAGATGTCTGCTATGGATGGTTTGGTTGTTCCGGAAGAAGCGGTAAAAATGGCTGCCAGGTGGGGACACAAGGCTATAGCTATTACTGACCATGGCGTAGTACAGGCATTCCCTGAAGCAGCCCGTCTTGGTGCTAAATATGGAATCAAAATTATATATGGGATGGAAGGTTATTTAGTCAATGATCAAGAGCCAATTATTGAAGCTCCTCCGCACTGTTTTTTTAGCGATTTACCAATTGTGGTTCTAGATATTGAGACTACGGGTTTAAATGCTCGCCGTGAGGAACTTTTAGAAATTGGCGCCGTTAAAGTAGTAAATGGGAAAGTGATCGAAGTTTTTGAAAAGTTTGTACAGCCCAATCGTCCGATACCATACAAAATTAAGGAATTGACTGGGATTACAGATGAAATGGTGAATGATGCACCTCAGCCTGTTGAAGTCTTGAAGGAGTTTAAAGATTTTACTAGTGGAGCAGTTTTAGTTGCTCATAATGCCCGGTTTGATTTAGGGTTCTTGCAGGAAAAATATAAAAAATATTTGGGTGTTGATTTTAAAGCTCCGGTTGTGGATACCTTATCTTTAAGCCGAGCTTTGTGGCCTCAGTTTAAAAGCCATCGTTTGGATGTAGTAGCCAAAGAGTTAGGTATAATCCAGCAACAACATCACCGGGCCGGGGATGATGCTTTAACAGCATGGAGGATATTAGAAAAAGCTTTGGATTTGTGCAAAGAACGTTCTTTAGACTCTTGGGATGATCTTAATTCTTTGGTCCCGGAATTACACCCGGAAAACTTACAAACTTACCATATCATACTCTTAGTTAAGGATAGAATGGGATTAAAAAACCTTTATCAACTGGTTTCGGCATCCCATACCCAATATTTTCACCGGCATCCGCGGATCCCCCGTTCACTTTTGACTAAGCATCGTCAGGGCTTAATTCTTGGTTCTGCCTGTGAAGCCGGGGAACTATTTTCTGCTTTTATTAATGGCGTTAATGAAGAGAAAATCCGGATGATTGCTGATTATTATGATTTTCTTGAGATCCAGCCTTTATTAAATAATGAATTTTTAATCCGTGAGGAACGGCTTACGAAAGAAGAATTAATGGTGATTAATAGCGAAATCTGTAGGTTAGGAGAGGAATTAGGCAAACCAGTAGTTGCTACTGGTGATGTACATTTTCTCCGGCCAGAGGATGAGATTTTTCGCCGGATCTTATTAGCTGGTCAAGGATATGAGGACGCGGAGCTACAGCCTCCCTTATTCCTGCGGACAACAACAGAGATGTTACAGGAATTCACATATCTTGGAGAGCAGCTTGCTTATCAGGTGGTGGTAGATAATCCGAACAAAATTACCGCAGAGATTGGTGAGATTAAACCAATTCCTGATGAATTTTGTCCTCCCCAAATTTCCGGAGCCGAGGAAGAGATTAAGGGGATGTCTTACCAGCGTGCAGAGGAGTTATATGGAAGCCCCTTACCATCAATAGTAGCTAATCGTCTGGAATTGGAATTAAAAAATATTTTGGGCCATGGTTACGCGGTTCTTTATTTAATCGCTCATAAGTTGGTGAAAAAATCTCTGGATGATGGTTATCTAGTCGGTTCCCGGGGTTCAGTAGGTTCTTCCTTAGTAGCTACTATGTGTGGGATTACGGAGGTTAATCCTTTACCTGCTCACTATCGGTGTTCGCAATGTTTTTATTCTGAGTTTAAAGAAACAGGGGCTATTGGTTCAGGTTTCGATCTACCGGATAAAAAATGTCCGGAGTGCGGTTCACCTTTGAATAAGGATGGGCAGGATATTCCCTTTGCTACTTTTATGGGATTTGAGGGTGATAAAGAACCAGATATTGATCTAAACTTTTCTGGAGATTATCAACCAGTAGTTCATCGTTACACTGAAGAGTTGCTAGGGAAAGGTTATGTTTTCCGAGCGGGGACAATTACCGGATTGGCAGAAAAGACTGCGTTTGGCTTTGTCCATGGGTATCTTGAAGAAAAAGGAATAAAACCCCGGCAAGCAGAGATTAACCGGTTAGTACAGGGGTGTACCGGAGTTCGCCGTTCTACCGGACAACATCCAGGAGGGATGATTGTCATTCCTAAAGATCAGGAGATCTACAATTTTACGCCTATTCAGTATCCAGCCAATGATCGAGATGCAGAATGGGTTACTACTCATTTTGATTATCGAGCCTTGGAAGGCCGGTTAGTTAAATTAGATATTTTAGGTCATGAAGATCCTACCGTGATTAAGATGCTCCATAGTTTAACGGGGGTGGATCCACAAACAATTCCTTTAGATGATCCAGAGACGATGAAAATATTTTCATCAGTCGAACCATTGGGAATTACTCCCGAGGAACTTGGCTTTGACTTAGGAACATTGGGTATCCCGGAGTTTGGGACGGGATTTGCTCGGCAGATGTTAGAGGATACTAAACCCATGACTTTTTCTGAATTAGTTTATATTTCTGGGCTCTCCCACGGAACCGATGTTTGGTTGGGAAATGCTCAGGAATTAATCAAGAACAAACAGGCTACTCTGTTAGAGGTAATTTCTACACGTGATAAAATTATGAATGATCTAATTTTCCGGGGAGTTCCTTCGAAACCAGCTTTTACCATTATGGAGAAGGTACGTAAAGGCCGGGGTTTAGCAGACGAGGATGTAAAACTCTTAAAGGAGTATCAAGTTCCCCAATGGTATATTAACTCATGTCTAAAGATTAAATACCTTTTTCCTAAGGCTCATGCTGCGGCTTATGTAATGATGGGCTTTAGAATTGCCTATTTTAAAGTTCATTATCCGGAGGCTTTTTATGCTGCTTTTTTTACAGTACGTGCTAATGATTTGGATGCCAATCTAATAATTAAAGGAGAAAACTTTATTCGTAAGTATATGTCAGAGATTAGAGCCAAGGGGAATGAAGCAACGGCTAAAGAAAAAACACTCAGTACTGTTCTAGAGGTAGTCCTTGAGGCAATGCTCAGAAAGATTCAATTTCTACCTGTAGATCTTTATCAGTCTGATGCTACCCGCTTTACTATTACTCCTGATGGGCTCCGGATGCCTCTGGTTTCTCTTCAGGGTTTAGGTGAGAATGCCGCCCGCTCACTAGTTTTGGCAAGAGAAGAAGGGGAGTTTTGTTCCATAGAGGATTTAAAAAGTAGGGCACGTCTTTCTTCAGCTGTTATTGAAGTTCTTGAAGGACATGGTTGCCTTGTGGGGTTACCCGCTACTAATCAGCTTACACTCTTTTAAAGGTTCTTTTGGCCTACTAATTAGTTGCTATTTAGATTAGTTAGTGGAAGATAGAAACAGAAGGTGGAGGATTTAGTTTTGTTTTATTCTTTGATTTTATTGCTGGTTGGCCTAGATCAGATTAGTAAATTTGTGATTCAAAAATATTTAGCATTAAATCAGAGTATTACTATAATCCCAAGACTTTTGTCACTTACTTATATTTGTAATCCTGGAGCTGCTTTTGGGCTCTTTCCCCACCGGACAGTTTTTTTAATCTTATTCACTTTATGCCTTTTTGTGGTTGTTTTTATTTTTAGAGAAAAGATTTTGGAAAGCCCTTTTCTTTTTCGTCTTGGTTTTTCTTTAAGTTTAGGAGGGGCGGCAGGAAATCTTATTGATCGGATACGAATGGGGAAAGTAATTGATTTTATTGATTTGGATTTTTGGCCATTAAAAAATTTTCCCATTTTTAATCTGGCGGATTCGGCAATTGTAGTAGGTGTACTTATTCTCTTTCTTTATCTTTATTTGGCGGAAAATTAAAGAATAAAAGGAGGCTTTTCAATGTATCCTATTCTCTTTTCTCTGGGGAAAATTAATATTTACTCTTATGGCTTTATGGTTGCTCTTACCTTACTTTTGGGAATCATTTGGGTTGGACGGGCTGTAGAAAAGCGAAAACTTGCAACTTTTGACCAGATAATCGATTTTGCTATTTATGTAATTATTGGTGGTCTTGCCTTTGCCAAATTATTCCAGATAATTGTTGAGTTTGATTTATTTCTTAAGGAACCAAAGGAGATCTTTTCCGGTTCTTCAGGCTCTTTTTTTGGCGGAGTGTTTGGCGGAATTTTATTAGGTGTATATTATACAAAAAAGAAGAAGATATCTACGTGGAAATTGGCAGATATTATTGCCCAATACATTCCTCTGGGACATATTATAGGCCGTACAGGATGTTTGTTAAGTGGTTGTTGTTATGGAGTTCCAACAGACCTTCCTTGGGCCTTACGTTGTTCTTCTGATCATTTACTCAGGCATCCGACACAGATCTACGAAATGTTAGGGAACCTAATAATCTTTGTCATTCTTGGAATGATAAACAGACGTGCCGAAAAACAGGGGAAAGTATATTTTCCAGGGTTTATTTTCTGGCTTTACGTAGGTTTATATTCAGCCATTAGAATAATCGTAGAAATTTTCCGGGAAAGTCAGATTATGGCATTCGGTTGGTTACGGACAACCCAATTTTTCTGTTTCATTATAATGATAGCTGTTTTTCTATATATAGCATATAAGTTTAAAAACCAAAAGAAAGTCGAGAAAGAGGTTAATGCTTCTTCAACAATTCACAGTTGAATCAAAAGATGCGGGTTTGCGGATTGATACCTTTCTAAATCAGGTTGGAGGGTTGCCTTCCCGTTCTTTTGCACAAAAGTTGATTAAAAGGGGAAAAATAAGTGTTAATTCGAATCAGATTAAACCTAGCTATATTGTAAAAATTGGAGATTACATTGAAATAGAGATTGAGGAGGCCAAGCCTTTAGAGATTGAGGCTGAGGATCTTCCTTTGGATATAATTTATGAAGATAGTGATCTAATTGTTCTTAATAAACCACGGGGCTTAGTTGTTCATCCGGCTTATGGAAATTTAACAGGAACATTAGTTAATGCTTTGCTGGCACATTGCACCGATCTTTCGGGAATTGGTGGTTTAATCCGTCCGGGGATCGTCCACCGCTTAGATAAAGATACTTCTGGTGCTTTGGTTGTGGCTAAAAACGATCGTTCCCATTTGGCTTTGGCTGAACAATTAAAAAACCGGACAATGGTCCGGATCTACCTTGCTTTAGTACATGGTAGTTTTTCGGTGTCACAAGGGATGATAAATCTGCCAATTGGCCGGGATCCGCTTAATAGAAAAAAGATGAAAGTTGTTGCTAATGGTAGGCCGGCAATTACTTATTACCGGGTTTTAGAAAAACTAGGACCTTACTCGCTTATGGAAGCGAAATTGGGAACCGGAAGGACTCATCAAATTCGTGTGCACATGTACTATCTTAAACACCCGATTGTTGGAGATCAGGTTTATGGAAAAAGAACAGCACCTTTTAAACTGGAGGGTCAGGCACTTCATGCGGCCAAATTGGGGTTTATCCATCCACGAACTGGTCAGTACATAGAGTTTTCAGCCCCGATTCCACCCGATTTCCAGTATGCTATTGATTATTCTCGAGAAAGATGGTCAAATAAGGGATAATAGGTTCATTGTATAATTAATTGCCCAGATCTAAAAAAATAGATGACTCACGTCA
>DAIOHK010000041.1:0-20235 GCA_036744795.1 Bacillota bacterium | reverse complement strand
AAGGAGATTTTACTCATGTTTACGGATATTATGAGTTAATCAATCCGGGCCCGGAGGACAAGGTAACCATAGGTTTTCCAGTAGATTTTCTTAAAGATTCCGAAATCTACGGAATTGCCTGGCAGCAGGAGAGTTTTCCTTTTTATCAGTTATCTGATGAGAATGGTAAATTAGATATTAAAGAGTATATAGATGAAAAACCGCAGGTTGTAATTTATGATGGCAGAAAAAGGGATGTATTACGTAAATGGTATGTGACAGATGTAAAGTTTCCGGCTAATTCCCGTAAGAAGATGATTGTAAAGTATACTGTCAGGAATTCTCTTCTGGATATGGACTCGGTTGCTACCTTTTTCCCCTTGTATTCAGATCGACTTTTTACATATTTTTTCATCCCCAATGAGGGATGGAGTAATGATATTGTCAGTCGGTTTCAGGTAATAATTGATGCCCGGGATAATATTGAGATGGGTACAGTTATTAAAAGTTTGAATCTTCCGGGTATCTCTTCTTATGGAGGATTGTATATTTATGAAACTGAAGACTTTAGTCTACAAGATGCACCAGAATTGAAAATTTTATATAATAATTCTGCCAACTTGCTGACTGAGTTTGTTAATGCTTATCAAATAAAAGAGGAGAATATTATTGGACTTTATGCATCTTCGAACTATAGTGATTACACTGTAAATCAATTGCTTGATTCAGATTTTAATACTGCCTGGATTTTTGGGAAAGAAGGAAATGGTGTGGGCGAATGGGTTGAGTTTACGTTGAAAGATTTCTGTTTGCAGGCGGTAGGGATTATAAATGGAGTACCTAGTAATGAAAGAACATATAAGAGCTTTAATCGTATAAAAAAGCTGAAAATCGAGATTGAACAGGATGAATACGATTTTTTTGAAGACCGGGCCAAAAAAAAGAAGATTGAGCAGATTGTCGATCTGGAGGAGAAAAGTTTGGATGATTTTAATCAGAAGGCCTTTGCTCCATTTATCTCAGTTTTGGCTGATCTGGGGCAGACCTTTAATAAAACATATCGGGTGAGATTAACGATTCTTCAGGTGTATCCAGGAACTATTAACCGTACAGGTATTTCCGAGGTTTTTCTGATGGGTTATAAGAATGATCAAGATTTTATCTATGATTAAATCTTTCCGGAACGGATGATAGAAACCAGTAGCCATATTCCCATTAAAACTGCGATAATAAATCCTAAATCAGCAAGGTGAAAACGGCCTAAAAATGTAGATGCAGTCTTTTGGGCAATTAATGAAGAGCCAACAATAATTGATGCGACAATCAGACTGAAGGACAATCTATTTCCAACCGCATTGAGATTGTGGATTAATTTTGTGAAATTTGTATGTTCAAGGATTAATTTGAGGTTTCCTTCCTCTGCTTTTTCTAGTAATACTCCTAACTGTTCGGGGAAACGTAGTAAAAAACGGTAAAAAGAGAAAAATTCTTTAGAAATAGTTCTCTTTATTCGGGAGAAAGAAAGCTTTTCCGCTATTAATTTTGGGGTAAATGGTTTAATTAACTCGAAAAAATTGGTTTCCGGGTCAAGTTGTTCAATAATACTTTCAAGTAAGATAAGGGTTCTGCCAGTTAGAATTAGATCTTCCGGAAAGGAGATCTGGTAGGATTCAGAAAGCGAGAGGATCTCCCGGAGCAGGTTCTTCAATTTTATTTCGAAAAGTGGTTTATGATAATATCGATCTAAAATCAGATAAAAATCTCTCCTCAAATGCTGTTTATTTACGGAACTGGGAATTGAACCTAAATCTGATAGCAAGAGGATGATTCCATCTATATCTTTATTAATCAGATTCAAAAGGAGGTTAACCAGAGACTCCCTGGTTTGGTTATCGAGACGCCCCATCATCCCAAAATCCATAAAAATAATGGTATCTGCTTCTCCAATGGCTATATTTCCAGGGTGTAAATCGGCATGGAAAAAGCCGTCGATTAGTATCTGTTGGAATAAAGCATTTACTAATCTGGTGGCTACCTTTTTTTTATTGAAAGGCACCTGTTTGTGGCCAAATCCCTCAGAAATCTTTATTCCTGTTTTATATTCTTGAACTAAAATCCGCTTATGGGTATATTCCCGGAAGATTTTAGGTATGCATGCAGTCTCATCCCCTTGAAAATTTCTCCATATTCGTTCGGCATTATCCGCTTCGGTACGATAGTCCAGTTCTTCACGGAGCACTTTAGCAAATTCTCCAGTGAACTTATGGTATTTATAGAATTTACCTTTGCTAGTTCTTTCCTCTAGAAGGTAGGCTAGATCAGAGATAATCTCCAGATCAGTTTCGATTAGTTTTGAAATTCCTGGTCTTTGAACTTTAATGATTACTTGTTCTCCTGTTACCAAAGAGGCTCTATATACTTGCCCGATCGAAGCTGAAGCGAGCGGATTACTTTCAATTTCAGAAAAAACCTGTTTTATAGGTCTTGACAGTTCTTCTTCAATCACCTTTTTTATCTGCTCAAAGCTAAGGGGGGGAATTTGATCCTGTAATAATTCCAATTCTCTGAGGTAGGCAGGAGGAAGAAGATCTGCCCTAGTACTTAGTACTTGACCCAATTTAATAAAAGTTGGTCCCAGTTGTTCCAGGACCACTCTGATTCTCTTAGCCACCGATATTTGTTCTTTAGTTTTGCCCGTTTTCCTACCGTGGCAGAAAAGTTTCAGGTTTTTGCCAATTCCCAAGTAATCAAAAGTAAAGCCTAGTCCTTCTTTTGATACGATCTGTAGAATCTCTTTTAAGCGTTTGAGGTGTTTATATCTTTTAGAAAAAAGTGATTTCATAAGGAAAATTATTGCGGAGCATTACCAAGTCGGGATTCTAGCTCTTTGACTCTTTCTTCTAAGGAAGAATAATCTTCTTTCCGTATATAGCCCAGATTTTTCAAAACTTCAGAGACTTGGTTCTGAACGGTTTGTTTGAGGGCGGACTTTTCTTGTTCACCTTTTTCCATAAGCTCACCAAGAAGTTTTTTTGCTTCGGTGGCGGTTACTTCTCCTCTTTCCTCCAACTCTTTTAGAAAATTCTCTGCTTTTTCTTTAGTTAACGAGAGTGTTCCTAAACCAAGGATTAAGGATTTTTCCAAAAAAGCTTTCATCTTCAACCTCCTCTGGTTTTCTCTTTTGTTCTATTATATTATTGGCTTTCTTGGTTCGAAATATGAACGTTGAAACTGAGGAGGAATTATTTACATAACCATAAATCTCTAAACGTAAACCTAGGGGGTGAAGCAATAATTAATTATACAATTCCTAATCCGAGAAAAGAAAAGGAACTTTTGAGGAAAAGGAGAATTAAACGTAAGATGTAGGAAGTTTGCATGAATACTTTAATTGTGGAGGGTGGTCTTGTGAAGCGGTTTTTGCTGCTGATGATCGGTATTATCCTGATAGTACTAGGAAGCTTTGGGATTGGACTTCCTATTTTATCTTATTTGTATTTACGGGAATGGGTGGTTCCTTTATTTAATTTATTCTCTCTCTTAATTTATCTTCTTTATCTACCCTTTGTTTGTTGGTTATTAGTAACTGGAATCGGGATTTTGGCACGGAAAAAATGGGCTTGGTATTCTATACAGATTCTTTCTATTTTTCTTATTTTTATGGGGGTTATTTTGCTTACCGTTTTAAATAGCTTCCCTTTTCCAGAAAACTTTCAGCTTGCTTGGGGAAAGATAAGAGCATTTGCAAATTTGGGACTTATTTTCTTAGTTATTGTTATCCCCATCTTTAGTTTGGTCTATTTTCATAATATTAGGAAGGAGAAAGAATGGTCTTCATATTCTGATGAAGTATTAGAGGAACTTTATCAAAGTTTGCATCAGGAAAAACCTAAAGAAATGCTATAATCTAGTTTTGAGATAAAGATCGAAGTTTCCAGGTGGTTCTTTAACTTCTTTCCAATTATTGTTGGCCCCTGGTTGTTTCTTCTGTGATTTTTTATTTAGTGTAAAACCGGTTCTAACAGGTTTTAAAACGGCTTGAACAGAACTGGTTTTATTTCTTGGATATATCCGCGGGCCCGGGTGATTTGTATTGGCCTTTTCTAGATAAAAGGAGGATAAGCCAGCATAGAGCCGATGATTAACAAATAGCCGTGAACCGCTGGCATTTACAGGGCGGATCATCTTACTTCACCTACCCATGCTTTTTATTCTTTGTATAAAGAGTATATGCAGGAAAAGATCATTTTATTCTTAGATATGCGATAATCTCCGCCTGGTCAGAATGTTGTTTCCTTTTTCACATGGGTTTCACTGTAGAAACAACATTCTGACCAGGCTGGGTAAAATAATAATACGAGCGACGAGTAATCTCACTTTTCGCCTACTTAAGACCCCAAGAAAAATCGTGAAAGCTTACGAAAGCGTTTTTCTTGGTATGGATGAAAGGCGAAATGTGAGACTAATCTCATTTTTGGCCTACCTTAAAACCCCAAGAAAAATCGTGAAAGCTTGCGAAAGCGTTTTTCTTGGTATGGATGAAAGGCGAAATGTGAGACCGACCAACGACGAGTTAAGAGAAATATTTTTTAAGGAGGAGGGATAGATAGTATGTTAGCGGGGAAACAAAAAGCGTTTTTGCGGGGAATGTTAAATACAATGACACCGATCTTTCAAATTGGTAAGGGAGGAATTACGGAAAATCTCATCAAACAGTTGGATGATGCCTTAGAAGCAAGGGAATTGATTAAGATTTCCGTCTTAAATAATCAATCAGCGACTCCTAAAGAGCTTTCTGACCAATTAGCGGCAGAGACTGGGGCTGAAGTGGTTCAAGTGATTGGGAATAAAATCGGTTTATATAGAGAAGCAAAGAAAAAGCAGATTATTCTTCCTTAAAATAAAAGCCGCTCCGTTTTTACGGGCGGCTTTTAATTATGCTGAGTATTCATTCTTCTTTCTGGAACGGGCACGTTCAGCCCGATCTAAAGTCTTTTTACGAATCCGAATGGAAGAGGGTGTAACTTCAACTAATTCATCATCATTAATAAATTCCATAGCCTGTTCCAGACTGAAGATCACAGGCGGTGTTAGACGGATAGCTTCATCAGCGGAACTAGATCTCATATTGGTTAGGTGCTTTTTTTTGCAGACATTAACATCGAGATCCTCATCCCGGACATGGATCCCTACGACCATCCCGGTATAAACTTTCTCACCGGGACTAACAAAGAGAGTACCCCGGTCTTCGACATTATGAATACCATAAGAAGAGGCTTCCCCGTTTTCAAAAGCAACTAATGAACCCTGGTTTCGGGTTTCAATCCCATCTTTCCAGGGACCGTAAGAATCAAAAAGATGATGCATTACCCCGTCACCTTTAGTATCAGTAAGAAACTCCGAACGGAACCCGATTAAACCGCGGGCAGGAATTAGAAACTCCATTTTTACCTGATTAGTATCGGAAGTTTGCATATTTGTCAGTTCAGCCCGGCGTCGGCCTAGATTCTCCAAAACTTGACCGGAAAACTCTTCGGAAACAAAAATAAAAAGTCTTTCATAAGGTTCATAGATTTTACCATCAATCTCTTTAGTAATTGGCTCAGGTTTAGAGATTTGCAGTTCATACCCTTCCCGGCGCATGGTTTCTATTAAAATTGAAAGATGCAATTCACCTCGTCCGGAGACTTGGAAAGCATCGGGAGAAGGGGTTTCTTCAACTTTTAAGCTGACATTGGTCTCTGCTTCCTTCCAAAGACGATTTCGGATATGCCTGGAGGTCACGTATTTTCCTTCCCGACCGGCAAAAGGACTGTCATTAACCATGAAGGTCATTGTAAGAGTGGGTTCATCAATAGAAAGCAATGGTAAGGGAAGAGGATTTTCCAAACAGCAGACAGTTTCACCGATATTTACCTGATTAAGTCCGGAGAGGGCAACAATCTCACCAGCAGAAGCAGACTGAACTTCTGTCCGCTTTAAACCTTTATAGACCCATAGTTTACCAATTTTGAGCTGTTCAGAGGAACCATCTCTTTTGCAGAGAGTGATCATCTGACCCGCTTCGATAATACCATTCTTGATCCGCCCGATGCCAATTCTTCCTACATAATCATCATAATCTAAAGTAGCAATCTGTAGTTGAAGGGGAAGTTCGGATTCTCCGGTTGGCCCAGGAATTTCCCGCTTAATCATTTCAAAAAGTGGTCTCATATTTTTCCCCGGTTCCTGTGGCTCCATAGTGGCAATACCCTGGCGGGCTGAGGTATAGATTACTGGAAAATCCAGTTGCCAACTTTCAGCTTCAAGCTCGACAAAGAGATCAAATACTTCGTCTAAAACCTCATCCGGTCTGGCATCAGGGCGGTCAATTTTATTGATGACAACAATAATTCGTAGTCCGGCTTCTAATGCTTTTCTGAGAACAAACTTTGTTTGTGCCATCGGTCCCTCAAAGGCATCTACCAATAGGAGGGCACCATCAACCATTTTTAGAACTCGCTCAACTTCGCCGCCAAAATCAGCATGACCGGGGGTATCCACTATGTTTATTTTAATATCTTCGTAATTTACTGCAGTGTTTTTTGAGAGTATGGTTATACCGCGTTCACGTTCCAAATCATTACTATCCAAAACACGATCAATAAGTCTTTCGTGTTCTTGAAAGATTCCAGCTTGGCGAAGTAAACAGTCTACGAGAGTTGTTTTCCCATGATCAACATGAGCAATGATCGCGACATTTCGAAGATTGTTTACAATATTTTTATTCAAGACCTTTCACACCTTTTGTTTAGAATATTAAAGTATGATTGACTACAAAAAAGTAAATCGTAATCAAGATGTAGAAAGCAGTTTACTTTTTGTAGGTAGTCGCTCACGCTGGCTATTATAAGCCAGGTGAGTCGACCAGCAAGTCGTTCATGCCGGCTACCTGCAGCATTACGAAGTAATGTATATCAAAGCCGGATGAATCGACACTCTTCGAAGAATTTTCTACACCTAACCTATATATTTAATCACTATTTTATGACAAATACAAGATAAGAATGGTTAAACATATATTTCAATATTGGTCATTTCAGGAAAATGATAAATTGCCTTAGGCAACTTATCAATTCGAAGGTAATTCGATAATTTCCGAAGAACCCTCAATCAGAATATATTATGATTGAAACTAAAACATATAGATCAGAAAATCTCTCGCGTGGTGGTCAGTATTTTCTGGCTAAATTTATTTAACATATTATGCAATTACGTAATTTAAAAACAGAAGTGTTGAAAATGCAAGAAACTTGCCGATTAACAAATAAATATCCTTAAATTACCGGTAAATATATTTATTACCTTTATTTGCTTGACAATTTTAAAGTAAATGTTAAAATTATCTAGAATACTCTTTGTTCTATATTAATTATATGTAAAATTACCATAATAAACTAAATGATCTCCCACGGGAAGGGGGTAGTATTTATATGTTAAGTGGAGATTTTTGCAAAGACTCTATAACAGATTTTTTGAATTTTTTCGGGTTAATTGAGAGTATAAATGCTGGGCATATGGGGGAGAAAGGTACAATCTGTATTTATCATTTGAATTTTAAGCGGTTATCAAAGCAAGATATCTATCTTAAAATCTTAGGTGATACTTTTAAGGCTTTCCGTAAGAAATCTGGTATAAATGTAATACCTTTTAGAATGGGGGATTATGGGTTTTTATTAGTTTATCCTGAGAGTTCACGCCTAGAAGCGATAGAACAAACTGAACTATTCAAAATGGCATATTCTCAAAAATTGGGGGAACAAGGTTTACTACGATCAAATCTGGACACAATTGTTATTACGTATAGAGAAGAAGGAAAACACCTTTCTTCTTTATTACAATTAATATTTTCCAGCCAAATCGGTAGGGAACTGGTAATGGAAAATAACCAGTTTTCAGAGACTATGAAAGATTTAATAAGTAATTTAACCGAACATATCTGTGAAACTTATGGATTATTTACTCAAGCACAGAACCTCGCTTTAAGTGATGAGGTATCAGGTTTGCCTAATCAAAGGGCGGCCAAGTATGTTATACGTGAAAAGCTTAACCTTTCCCAAGAAGAACAAGAACCTTTTAGTATTCTTTTTATCGATGGTGATAATCTTAAGCAATATAATACCCTAAGTTATCAACGGGGTAATTTGATGATTAGGGATCTAGGAAGATTAATTGCGGATCAATTACGAAGGGGGGATTTTTTAGCCCGCTGGTTTTCCGGTGATGAGTTTTTAGTAATTCTCCCGAGGGCAGATCGGGCGGAGGCCTTAAGAGTAGGAGAACGTTTACGTTCAAAGGTGGAGAAGACTACAAGAAAATGGCCTTTTCCTATAACCATCTCGGTAGGAGTGGCTACTTATCCTATTGATGGAAGTACGATGGAAGAATTGCTTGTTAAAGCAGAAAAGGCTAATGCTCTGGCCAAAAAAGAAGGAAAAAATAAAGTTTGTGAAGCTATAACAGGTTATTAGGAGGATTTGAGGAATATTGACAAACTAAGTTAACCATGATATTATACTTTAAAATTATTATGTTTTAAACTCGATGAACGGGAGAAGTAGGAATGGTTTTTCAAGGTTTAGAGAGCCGGTGGAGGTGCAAACCGGTCCTGGTCTATTCTGAAGTTACCCCCGGGAGAGGAAACTTGAACCACTTTCTTTAAAGTGATAGTAAAGTTCTCCGGCTAGGCCGTTATTTGTATTGAGAGGCTTGAATTAATTATCAGGCAATTTGGGTGGTACCGCGAGTGATTCCTCGTCCCTATTTTGGGATGGGGTTTTTTATTTTGTTAAGAAAGATTGATGAGTTCCAAGACTTGCTTTAGCCCAAGCAATGAGAGATGATTAACAATTTACTTCAAGAAAAAAGTGGTATTCGATTAAAAGATTAAAAACTAAAAAATGAGGAGGTAATAAAGATGAGTAATAGTAATGCACTTGATCTTTTTAAGGAACGTGGTTTTTTTAAACAGGTTACTCATGAAGATGAACTCAGGCAAACTTTGGATGAAAAGAAGATTGCGGCATATGTTGGGTTTGACCCGACCGCTGATAGTCTACATGTTGGACACTTAATGGGAATTATGGCTTTGGCCCATTTACAGAAAGCTGGCCATCGTCCAATTGCTTTGGTTGGTGGAGGCACTGTAATGATTGGTGATCCAAGCGGGAGGACCGAACTTAGGCAGATGCTTTCAAAAGAAGTAATTGATCAGAATGTTGCAGGTATAAAAGGACAACTTTCGAAATATATGGATTTCTCTAATAACCAGGCTTTACTGGTTAATAATGCAGAATGGATTCTTCCTTTAAATTACATTGAATTCCTCCGTGAGATTGGCTCGCAGTTTTCTGTAAACCGAATGCTGACTGCGGAATGCTTTCGTTCACGGATGGAGCGGGGACTTTCCTTTATTGAGTTTAATTATATGCTATTACAGTCGTACGACTTTCTGATTTTAAATCGTGAATATGGTTGTACTTTACAGATGGGTGGCGATGATCAATGGTCAAATATTTTGGCTGGAACCGATCTAATCCGCCGCTTAGGAGGAAATGATGCCTTTGGATTAACCTGGCCATTGCTGACTACCGCTAGTGGGAAGAAGATGGGGAAAACTGAAGCCGGTTCAGTCTGGCTAGATCCGGAAAAAACCAAACCCTTTGAATTTTACCAGTATTGGCGGAATACTCATGATGATGATGTGGAACGCTTTTTGGCTGTTTTCACTTTTCTACCAATGGAAGAGGTAAGAAAACTTGGTGCTCTCCAGGGCCAGGAGATTAATGAGGCGAAAAAAATTCTGGCTTATGAAGTAACTAAATTAGCTCATGGTGAAGAAGAAGCGGATAAAGCAGAAAAAACAGCAGAGAGTCTATTTGGTTTAGGTGCAGGGGCTGGAGAAGCCTTACCTGTAACAAGGATTAAAGCAGAAGATTACTCCGAGGGGATCCGGCTCTTGGATTTATTAGTTCTTACTGGGTTAGTCTCCTCGAAAAAAGAAGGTAGGCGCCTAATTGATCAAAGAGGGCTTTCCCTGGAACAGGAAGTTGTCCAGGATGTAGGATTAGTTATTAATACCCAGGAATTTGGTGAAGGCTTTACCTTGCAAAAAGGGAAAAAAGTCTTTCATAAAGTGGAGATCATTTAAGGGACCCGGAGAGGTCCCTAAATTTTCTTTTTCTAAAAGGAAGTTCTAAATTTTTGTGGAATTCATATTGGGAGGGAGGAGATCTAAATGAGTAGAGCCGGGCGTTTTTGTTTTTTATGGTTCATTTTATTATTAATAATATTTACAGCCTTTCCAATCAGTGCCAGTAATGATCTTCTTGATCATTTGCCTCCTGGTGCCAATATTATTCAATTTTTTGCTTTAGCGGAATTTGATCAAGACCCGGATGAGGAATACTTAATTCTCTATTCCCTCCAGGACCGTTATGGTGTAATAATGCTTGATTTAATTGAAGGAAGGTATACGCAAGTCTTCCATGTTGACCTTGGAAGAGGAGATACAAAAAACAAAGGCAGAGTTAAATTTGGAGATACCGGATATACATATCGGATTCTACAAGTTAGTGATCTGGATAAAGATGGAGTCCTTGAGTTCTGGACACTGTTTCAACCAGAAGGTTTGTCACCCGCAGAACTACGAATGTATAAATATAAAAACCATCATTATCTACCTGTCTTTACTTCCCAGGGGCAATATGATCTACAATTAATGGATTATGAAGGGAAACTAGTTATCCATGAAGTAGACTATGTAGGTGGAAAAAGTTCCAGCCCTTTGCTGGAGATGAGAAGCAGAGTCTGGGATCTTAGAGAGAATCAATTAAAAGGCGGAAAGGAGCATTACCAGTTTTCCCGCAGTGACTATTTGACATTCGCTAGATCCCGTCAGCGTCCCCTGCTATTTGAAGTGGAGGAAGTAACTGATAAAATCTCTTTATGTTGGGGTAATTCTTTAAATAAATTGGCGGAGATTCCTTCGGGCGAACGGGCTATAAATCCCTTGCTTCCAGGTAATGCCCATTTGCTTGAATGGGATTCTAGCTCGGCCTTAGATGGTGATATAGATGAGGAATATGTTTTTACTTACTTAGTACCTTCAGATGAAAGTCCGAGTAAGGTTTTGCTCCTGGCGGCTTTGGCAGATTGGGATTTTGAGCGTTGTGACTATCGCTTAACGCCATTGCCATTTAAAGCGTATGGTCGTGGTAGGGATCAAGAAGGATATTTGTATCAATCTGTTTATATATTGCCAGGCAGAAACCTTAATCATCTGGCGTTTATAGGTAATGGAGCGGAACTTCCTTCTTTAAAGCTTTCTATTTTAAATAATAATGGTCTGCATTTTCAGGAGACGACAGTTTTTAATGCTAACTGGCATCTTCAACTTTTAGAAATTTATGAGGATTGGACCTTGAGTTATAGAGTAATAACAGCTGATCAGGATAAAGAGACCGGTAGAATAAGAACTAAAGTTTGGGATTCTTTCCCGCAGGGTGTATATGAAGAATTTGGTCCCTTTTTTAAATCTGATGAGGAAATTCTAAACAGTAAAAGTTATAAAGAACGGTATTATCAAATTGAAGAACCGGTGTGGAGTAAAAATGGCTATAAGTATCTCCTGCTTAAGACTATTCATAATAAAATTAACCCTTTTTCTAATCAATTACCGGGTGCGGATTTTCAAGGGCAAACAGAGGATTATATTTATAAATACTTAACTCCTTTCAGGATCCACGACTGGTATTCTAAAGATATGGATCAAGATGGTAAGCAAGAAGCTTTACTTTTAATCAGAACAGACCAGGATTTATGGGATTGGCCGGAATACCGCGTTGGAATGCTTAGAAAAGAAGACCGTTTTTATTTGGAAAATATTGGGCCCCTATTTCTTACCTTAGGTGAAGGAGATCCCTTAAGCGGAGTTTATGTGGCTGATGTTAGTGGAGATGGTGTAAGGGAGATAATCTTTTTAATCCGGGAGTATGATACCAAAGAGAAAAAAAGAAAAGCACGACTTGAACTTTTTTCTAAGCATGAGCTAACATGGGAGAAAATGCATGATATTGATTTAATCTATGATGATCTGCGATTATATAAGATCAATGGAGAAGTTTGGTTATATGGTTTTGCGGGCGGAGGGCAAAATAAAGAGGAAGGCTCAGTATACTCATTTATCTGGAAAAACGGTCGTTTTAATTATCAGCAAAAGAAATTGGTTACAAGCTTTACAGATTTTCTACAAACTCTACCTGGAAAGAAAATTGATTATCTTGGCGAAGAGTGCAGAATATTCCCACAGCAGTAATTAATATGAATTTTGTATGAGGCTGACTAACTCTTTTTTGGAGGTTTTCCCCCTTGCCATACCGTCTTGTTGGACTTGGATTATGGTTTTTCTTTCTGATTTTTATTCCCCGAAAAGAAAGGAGAGAACTTTACCCTTCATTGGTTTTTACTGCTCTCCTTGGTACAGTAGCAGATCTTTATGGGGTCACCTATCAGCAGTGGGAGTATATCGGCCCGACTACCGGTGGGCTAAGTCTCTGGTCTGATTTAGGAATTGCACCTCCACAGGGAGGATTTGTTATTTATTTGCATAGAAAATATCCCCGTTGGTCCTGGTTGAATTGGTTGTTGTGGATCGGTGCTAATGCCATTGGAGAGTGGCTCTTTGTAAAATGGGGATTAATCCGTTACCATCAATGGAATTCTTGGAAAGCTACTTTCTTTTATTTTCCGTTTTTCGCGCTGATTTACTGGCAAGACCAGTGGTGGAGAAGAAAAAGCTAGTATTGGAGGAGAATTGTGAAGGAGATCTGTAAAGAACAACATCCCGGGAAGCCCGGGACTCTTTTTTTAGTGGCTACCCCGATTGGTAATTTGGGAGATTTGACGGAAAGAGCAATTCAAATTTTAAACAAGGTTGATTTAATTGCGGCGGAGGATACTAGGCATACGAGGAAACTCCTTACTTACCTTTCGATTCGTAAACCAATAATCAGTTATTATCGGGAGAAGGAAAGGGTACAGGCGGAAAAACTCCTTTTGTATTTAGATGAAGGCAGAGATATCGCCTTAGTCAGTGATGCTGGAACCCCCGGCCTTTCTGATCCTGGTACTTTGTTAGTCCAAAAGGTGGTGGAAAAGGGTATTAATGTTGTTCCGGTTCCAGGAGCTGCAGCTTGTTTATTGGCATTAATTGCCTCCGGATTACCTACCGATCGTTTTATTTTTGAAGGCTTTCTTCCCCGTAAAAAAAAGCTAAGGCTTAGCCGGTTGGAACTTTTGGTAAATGAAGAGAGGACAATTATTTTATATGAAGCTCCTCACCGGTTACTAGAGACGCTAAAGGAACTTCAAATCTACTTGGGAGCAAGTAGGAGAATAGTAGTGGCTAGAGAATTAACTAAACTTTATGAGGAATTCTGGCGTGGGACTCTGGAAGAAGCAGTTAGAATATGGGAAGAACGGGAAATAAAAGGAGAGTTTACATTGGTAATAGATGGGACAAAACAGGTACTTCTAGAGCCAAAGGATGAGAAAGAAGAGTATTGCTTCTTTTATCAGGAGATAAGAAAGCGGGTTGAAAAAGGGGAGAAACCATCAGCTTTAATTCGCGAGATTGCCAAGAGGGAAGGAATTTCCCGTGGCGGACTTTATCAATATTATTTAGAGGAGATAAAAAAAGGGAGACCCGTCTCCCCTTAATTTTCATTTAGAATAATATAATTATAGCAAGGACAAAAATCAATATATCTATTAGGTATCTATCAAGGACCTTTAGGAGACATGTTTCATAGAATCTAAACAGTCCTGGCAGATGTTTTTATCTTTAAAAATCTGCACATTCTCGGCATTACCACAAAAGATACAAGCGGGTTCATACTTTTTAAGGATAATCTTTTCCCCATCAACATAAATTTCTAATGCGTCTTTCTCCTCTATCTGGAGGGTACGCCGTAATTCAATGGGGATTACTACTCTTCCTAACTCGTCTACTTTACGAACAATACCGGTCGATTTCATCATTGTAAATTTCCCTCCTTTTCGATAAGTTTCGACAATCAACTACAAGTTAATTGTACCTGATTTTCCAGAGTAAGTCAATAGTACCATTTATTTATTTTCTAAATTATTACAAGCAGCATACATCTTGACAAATAGGCTACAACAGGTTATTAATATAATTAATAGAAATAAAGCGATGATGGGTAGAGTAGTGATTTCGAGCCTTCAGCGAGCTGGGTTTGGTGCGAGCCAGTCGGTCAGGAATCTACGAAAATGGACCCGGAGCGGGCAGCTGAAAGAGATTAAAAAATCTTCTGTAAGTGTTCCGGGTGCGCCCGTTATAGCGTAGGATGAGTACATTTCAAGCTCTTTACTTTAAACTAGCTTATATGTAAGTTCTAATAGAAAAAGCTTTTAGATGGAAATAGAAATTTTATCTGGCACTAGCCCTGCAAGGGCTGTCATTTAACGCGAGTAACGAGCGACCAGCGACGAGATACGAAATGTACTTGTCTGTTTAAGTCCCTCTGAAAGGGAGAATTGGGGTGGTACCGCGGGAAATCCTCGCCCCCAAAGATAAAGGTCTTTGGGTGGAGGGGTTTTTTTATTATTATTAATTAAGGAGGAATTTAATCTTGGGAAAGTTCTATATCACTACTCCGATCTATTATCCTAGCGATAACCTGCATATTGGTCATGCTTATACTACGGTGGCAGCAGATGCTTTAGCCCGTTATCATCGGCAGCAGGGTGATGATGTTTATTTTTTAACAGGTACAGATGAGCATGGTCAGAAGATTCAACGACGGGCAGAGGCTAATAATCAGAATCCTCAGGAGTTTGTTAATGGAATTGTTAAAAATATTAAGGAGTTATGGAAGCTGCTTAATATTACTAATGATGATTTTATCCGTACGACTGAACCTAGGCATGCCAAAAGGGTACAGCAGATCTTCAACCGTCTGTATGAACAAGGAGATATTTATAAGAGTGAGTATGAAGGATTATATTGTACTCCATGTGAGGCGTTTTGGCTTGAACGTCAATTAGTTGATGGTAAATGTCCGGATTGTGGCAGAGAGGTTGAGAAGATTCGCGAGGAGAGTTATTTCTTCCGTTTGTCGAAATATGCCGATCGGTTGATGGAACATATTGAGTCACATCCGGAATTTATTCAACCAGTTTCCAGAAAAAATGAGATGATTAATAATTTTCTCCGTCCTGGGTTGGAAGATCTGTGTGTCTCTAGAACTACTTTTTCCTGGGGGATTCCTGTTCCTTTCGATTCAAAACATGTAATTTATGTATGGCTTGATGCCTTAACAAACTATATTACAGCTTTAGGTTATCCAGATCATCTTGAGGATGGATTATTTGAGCGTTATTGGCCAGCGGATCTCCATTTAGTTGGAAAGGAGATTATACGATTTCACACCATTATTTGGCCGATTATATTAATGGCCTTGGATCTACCTCTTCCTAAACAGATCTTTGGCCATGGCTGGTTAGTTTTAGAAGATGGCAAAATTTCTAAATCTAAAGGGAATATAGTTGATCCAGTGGAATTAATTGGAAAATATGGCCTGGATGCCATCAGGTACTATCTTTTGCGGGAGGTTCCGTTTGGCTCAGATGGTGTATATTCTGAAGAGGCTTTGGTCTTGCGAGTGAATACGGATTTGGCTAATGACCTGGGTAATCTATTACATCGAACCCTATCAATGGTGGAAAAATTTGCCGACGGGATTGTACCTACTCCTGGTAAATATGAGGCACTGGAAGAAGAATTGATGAATGAAGCTAGTCTGGCTTTAAAGACGGTACAGAGTCATATGGAGAAGCTGGAGGTCTCGGATGCCTTAGCAGCAATTTTCCGTTTAGTAGGAAAAGCTAATAAATATATTGATGAAGCTGCACCCTGGAGTCTGAATAAACAAGGAAAACGGGAAAGATTGGGGACAGTACTCTATTCGATGGTAGAGGTGTTAAGGATAATCTCTTTATTATTGGTGCCATTTCTGGTGGAGACACCGGAAAAGATCTGGGAGCAATTAGGATTAAAAGGGGATCCGGGGAAATTCTTGCCGGAGGAAGGTTGTAAGTGGGGACAATTTCCATCCCAGACCAGAGTGGCAAAAGGGGAACCGATCTTTCCGAGAATTGAGAATGAGGAGAAGAAAGTGGAAAAACGTGTAGAAAAAAAGGAAATAGAAAAACCGAAGGAACAGGAAACAACTAATCAAATAACCATTGATGAGTTTGCAAAAATTGATCTAAGAGTAGCTAAAGTAATCACTGCGGAGAAGATCGAAGGTACGGATAAGCTTTTACGTTTAAAGGTAAGTTTAGGTGAGGAAGAAAGACAGATTGTGGCCGGGATTGCTCAGTACTATAAGCCAGAGGAGCTAATTGGTAAAGAAATAGTAATAGTGGCTAATCTTAAACCGGCAAAACTCAGAGGGAATCTTTCACAAGGAATGTTATTGGCGGCTTCTTCCGGTGATAAGCTTGCTCTTGTTGTTCCAGAGTATCCGGTTGGTGATGGAGCGGAGATCGGATGAGGCTGTTTGATACCCATTGTCATCTCAATGACGAAGCCTACAGAGAGGATCTTGTTGAAGTCCTATCCCGGGCTAGAACAGCAGGGGTGGAAGAACTTTTGGTGGTAGGGTGTGATTTAGCATCTTCGGAAGAAGCAATTAAATTAGCGGAGGAAAATCACGGTATCTATGCGGCGGTTGGTTTTCATCCCCATGAAGCAGCAATGGTTTCTGCTGATGACTTAAGTAGATTAGAAGAACTATTAATCCATAAAAAAGTTGTAGCTTTAGGGGAGATTGGTCTTGATTATTATTATGATCACTCTCCCCGGGAGATCCAAAGAAAGCTTTTTGCTCAACAATTGGTGATTGCGGAACGAATGAATAAACCAGTAATTATTCATGCCAGAGAGGCCCATGCCGATATTTTGCAGGTATTAAAGGATGCAGGAAAGAACTGCCGAGGTGTGATGCATTGCTATTCCGGGAGTGCTGAACTTACCCGGGAATATTTAAATTTAAATATGTATATTGCTATTGGCGGACCTGTTACTTTCACTAATGCCAAAAAGTTACCTGAGGTCATCAAAAAGATTCCTGCCAAACGGCTATTAATTGAGACCGACTCGCCTTATCTTACCCCCCACCCTTTCCGCGGACAGAGAAATGAACCAGCTTATTTGGTGAGGACGGCACTTCGAATTAGTGAAATCCTGGGGGTAAATCCAGAAGAAATTGCCGATCTGACCAGAACTAATGCCTACGCTTGTTTCCAAATTGATAAATAAAAGGATGAGGAAAATGGGGAAGATTTATGCCTATGTGATTGGGGAGAATATATATCTTAATCTTACGAATCGGTGTCCCAATCAGTGTGTCTTTTGTATCAGAGAGAATAAGAAAGGCGTAGGTTATGATCTCTGGTTAGACCAAGAACCTACTGTCAGCGAAGTTTTAGCAGCTGCAGGTGATGTTACTCCTTACCAAGAAGTAGTTTTCTGTGGTTATGGTGAGCCATTACTCCGTTGGGAAGTGGTGGTTGAAGTTGCCCGCGAGCTTAAAAAAAGATATGGAGCTAGAATTCGGGTTAATACGAATGGTTTAGCTGAGGCAGTATTAGGAGAAAAAATTCTTCCAGAACTTGAAGGATTAGTTGATATAATCTCGATTAGTTTGAATGCAGTAAATTCTGAAGAATATCACCGCCTTTGCCATTCGACTTTAGGGCCGGAGGCTTTTGGCAAGATATTGGAATTTACCCGTAATAGTAAGTTATATATTCCTCGGGTCATCCTCTCAATAGTGCAAATTCCGGGTTTTGATCCAGAACCAGCGAGAAAAATTGCAGAACAGCTAGGAGTAGAGTTTCGCATCCGTCCTTATCAGACTGAATAAAGAAATTTAATTTCACTGGAGAAACAACCTTCTGACCTGGTTGGGCAAAATATCAACACGGTGACTAGCGATGAGCTAATTACCATGTTTTCCCAGAAGGGGAGATTATCTTCCAAGATGAATACTCTAGAAATAGAGTCTAAAAAGGATGAATATGCCGTAAGGCCTCAGGAGGATAAAAATGAAAAGATCTATAATGGACAGATTAAAAGCTATTATCAGTTTACCGCAGTTTGTTCCTCTTACTTTTAGTGGAGCGGTTTTGCTTTTTATCATCCTTACCTCTTTAGCTTGGAATAAGATAGTATTATCTGTTGATGGAGCTAGACTGAAATTGACCACAACTGCCAATACTGTAGAGCAGGTTATAAATAAGGTTGGTCTTACTCTGCAGCCCGGAGATGAGGTTTACCCAGGTCTTCAAGAGAGGATTAAAAAAGGGATGGAGATCAAAGTTATTAGAGGGATTAACTGTTTAATTGCAGTTGATGGTCAGGAGTTTGCCATACGGACTCCTCCAGTACAAATTAAAGAAGTCCTAGCGAAAACTAATATTATTTTAGATCCAAATGACAAGATCTCACTTCCTCTTGAGACTATGATTTGGGATGGGTTACGTTTAAAAGTAACAAGGGTAGTGGTGGAGAATATTACTTCGCAGTATAAAATCAATCCGCCAGTAATTTATATTAATGATCCCAATTTATATATGGGAAAACAACGAACAGTCCGGGAAGGAAATCCAGGAATTTTGGAGCGCGAATATACAGTAGTATATGAAGATGGAAAGGAAATAAAAAGAACTAAGGTTGGGGAGAAGACTGTAAAAGCTGCGGAGAAAAAGGTGGTTGCTAAAGGAACTAGGCCAGTGGTGAAAACTATTACGGTTTCTCGGGGAAGAATGATCAGGTATACGGAGGTTAAAATTATGGAAGCTACAGCCTATGATCCTGGTCCGGAGTCCTGTGGTATATATGCTGATGGCTATACATATACAGGCAAGAAAGCTACATATGGGGTAGTGGCGGTTGATCCAAAGGTTATCCCTTTAGGAACAAAACTTTATATTGAAGGTTATGGCTTTGCCTCAGCTGAGGATATTGGTTCGGCGATCAAAAAAAACCGGATTGATTTGTGTTTTGATACCCAACGGGAGGCAATTCTTTTTGGCCGGAAAAAGGTGAAAGTATATATTTTGGTTCCTTAAATTACGCAATTGCTCAAATTATGTAATTCTTAAATAAACAAATGAATGATAGAGGAATAAATAAACCTTTCGTCGAAAGAATGATTTGCTGAGGAAAGAGGGGATTTGGGAAGGGAGCGGTTTTGATGAATCTAGACAGGGTGTTAGTGGCAGAGAGTGATCCACACCTGGCAGAAATAATAATTATTCGTCTCTCTAATGCCGGATATCAATTGGCATCCTGTACTCAGGGAGATGAAGTTCTTGATAAAGCTCTAGGAGTAAAACCCGGGGTCGTGCTTATTGATCAGTACCTTCCGCATAAAGAGGGTATTGAGGTCTGTTATGAATTAAAATTACATGCTGAGACAAGAAATATGGGTATCGTTCTTCTGACCAAAGAAAAGATGGATTTATCAGACCTTTCTAACTTAGGAGTAGAAGTGGATGCACAATTAGTCAAACCTTTTAATCCCAAGGAGGTTTTAGTTAAGGTTAATAAGATAATGGCTGAGCGGCGGGCAATGGATTATAATTCGTTCACCGGATTTTGTGGCTGGGAAGCACTTAAAAAGCGGATTGCACAGAGAATAACTGATGGTGGAGATTGTGATCTTCTATTTATTGATATTAATAATTTTCGTATTTATAATCAGTGCTACGGCTTTAATGCCGGTGATGAGGCACTCAGATTACTTAGCCGCCTTCTGTTAGAAGTGACGGATGAACTGAATACTCCTGATATTTTTATTGCCCATATTCATGGTGATGATTTTGCCTTAATGCTTCCGGCAGAAACTGGAGTCCAAATTGGTCAGAAATTGATTGAACGATTTGACATGGAAATTCCTTTACTTTATCTTGATGATGACCGGGAAAGGGGAGGCTTACTGGTAGAAAAGCCAGATGGTATACTTGAACAATGGCCATTGATGGGTTTATCAGTTGCTTTGATCGGTCAGGTACAGGAAAAGTATGGACACCCTCTTGAGACTAAAATTGTTGGGGAAGAATTAATTCGTCGTAGCAAATTACGTCCAGGAAGTAATCTGCTGAGTAATCGGCAATCTGTTTAGT
>DAIOHK010000040.1:1940-21142 GCA_036744795.1 Bacillota bacterium | reverse complement strand
TCCTCATTTAAGATTTTTACATCATTTTTATTTAAATATCTATGAACAGCTTTTAGAACTGACTTATTGAGAATATTAGGGTTTTTATATCTACCAAAGGGTACATTAAACTGACCTTGGCTATTTACCCGGAATAGCCCATTGTAACAAGTTTTATTGAGAAAGATGATCCGTGAGGCTTTTTCAACAGGAGTAAGTTTATTATATTCTTTTACATTCCGATCTAATTTTCGTATTCGATAGTAATAATTTTCATTATTTTTATGTTTTTGTAAATCGGCAAGGAGATCATCTAAATTATCTTTTATTACTTGATAGCAGTTCATAAGCTCAAAATTACTATCATTGATTACCGCCTTTTGCGGTTGGAGCTTAAATAAAACTGCACCAGCTCCGACAAAAGGTTCATAGTAGGTACCGAATTTTGGTATATGTTTAGTTATTTCCGGAAGTAGTTGCCGTTTGCCACCTGCCCACTTTAAGAAAGGTTTTGCTAAACTGCTTCTTCTATAAGAGGTCATTTATGATTTCTCCTTTCGACGTTAATTATAAAGTTATTAAGTCATCATGGGCAACAAACATAGAGTGAAGGCTTTTCTTTAAAGTTAATAAAAAGGAAGATGCATAGGCATGCCTGTGCATCTTCCTTTTCTCTTTTTGATGTCTAAAACCTTCACTATAATTTTATAGAAAATGTTTGATTTCGTATTTCGGGTAAATCTCTGCAAACCAGGCCTGATATTCTGTTTTCATTTTATCTTGAAATAAGAGGTCAGCTATTTGTTCTTTGCTTTCTTTGTAGTTTGCTTCTTGGGCTTCTTTCTTTTCTTCTACTTTAATCAGGTGGTATCCGTATTCTGTTTGTACCGGAGAACTGATTTCACCAACTTTTAAGGCAAAGGCTGCCTTTTCAAATTCTTTAGCCATTTGTCCGCTGCTGACGTAACCGAGGTTTCCTCCATTATTTTTGGTCATTGTATCTATTGAAAACTCTTTAGCTAATTTAGCAAAATCCTCACCATTCATTAGTTTTTCTCTGATCTTATCGGCTTCTTGTTTAGTCTTGACCAAAATGTGGCTGGTTTTTACCTGTTCTTCCTGGGTAAAAGCTTCCTTGTTTTCTTCAAAATAGGTTTTACTTTCCTCTTCAGTAATGGAGATCCGTGGTTTTAAAAGCTTTTCTATTCTTAAATTCATTATCAGATCTTTTTTAACATCATCTAAAGAATAAATACTCATTTCCAAGGCTTGGGTAAAAGCTTCCTTACCACCATAGTAATTGTAATACTCTTCCATCTCCTTTTGAATCTCTTGGTCAGAAATCACGATCTTCTGTTTTTTGGCTTCAAGTTCAATAATTTTTTGCGAAATCAATGCATTTAATCCTTGTTGACCGCTTTGTTGAACTAATAGATTATACAATTCCTCCTTAGTAATATTATCGCCATTTACACTAGCTACAACTTGTGAGTTTGAATTTCCTTTTACTAGGCTGATAACAAGACCGGAGAGAATACACAGAATGATAAAACAAGCTACTACACTCCGTTTTATTTTTGGAAATTTCCACTTCATGTCTCAGCACTCCTTAATATTGATGTACTATTATAACAAATAATTATGGTTAACCGGCATAGTAAATTAAGGAAGTGCACAATGGGTTGTTTTAAATCAGGTTTTTTTCTCGAATTTGGTTTTGCATTTTGGACAGGTAATAATAATTGCTCCTTTGCCTTTTGGAACCCGTAATCTGATTCTGCAATTTGGACATTTAAAATAGCGGTGATTTCTGTCTTTAACACGGCTTTGTACTTGCTTAAACCAGGAATAAACAGGACTCATCCAGATGGCGAACTTATAATTTTCCATCCTCCGTTTAGCTATATCCTTTGAAAACATTCTATAAAGGCAGAAGCCCAAGGGCAGATAACTAATAACTGCGAAGAGTGGAAAATTGGTTAGCTTAGCGAGCATGCTTAATAAAAATGATAAAATGAGGAGAATTATAGAAAGTTGGTCCCCACCGTATCTTCCCATCATAAATCTTCTTAACCAGTTCATCTGTTTTCTCCTCTCTTAAGTTTTATCTTATAACATTAATTTTATTGAATCTTATGTGCTTTGTAAAGTTTAAAGAATTGCATAATGGATTATTTAAGATTGACCACAATTGCAATTCCCTCAAGTTAAGTATTGCCTAGCTGGGTAGATAACATCTAGTAAGAATAACAAGCACTAGAGATGAGTTAAGGAGATACATTATTCCTCGAATAAAAGTAAGAGGGAGTAAGAAGATACTCCCTCTTATACTTTTCATTATTCATTAATTAAAGCCTTCAATATTCTGAACTCTTCGAAAACTGGGTTTTATTTACCATCTATTGTTTAGAATCGCCAAAGAGGTGGGTAAATAACTTTACGATTTCTACAATCGGAATAATTGCCAAGGCTAGAGTAATAGCGATTAAAAGATTGTTGGCTGAAAGGGCAGATAGTTCAAATATGCTATTAATTCCCGGTAGATAAATAACAAGGATTGTTAATAAAAACGATAAGAGCATAGCACCAAAGAGATACTTGTTATGACTTTTCAGTTTAAAGATTGATTTTGTTCTGGAACGTAGATTCAAAGAGTGAAAAACTTCACAAAGTGATAGGGTGAGAAAGGCCATTGTCATTCCGGTAATCTGTGACTGCTGGTGACCGATGAAGAAGGAGATTAGAGTTAAAACTGCAATAATAAGTCCTTGATAGAGTACGCTTGTCCCCAGTCCGCCGGCAAAAACTCCTTCTTTGGCATTACGCGGGGCTTTCTCCATGATATCAGCTTCTGCTTCTTCCATTCCCAGGGCGATGGCAGGAAAAGAATCAGTGACAAGATTAATCCATAAAATATGAATGGGTGAAAAAAGACGGAAATTCATGATGGTTGCTACAAACAGGACAACTACTTCGCTTAGATTGGAAGATAAGAGAAATTGGATGGCCTTACGAATATTATCATATATTCTGCGTCCCTCTTCAACCGCATAGACAATTGAAGCAAAATTATCATCGGCTAAGACCATATCAGATACGTTTTTAGTAACATCGGTTCCGGTTATCCCCATCCCAACACCGATATCTGCTGATTTGAGGGCCGGGGCATCATTAACGCCATCACCGGTCATGGCCGTGATTTTCCCAAATTTTCTCCACGTATTGACGATCCTGACCTTATGCTCCGGCTGTACGCGGGCATAAACGGAGTAAGTTTTGATTCTGGTTTCAAACTCTTCTTCGGACATTTGGGATAGTTCTGCCCCAGTAAGAGCTTGACTCTCATCGGTGATTAGGCCTAACTCCTTGGCAATGGCTACTGCGGTGTCTTTATGGTCACCTGTGATCATAATCGGTCGTATCCCGGCCTGCCGGCATTCTTCAATAGCTGCTTTGACCTCGGGCCGTACAGGATCAATCATCCCGGCAAGGCCAATAAAGGTTAAATTCTGTTCTAAGCTTTCAGGAGAGATTTCATCAGGTAGTGAAGAGGTTTCTTTCATTGCCGAACCCAGGACACGCAAAGCTTTACTGGCCATTTTCTTATTCTCTTTAAGAATCTGCAAGCGCAGTTTACCCGTTAAAGGAACTACACCATCAGCGGTAAGCATCCGGGTGCACTTGTTTAAAAGTTCATCAGGAGCTCCTTTAGTGTATTGAATATATTTACCATTACAATCCTTGTGAACTGTAGACATCATCTTCCGCATTGAATCAAAAGGTGCTTCTGCGACCCGTGGGAGCTTTTGTTCCATTTGTTCTTTGACTATTCCCTCAGTAAAAGCATATCTGAGGAGGGCATTTTCGGTGGGTTCACCAATAGCTTCGCCATTTTTTTGGGAAAGGACAGCATCATTACAAAGTGCCATTGATAAAGCAAGTTGCTTAGTATTTCCAAAAGTATCAACAACCGTCATTTTATTCTGGGTCAGAGTACCGGTCTTATCTGAACAGACAATCGCGGTGCAGCCCAAGGTTTCTACGGCTGTGAGTCTACGTATAATTGAGTTGCGTTTAGACATTTTAGTAACGCCGATTGACAAAACAATAGTAACAACTGCGACTAATCCTTCTGGGATGGCTGCTACAGCCAGACTAATAGCAGTCAAAAACATTTCTAGAACATGACCACCAGAAAAGCCACCATTCGTAAAAACACTAAAGAGAAAGATAAAAACACAGATTCCCAGTATGCCGATGCTAAGGACACGGCTTAATTCAGCCAGTTTTTTTTGGAGGGGTGTTTTTTCATTATCAGTAGTGGAAAGTATATTAGCGATTTTTCCCATTTCTGTTGACATTCCGGTATTGACTACTACGCCTTCTCCATGACCATATACTACATTTGTTCCCATATAAGCCATATTATGACGATCGCCAAGTGAGATTTCATGCTCTCCGGCCTGCAGGGCTTGTTTACTTTTTGTTGTTGGTACGGATTCACCGGTTAGGGATGCTTCTTCAATTTTTAAGCTTGAAGCCTGAATGATTCTCATGTCAGCAGGGACGGCATCACCAGCCTCCAAAAGTACGATGTCTCCCGGGACAATTTCTTCAGACTTAATTGAAATAACTTCTTTATTTCTCCGTACTTTTGAGTAAGGGGAGGCCATTTTTTGTAGAGCTTCAATAGCTTTTTCGGCTTTTCCTTCCTGTACAATGCCGAGGATTGAATTAAGAACCACCACTGTCAGGATGATAACTGTATCAGCAATTTCTCCGACTGCACCGGAAATAATTCCGGCAATGAGCAGAATAATGATCATGGGATCAGAGATCTGTCCTAAAAAGCGGGCGGCAAGTGATTTTTTCTTACCTTCTTTCAGCTTATTTTTACCGTATTTAACAAGCCTTGACCTGGATTCTGATTCATCAAGCCCGTTTTTTGTAGTGTTCTGTGCATCTAGAACGCTTTCAACTTCTTCAAGATAGTATTTCATTTAATAGTAACCCTCCCAAGTTCTATAGCCTTTACAATTAATTTAGCATGTTATATGATCATAAAAAACCCATAGAGATGGCTAAGTGTCCTAATTTTACACAGATAGCTCAAATTGGGGGGCTTTTGGACAGTCGCTCACGCCGGCTACCTTAACATCACGCAGTGATTTAAATTAAAGCCGGGTGAGTCGACAAGCTCCAAAGGTATCTTTAATTAGTTGTTCACGCCGACTTCCGCTAGTACACGCTAGTGTTTTAATCAAGGTCGGGTGAATCAACTAGGGCTATTTTCTAAGTAAATTAAGCAAAATGTCCGGATACGAGGTGATCTAAAGTGGCAAAACCCGAACTTACTAAACAGCTAATCGCGGAAAAGCTTAAAGAACTGATGCTCAAGACTCATCTTGACAAAATAAGCGTTCAGGATATTGTTAGAGCCTGTGGACTTAACCGGAAAACATTTTATTATCATTTCAAAGATAAACAGGAACTGGTCTGTTGGATTTTTGATCAAGAATTCGCGAATCTTAGAGATTTAGACCAAAATAATACTATTATTGATGAGCTGATTGAGCGTTTGTATGAGAATAAGGATTTTTATGTGGCAGCTCTTACTTCAGATGCGCAAAACAACCTTCGCGAACATTTATTTGAAATTATCTATGAGGCGATTATAAATCGAATCATAGAAATACTAGGAATGCGGAGGATGGCACCGGAAGATATGAAGATAATTGCTAATTATTTCTCTAACGCAGTGGTTGGCTGTATTACTCAATGGGCTAGAGAAGGGATGAAGGCTTCACCCTTTGAATATAGCATTGATTTTCATCCGATAACCCAGGAATGCCTGAAATTTATTATTGATAAATATATTAAGGAATAAGAGTTATCCGGCGGTTGGAATTTGTAATGTAATCAAGTAAAATACAAACAATATCCTTGGAATAGATCAACATGGATGGTTAAAAAAGTAAGTTATTTGAAAAACGCAGCGATTTATGGTATAGTAATCAAATGCAATAAGATGAGTGTATATAAACTCATCAAAATTAAAAAAATCACTTGCATGTAGTAAGTGATTTTTTGCACATTAAGCCCAGCTATTTATTGGGTAAAATGGGAAGGTGTTACAGGATTCATTTAGGAGAAGACGATTGCTGTTATAACGGATGAAGGAGACTTAAGGTTTATTTAACTTAAAATGTAGAGATTGGGCGATCCTTAATGAGGCTATCACTATTTTGAAATAAATCTTAAATCAATTATGTAATTCTAAATTTAAAGATGAAAAGAAAAGGAGTGCTTGATTATTCGAATCTTAGAGAAGAAGTTTGTTATCTTATTTATATTAGCGATATTATTATTACAATCTACATTTGGAATGCCTGTGGCAGCTAAAACTGGCGAAAAACCAAAACTGATTTTTGCTGATGCTGGTTGGGATAGTATTAGGATTCATAATGAGATTGCTGCTGTTATTATAGAGAATGGATATGGCTATAAAACTGATGTTTTGACTGGTTCTTCACCAATTGTAATCAAAGGGCTGCGACAAGGCGATATTGATATCTGTATGGAAGCATGGACTGATAATATTATTGATGTTTACCAGCCTGGGATTGCTAAGGGGGAAATTTTAGAATTATCGGTTAATTATGATGATAATGCTCAAGGTTTATATGTTCCTACCTATGTGATTAAAGGAGATAAAGAGCGGGGGATTGAACCTTCTGCACCAGGCTTAAAATCAATTAAGGATCTACCAAAGTTTTGGCAGGTGTTTAAAGATCCTGATAATCCCTCCCAGGGCAGGATCTATGGTGCTCCTCCTAACTGGGTGGCGGATGAGATTCTCCGTACAAAGATGGGAACTTATGATTTACAGGAAGAGTATGATTATTTCAATCCTGGCTCTGATACTTCTCTTAATACTTCGATTGTTTCTGCCTATGAAAAAGGAGAACCTTGGGTGGGATATTATTGGGACCCTACCTGGATAACAGGGAAGTATGATCTGACTCTACTTGAAGATGAACCTTATGCTCAGGAAAAATGGGAAGCAGGATATGCCTGTGAGTTTCCGGGTGTCAAAGTAACTGTAGCGGTTAACAAAGCAATGGTAGAAAAAGCACCGGATGTAGTAGCATTTCTGAAAAACTATAAAACTAGCACGAAATTGAATAGTGAGTTCCTTGCTTATATGCAGGAGCATGGGGCGGATATGGATAAGACGGTAGACTGGTTTTTTAAGGAATATGAAGATCTTTGGACCTCCTGGGTTCCCAAAGAAGTGGCCAACCAGATAAAAGCGACATTGGGTACTGAGCAAGTTCAGTCTAAAATGGATATAAATAAATTTCCTGAAGCCATCAATATTAAGCTTGGAATCTATGTTGAAAAATTAGTGGATTGGTTAACCGAGCATTTTCAAGGTTTTTTTGACTGGTTGGCTACAGGTGTAAAATGGATTGTTACTTGGATTAGAAGTATACTTTCCTTTATTCCCTGGTTTATTTTTATTATTCTTATCTTTTTACTTGGATGGAAAATGGTCCATTGGAAAGCGGGCCTTGGATATGCTTTGATGACCTTTATTATTGGAGCACTGGGGCTTTGGAATGAGATGATTCTTACTCTTTCTATAGTTCTGACCGGAGTTATCATCTCGATTATCATTGGAATTCCGATCGGGATTTACATGGCGTATAACAATAAAGTAGAGGCTTTTATGAAACCTTTATTAGATGGGGCTCAGACTATGCCGAGCTTTGTTTATCTGATTCCGGCAATGATCTTTTTTGGCTTAGGTACTGTTCCAGCTGTCTTTTCTACGATTATATATTCAATGCCGCCATGTATCAGATTGACTAATTTAGGGATTAGAAGAGTACCAACCGAGATGAGGGAAGCGGCCTATTCCTATGGCTCATCTACTTGGCAGGTTCTGACTAAAGTGGAATTACCCCAGGCAATGTCAACTATTATGGCTGGGATTAACCAGACCACAATGGCTGCAATGTCGATGGTTGTAATCTCTTCAATGATTGGGGCAAAGGGCCTGGGAGAAAATGTGCTGATTGCGATTAACCGGACTGATATTGCAATGGGCTTTGATTCCGGGATCAGTATTGTTTTCCTGGCGATCATAATTGACCGGATTACGCAAAGAATTTCGAATTCGCAAGAGAATAATTAATTTGAAGGTGGTGAGCTATATGTCGGAAAAAATTATTGTGAAAAATTTGACGAAAATTTTTGGCCCCAGGCCTAAGTTAGCCTTGGAAAGGTTAAGAAAAGGCTGGACTAAAAAACAGATAATGGAAAAAACCGGACAAACAATTGGTATAAATAATGTGTCTTTCTCTGTGAATGAGGGGGAGATCTTTGTAATCATCGGCCTTTCTGGGAGTGGAAAATCAACTTTAATCAGATGCCTGAATCTTTTAAATCAGCCAACTTCAGGGGAGATAATAGTTGATGGCGAAAATATTGTTGCTTATGACCAAGACCAACTAAGAAAATTTAGGCAAGAAAAGATTGCGATGGTGTTTCAACAGTTTGGCCTATTTACACATAGAACAGTCTTAGGCAATGTGGAGTATGGTTTAGAAATCAAGAAAATTGATAAGCAGGAAAGACGGGAAATTGCGCTTAAAGCCATTAAAGAAGTGGGGCTTAAGGGATGGGAGGATAAGATGCCCCATGAGCTTAGTGGGGGTATGCAACAAAGGGTAGGACTGGCCAGAGCACTTGCTAATGATCCTGACATCCTACTGATGGATGAGCCTTTTAGTGCCCTTGATCCTCTGATCAGAAGGGATATGCAGTCTGAATTATTAGATTTACAATCTAAATTAAAGAAGACGATTGTTTTTATCACGCATGATATTAATGAAGCTTTCAAATTAGGGGATCGAGTCGCGGTGATGAGGGGTGGTTCCATTGTACAGATAGGCACCCCGGAAGAAATCTTAAATAATCCATCTAATGAGTATATAGAGGATTTTGTGAAGGATATTGATCGTACTAAGGTCGTGCAAGCTAAAGATATTATGCAACGGGCCAATGCCCTGGTTTCATTAAAAGACGGGGTTAGAGTAGCAATCCGGGAGATGCAAGCCAATGGTATCTCCAGTGTTTTTGTGGTAGATAAGCAGAGAAAAATAAAAGGGATTGTTACGATTGATGATTGTATTAAAGCAGCTAAGAAAGGAGAATCTTCTTTAGCAGAAATCTTAAAACAAGATTATTATACTATTAAAGAAGATGTTTATATCGAAGAACTGCTCGATAAGGGTGTTAAGACTAAATATCCGATGGTAGTTGTTAATGATGAGAATAAATTGCTGGGGATTATTGTGCGGACTTCTATCTTAACTGGCTTATTAAGAAAGTCTTAAGTTTTAAATGAAAAAATGTGGAACTGGCTTTCGGTGAGCTTATAAAAAGCACAAATTGAATGAGATTGTATTTCTTATCAGACTTTCTTAGTTGTAGGGGAAGAGACAACGAGCTTCATTTGGTCTTATATAATTTCCCGACTAACCTGTTTCCCATTTTCAATATTCCAAATTAAGATCTCTTTATTCTCAGTTTCAAGAATAGCAATCGTTGGTGTTTGTTCCTGGTTTTTGGGTAAGGAAGGACTACCCGGGTTTAAGAAGAGTAAATCCTCTTCTTTTTTTATCCCGGGTAAATGGGTGTGCCCAGTGATTACCAGATCATAAGTAGCTGCTATTTTTCTCCGTTGTGTTTCCGGTAATGAGTGGTGCCCATGATGAACCAGGATCTTAAGTTCCGGGGTGATAATCTGGGAAGAAGTAGAATCCAGCGGGTATTCTAAAACCATCTGGTCAACTTCGGAGTCACAGTTGCCGCGGACGAAAATGAGGGGCTTTGATAAGGAATTTAATGCTTCAGCAAGCCGCTTGGGCTCATACCCTTTGGGTAAAGGATTACGCGGCCCGTGATAGAGAATATCCCCGCAATGAATGATGAGCTCTGTTTCATGTAAAAAATTCTGATAAGCTTTCTGCCAGGCAGAAATAGAACCATGAGTATCACTAATGATGCCGATTTTCATTCTGGAAACCGCTCCTTGATTAGGTTTATGATTAAAAGTTAAACTCTATATATTTTGGACAAAGACAAGTTAAGGGGAATTATGTAACTTCCTCAATTCATGCAAAATGTCACCGTTTTTGCAGGGGGAATTTTGAGATTTTTTGTTTCACTTTATATTAATTAATGCATTCCTTAAATTACAATTATAACTGATGATTCATGTGCAGGGAAGGTACCTTTTTTAGTATCTTTCTTTTTTTATCTTATTTATTATTCGCCAGCATGTACACAAGGGGTAATTTATAGTAAAGTTCGGGATTCTTTATCTTCTTATTCGCTAAGATTCTTCCACCTTTCGGCTGTTTCATTTAATTCGGCTAGAGCTGCGGCTTGATCCTTGCCAAAGATCAAGCCTTTAAGGCGGGCTAAATTCACATCGATCTCGATTGCCTCATCTCTTTCGATACTAAATTGGATGCGGGGAAGAATCTTTTTCCAGGCGGATTTTAACTTCTCCAGATTATCATTGGCTTCCTCCCAATGATCGTTTTTTATATCCTCCATCACTTTTTCAATATAGACGGCTACATTCTCATCATCACCTTTTGGATTTTTCAAATAGGGGCCCCCGATCATGATAGCAACCGAGAGTATTAAGATCAAACTAGGAACCAGGTAAAAGAGGAATTTTCTCAATATGTAACCCTCCTTAATTTGGACCGGGATAATCACTAATATTGATTGGGGTTTTTATATTATCTTCGTACTTATCAATAAACAGGTTGCCATCTGTATTTAAGGAGGCTAAAAAGACTTCTGAGGGACTATTAACACCCTGTTTTTTCAATTCTTCTTTCAGCCACTGCTGGTCAAGATTAAGCTGTTTGAGATTCTGTTTAATAATTTCCCCATCATAAATTAACTCAGTACTCATCCCTTTGTATTTAGTAGGTATCTGCAGATCATTAGGGGTTACGGGCTGGTATTGGGATTTTTTCAAGACTGATAATTGTCCATTGGTTTCTAAAACTGCAAATTCTACTTCAGTTAAATCAAAAACATCCTTTTTCCGGAGTTGTTCTAGAAGATCAGATAACCGATATCTTGCTTTTTTCATGGCATCATTCATTATATGGCCATTCATAATAACGATTACCGGTTCGCCATCAATATGTTTTGAAAGTTGCCTGGATTTAATGGTGATGACCTGGAGTAAAAAAACAACAACCGACCAGGTGATTAAGCCAACCCAATGGAGCCATGCCCTACTGGTTAAGTCAGTAGTAAGGGTAGCCGCAATTGAACCAATAGTGATCCCTAAAACATAATCAAAGAAAGTAAGTTGGCTGATCTGTTGTTTACCAAGAACCCGGGCAAAGATTAAAAGGCTGGAAAAACCGATTAACCCTCTAACAATTACAATGATCGTTTCGTTCAGAGTAATCACTCCATTTAAGCAATAGGCTATAAAAAACAACACAGGTTTATTATGTGTTGGAAGTAAATTTACTATTCTAATCAGGAGTTATTAGTAACCTACTTCTTGTAAGCTAAACTAAATAAGATTATGAGACAAGTTATCAAAATGACTAAAGTTACTAATTAGATAAAAAGTATTTACAATTATGCAAATTATGGTATAGTAATAGTAATTACCATTATATATTAATACATACAAAATATGTTTTAGTAATAATTTTATTACCCCATCAGTTTTTGCCACAAAACCATTAATTTTAACATAAATAGTGGAATAATATACTAAAATGTGCAAACGTTTGTCTTGTAAAACTACCACCTTTAGCTGCTGTTTGCTAATAACAGGATTTAATATTTTTTAACTCTCTGAGAAAACATTAAAAATGAAGTAATGAATAATTTCGAGCATAGAAAGGAGGGTGTTTAATGGAATTAATAAATTAGGGAATTACATAGTTCAATTATTAGGGTTAAAACCACAATATATTGATTTCCCACTAGTAATTCTCATGAAGTCTTTTTAAAATTAAGAATTAGATTTGGAGGATTAAAATGAACAAAATAAAACTTATGGTTTTGCTGTTTTTCCTGTGTACGGGTTGTTTTACTATAAAAACACAAGCCGAGAGCGGCTTTTTAGGGCAGGATTTATCTATGTTGGAAAATTCTAATGGGAAAATCGTAAAAATCGAATATTATGATTTTGATAAAAATATTGAGGAAAAATTACACGAATTGGAACAGGAAAATTACAAGAAAGGTTTCGACTTTCTTCAAAAACATTATAATTACTACAGAATGGAATACTTAAGTGATGGGTTAAAAGTTGTTGGTTTTATTGTCAAACCTAAAAAGGAAGGAAAGTATCCGGTAATTATATATAACCGGGGTGGTCATAAAGAAATAGGGAAAATAGATATAAAGGGATTTGCTTATTTAACAACATTAGCAGAAAAAGGGTATGTTGTTATAGCTTCTCAGTATCGAGGAAATGATGGTGGAGAGGGAAAGGATGAATTTGGGGGCACAGATGTTAATGATGTTTTGCATCTTGTTTCTTTAGCAAAGAGCTTACCTTTTACCCATGCGGATCAGATTGTAATGTGTGGCGGTTCGAGGGGCGGTTTAATGACCTATTTAGCAATAAAAGAGGGAGCAGATATAAAAGCAGCAGTAGTATATTGTGGTGTTACAGATCTTATTCAATCATACAATGAATCTTATCACGGGATGAAAGATGAACTAGAAGATATGATTGGCGGTACTCCGGAGGAAAAAAAAGAAGAATATATAAAACGTTCTGCCTACTATTGGCCGGAGGCGATTAATACTCCGGTATTAATTATACATGGAAAGTATGATTCGAATGTTAGGGTAAATCAGGCGGAAAAATTGGCAGAAAGGTTGGAAGAGCTGAATAAAACTTATAAATTAATAATCTACAATTCTGATCATAATCTATTTATTTAGCTAATGAAGAATTGCATCAAGAGATGTTTAATTGGTTTGATAAGTATTTAAATTAATACCCGCACTTACGGAATTTTACAGACCTAATAATTAAGTACAATGTTGGGGTTTCCGAAATGGGTTGCTACCGGCGGCAAAAGCTGGACACGAATTTATTTGCAATGTTAGATTGGTACATTGAGTTTAGCCGTTGCTTTGGTGGTAGAAAAAATTTAAAAGAGGTTAATTAGTTTAACTTACTATCCCAGAGAGTCTTTTTAAAATTAAGAATTAGATTTGGAGGATTAAAATGAAAAAATTAAAACTTATGGTTTTGCTTGTTTTCCTGTGTACAGGTTGTTTTACTGTAAAAACACAAGCCGAGAGTGGCTTTTTAGGGCAGGATTTATCTATGTTGGAAAATTCTAATGGGAAAATCGTAAAAATCGAATATTATGATTATGAAAAAAACATTGAAGATGACTTACATAAATTGGAACAGGAAGATTTCAAGAAAGGTTTCGACTTTCTTCAAAAACATTATAATTACTACAGAATAGAATACTTAAGTGACGGGTTAAAAGTTGTTGGTTTTATTGTCAAACCGAAAAAGGAGGGAAAGTATCCGGTTTATATATATAACCGGGGCGGTCATAAAGAAATAGGAAAAATAGATATAAAAACGATTGCTTATTTAACAACAGTAGCAGAAAAAGGGTATGTTGCAATAGCTTCTCAGTATCGCGGAAATGATGGCGGAGAGGGAAAGGATGAATTTGGGGGCACAGATGTTAATGATGTTTTACATCTTATTCCTTTAGCAAAGAGCTTGCCTTTTACTCATGCGGATAAGATTGTAATGTGTGGCGGCTCTAGAGGCGGTTTAATGACTTATTTAGCAATAAAAGAGGGAGCAGATATAAAAGCAGCAGTAGTAACTTGTGGTATTACAGATGTTATTCAATGGTACAATGAATCTTATCACGGGATGAAAGATGAACTAAAAGATATGATTGGCGGTACTCCAGAGGAAAAGAAAGAAGAATATATAAAACGTTCCGCCTACTATTGGCCAGAGGCGATTAATACTCCGGTATTAATTATACATGGAAAGTATGATTTTAATGTTAGGGTAAGTCAGGCGGAGAAGTTGGCGGAAAGATTAAAAGAACTAAATAAAACCTATAAATTAATAATCTATAATTCTGATCATAATCTAAATTTTTTATCGACCAACAAAGAATTGCAACAAGAGATGTTTAATTGGTTTGATAAGTATTTAGATTAATATTCCTTCCTTCACCTAAAAATAGCAGGTAAAAAAAGGGGCTTAAACAGAATGTAACAATAGAAGTTTTATTTTTTTGTGGGCAAGGTATATAATAAAAAGACAGCATGATTTATACAGGAGTGATTAAATGCCTGCTAATCGTAAGGAAAGGATAGCAAAAGGTTTGTGCCCAAATTGTGGTGAGGTTAATGACAGGGCTCCGAAGTATCTCTGTTCGAGCTGTTTAGTTTCGGAGAATCAAAGAAAGTTAATTTGGGCCAAAGAAAGAGTAAAAGCAGGGCTATGCCCATATTGTCCCCGGCCGATTGATATAGAAGGCCCTTACTGTTCTGTATGTAAGGAAAAACGGATACAACGAAATAGAAGAAGGCGAGCACAAGCGCGAAAGAAAATGGAGGGATAGCATGGAACGTCCTGAACTACTTATTCCTGCTGGAAATCTGGAGAAACTACGGACAGCAATCCTCTATGGTGCAGATGCAGCTTATGTTGGGGTTGAGGGGTTGAGTCTCCGGGCCAAGCAAGCGGAGTTTAGTATTGCTGATCTTGAGCAAGGAATCCGCGAGGCTCACCAACAGAAGGTAAAAGTCTATGCCGCTCTTAATATTTTTGCCCAAAATCGGGATTTAAACCTGGTTAAAGAAAAAGTCGGGGTACTCTCAGAGATTGGTATTGATGGTGTAATCTTAAGTGATCCCGGGATCTTACGGATTGTACGGAAGACCAAGCCGGAGCTTCCGGTTCACCTGAGTACCCAGGCTAATACAACTAATTCTGAGGCGGTTCGTTTCTGGTATGAACAGGGGGTTAAAAGAATTGTTCTGGCCAGGGAACTTAATTTAGAACAGATCTCTGAGATTGCTGCCGAAGTTCCACAGGTTGAATTGGAAGCCTTTATCCATGGGGCAATGTGTATGGCCTATTCGGGACGGTGTTTTCTCTCTGCCTATTTAACTAACCGGAGTTCAAACCGGGGAGAGTGTGTTCACCCTTGCCGCTGGGAATATAAGGTGGTTGAAAGGTCGAGGCCGGATGAGGTATTAATCTTGGAGGAAGATGAAAGATATACTTATTTATTTAGTTCTAAGGACTTACGGATGATTCAGTATCTTCCTCAGGTATTGGCCGCGGGGGTATCCAGCCTAAAAATTGAGGGACGGATGAAGTCTGTTTATTATGTAGCAGTTGTGACCAGAACTTATAGGTGGGCACTAGAGGCGGCCTTAAAAAACCCAGAAGCTTACGAGTGTATGCCGGAGTGGCTTGCGGAGCTGGATAAGGTCTCTAACCGGGGGTATACAACCGGTTTTTATCTGGGAGAGCAAAGGATAAACGAAGTTAATCTGGACTGGAGTTACCAGCAAACTTATGGTTTGGTTGGTACTGTGCTTCAATATCTGCCCCAGGAGCATAAAATTCTGGTTGGCTTAAGGAATCAATTGATCGCTGGTGATGAGATCGAATTATTACTTCCGGATGATACTATCGCCCTGGATTCCCGGCAGATGACTGATGAAAAGGGTTCTCCGCTGGCAGAGGGGCATAATAGTTATCAAGTATATTTCCAGGTCGAACGGGAGGTTCCGGTTGGGGCTGTAGTGCGTAGGCGAGTTAGTGATCTGGGACTTAAAAAAAGATAAACTTATCCGGTACCAAGACGATTTAATTCTTCCTCAAAGTGTTGGGTTGCCTGTTCATACTTTTCAGTTAGCCCGGTTAGTTCCGTATAGAGTTCTTCTACCTCCATGCTGATCTCGGAATTTCTCTTTGCCAGCCGGGCTATAAGCTCCCCATCTCCTTTAGTGGAAGCCTGGATCAAGTCCTGATTATTTTTCTCCAGTTCCTCCTCTAGTTGCAGAATGGTATTTTCCACTTCAGAGATCCTCTGTTCAAGGGGTGTCAGTATTCTGGATTTTCTGGTGATAATTTTGGCTCTTTCTTTTCGGAAAGCCTTTCGATCAATTAAACCAGGATCAGTCTTGTTGGTAGTGGTTGTTTTACCCCTTAAATCTTCTTTGGCGGACTCCCGGTCCGCTTCCCACCCGATTTTATCGAGAAATTGCTGATAAGTGCCATTAAAAACCAGGATTCTTTCCTGATCAAAGATTACAAGTTTATTAACCAGAGCATGCAGGTACATTTCATTATGCGTAACGATTATCACTCCACCATTATAAGCATCAATTGCTTCCATTAGAGAATCACTAGATTCCATATCGAGATGATTAGTAGGTTCATCAAGGAGTAGAAGATTACTGGGAGTGACTAAAATTTTCCCCAGAAGGACACGGCTTTTTTCCCCACCAGAAAGTACCCGGATCTTTTTTAAAGCCAAATCACCGCTGAACATTAAGGCGCCGCTGATGTTTCTGGCTTGTTGCTGGGTACAATTGGGAGTAGTAGTCATGATCTCTTCTAGTACAGTTTTATCCGGATCCAGCCGCTCGATATTGGTCTGGCCAAAGTAACCTATTTTTAAGCTTGGATGTGTAGTAATGGAACCTTCTTGTGGAACGAGTTTTCCTGCTAATAGCTTAAGAAGGGTAGATTTGCCTTTACCATTCTTACCGATGATTCCGATCCGGTCATTCTTTTCTACGATTAAATTCAGGTGATCAATAAGGAAAGGTTCTTTGGACTCATAGGAGAAGGAGATCTCCTGCGCCTGCATAATGATCTTAGCTGGTATCGGCTCTTCCGGGAAAGAAAACTCCAGATCCTCAATTTGAGCCAGCTTCTCCATTTGACCCCTTTTTTCCAGCATTTTAACCCGGGATTGCACTCGGCTGCTGAGCGTAGCTTTATACCTAAACCGCTCGATGAAGGCTTCGGTCTCTTTCCGTTTCTTTTCCTCATTAATCCGTGTTTTTTCGTAAATCTCCTCTTCTTTAGCAATCTGTTCATAGTATTTGGCTGTACCCCCGGCAATCTTCCGCATCTTTTGCCTATGGATTCCTAAAGTGTGGGTGATTACACTATCCATAAAATTCCGATCATGGGTAATCAAGATTAATTCATTATTCCATTCTTGCAAAAACCGGATTAACCAGCGGATTGAAGTGATATCTAGATAGTTAGTAGGTTCATCCAAAAGCAGCAGATTTGGTTCGGCGACCAATACTTTAGCTAGATTTAAACGGACCTGAAACCCACCAGAGAATAATTCCGGTGGGCGGCTTAAATCTTCTTTGGTAAAGCCTAAACCGAACAGGATCTTCTCTACCCGCCAGCTCTCATATTTATGGACGGCCGGTAGCCCAAGGCAGGCTTCTTCCAGTAAAGTGGGGCGGGAGAAACTAAGATGTTGTTCTAAGTAACCGAGGGAGTAGTTTTTAGGGATGGTAATCTCTCCGGCATCAGGGGATTCTTGTCCGGTGATTAAACGTAAGAGGGTAGTTTTACCATGACCATTCCTACCCACCAGTCCGATCCGTTCCCCCGGATTGACGACAAAATTCCCATCAGTAAAGAGGAGTTGCTCTCCATAAGATTTAGAGAGATTAATTGCTTTAATCATTTTCAGATCACACCTGCGTATTTAGTACATTTAAGGAACTACATAATTCAATTATTTTAAATTTGATCACAATATTTCCCCTGATTGGTAAAATACATGCTTGAGGTAATTACGCAATTCCCTCACATTACTAATTTATATGCTTGTAATGTAATAGTCAAGCGTTGGTGTGATTAGAGAATACCTCATCCGGCAATCCAGAGGCCTCTTTGACGATCAGTTCTGCTTCTTTAATCTCTTCCTCGGTTACTGCCGGCGGGTGTTGATGGAAAATGGGACTATCCCAATGAAGGGCTTGCCAATTGCTTTCGGCCAGGCTATTGTAGGGGAAGATCTCGATCTTTTCTAAATTGGGAAGTTCTTTCGCGAGTTCTCCGAGCACGTGAAGGGTTTCGGGCTGGTCTGTCCAGTTTTTGATTAAGACATAGCGGAGCCAGACCGGAACCTTTAATAAGGTAAGACTCTTCCAATTGGCAAGGGTCTGTTCCAATTCTAACCGGGAGAGGAGTTTTGGTTTTAAAGGGTGTTTAATCGAGAACATTACTAAATCAACGTTTTCAACGACCGCAAGAAAAGCATCGGTTGGCCCCCACCCTGAAGTGTCAAGAGCAACATGCCAGCCCTGCTTTTTGGCGGAGTTTGCAAGTTTAAGTGCAAACTCCGGCTGAAAAAGGGGTTCCCCTCCGGTGATTGTTAGGCCGGGGGGAGCCTGCAGAAATGGGCGAAATCTTTCCAGACGAAGGAGGAGATCCTCCGGGTCAACGATTTCTCCCCCTTCAGCTTCCCAAGATTCCGGATTATGACAGAAGAGGCAACCAACAGGGCAGCCTTGGAAGAAGACCACACATCTGGTACCCGGTCCGTCCAGTGTACTAAAACTTTGAATAGATTGGATCCGCCCCATGCCTTCCACCTCTAGCATTTACATTCTTCCATAAATGGTTCTTTCAATAACCTCTAATTGCTGTTCTCTACTGAGCTTAACAAAGTGTACTGCATAACCGGAGACCCGGATCGTTAAATTAGGATAAAGTTCCGGATGCTCCATTGCTTCGACCAGAGTTTCCCGGCTGTACACATTAATATTTATGTGGTGCCCATTTGCCCCAAAGTAACCATCAACAAGGCCTGCCAGGTTTCCCACCCGCTCTTTCATGCTGCGGCCTAAAGCCCGGGGGGTAATAGAAAAGGTATAGGAGATTCCATCCAAGCAGATCTCATATGGTAGTTTGGCTAAAGAACGCATGGCAGCGACTACGCCGGAGTGTTCCCGTCCATGCATGGGATTGGCTCCGGGGGCAAAAGGTTTACCTGCTTTTCGTCCATCAGGAGTGGCTCCGGTTTTTTTACCATAAACCACATTAGAAGTAATTGTGAGAATGGACATTGTGGGTTTGGCATTCCGGTAAATAGGTTGCT
>DAIOHK010000040.1:0-1840 GCA_036744795.1 Bacillota bacterium | reverse complement strand
ATTCGTTCGTAATTATATTTATCATGCATATAATGGATGCAATTCATAGTACGACTATAAAGGGTGGCAAGCCAGGTTAAAACTTGCTCATAATTTTCCCAGACTTGATGCCAATCCAGTTCTTCTCCTTCTAAGGTGGGGATCTCCAGCACCTGTTCTCCGGTAATCTCATCACGCCCGCCATTAATGGCTAGCAGTAAAGCTTTGGCCAGGTTAACCCGGGCGCCGAAGAATTGCATATCCCGGCCGATCCGGGTAGCAGAAACACAACAGGAGATGGCATAATCATCACCAAAGATCGGTCTCATTAATTCATCATTTTCAAACTGGAGGGTAGAAGTCTCGATTGCGAGATTGGTGCAGTATTCCCGGAATGGTTTAGGTAATCTGGGACTCCATAATACCGTAAGGTTTGGTTCGGGAGCGGGCCCCAAGTTTCTTAATGTATGCAACCAACGGTAATCGGTCTTGGTTACCAGCGGTCGCCCGTCTTCACCCATCCCGCCGACCGCTTCTGTAATCCAAACCGGATCACCGGCAAAAAGTTCATCATATGCCGGAGTACGAAGATGTCTTACCAAACGAAGCTTTATAACCAGCTGGTCAATGAGTTCCTGAGCCCCTTCTTCAGTAAGGGTTCCTTCGACCAGATCTCTTTGGATATAGATATCCAGGAAAGGACTATTATGACCAAGGGACATGGCAGCACCATTCTGTTCTTTGACTGCCGCCAAATAAGCAAGGTACAACCATTGTATTGCTTCCTGGGCATTGGCAGCCGGCCGGGTAATATCAAAACCATAAGATTGGGCCATTTCTGCCATCCGTTCCAGAGCTCGTACTTGATCGGCAATATCCTCACGTAAATGAATGGTAGAGTCATCTACATTATCTAGAGCATAGAGATCCTTCTTTTTCTCTTCCATCAGAAAAGCAGTGCCATAGAGGGGTACCCGCCGGTAATCACCGATTAACCGCCCGCGACCATATGCATCGGGAAGCCCGGTAATGATCCCTAGGTGTCGTGCTTGACGCATAGCCGGGGTATAGATCCGGAAGATTGCTTCATTCTGTGTCCGGCGATAGGTAGTAAAGATTTGGGCCATTACTGGATCAGGATCAACTTTCCTAGCTTTACAGGCGGCTTCCACCATCCGCCAACCGCCCCAGGGATTGACTAAACGTTTTAATGGTTTATCAGTCTGGAGGCCCACGATAACTTCATTATCTTTGTCGATAAAACCAGGACCCCAAGCAGTAACACCAGCTACCCGCTTAGTATCGATCTCCAACACGCCTCCTGCTTTTCTTTCCTCATCCATTAGTTTCTGGCATTTCTTCCAGAGCCGCTCAGTCCGGGCTGAGCGGCTGGAGAGAAAAGATGGTTCTTCATAATATGGTTGATAATTGTGGCGGACAAAATTAGAAGGATCAATCTTCTCCCGCCAAGTCTCACCTTTAAAATTACGCCATGGATCCATAAATGAACTCCTCCTTTTCGGGCGGGAATAAAAAAACCGCCCGGACATATTGTGCCCAGGCGGTCGGCTTATTTACTCCATACTCCCTAGTGGTTGGTTCCACTTGATCCGCCAGTTGTACGGAGGTCTTTACTATTAAGGAATTGGATAAATGTGCTTCATCATAGCCTAGCTAAGGCAGATAAAAGCAAGAAAATATCGGAACAGCGTGCATAGATTGTCATTCAACACGAGTGACAAGCGGTCAGCTACGACTATGAGATGTATTAGGCAATTCCCTCATATGATAACAAATTATAACTTAAGATCTTTTTTTAGTCAAGAAAATTTGATTCTGTTCTAGCCAATTACGGTATTTA
>DAIOHK010000039.1:0-21555 GCA_036744795.1 Bacillota bacterium | reverse complement strand
CTTTAGGGGCGGCCTTTTTCATTAGATCCCGGCAGAGATTTCTTTTTCTTCAGTAAGAAATTGAAATTGTGCTATATATAATTGATAATAGATCCCTTTTAATCTTAGCAATTCATTATGTGTCCCCATCTCCGCGATATGGCCCTGATCAATTACCATAATCCGGTTTGCATTAATGATGGTGGAAAGCCGGTGGGCAATTACAAATGATGTCCGTCCGATCAGAAGTTTTTCGATCCCTTTTTGTAACAAGCGTTCAGTATGGGTATCAATCCCGGCCGTGGCTTCATCAAGAATCAGAATCTGCGGATTAGCTAGTAATGCCCGGGCAAAAGCAATCTGTTGCCTTTGGCCAAAGGAGAGTCTAGAACCGCGCTCCTGGACTTCGGTCTGATAGCCATTTTCCAGTTTAATAATGAAATCATGCGCATGAACAGCTTTGGCAGCAGCTATACACTCTTCATCTGTGGCGTTTATCCTTCCATATCTGATATTATCAATAATACTTCCGGAAAAAAGAAAAGTATCCTGGAGTACAACCCCCATCTGGCTGCGGAGACTCTCTAAGGTAATTTTTCTAATATCATAACCATCAATCAGCACTTCGCCTTCTTGAGGTTCAAAGAAACGGCTAATCAAATTTATTATACTGGTTTTCCCCGCTCCAGTTGGACCAACCAAAGCTACGGTTTCCCCTGGATTAACCTTAAAGCTGACATCATCCAGAACAACCTGACCATCAACATAACTGAAGGTAACATTCTTAAAAATAACTTCTCCCTTGATGGGTGGAAGGCAGACCGCGCCTTGAAGGTTATAGATTGTTGGTTCAATATCCATAATCTCAAAAATCCGTTCTGCACCAGAGATGTTAGAGACTAAAGTATTATAGAAACTACTGATATTCATCACCGGCCGCCAGAACATTGAGACATACCCGGAGAAGGCGACTAATAATCCAATTGTTATTGTTCCTGTATTTAGAAGCCGGATTCCATACCAGATAACAGCCACTGTACCAATTCCCCAGGATAATTCGACTGAGGGCCAGAAAAGATCATTTAAACGGACAGCACGGATAAAGGCATCAAGATTCTCCCGGAGCAGCTGTTTAAAACTTTTACTGGTCCGTTCTTCAGCGGTAAAACTTTGAACAATTCTAATCCCGGAGAAATTTTCATGAGTAAAAGCATTAGTATTTGAACTTTTTCTCCGAAAGATGTGCCATCGCTGGTGGGAGATAATTTCGACCGCACTCATGAAGACTATTAGAAATGGGAGTGTAACAAAAGAGGCTAGAGCTAGACGGTAATTCATTGAAAGCATAATAATGATTACGGCGATGATTGTTGCTAAATCAGGAATGAGGTTGGTTACACTACTATTAAAGAGATTATTCAAAGAATTTACATCCCCAATAACCCGTGCCAGGATCTTTCCCACGGGTTTGCTATCAAAGAAGGAAAGGGAGAGCTTTTGAATATGGGTATATAAATCTTGCCTAATGGTCAGATGAATTTTATTCGTCATTTCCGACATGATCTTAATCCGTTCTCTAGTACATAACATCGAAAGAAGTTTTACCGCAATCATGACCAAACCCAAGAGTAGAAGGCCTGATAAGTTTTTTGCGGCAATATACTTGTCGATGGCTAATTTTAGTAGATACGGATTAAGGAGTTCTGCTCCGGTAACTAATCCCATAAGCAGAATAGTCAAAGCTACCTGTAATTTGTAAGGTTTAAGATAAGAAAAAAGTCTTATAATCACCTCAATTTTGATTGCTTTCTTCTGTTTCTCTTCAATCCCTTTTTCAATGGGCAAAAGATTTCACCTCCGGATCAATAATCCCCTGAAACTGGTCTCTAAAGGTATGATAGTAGTTTTTTCCCAGTGCTAAAAGTTGTTGATGGGTTCCTCGCTCTACGATTTCCCCGTTATCAATAATCAGAATCTCATCGGCATTTTTCACCGCCGAAATGCGATGGGCAATAATAAATTTCGTTACTCCTGTTTGTTGTTCCAAAGCTTTTTGGATTTGGTATTCAGTCTCCAGATCAAGGTTAGACGTGGCATCATCCAGAATTAGAATTGCTCCTTTTTTCACCAGAGCACGAGCAAGTGCCAGACGTTGTTTTTGGCCGCCGGAAAGGCCAATTCCTCGTTCACCGATGACCGTATTTAATTCCTCCGGGAGTTCGGCAATGAAATCGTCAATAGCGGCTGCTTTTAATGCCGCTTCTATCTGTGATCCGCTAACTTTTTCCGCACCAAACTTAATATTCTCTTCAATGGTGGAAGAGAAGAGAAAAGTATCCTGCATTACTACGGAGACCTGCTGACGAAGGAGTTTAAGCGGCAGATCCTTAATATTGATGCCATCAAGGTAGATTTCTCCTAAGGTACAATCATAGTATCTGGCAATTAAATTAACCAATGAACTTTTTCCGGAACCGGTTACTCCCATGATGGCAATAGTACTGCCCGGCTTGGCATCAAGATTAATGTTTTTTAAAATAACAGAGCCATTATGAATAAATGAGACATTTTTAAAAACCAGATGTCCATAAAACTTTTCCGGGATAACCGGATTTTCCGCTTCTTTGACTACTGGTTCTTCAGCAAAAAGTTTTTCAATTTTCCCAATCGAGGCTCGGCATTCAGCTAGTTCATTGGTGAGCCATCCAATCATCCGCATGGGCCAAATTAACATCATAATATAATTACTAAAAGCCACTAATGTTCCAATTGTCATTTCATCTTTGATTACCAGTAATCCTCCATAGATTACAACCAGCACAATTGCCAAGTTGGTGAGAAATTCAATCTGCGGAAAGTGCTTTCGCCAAATTAGAGACCGTTTTACTTTATATTCGTAATTCTGCTGGTTTTGGAGGAAAAACTTTTGAATTTCATATTTTTCACGGGCAAAAGCCTTCACTAATCGAACCCCTGACAGATTTTCCTGGGCAGTAGTATTTATCTTTGCTCCTTGATCACTGATTCGGTCGCAAACATCGCCAATCTCTTTTTCTAAATTAAGAGCAATCCAAGCAATAATTGGCATAATTACTAGGGTCATCAGCGAGAGTTTCCAATTAAGGGAGAATAAGATCACACTTGCGATGATAAAATAGACGGTATTTTCAACGATTAGCATAATAACGTAAGCCATTGCGCCCCAAATTTTATCAACATCATCTTTCAGTCTGGACATTAATTCACCTGTGTTTGTACGGTCAAAAAACTCAAAGGATAAAGATTGTAAATGGTCAAAAAGGTCGGCCCGTAAGTGTTCCACGACTTTTTGCCCGCCATAATCAAAAAGAAATTCTTTAGAATAACCAAGTATGGTCCGTCCAAGAGTGATGCCGAACAACCCCAGAAGCAGACTGGAGAGAAGATTGGTTTTTCCGCCGATAATTACTTCGTCAATCATCATTTTTAATAGTTGTGGATTGACCATATCTAAGGCAATACTGATTAGTAAGGCTAAGATTGCAAATATAAAATACCATTTAAATTTATTTATGTAAGAGAGTAAACGTTTCACATATTCACATCCTTTTTAAGAAAATAAGCTCATAGCTTGATAAAGCTTGGAACTTGTTTCACATTGTTAAGTGGCCCGTCTAGAAGAGGTTGCCTTTAGCCCTCATACGGGTCCAATGTCCGTTTTCACGCTGCTTGCTGATTATTATTCTTGGGAGGCAATCTCCACCTTGAGCGACAAATACTCAGTGATGAGCATCGAAAAGTTTCACCTCCAAAAAGAAAAGGCCAAGGATATTCCATGGCCTTTTCTTTTAAAAATAAAAGAGCCGTGGAAAAGATATCTCCACGGCTCGGAATTAGGCATAAAAAACAAGGAACCTATTCGTCTGAGAGGTGGGGATATCGATTATGAACAATAGCAAAGGAGAACAAGAACAAGCCTAAGTTTACTGGTGTGATTTTCATCTTCCCAACCTCCCTCGTATTATTAAGGAATTGTAAAACTTAAATTCCCTCATATAATTTACCAATGTCAAAATTATACAGTCTTTTGGCAACCATTGTCAAGAGCAAAATTAATAAAGCTTTTTGCGTTGTATCCTTTTTAAAAGGTCCCAACACAATATATAGTGTTGGGCTTGTATTAGGCTATTAATATATTGTGGCAAAATCTTTAATAATTGAATTATGCAATTCCTTAACTCCAGAAAAATCAGCTAATGGTGTAAACAATGAGAATAATATTTTTGCTCAAGCTTTAAAAGATATTGTTTTCGCCACAAACCACCGGCGTACCCGGTCAGTTGGCCATTACTCCCGATTACTCGATGGCAAGGGATAATAATTGCCAGCTTATTTAGTCGGCAAGCAGACCCTACTCCACGGCTGGCATTAGTATTTCCAATGGAAATAGCTATTTCTTTATATGATGCGGTTTCCCCATAGGGGATCTGTTGTAAGCTCTCCCAGACCCTTTTTTGAAAAGGAGTACCTACCATAATAATTGGTACTGTAAAGTGTTGTCGCTGACCTTGGAAATACTCTTCTAGTTGCTGGTAGCATTCTACTAGACAACCGCATGTAGTTCCGGAGGCAACTTCTTTTTGGTAGTCAGGATCAAGTTGACTGGAAAAAGGTTTCTCTTCTAAAAAATCTAGTGCAAGGATTCCATTCTTATTTCCTATGATTTCAATTATTCCAAGAGGAGAATGGTAATAATTTTTACGAACTTCCATCATTCATCACCTTTAACCCTATTTACCAGAAATAGTAACCCCGGTAGATGCAATCCATGGCAAAAGAGCAAAGCCAAAATCGACACGTTCCCGAGAAATTTCTGTAATATTTCGGAATAATTCTACCAGGTTTCCGGAGATCATAGTTTCACTAAGCGGATATTTTACTACTCCATTTTCAATATAATAACTATTTTTTGCTACTCCAGAAAAGTCCCCGTTCTGACTTGGGTTCCCACCAGAGAATCTTGAAAGTAAAATTCCTCTCTTAATCCCTTTAATTATTGATGGCAAGCTTTTATCACCCGGTTCTACGATATACGAACCACCTCTATTGACGGCTCTTTGTAATCCGGTTTTATTAGCTCCATAGAGGCTTAAGAGAAAAGTTTTTAATACACCCTGTTCAAAAATAGTACAGTTTTGGGCCTCATATCCATCTCCTGTAATAAAATAACCATCCGCAATTTCAGAAGAGACCGGCCGTGAATGTAAAGTAAATTTTGTACTAACTACCAACTGATTCAATTTATTCTTAAATACACTGCTTCCCGAGATCAAAGGAGTATCATAGAGAGAGATTCTGAGCAGATAATCCAGGAAATCACTAAGACAATCAGGAGTGATAATCACTTCTCCAACAAATTTACTATTAATTTCATTAGTTTTAATTTCATTACCTGACTGCTTAAGAAGGGCCCGGAGAGAACCATATTCAAGCAGCTCTTTATTAAGGTCAAGAGTGGAAAAACCAGAATAATTCATGGAAGAAAGGTCTTCTCCATCTTTAGAGGTGAAGATGGCGGAAAAATTATATAGACCTTTAGATACAGTAAAATCCACACCATTAGAATTCATAAAAGCAGTATCATAGCGGGTAAAATCTAAATGTGCTTGTTGCAGAATAGTTTGGGGGAAAAGTTCTTTTACCATAGTGGCAAATGTTTTAAGGCGTAGGTGCATTTTATCCATATCGGGTTGTTGTTCCCCTTTAATAAATGCTTTAGGCACCTGCTTTTCGGCGATATCATGCGCAGGATCTGGTGCGGAGCCTTTGGTAATCTCCAACACATCATTTACTGCCTTATTCATTGAATCCTGGTTAACTTCATTTAAAAGAAGATTTCCTTTTCTCTGATCTTTTATGCTTACTAAATGCAGATGTGTATCAAGTGTGGTACGGATCAGGTTTAATTCTCCTGCTTCAATATTCATTTCAACCTTTTCAGTATTGCTGAGAGCAGTATGGGCTTTATCCGCACCTGCTTTAAGAAGAGCATCTAGAGCATCTGCGGTAAATTCTTTGATCTTCAATTTTATCTACCTCCGATCTTTATTTGACATTTGATCGCAGGGCCGCCTAAACCAACTGGTATTAATTGTTTTTTACCACACATTCCTCCGGAGAGCCATTTAAATTCTTTGGAAACCATATCTACGGTTTTTAAGACATTAACAGCAACACCGGAAATAGTAGTATCCTTGATGGCTTTTCCTAACTTGCCTTTTTTAATTTCATACCCTAAAGTGACTCCAAACATAAACTCACTTGTAGAGTCAGCCTGCCCATTATTAGTCTGAAGTAAGTAATAACCATCATCAATTGAAGCGATCATCTCTTCCAAGTGATTATGTCCCGGGAGAATGGCTGTATTTCGCATGCGGATTAAGGGTTCATCAGAAAAACGGTAGGCTCGTGCATTTCCGGTCGGTTCTACATTAAAGTGATGGGCACTCTCCTTATTATGCAAATAACTTTTTAAAATACCTTTTTCAATAATTACGCTATCCTCTGCCTTTGTTCCTTCATCATCAACATAAACAGGAACCGGACAGGTTTTACCAAAGGCGGTGTGAGCAAAATCAACCAGCGTGATAAAGGGACTAGCGATTGATTTATTAAGGTATTTGCTGGCGATAGAACCGCCTAATACTAAGTCTGCTTCAGTAGTATGACCAATAGCTTCATGAGCTAGAATTCCAGCTAATTCCGCTGAGAGGATACAAGTTTTCTGGCCAGCTTCGGCAAAAACTCCTTCCTTCTTTCGCATCAAGTGTTCGTATAACTGATCAATCTTGGGAAAAAAGGAAGATGGAGAGGTGAATTGATCTTCAAATTCTCCTAGCCCTCCATAAAGCTGTCCCAAATTAACCGGCTCACCATCCTTTTCAATAGTAAGGTTAATGGCGATACGACTAAGAGGAACCATTGAGTAAGCATAAGAACCATCAGCGGTAATCAGGTTTTTCTCCATTTTTAAACAATTAAGAGAGACGGAGCGGCTAGAAAGTTCTGAATATTTTTTAAGAATATACTCATCAATCTCCTTAAGAAAATCGCTCAATTGACCCTGACTTAATTGAGGTTTCAAGGTAGAAAAGTCATTTGTTGAAGAGTAACTGGTAGCGGGAAAGTGGTTTATCATCTTTTGTTCTCGGGAATCTAAAAAGAGGGCGTTTTTAGTGGCTGAATCAATAACAAACCTAATGGCTTCATCAGTCCTTTGTGAGTTGGAAGCAAACCCCCAAGCACCATTTTTATATACACGAGCAGAGACGCCACTAGAGGCTGATTTTACGTTGGTAACATTATTTCCTTTTAAGAAAGCAATGGCTAAACTTTTGTTCTCCTGGATTCGTAATTCGGTATATCCGGAAAATAAACAGGTATATTCTGACAGATCAATTCTATCCATTAGTAAAACCTCCTTATTGACTTTGTTTTCTTGTCCAAAAATCAGAAAATAAGTAGAAAAATAAGAGGCAATTCCTTCACATAAAAAAATTATACCACAAATTGCGATCTTCACCAATCTGTGTGGTGCTCTTAAAAAAACAACTCTCAATCTTTAATTAAAAAGTGTCGATAAAATAATTAATAAAGCAACCCATTTTCCCCAATATAAAATATTCTAAAGTAAAGTATTGAAGTAATGATAGGAGACTAATTAATGCGGTACCTGCCGATTAAGGAAATACCTGAGGGTATCTTACTTGCTAGAGATCTTTTTGGTAATGATGGGCGAATCTTGCTTGCTAAAGGAGTAAGACTTACCGGGACTTATCTCCAAAGATTACAAGAGATGAAATTTTCACATCTCTATGTTGCAAAAACAGTGGAGGATGTTGAGTTTTCCTGTCCAGTCAGTGATTTAACCTATGCTGAAACCATTCAAGTAGTCCGGGAGGTATTCTTCAATGTGGCTAAACACTACTATCTGTGCTTTGCTTTAGTATTGGAGATCGCTGAAATTATTGTTGATGAAATAATCGGGAATAATATTCCTTTTAATATTATCGATCAAAAAAATGATGATAATTACATATATTTACACTCTGTGAATGTCTGTATTATTTCCACTATCATCGGTAAAGTTTTGGGTTTGGATCGAAGCAAACTTAAGGACCTGGCGGTAGGAGCACTACTCCATGATATTGGAAAGGTTTTTATTGCTCCTATTATGGGTAAATCAAAAGAATTCTCTGATCAGTTTACTCAACAGATGATCAATCATCCGCAGTATGGTTTTAATCTGTTAAGAGCAATTCCGGAGATTAACCTGTTATCAGCTCATATAGCCTATCAACATCACGAACGTGAGGATGGTTCAGGGTATCCGCGAGCTCTTGAGGGGGATGAGATTCATTTATTTGCAAAGATTACAGCAATAGCAGATACTTATGATGCTATGATTTCAGGAAAGGGATACCGGAAAAATTTATGGAGTCATGAGGTGATTAAGGAATTAGTAAATAATCCAACTCATTATGACCACATGGTACTTTCTGCTCTGCCGATTTCGGTTGCACTGTATCCGATTGGTAGTATGGTGTTGCTAACCAATCAGCAGAAAGCGGTAGTAGTAAATGTTACAGCAAAAGAAACGACCATCGAACTAGTTAGTGGAAACAAGAAAGGAGAAAAAATTAATTTGCTGCCTAATTTTTTAATTAAAATTGAAAGAAGGTTGTCATAAAACAGAGAAAATCAGAAATAATGTTATTTAAATCCATTTTGAACCAGTATTAGCTCCTTGACACACTAACGAATTTATAATATAAAAAGGAAGCAGCTCCATTATGTTACATTTGAGTGGAAAAGAGGGAAAAAATCATAATTCAAGCTTTCGCTTTTAAAGAGTGGAGGATATTAAGCTGAAAGAAATATTGGATTATCTACAGAATAATAAACCGAGTGAACGGCAAGAACTTTTTCATTATCTGAATGAAACAGGAAGGTTGCATCTATTGGAAGCAGGAAGAGAGATTAGAGTATATAAATTCACTTCTTTTTCCGGATATAGCATGAAACTCTTTCTGTATCGGGATGGGGTCTTGGAGTATTACTTAGAGGAATTGATACCAAGCTAAAGTTAATGATCTACATTTCTCCGGAACTAGCTTCGAAGACTTCTTTATCCTCGAGCGATGAAAGATAGAGACGAAAGCACATTTGTATTGCTTTGCTTTAACATTGAAAGAAAATCAAGATGTATGTTTTAAAACGTCTTAAAGGCTTTATGTGATTACTTTGTGTTTTTAAAAAACTAGTGGCCTACTGTTTTGAACTGTAAAACAGTAGGCCACTTTTCACTTTATATAAGAATTGTATAAATACCTCCGGTATCCATTTGACATGTTTGACTATAATTCAAGTAAATAGTCGGATTTCTGAAGGCACCCCTTTAATTAGAATAGTTGTTAGCTTTTAGCTACCGCAGCGGTAGCCGTTCGCTTTTCTAAGAAATGGAGAATAATACTAGCTGAGGGCTGCTGAATAAGTAAGGCTACGACACAGGGAAGAGCAGCAGCAGGTGGAAAATAATTTAAAGCAATAACTATTCCGGCACTGATGTTTCTAAGCCCTACTTGAAAAAGTAAAGTCCTAACCAATTCCCGGGGATATTTAGCAAAGCGGGCGGCTATATAGCCCAGGGCAAAATTAAAGGAAATCATCACAAGTAAGACGAAGAACAAGGTTAAGATACGTGGCCCGGCGGTATACAGGTATTCTTTGGAGGTAGCAACATTTACCCCTACTACAAAAGACAGCCCTATTTTTGAGATGAGACCCAGCCACCATCGGTCCATCTTAGCTACTTTCTCCCCGCCTAAATCATGGATGGCTACCCCAAGTAAAGTAGGAAGAACAATCATTTGAAATAAACCATAAAACATACTTTGGGCATCAAATGAGACCGACTTTCCTAAAAAAAGTGAAACGATCATGGGAACCATAATCGGGCTAAGAAGAGAATCTACAGTTACATTAGTAAGAGCTAAAGGAATATTGCCACCGGCTAAACCAACCCAGATAACGGAGGTTACTCCTACAGGAATTGCTGCAGTTAGAACCAGACCGGCTGTGAGTAGAGAATCACTTCCATAGGCGATTTTCCCTAAAGTATAGGAAAAGAGTGGAGAGATTCCATGCATGCAAAAAAGGGTAAGTAACAAAGGTAGGGGAAACTGGAGAACTCCTTTTAAGTCTTTAATTCCGGTTCCCAGAGCCAAAGTAAGGGTCATAAAGGCAAAAACCCAGGGAACAGCGGGCTTACCAGAGAGTAACCAGGGCGAAAAGATTAAACCACAGATGATACCAGTAAGTATGACTAGATACATTCGCTTTTGTAAGAATGAGTTGAGATTCTTTAATGACGTCATTTTCATCATCCCTTGCTAAAATTTTAGGTGAAAAATATTAAACTAAGATTCTACATTTAAAGTTCCAGTTAAAACCGATTTTTCCTTTCATATTTGTAGAAAGATTTGATGTTATTAGTGTAATATATATGTTAAGGAAATTAATAAAGGGGGGGAAGCCCAATGGTAAAAAAAGAGGAACTCGGGTTGATCCCTAAAACTCCCGGGGTTTATCTCATGAAAAACAAGGAAGAAAAAGTAATATATGTAGGAAAAGCAGTTTCCCTACGCCAAAGGGTACAGTCTTACTTTCGGCCTTCTTCTAATCTTTCACCTCGGATTGCCCGGATGGTGGAACAAGTAGCTTGGATTGATTTTATTACCACCTCGTCAGAGGTAGAGGCTTTAGCCTTAGAGTGTAATTTGATCAAAGAACACCGCCCAAAATACAATGTAAGATTACGTGATGATAAACAGTATCCATGGTTGAAACTCACGTGGCAGGAAGATTTTCCACGGATCTATATAGTTCGGCGTCCACAAAAAGATGGCGCACGTTATTATGGCCCTTTTACTGAAATTGGAGGATTAAAAGAGCTTTTTCGCTTATTCCGGAGGTTATTTCCAATTAGAACCTGTAAAAAAGCGTTAAAAGAGGGAGAAACGCGGCGACCCTGTCTCAATTTTCATATTGGCAGGTGTTTAGGTCCTTGTTCCGGAAAGGTTGATCCTGGGCAATACCGCCAGGTTATTCGGGAATTCTGTTATTTGATGGAGGGTCATTCAGAGGAACTAGAGGCAGCATTATACCGTGAAATGGAAGAAACCGCCAAAAGGCGAGAATACGAAAAAGCTGCATTAGCCCGGGACAAATTAAGGGCTCTCCATAAGATTACAGAGCAACAGGTTGTAGTTTCACCAACCTTAAAAAACAGGGATGTCTTTGGTTTAGTTGCTAAGGAAGAAGGGGGATTAGTACAACTTCTTCAGATTCGTCGCGGGAAACTCATTGGCAAAGAAAGCTTTTTCTTTTCGGCAGAAGTCTGTGCAGAACCAGAGGAGTTTTTCCGGAGTTTTCTTCTCCAGTACTATGATGAACAAAGCTATATCCCCAAAGAGATTATCATTCCTTTTCCCTTATCAGATGGAGAGGCGATTGAAAAGTGGTTGGAAGCCCAAAGCGGGCAAAGAATATATTTGATTAACCCCAAAAGAGGTGAAAAAGCTCAGCTTCTCCGGATGGCGGAAAAAAATGCCAGTATCCTTCTTGATAGAGAAATAAGTCAGAGGCGAATAGAGAAAGAAAAAGCGGAAATGGTGCTGGAGAGTTTAAGCAAGATCCTTTCTTTGCCTAAAATACCACGAAGACTGGAAGCATTTGATATCTCTCATCTACAGGGGGAGGAACCAGTTGCTGCTATGGTAGTCTTTGAGCAGGGACGCCCCTGCCCGGAGGCTTATCGTAGATTTAAAATTCATGGAGTAACAGGGAATGATGATTATGCTTCTTTAAAAGAAGCGGTTAGGAGAAGATTCAAACGAGGAATAAAGGAAGAGGAAGAAAGGCAGTTAAACCCAGGCTTTCTCCCCTTTCCGGATCTTCTGATCATTGATGGAGGTAAAGGACAATTAAATGCGGTGAAAGAGGTTTTAGAGGAATTAGGTTTTTTGGAACTGCCACTCATCAGTTTGGCTGAAAAAGAGGAGGAGATTTTCCTTTTAGGAAAACCAAATCCTCTCCGTTTAGACCGTGAAGATCAGGCTCTTCATTTGCTGCAACATATTAGAGATGAAGCTCACCGTTTTGCTTTAACTTACCATCGTACTCTTCGTGAAAAAAAAGTTTCAGTTTCAGCTTTAGACCGGATCAAAGGGATTGGTCCTAAACGAAAAAAAGCCTTATTAAATAAATTTGGCTCTATAAAAAAGATTAGAGAGGCAAGCATGGAAGAACTTCTTTTAGTTGAAGGGATGACTAAAACTGCAGCTCAGGCAGTATTAGAAGGATTGGAAGAGATTAAGTAGTCGCTCACGCCGGCTAATGCCCGCGCACACGAAATAATGAAAAATTAAGTACTAACCTCCGCCTGGCCAGAAGTTGTTTCCTGTTTCACATGGATTTCTTCAAGCATTCTAGGGTTCAGCTCCGGCTGAAATTCAGGCATTCGCTTTATAGTCCATCCTGGACAATAAGCGGCTCGCGACCTCCATGTCGCTCGGCCCAATTTAGCCTCCGCTTCACCAAGAATGCTAATGAAGAAATCCAATATCAATTGCGAAACAACATTCTGACCTGGCTGGGCAAAGAATAATAAGAGATAATTTAAGAGTATTTTCTAAGTAGTTTGCTGGATGGATTTTTACGGATGCTTTTTAGTATTCTTGCCAGAGGTGGCAAGATATACATACATGGGTTTAGCAGGAGTTATGTTGAAAAAAGAGAATAACTTTGTCATAACAATGGACACTGAAATAATCATTTAAGGAATTGCATAATTAACTTAACGCTTAAACTAACCACAATATCTACTAGAATACTTTTTAGATTTTAGCAAAAAGTTTTTAAGTTTACTACACCTTAAACTACCGGACAATGGAAAGGAGGTGAAAACGACTTAGGCATTGGACGGTCAAAGGAGTAGTAATTCATCATACTACTAATCACAGCCGGAAAAGAATAAGTTGAGGAAACATGAAAACTCAATTAGCTCTTTTCTAATCACAGCAATATTTTTGATAAATATTTGCATCAAACCAAATAAAATTCACAGAACCTAAGGAGGAACTAATTGATGAAACGAATCGTAGCATGTTTAGTAGCAGTATTAATGCTTGCCATTGTTACACCTGTTGTTTTTGCAGCTGATATGGATTTTACTGGGGAAATTTCTTCTGAGATTGAGTATAAAGAAGAAAACCTTTCAGGAAATTCCGAAATGGAACTTACCGCAAACCTTGGTAATAATTTAAAGGCTGGAATCCGCTTTGATGGTATGGAACAGACTTTTCCTTGGGTACCAACTAATCTTAGTATCAATAATCTATGGTTAGAAACCGAAGGAGCTTTGTTTCCGGGAACTCCTGAGTTTATTACCAGGATTGGTGGAATGGATGTAAATTATTCTGATTATATTGCCAATGAGATTAACACCACAGGTATCAGCATGGACCAATTAAACGTCGGCCCTGTTACTCTAGGTGGATACTACTCTTGGAATCAAGATAGTAATCTGGATAGAGGTGCTTACCTGAAAGTGCAACCGATCGAAGGTGTAGAAGCTCAAGGAACCTTAGTAAAAGCAAATGAAGAGCTTTCTTACGCCGTAGAGACTAAGGTTAATCCGCTCGAAGATGTAGAAGTGTCAGGAGCTTTTGCCGCTATTGACCAGGGTGAGCAAGCCTACCGGGTAGATGGAAAATACCAGCTAATAGAGGCAGTTGAACTCCGGGCAGGTTACCAGAACATTCCCGAAGGATTTGCTCCAGCTCATATGAATACTGACGATCTGGATCAAGGTCAAGGTTTCACTGTTGGTGCTACTGCTGAGAAATATGGTTTTAAAGTAACTGGTGATTACGCTGATTACAGCAAGACCATAGATTACTCAGTTGCCCGTACCTTGAATCTGGCTGGAATGGACTTTGACACCAAACTTGAAGGAAACTTCAATACTGAAACAACTAGTGTTGATGAGCTCGAAGCCAGTGTAGAATATGAGGCTCCAAACGGATTGAATCTTACTGCTGGTTATGATTTTATTAGTAACCAACCTAATGTTTCAGCCGGACTGAATCTGGAGTTCTAATTCAAAATAAAAAGAATAATAAGAACAGACCCGGGGATACCTGGGTCTGTTCTTATATTAAGTATTAAGGAATTGCATAATTGGCTGATTTAAATTTGACCACAATACTGATCTTTCTTACTAGGAATTGTCTAAATGAAATTAGGTGATTTTTTCGAATTAAAATCAAACACTATATATTATGGTGAAATAAATCTTAAGAAAATCATGAGATTCTCTCATATATTTAACTGTTACATACTATTCTCAAAGATTATTGCATAGGATTTATAGACTGAAGAGAATTGTAAAAATTAAATAATATAAGCAATCGATTTTAAGTCGTGGAGACTGTCTCGACACCCCTTTAATCAGAATATATTGTTGGACAATACCAAAAAAGGCTATCAATTTTTTATGGTTGAGTCTTAAATAATTAATTATGTAATTCCTTAACTGGTTTAAATGGTTTGATACAGAAAGCGGAAATTTTATGGCAGGAAAATTCAGCTTTATGTCGAATATAAACAAACAAAAGCAAGAAACTCTAGTTACAAATTTGAATTGACCAGTATCTCCCTTTTCAACTTTAAATAGAGTCAAAAATAAGTAGATCGGGCCTGGTCACGGGGAGGTGAAAGTTTACTCCGTTTGGTTCCAGGAATATTACTATAGACTAGTAATTGGACATCAGTTATTAAGATATTAGGAGGTAAAAACATTGGCAAAAGTAGTATTTGAACATGTTTACAAGAAGTTCCCTAATGGGGTAGTAGCTGTTAATGATGTTAACCTTGAGATTAAAGACAAAGAATTTATTGTTTTCGTAGGTCCTTCTGGCTGTGGAAAAACTACCTCTTTACGATGTGTAGCTGGATTGGAAGAGATTAGTTCCGGAAGTATCTATATTGGAGAAACTGTTGTTAATGATGTTGCTCCAAAAGATCGGGATATCGCTATGGTTTTCCAGAACTATGCTCTCTATCCTCATATGGATGTTTACAACAATATGGCTTTTGGTTTGAAACTAAGAAAATTCCCTAAAGCGGAAATCGACCGGCGGGTAAAAGAAGCTGCTAGAATTCTAGGTATTGAGAATCTTCTCGACCGGAAACCAAAGGCTCTCTCCGGTGGTCAAAGGCAACGTGTGGCTTTAGGACGAGCCATTGTTCGTGAGCCTAAGGTCTTCCTCATGGATGAACCGCTCTCAAACCTTGATGCTAAATTGAGAGTACAGATGAGAGCCGAGCTGCAGAAACTTCACAACCGGTTACAAACCACGATTATCTATGTTACGCATGACCAGGTCGAAGCTATGACCATGGGTGACCGGATTGTTGTTATGAAAGATGGCGTTATTCAGCAAGTTGGCAGACCGTTAGAGATCTATGATAATCCTAACAACGTCTTTGTTGCTGGCTTTATTGGGACACCACCTATGAACTTTATGGAAGGTGTACTCAGAAAAGAAAACGGTAGATTGTGTGTGGATATGGAAACCTTTAAGCTTTATGTACCGGAAGGCAAGTTCAAGACTGCTGATATGTATGTTGACAAAGAAGTTATCTTTGGTATTCGTCCGGAGAATATCAGTGAATTAGATGATACTCCTGATGCTAAGGAAGAAGACGTAGTTGTTGCATCTGTTGATGTCAGCGAATTGATTGGTTCCGAAACTTATCTTTGGGTATCTAATGGTGAACACAGTTTTACAGCTAGAGTTGATGCCCATACCAGAGCAGAAGATGGTTCTGATCATAAGCTCGTCTTTAATACACAGAAAATGCATCTCTTTGATAAAGAGACCGAAAAAGCTATTCCTTAAGACAATTTTAAAAGCTTGCAAAAATCTCCCATCGTCTGGTGGGAGATTTTTTATTTAAATGAAGTGTATAAACTTTAGCATCCGTTAACCACAATAAACCGCTTGACTATAATTCAGGAGATTATATTAATTGACGAAGATACCTCTCACAAATGAAATATATTGGCAGATGATTCTTAGTGGAACTATCAATATATTAATCTGAATTTGTGGCATCTATAAGACACCATAGGAAATCGTGAAAGATTGCGCTAGCGTTTCCTATGGTATGGATATCAATAAGTCACGAATTCAGAACTACAGAACTACAGATATGTGGCTAAAACTTAAATCAATCAATTAGGCAATTCCTTAAAGTATAAACAGGAACTTTAAGGTAAATGACGAATTGTAAACAGAGAAAATTGCATAATGATCTTGATACTCATGGCTCATCGCGCTAGTTGGATAAGACCTTTGCAGCTGAAAACTAGAAAAGGCGAACAGAGAAGGATTAGGCTAGTTTTCACGGGATCCACAAGTATCGAGATAGGGAGTGAAGGTTATGTATTATATTGGCATTGATTTAGGAGGTACTAACATCGCCGCCGGGATTGTGGATGAAGACGGACAGATAATTTACAAAGAGAGTATTCCCACACAAAAAAAGCGGAATCAACAAGAGATTATGGAGGATATGGCAAAGCTTTCTCAGAGATTGCTGGAGGAAGCAGGGATTAAGCTTCAGGACTTACAGAGTATAGGTGTGGGTTCCCCCGGTTCTCCTGATCTTAAAGAGGGAATAATAATTTACAATAATAACCTGGGGTTTAGAAATGCACCAATTAGAAAAGTGATACAAAAACAGATTCCAGTTCCGGTTTATCTTAATAACGATGCTAATTGTGCCGCTTTAGCTGAGGGTTTGCTGGGAGCAGCTGGGGGTGTTAAATACTCAGTAACCATTACCTTAGGTACTGGCATCGGTGGCGGGATTATTTTAAATAATGAGATTTACAGTGGTTTTAATAATGCGGGAGCTGAATTAGGACATATGGTTATTCTCTCCGATGGTAGGGAATGTACTTGTGGTCGAAAGGGTTGCTGGGAGGCCTATGCCTCGGCAACGGCTTTAATAGAACTAGCACAGGAAGCTGCCAGTAAAAATCATGACTCCCTCCTTTTTACATTAGTTAATGGTGAACTTACACAAATAACCGCAAAAACTCCCTTTGATGCCGTAAAACAAGGTGATCCAATAGCAAATAAGGTAGTCCAGGAGTATATAGGTTACTTAGCAGAAGGGGTGTCAAATATCATAAATATCTTCCAGCCAGAGATTTTAGTGGTGGGGGGAGGAGTCTCTAAACAGGGTGACTATTTACTAAATTTACTGCAGGAAAGGGTTAACCAGGAGATTTACAGCAAAGAAGAGATTCCTAAAACAAAGTTACGTACTGCATTATTGGGCAATGATGCCGGGATTATAGGTGCAGCCCTCCTTGGCTTTGCTCCGAAACAGTTAAGTAGATTAGTTAAAAAAGATAAAAAACCGTGAGGCTACTGCCTCCGGTTTTTTATAAAAAGTGATAGAAAAGCATTTTAGTCAGAATGGAGAGGGGAGAATTCGATCCCTTCTTCTTCCAGGGACTTGGGTAGAGCAAAAAAGTCCTGACAACTCTGGATTAAACTGCTGCTGATTACATCTGCCATTTGCATAACTAGACTCAAACGAGTATTCTGGAGTACTAAATACTCCATAAATCCACCTACATTAACTACACCAATGATGTGTAATTTACCAACCTGCGGGAGATCCTTGTTAACACCACTTCCCGGCTGTAGCGCTCCTGGTTTGATACTGATATACCCTATGCTTTCGCTTTTGCCAAGACAGGCGTCAATAGCAATAATAAAAGGATTTTTAAATTTATTATTAATCTCATTGATAGTTTCCTCAAGATTTACCGCATGGATTGGATGGTCGAGAGTTCCGTAAACAGTAGCAGGAGAAGGAAGTTTGTCTATAATTTTGCTCCCAACTAATGGACCTAAGCTATCTCCGGTTGAACGATCCGTTCCGATACAGAGTATTATCAAAGAAGAATCTTTTTCGAACAACCGAAGTAAAAACGCCTTAAGATTTAGGCTTAATAAGCGGCTAGCTTTTATATTATTAGTATGTATTCGATAGGGGGTTAAAGGATTAGGTTCAGAAGTTCTTCGGGGAAAAGCAAACCACAAGATACCTTCCACCTTTCTATTACAATAAACACATTGTATTTTATGCAGCTTGAGATGAAGGTATACATAGAATCTTTTTTAGTGAATCTATATCTAAATAAGCGGCTTGACTTTTACCGGGAGAAAAACGATGATTAGGTTAATAAATTTTACTAGTTTATACAAAAGGAGAGAAAAAAGCGGTGAGTAGCAGCCATGAATTAAAAAAATTGGAAGAGATTATGGAGCATCTACGGGGTGAGAATGGTTGCCCGTGGGATCGGGAACAGACTCCGATTAGCTTAAGACCATACTTATTGGAGGAAGCCTATGAAGTGTTGGAAGCAATAGACGAGGGTTCTCCGGAGCATCTCCGGGAGGAACTGGGGGATCTTCTTTTGCAGGTGGTTTTTCATACTCAGATTGCTAAGGAAAGAGAACAGTTTACACTGGTTGATGTAATTAGAGAACTCAATGAAAAACTTATCCGCCGTCATCCACATGTCTTTGCCAGTACTGAAGTAGAAGGCGTAAAAGATGTACTAAAGAATTGGGAAAAGATAAAGGCTGCGGAAAAAGAAGAAAAACCTATTTCTGCTCTTGATGGGATCCCGGTAAACCTTCCGGCATTAATGCGGGCGGAGAAAATTCAAATCAAAGCCTCACATCTTGGTTTCGACTGGGATGAGATAAATGGACCACTGCAGAAAGTTAAAGAAGAGGCGGAAGAACTGGTTGAAGCAAGGATGGCCTATGAGCAGAAAAATAAAGATGAGAGTTTATACCGTAAAATGGAAGAGGAATTTGGAGATTTACTCTTTTCACTGGTAAATCTGGCGAGATTTTTAGGTGCCAGGCCGGAGATTGCTCTGAACCGAAGTGTAGATAAGTTTTATGATCGATTTCGAAAAATGGAACAAAGTGCAGCCGCTCATGGAGAGGTACTTGCAGATTTGACCCTTACGCAAATGGATGAGTTATGGGAAAAGAGCAAGGAAAACTGATGAATAATTCCCCTCTAATTAGGTTAAATCTAGAATTAAGATTACTGGAGAAGGGGGGATTAATTAATGAGGATTACCCGTCATCGGTGGGGAGTACTTTTATTAGTAGTTGTCTTAATATCAGCAGTAACAATTTTTATCGGTTGTCCTGACTCTAGACAGGAAGGGTTTACTGATCTTGCCCAGAGATTAAAAAAACAACCTAAACTGACAGTCTATTTCCACGAATCAAAGACTAAAAAAACAATGCCAATTGAAGAATACCTTCTAGGAGTGGTTGCGGGTGAAATGAGACCAGATTGGCCTCTTCAGGCTTATGCAGCTCAAGCTATTGTTGCTAGAACCTTTACTATGGATTTTTTAGCCCGTGGGGGCACCAGAGAACTGCATAATACCGATATTTCTACTGATGAAAAAGAGGCTCAAGCCTATAATGCTTCGGCAATCACCCCGCTTATCCGGCAGGCGGTAAAGATGACCGAGGGAAAAGTCATGACCTATCAGGGTAAGTATGTAAAGGGATGGTTTTCGGCAAGCTGCGGGGGGAAGACAGCATTGGCCAAGGAAGGATTAGCTTATAAAGAGTCGGAACCATCATATATGCGTTCAGTTTCTTGTCCTGAACAAGAGGTAATTCCTAAAGAAGAGTTATTCTGGAAGAATAAGTTTACAGGTGAAGAATTAGCTAAGGCACTAGGGACATTAGGACAAAACATTGGACAAGTGTCACGGATGGAAGTTGCAGAAAGAAGTAAGAATTCATTTCGGGCAACAATGCTTAAGTTTGTAGGGAATAAAGGTCAGACAAAAGTTGAGGGGGCGGATTTTAGAATTGCCATTAATCCGGAGAAAATGCGCTCAATCTGGATTACAGATATAAATAACCAAACAAATGGTGTTGAGATTTCCGGCCGGGGGTTTGGCCATGGAGTTGGACTTTGCCAATGGGGTTCTTACGCTTTAGCTAAAGAAGGAAAAAACGCCGAAGAGATCATCAAACACTACTATCCGGAAATTACCATTAAGGAAGTATGGTAAGATTTACACCACCATTACTAACTGGTCCAAATGTCTTTGTTAAAACATATGATAATTGGAGAGAAAAAAGTGATGAGGTGGTGGCATGGAAGAGAGGATGAACAGAGGTAGCCATCAGCTTACATTAACAGGAAGAGAAAGGCTTATTATTGATGGCGTTACCAATGTGGGAAGTTATGACCAAGACGAGGTTGTCCTTGAAACTGAAAAAGGGGTTTTGCTAATCCGGGGACAGAATCTGAATTTGACTCAATTAAATCTTGACCAAGGAAAACTATCCTTGACCGGGGTTGTTGATTCCCTAATTTATAGTGGGGAATCACTGGCACAAAAAAACCGTGGTATTTTTGAAAAAATCTTTAAATAGAGGGAATCACCTCTTTTTTTTTAACTAAAAAGTTCCGGCAGGAATCATTATGGATAACATGGAAATAAATATAAACTTGAGCGGACTATATTGTACAAGGGAGTAGAAATGTTAAAATTAAACAGAATTTGTATAATAATATTATTATGCTTTTTTTCACTAGTAATGGCCTTCCCCTCCTGGTCAGCAGTTGAAATGAGTAACACCGGAGGGGAATACCGGTTTGGTCAGGTTAAAGCTGTTCCCCGTCCTTTACAGTGGCGGGTTCTTAAGACTCCCCATTTTGAAATCTTTTTTTATCAGGGGTTGGAGGAACTTGCTTTGCGAACCCGTGAAATTCTTGAAGAGGAAGCATTCGACCGTGTTTTTCCTGATTTTCGTAATTTTTATACGCTTTATCCTTATCGCAAGAACCGTGTTATTCTCTTTGCTTCGCGAAAAGAATACCAGAATTCCCAGGCCAGTGGTGTTCCGCTTTTTGATTCTTCGGAAGGAGTAGCCCATATCCTTACAAACAGACTGGTATTGATCGTACAACCAACTTTTCGTGACTTACGAGGCGTACTAACCCACGAGATAACCCACTTAATTACTCTGGGCCCATTTAAGAATAATCTACTTTCCCAGTTAAGTACCGGGATCCCAGGCTGGATTGCGGAAGGCCTGGCTGAATTTTATATGCCAGAAGAAACCAGATTTCCCCTCAGAGAGGTGGCCCTTAGGGATGCTGTACTCCGGGAAACCGTTGATTCCTTGGAACAAATTTCGGAGGTAAGAGGAAATCTCCATTATGCTGAGGCTTGGTCATTGGTAGATTATATTGCCCGACACTATGGTAAAGAGATACTTCCCCTGATGCTTAAAGGGGTAATAAAAGAGGGTAATAATGATCAAGTTTATAAGCAAATATTAGGCTGTACCCAAACCGAGTTGTGGGAAGATTGGAAGGGAGAATTACCCC
>DAIOHK010000038.1:0-21757 GCA_036744795.1 Bacillota bacterium | reverse complement strand
AAATAGCAAAAGCCCCTTTCAAACTAAAGTTTTTTTACAAGATTAAAGTGCCAGTTTATAAATCTTAAGAATATCCTGTTGCTTGAGTTTAATAAAATTACCTAAAGTCTTAGTATCCGAATTGCTTGCTTTATCTGCCATTTCTTCTAGACGATCCGCTGGAATCTTTAGTTCCTTTAAAGTTGTCGGAAGTCCGATTTTATTAAAGAAATTAGTTAATTGCTCGATTCCTTTTAAAACAGTCTGCTCCGGATCTTCAAAAGAATGCTCAACATTCCAAACTCTTACCGCAAATTGTACAAAACGATCAATATTATGATGATACACATACTTCATCCAAGCAGGGAAGATAACCGCAAGTCCAGCACCATGAGGAACATCGTAAATCCCACTTAATTCATGTTCGATCGCATGGGAACTCCAATCTCCAATCCGTCCAGTACTCAACAGATCATTATGAGCAATGGTACTGGCCCACATAATATTAGCTCTAGCATCGTAATTATCGGGTTCTTGCAAGACAGTAGGAACGTTTTTTATTAATGTTTTCAAAGCTCCTTCACATAACCTGTCAGTTAAATCAACATTCTTAGTATTAGTGAAATAACGTTCCATAATATGAGCCATAATATCTGCTGCCCCACATGCAGTCTGATATGGAGGTAAGGTAAAAGTCAATTCTGGATTCATAATGGCAAAAATTGGACGGATTAAATTGATATTTAAACCACGTTTATACCATCCATCTTCATTGGTAATCACCGAACTCTTACTTGCTTCACTCCCCGCGGCCGGAATCGTCAAAACAACACCAACCGGTAATGTTTCCTGCGGCTCCGCTTTTCCAGCATAGAAATCCCATACTTCCCCTTCATAGGGTACTCCAACACCTATCGCTTTAGCCGAATCAATAACACTTCCCCCGCCAACCGCGAGAATAAAATCAACTTTATTCTCCCGGCAAAGTTTGATCCCTTCATGAACAAGGCTTAACCGGGGGTTAGGTTGAACGCCGCCTAATTCAATATAATCTACTCCTGCCTCTTTTAGCGAAGCTACTACTTTGTCATATAGGCCATATTTTTTTATACTTCCTCCACCATAATGAAGCAGTACTTTGTGTCCATGCTTTTTGGTCTCCATTCCTACTTGCTTTTCAGTCCCTTTTCCAAATATTATTTTGGTAGGACTAATAAACTCAAAATTTTCCATTTAATTACCTCCTGATTTTTTTGATCGTTTCATCGGGATTAATAAAGAAAACAATTCCCAAAATTACTACTCTATATGTAATTACCCAAAATAAAAGGGTATTCTAAATCATTATACCACTTGCAACTAAAAAATAGTAAAAGGGCTTTAAATCACTTCGTAAGCAATCAGTAACCGGCGTAAAAATTGACTATAAATAAATCCGAGGTACTCGATGGCTAATCATACATACTACTTCGTAATTAATCGTTCCCAGTAAAGATGCTATTTCATCAACAGTAATCTCCTTAGCTCCTTGCTTGCCGATTAATACTACCTCATCTCCCACTTGTACCGGAGCATCTCCAACATCAACCATACACTGATCCATGCAGATCATTCCTACAATCGGGTAAAACTCTCCACCAATCAGGACGCGTGTCTTCCCGGAAAGTAACCTGTTTAAGCCATCCGCATAGCCAATCGGAAGAGTGGCTATCATTGTCTCCTTCGGGGTATGATAAAGCTGTCCATAACTAATTCCAGTTCCAGCCGGTACCCTTTTTACTTGAACCACCTCGGTTTTCAGAGCAAAAGCCGGTTTTAAAGAGAGCCGGTTTTTCTCCACCTCTGAAGAAGGGTAAAGCCCATAAAGAATAATTCCAGCACGGACTAGTTTGAAATAACTGTCAGGAAGGTTGATAATTCCTGCACTATTTGCCAGATGAATATGGGGAATCTTAATCCCCTGTTCTTTAAGGTTAAAAAGCAGTTTATTAAAAACTGTCAGCTGTTTTCGAGCGTAGGAAAGATCAGAATGATCGGCTGTGGCAAAATGTGAGTATAACCCATCAACCTTAATATTGGTAAAAGCAGCAATCTTTTTAATTTGCTCGACAGCTTCTCCAGGATAAAAACCGATTCTACCCATACCAGTATCAATCTTAATATGAATCTTCATTTCCACATTTCGATGGCAAGCCTCTAAAGACAGTGCTCTAGCGCTTTCCAACATCGTTATGGTTCCGATTAAATTATACTCACAAAACGCCGCCACCTGGTTAGGTAAAAGCGGACCCAAAACGAGAATATTGGCATTAATACCAGCTCTACGAAGGGCAATCCCTTCCTCCGGTGTAGCCACCCCAAACCAGTTGATCCCTTCTTCCAAAGCTATTTGGGCAACTTTTACCGCACCATGACCATAAGCTTCCGCTTTGATTACTGACATAATTTGGACTTCAGAACCAATTAATTCTTTAATTTTCCGAATATTTGTCTTTATTGCTTGTAAATCTATTTCTACCCATACCGGACGAATTAATGCATTGATCTCATCCAACACTTTTGCTCCCTCATTTCCAGACCGAAGGTATTCTTGGCAAAAGATCCCCCGCCACCATCCCCACTGGCCCAATCTCCTTCGCTGCCAGATCTCCTGCCCTTCCGTGGATATTAACCCCAACAGTAGCAGCCTGTACTGGCTCAAGGCCTTGAGCCAGTAAACCTCCGATAATTCCAGCCAAAACATCCCCTGTTCCGGCTGTGGCTAATCCCGGATTACCAGTGGCATTAATATATACAGTTCCACCTTTGCTACTTACCAAAGTGGCTGCACCCTTTAATACTAAAGTAAGATTCCATAATTTTGATTTCTCTCTAACCAGAGCCAACCGTTCTTCTTGAACCTGACTGGTAGAAACGCCAGTTAAACGTGCCATCTCACCAGGGTGAGGAGTAAGGATTAGTGAACCTCTTGATTCTTCCCACCAGTTATCAATGGTTGCTAGGATGTTTAGTGCATCGGCATCCAGCACGCAAGGAATATCTTGTAAAGAAAGGATGAGCTTTAATATTTTTCTCCCATCTTCATTGGTAGAAAGTCCTGGCCCGACAAGAATAGCCCGATAATCTTCGAATTTCAATTCCGGCCAGGTTTTAACCATTAGTTCCATCGGCTTTTCTAAAAAATTCATCCCTTCACGCAATCCAAGAGTAACTAATCCAGCCCCGCTCCTTAGCCCGGCCAATCCTGCTAAAGCTGGAGCTCCGGTCATCCCCGGCCAGCCTCCAATCACAAGCAAATGACCATTACTCCCTTTATGGGACTCCGGTTTACGGACTGGTAATAGCTTTCGAACTTGCTCGGCATCTAAAGTATAAAAGGATCCTGGAATTCTTTCTAATAATGATTCAGGAAGGCCAATGGAGTCTATTATTATTTCACCTGCAAACTCCCGTCCAGGGTAGACCATAAGCCCTACTTTAGGCAAGCCAAAAGTAACAGTCAGATCCGCTTTAACTACCGGACCACTAATCTTACCTGTATCTGCTTCCACCCCCGAAGGAATATCAACTGCTATGACCGGGGCTGTACAACTATTAATCATTTCGATTGTTGCAGCCAGATCTCCAGTCACCCGCCCCCGAAAACCTGTTCCTAACAGGGCATCCACAACTGCTGTAACTGAAAGTAAGGAAGGATTGGAACGTAATGCTGACCATGGTAACTCCCTTATTCCCAATTTTAGTGCCATCTCTCTATTTTGTCTAGCATCGGGAGGTAAATTAAACTCAACATCAGGCTGGAAAACCGTAACTAGGTAGCCTGATAAATTAAGAAGCCGGGCCAGTGCCCAACCATCTCCCGCATTATTCCCCTTCCCGCAAACAATCGCAATCATCCCTGATTTGAAACGAGAACTGATCACTCTCCATAAGGCTAAAGCCGCATGTTCCATTAATATTAACCCCGGATAGCAATAATCTTCCATGGCCATCCGATCGATGGTTCTCATTTCTTGAGCAGTAGCGACTTTCATTCATTTACACCTTCCAATATAACCTGGGCAACAGCATATTCTTTACAGTGCGAGATACTTAGATGTGTCTTAGCCACTCCTAAATTTTCAAGATGGCGAGCAAGTACTTCCGAAAATAGAAACTGGGGAGCACCCAAAGTATTGTTCTTTATTTCTACGTCTTGCCATTTAAAACCTCTGAAACCAGTACCTAAAGCCTTAAAAAAAGCCTCTTTGGCCGCAAATCTTCCAGCTAAGCGGTTAGCCGCCATTTTACAGAATCCCAATTCATCATCTGTAAATATTCGTCTCAAAAGTTTCTCCTTCTGTTGTGCCAGAATCCTTGAGAATCTATTTACTTCTATTATATCTATTCCTACCCCTTTAACCAAAAAACAATCCTCCTAACATCCCATCAAATTCCGGCTCGCCAATCTTCTTATAAAAAGAAGGAGATATATTTTCAAATCCCAGTTGTTTATAGTATAAAAGTGGTTCTGTCCCTCCTACTAAAAAGTAGCCACCAATTCTTAAAGATTGATTGAATTTAAGATAAAGATTATTTTTGGCTTCTTCAGTAAAGTAAATAACTACATTTCTGCAGATAATCAAATCAAAATCCTCTTCAAAAGGATCAATAAGAAGGTTATGTTTTTTAAAAACCACTTTTTCTTTTACATTTTCTCTAATATAAAATACCTCATCTTCCTGGCGAAAATACTTTTTTACTAAATCCGGTGGAAGACTTTTTATCTCGTTTTGTAGATAAACCCCTTTCTTTGCTTTGTCTAAAACCACCTGGTCAATATCTGTAGCTAGAATCTCGGCCCTATTACTTGATCTTAATTCATGCAAAATAATTGCTACCGAATATGGTTCTGAACCATTAGAACAACCTGCCGACCAGATTCTAATTTTCCCCGGTTTCTGCAATAATTCCGGCATTATCCTTTCCCAAAGATCCATAAAACGATCAGGATTTCTAAAAAACTCAGAAACATTAATCGTTAATTTTTTAACAAATTCCTGATAGCGCTGAGGATCTGTCTTCAAAATTTCAAGGTATTCATCATAATCAGAAACTCCCCAAATATTCATTAGCGAATGAATTCTTCTATCCATTTGTTGACTTTTATAAAGTGAAAGATCATTGCCACAAAGACGCGAAGCTGCTTCTTTAAATTGTTGGTATGTAAGAGGCATCTACTAATCATCCTCCGAAAAAAGATGTTATTAATTCAAAACGTACCAGTATTTTAATATGAAAAATCCGGTACGTTTTATATTTAATTTATTCGACAAACAAATATCTTTTCCCTCTTAGCCCTCTTCTTTTCCCATCTTAAGCTCACCAATTTCATTTTCTATTTTATTCTGTTCTACTGGTTCAATATGGACTACCGTTTTTGCATTAAATTTTTCGGCAATTACTTTCTCCACAATTTCCGAGAGATCATGGGCAGAAACAAGGTCCATCTTCCCATCCACTTCTATATGCAAAGAAATTTCTTTATGGTTTCCATAATCATGAATCTTTACTTTATGGACTTCCTCAACTCCAGAGACAGATTTGGCCTGATCAGAAATCTCTTTAATTATTACTTCGGATGGAGATAAACCTAATAGCCGGTTTCCGGAAGAAGTAGCAAACTCATATCCCGTATAAATAATAACTGCGGCAATCATTAACCCTAATAAAGGATCCATCCAAATCCACCCTTTAGTAACAGCAAAATTACCGAAAACAACTAAAAACGAAGTAATAGCATCACTCCGATGATGCCAGGCATCAGCTTTTAAAGCAAGAGAATCAATATTCTCTCCTAAAGACCAAGAAAACCTAGCCATCCATTCTTTAAAAAGAGCGGTTATAAATATTATTGTCATAATCCACCAATTGCCACTTACTTTTACCGGATTGTGAAAACGATCAATCGAAGATTTAATAAATTCTACTCCAGTAAGGATTAATAAAATCGCGATTACCAAGGTAGCGATGATCTCAAGTCTACCATGGCCATACGGATGTTCCTGATCCGGTCCCTTACTACTGTATTTAAACCCAAAAAGCACCACAAAAGAAGAGACAACATCCGATAAAGTATGAAAGGCATCAGCCATTATAGAAATACTACTGGCGAACAAACCGATGATAAGCTTAACAATAAACAGGAATATGTTACCAATAATACTAACCCAAGCCTCTAATATTCCATTAAGCATACGAGGATCTACATTTTTCTTTACTGACCTTTCGTGAACAAATTTCTTCTGTAACCACCTAGAAAACGTATCCATAAAAAGCCCTCCTTAATTTTACTTAAAAATTAGTAAAAAAAATCCCGTGGGATGGATGGTCGCGTCCCACAGGCGATGGCCTGCTGCTTAAAAAGCCCGGTTAGAAACCTGATCGCATTTTTTATTTATTGTTATTATATACTAATCCTCCCCCAAATGTGAAGAGTCGATTTAAAAGAAGAGGGCACCAACTCCCTTAAAGTCTATCGGTAACTGGTTCGTTTTCATAAAGCCGGAGCTAGCACCGGCTTTATGAAAATTAAATCTCTAAGCTTCCATTACTAAAAAAACAACCCACTTAAAAAAGCCCGAATTTTGGTTCTGATTGGCATGAAATAGATATGGGAATCTAATTCTTCAGTAAATTCCAATGCCTTTTTGGCAAAATTAATATTCCATTCTAATGTTGGTTGAAACCCAGCGGGAAAAATCAGGTGGTTTTTAGTTTCCCAATAATTAACAGACTTTTCCGAGGTGACTGGCGAAATACCCCAAAAAACCTCTAATCCTTCCAGCTGTTCTGCGTATATTTCCATTAATCTAAGATCAAAAAAAGGTTGGGTAAAAAAACCATCCGCACCGGCATCAATCTTTCTTCTAATATTATCTAACTCACCCCTCATACTGGTCCGGTACTGGTCAATTGCGGCATAAACCTTTATTGTAGGGTGATCCTTTTTGAATTTTTTAATCAAATCAGTACTAGTGGAAGGATAAATCTTTCTGGTCATATCTTGAGGAGGATCTCCTGTTAAAACCAGAACTTCCCCAATCACTAATTTGTGTAAATTTTCTGCAAATGGTAATGGTTTATTTATATCAAGGTCAATTGCTCTAATATGTGGTATGGCTTGTTGGTAATAATTCTTGACATATTTACATCCATCCCAACTTCGCAATTCAAAGCGGAGTAAATCGGGGATATTTACCGTATCAACCTGTGGAAAACTGGATTTTATCATCTCTAGATCAGCTTGTAGTGATTGACTGTTTCTAGGTACTAATTCAATGGATATCCGTCTCAATCTCCGGTTTCCTCCTTTATCTCATTAAGCCTTTTTACGAACCATCAGTATACTACGGGTTGTCACTGCAATTAAAACCACAGCACCACCCAACAATGCCCAAAGCCCCGGTTTTTCCCCTGTAAAAATTAATACCCATATTGGATTTAGAACCGGTTCAATTAGAGGGATGAGAATTCCTTCCATCGCTGTAACATGTTTTAAAGCAATAGAATACAAAATATAGGGTAAACCTAACTGAACTAAACCCATAAAGATGAGAACAAGCCAGCCTTTAGCATCAGGGTAGGGTCCGGTCATAAAAGGAATAGCAACTATCGCTGCTAAAAGGTTTCCTAAAAGTACAGACTCCAGCGGGTAACCTTCTTTCTGTTTACGAAGAAGCACCGCCACCAGAGCAAAAGTTACCCCGCTTAAAACTGCAAGCACATTACCCCAAAAAGCCCCCGGAGAAAGTTCATCTTTAAAAAAGAGGCCCATCCCGAGAAAAACCAGGATAATCGCTATTAAATCTATACGTGTTGTCTTCTCTCCTAATAACAAACGGCCAAAGATCGCCACATAAATAGGAGCAGTATACTGAAGCAAGATTACATTAGCTGAAGTCGTCATCTTATTTGCAATCACAAATAAAATTACAGTAGCAGCATAGGCAACAGCCCCACCTAATTGTGATGCCGACCAAGTAAAATGTGGCCGCTTAACATACACCAACATCAATAAAGCCGCAACCGCGCTCCGAATACCTGCTATCGCCACCGGATTCCAATCTACCAGTTTAATCAATAACCCGCTGGTACTCCAGAGAACAGCTGTGCAAACTAAAAAGATCACAGCCTTTCTCCGTTCAAAGTTAGAGCTTGCTTTTAATCCTTTTTCCATTTTTAGCTTCATCCTTTACATTAAATATTAGACTGTAATCTTATAGTTCATTAAATGTCACTAATGCAAATTTCTATGTCAAGGAATTATATACTGGGGCACAGAATGGAAATATTTAAAACTAGCTTTCATAGTCTGTCAATCAACACAAGTAACAAGCGACAAGCTATGAAATAAATAATATAATTCCGTTAGTATAATAATTATAATCTATTTTAACTTAAATTTAAAGGTTCCAACTAACCTTGGTGTTTATTAAAAATGGTAATCTGATATTCTCCGGTATCTGCATTAATAAATTTAACTAGCAAAGCTATTCTATTTTCTTTATTTAAGATATTCCAGTAATAATCCATGTTTTCCGCGGCAGTATCAAATAGTTTCACCAAGTATGGTTCGCCACTAAATGAAGGAAGAGGATCTCCATTTTCTACATAAGTATGGAGGCAATGTCCGCAACCAGGAATCGCTTTCGCATAATTAAAATACTGACGTACCGGGTATTTATGATTATTATTCACGGTCTTTAATATTGATAATTTATAAGCATTCTCATGATCATCTAAATCAATTAACCCGGAAATCCGCGGGGTATAATTAGGAGCATCAGGTTCAAATTCTCTACTATTTAAAGCAGATTCAAACGATTTATCTTTCTTTAAGAACTCATAAATAGTATCTGTTTGGTCCCCATTAGAAACAATATGCCGATTTCCCAGGTGTTTTACTGGATAATAAATAATCAGAGAAGGATCTGTTACTCTGCTTTCATCAAATGCTTTTGTCTTCACAAAATCATTTTCTTTAACAAAGATTCGATTCCGGCTATTATCACTTCTACCCATAATCCAGTAAACCTGGATCAGATGTTGAGCATCAGGACTTAATCCCAGAATAATTCCCCGCCCAGGGTAGGAGTTTTCTTTAAGCTTTTTTGTATTAGAGTCACTAATAGTATGAAACATTAACTCTGCTCCTCCATAATCTATCTTAAACACAATTTCCTTTATAATCATTTTATACTAATTTGACATAATAAACTCTTTTCCTTTGACAGATACAGATCTTTAAAAATTCATCTGAAATCAAATCTTAGGTTTTCTCCCTTCCTTATTGGGAACTCCTCTTTAGCCCTCATTTACCAGTCTGTTTCCCTTAAAAATCTCTCCAATCTCCCCAACATCTCTAGTATTTAATACATCCTTCTGCTCTAGCCAGCCTTTTCTTGCTACCAACAGTCCGCTTCTAGCAAAATTCAGTTCCCCAATACTATGAGCATCTGGATTAATAGCAATTAATACCCCTTGCTCTTTTGCTCTCCGGCACCAACGCCAATCCAGATCTAAACGGTATGGATTAGCATTAAATTCGAGAATAACTTCTTTTTCTGCTGCTTTAGTGATAATGGCATCCAGATCTAAATCATAACCCGAGCGTTCAAGTAAAATCCGGCCTGTCGGATGACCAAGGATCGTTAAAGCAGGATTCTCCATCGCTTTGAGTATTCTCTTTGTCATCTCCTCTTTTCCCATCCGGAATTGCGAATGAATTGAACCAATCACAAAATCGAAGTTTTTTAAAAAATCAGGATCATAATCAAGCTCGCCATTAGGTAAAATATCAGCCTCAATCCCTTTAAATATTTTAAAATTGGAGTATTTTTCATTAAGCCGGTCAATCTCCTCCCACTGCCGAAAAACCATCTCTCTGGTAAGGCCACGAGCATATACAGCTGTTTGACTATGATCCGTAACCCCTATATAATGATACCCCTCTTCAATCGCTGCAGCTATCAGTTCCTCCAAAGAATTGACACCATCACTATAATTAGTATGAAGATGAAGTATCCCTTTCAGGTCCTCTGGTTGTACTAAAGATGGCAAGGAATCTTCTCTTGCCCGCTCAATCTCCCCTAAGTCTTCCCGCAGCTCAGGTGGGATGAAGGAAAGGCCTAAATACTGATAGATTTCAGCCTCATCTTGACAGTAAATCCCTTTATCACCCTTAAAAAGTCCGTACTCATTAAGTTTGTACCCAAGTTTTTTTGCCAGATGACGCAAAGCGGTATTATGTTCTTTACTACCAGTAAAATGTTGCAAAGCATGCGGAAATTCTTCAGGTTTTACTACCCGCAAATCCACTTGATTTCCGGTACTTAATAATACAGAAGTCTTAGTTAATCCACTACTTTTAACCTCTGCGACTATCGGCATTTTAATAAAATAATCTCTTACTACCTGCGGCTCAGTAGAAGCAGCTACTAAATCAATATCCTTAACTACTTCCCTATACCGTCGTAAACTCCCCGCAATCTCTACCCGCAAAACAGCAGAAGATTTCAGCAGATCATGATAAAGCTTTATACCAATCTCATAAGCCTCCGCCCAAAGAAACATACCTCGATGATCCTTAATGAACTTAATCCCTGCACAAATCTTCTCCTGGGTTTTAAGCCCAAATCCCGGTACAGAAAGAATCCAGTTTTGCTGGCAAGCTTTCTCTAACATTTCAAGGTTAGTAACTCCAAGGGCAACATAAAGCTGACTTACTTTTTTCGGCCCCAAACCAGGTAACCTAAGTAACTCAACTAATCCGGGAGGTGTACTATTTTTTAAATCATCATAATATTCAATACTTCCAGTTTTATTCCACTCTATAATCTTGCTCGAAATTGCCTTTCCAAACCCCGGAACTTCCCTAAGTCTTCCCTGGTCAATCAGTACCTCTAGATCTTCCTCCAGATTTTCCACTGTCCGGGCTGCATTATAATAAGCTCTAGCTTTGAAGATGTTTTCTCCTTTCAGTTCCAGCAGCAAACCAACCTCATTAAAGATTCTTGCTAGTATATGCTTATTCAATCCCTCACCCCGTAAAATTATTCCCTTGGATTCCTTGCTTCGATTATAAGCACTATGGTCCTTTTTTACAATACCATCATTTTTCTTCTTGCATCAAGCCCGGGTATAATAGCTAAAATAAAAACCAGTCTTTCTAAAACAGAAGACTGGTTTTTATAAGCAACTATAATCTACTGACTCTCTTTAGCCTTTGAGTCCGGTCGTACTGATTCCTTCCACTAAGTGCTTTTGGAAGGTGATAAAAATGAGGAATATCGGAACCAGAGATAACACGGCCATTGCAAACATTGCTCCCCAGTGGGTAACAGAGTTGGGATCAGAGAATAATTGTAAGGCCAAAGAGGCCGGATACTTCTCAACAGTCTGGATATACAACAAAGCTTGTAAGAAGTTATTCCAAGTCCAATAAAACGAGAAGATGCCTGCTGTAATTAAAGCCGGTTTGATGTTAGGCAGAATAATCCGGAAGTAAATGCTATATCTATCACAGCCATCAATCCTAGCTGCTTCATCAAGCTCAATCGGTAAACCCTGAATAAATTGGACCATCAAGAAGATAAAGAATGGGCCGGCAAAAAAGCTAGGTAGAATAAGCGGTTTAAAAGTATCAATCCACCCCAACTTATTAAAGAGTAGGTATTGGGGAATCTGTAGCACCTGCCCAGGTAGTAACATTGTTAAAATCATAACTTTAAACCAGAATTTTTTCCCATAAAATTTAATCCGGGAAAATCCATAAGCCACAAGTGAAGAGGAAAAGATCTGACCTAAAGTAGAAATACTACTAATAATAAAAGAGTTCTTAAAAAAGGTTCCAAAGGTAACGCCGCCAAATCCTCTCCATCCTTGGGCATAGTTTTCAAAGTGAAAGCTATTGGGGATTAAAGAATGTGCATTCTGAAAAATTTCAGCATGTTCCTTAAATGAACTAGCAATCAACCACATTACCGGATAAAACATAAAAAATCCAAATAAAAGAATAAATCCATGGTAGGTAAAACTTCCTGCCGTTTTTTTCAGACGTTTCACTTAAAAATCCCCCTTTGACTCGTAATAAACCCAACCCGCGGAAGATTTAAAGATAAAGGCAGTGATAACTCCAATGATAAATAGTAGAATCCAGGCTAGGGCACATGCGTATCCCATTTGACTATAGGTAAACCCTTTCTGGAATAGATAAAGAATATAGACCAATGTGCGGTCAAAGGGTTGTCCTCCAGTAATAATATAAGCCTGTGTGAAAACCATAAAGTTATTAATAAGCTGCATTACCAGGTTGAAAAAGATAATCGGGCTTAACATCGGAAGAGTAATCTTAAAGAATGTCTGCCACCAGTTAGCACCATCAATTGCAGCTGACTCGTAAAGACTTGCAGGAATCTGTTTCAGTCCTGCTAAAAAGATCAACATTGGTGAACCAAACTGCCAAGCAGCTAAGACGATCAAGCTCAACAATGCCGTCCTCGGATGAGTATTCCAACCAAAACCACTTTCGACAAGACCGGCTTTCAACAGTGCGGAGTTTAAAGCGCCATACACCCCAAACAATTGACGCCACATAACAGCTACCGCAACACTACCACCAATTAGTGAGGGAATGTAATACATAGTACGATATAAGCCGACAAGTGCTCTTTTTTGCGAGAACAAAACAGCCAAAAACAAAGCAAATATCAGCCTAAGAGGAACAGCACCCAAAACATAAGTGAAAGTTACTTTTAAGGCCTGCCAAAACCTGGGATCAGCAGTAAATATCTCTTTATAGTTTTTAAAACCAACCCAAACCGGAGAAGTTAATACACTATACCTGGTAAAAGAAAGATATAGTGATAGGCCCATAGGTATCACCATAAACATAAAAAAACCTAGCAACCAGGGCGAGATAAAAAGGTATCCGGCCAAGTTGTCATTGTTCATCGTATCTCGTATCTTTGATAAAAGGTTACGCACCCTTACTACCCCCTTAAATCATAAAGATTCCCATCAAAATCTATTTTAAGACCATATCCTAATAGGCCAGTTATTAGCTAATCAGAACAACAATTGGAAGCATATTTAATATAAATTATTTGTAATAAAGTTATTCATCTTTTCCCTTTTCTCTTAAGACCCTGGTCTTATTGGAAAATTCTCTACAGGCTGGTTTTCCAGCCTGTAGAGAATAGTTCCTAAGCTACATATAAGCTAGATAAATTATAAGGCTTCAGCCAAAACCTTGTTGGACCTTTCAAAGAACTCTTTTGCACCTTGGTCAAGAGTAATAACTTTATACAGCATCTTATAATGAACATCATTGAGTACGTCAATTACTTGTTTGAAAGCTGCTGGCGGTGGCGGATCAATTGCACTAGAATGTTTTCCTGCTAAATCAATAATTTCAAACATTGCTTTTCCAGTTTCATCCAAATCTGGTGCCATCGCGGCCCGGACCTTGGAAGAGATCGGCACGCCTCTTTCGGCTTTGAGGATTTTATTAACTTCAACATCATTGATGAAGAAGTCAATAAATTTCGCAGCAGCATCCCGATCCTTACAGTCTTTAGTAATACTAAAGAACATGGATGGTTTCAAGTAAGTACCTTCTTTAACCTGCTTCTTGTCTTTCGGGAAAAGAGCCATTTTAAGCGGTCTTTGAGCAGCATTAGTAAAAGCAACAATCTGGTTGGTCCAGACACTAGACATCGCTGCTTTTTTGGTAACTAACAGGTTATTCTCAACACTGGTAACTTCTAGTCTGACTTCAGGTGGAGCAAAAACTTTTGCTTTAGTTAAATCAAGATCCATCTTGTAGAATTCAACAAAGAGCTTGGGATCAAAGCCAAGTTTTTTCCCGGAAGGATCAAAGATTTGCTGCCCACGTTGTCTTACATAGTGCTCTAACCCGGAAATATTATTGGTAGCAAAGCCTAATTCATTGTCAGCAAACTTCTTAAGACCCTTTTGGAGTTTTTTACAGGTATCAAGATACTCCGCCCAGGTCCAATTCGGATTTGGCTCTTTAACTTTGGCTTTAGCAAACATTTCAGGATCATAGGCAAATACGTAGGTATTAGCGCCAAGGTTTATTCCGTAAAGTTTACCATCAACTTTCCCTGGTTCGATAAAGGTATCCTCTACATCTTTCAGATTTATACCTTTATTTACATATGAATCTAAGGGAATAATCTGACCACTCTCAGCGTACTGGGTAATGTATTTGAAATCTTGCTGCATAATATCAGCCAAGTTCGAACCAGCAGCTTGGGCTGCCATTCGATCCCAATACCCTGCCCAGCTGGTATACTCAGGTTTAACTTTATAACCCGGGTTTTTCTTTTCAAATAATTCAATAACTTCGATTGTCATATCATTACGAGTTTGGTTACCCCACCAGGTAAGACGAAGTGTGGTAGGCTCGGCGGAACCAGTCAAAGCAAAAGAAACTACCAAAACCGCAATTAACACTACTAAACCAATAGTCCTTTTCATTTACAAACCTCCTCAATAAATTTATTATTTTTGGGTAGTGATGCTCTGTTTCTTAAATATCACCCCCTTATGAAAGTAAAAACCTATTTTGAAGTGTGCTAAAACTTATGCTACAAATACATTTTAGTATTTATTAAGTACTTTCATATCTAACGATAATATATTTGTTGCTTTTTTGTAATATAAAATTCTGGGGTTTTTGTTTAAAAAACAGATAATTTAAGGTTTGTTTTTTGTTAACCACTCTTTTTTAATTAGAACCTACTACCCTGGTGAAAAACTTCCTATATTCTGATGGGGTATAGCCGGTATTTTTCTTAAACACCTGACTAAAATACTGTGGGTTATCACCAAACCCTACTTGTTTGGCAATTTCAAATACTTTTAGATCAGAGGTTTCAACTAGGTTTTTCGCCTTTTCCATTCTTATTCGTATTACATAATCACTAAACCTTTCACCCATCTCTTTTTTAAAAAGTTTACCCAAATAATCAACATTCATATAAAGCATTTCATTGGCTAACCATTTTAAAGATAATTCTTCTCTATGAAGATTTTCATTAATCAAATTAACCGCTTTCTTGATCTGACCACTATATCTTTGGGCATTTTCTTCATAATTGACCTCGGCAATCTCTAAAGCAATCTTTTGCATAAACCGATGGGTCTGCTCAAGAGTATCAAGTTCTTCAAAGATTACCATCTTTTTTAAATAGTCAGGTAACTTACCTTCTGTACTATAACGGATCACCGTAGAGAATAATTCTAAGCAATGAATCTTTGCAACATTCATTTCGCGAGTAGTAGCTCCTAACTTTATAAAAAACTTTTCAATCTCTGCTTTAACTTCACGGATGTTCCCGCTTTTAATCAGATAACCCAGTTGTTCATAATCAAAGATAAAAACCTGTTCTTTTTTCTGACTGGCATTAATATCTTTTTTTGTAATAATACTACCCTCTCCCAAATAAAATCGGTATTTCAAAAACTCGCTGGCTTCCCGATAAAGAATGGGAGTTTTTTTTATATCACCGGATCCACTAATCGCGATCGTCATATCTCTTCCATAATATTCATAAAAGGTCTGCTTAATCGAATCAACAATTTGTAGAATTGTTTCCAAGCCCAAATTTTTAATTAATAGAAGAACTTCTTCCCCAATTGTCGTACTTAAAAGAACATAATCTTCACCTAAAACCTTTTCCGCTACTCGTTGGCAAGCAAAATTATATTCAAATTCAAATCTTCCTTCAACTTGGCAGAGGATTAGTCTTACCGACTGGTTTTCAAACTCTAACCCAAAAAGTCTTTTATAATACTCCCACTGCTGTCCAATATAGAATTTATTCGTAACAAATTCTTTTAATACTTGAGCTTTTAATTGAGGCATAACTTTCTCTAAATCATTTTTTATCTTAGTAATATGAGCTTCTCTTGTCTTTTTCTGTTCAATCTCGGCACGAAGTTTTCCTAATACCTCCAGGATCTCCCTTTCATTACATGGTTTTAATAAGTAATACTTTACACCATACTGCATTGCAGTTCTGGCAAACTCAAATTCCCCATACCCTGAAAGAACAATAAATTGAATATCCGGTTTTTCTTCTTTTAGCTTTGAAATCAGTTCTAAACCATTCATTCCCGGCATTTTGATATCAGTAATAACAATATCCAGTGCTTCTTTACTGATTATTTCATAGGCTTCCAATCCACTAGCAGCAGTACCCACTAAGGTAAAACCATATTTGTCCCAAGGAATAATTTTGGCGATTCCTTCTCTAATAATTCTTTCATCATCCACGATTAATACTTTACTCATCTTAAACTGTCCCCTCATCAGTTTTAATCGGCAGGCATATAATAACCTTTGTTCCTTTCCCAGGTTCACTATCTATACTAATGCCACACTCCTCGCCATAAAGCATTTTGATCCGGTCATTAATATTTTTTAAGCCTATACCACTACCTTTACTTTTAGTTTCCCCCCTACATAATTTTTTCCAGTATTCCGGATCCATCCCTGGTCCATTATCCTGAATAAAAAGTTGTATGTTCTTTTCTCCCTTTCTAGCCCATACCCTAATAATACAAACCCCTGTCATCTGTTCTAAACCATAATTAATTGCATTCTCAACAATCGGCTGCAGAGTAAGTTTGGGGATTAGGTATTTCCCAATCTCTTCCTCAACATTCATTTGAAAATCTAAACGCTCTTCAAATCTTATCTTTTGTATAGTAATATAATTCTCCAGAATCTTTTCTTCTTCAGCAATAGTAATTAAATCTTTTTTATAGACTGCACTCCTTAACAATCTTCCTAAGGCCTCTACCATCATTGAAATCCGGGGCTCACTATTAGTTTTAGCCATCCAATTTATTGAATCTAAAGTGTTATAAAGAAAATGTGGGTTAATCTGTGCTTGTAATGCTTTGTATTGTGTATCTTTAAGTAATATTTGCTTTTGAAAGTTTTCTTTGATCAGTGTATTGATTTTCTCAACCATCATTTCAAAGTCTCTATATAATTCATTAATCTCTTCTATATTACATTCCACAATATTTTCGTGTTTACTTTTCCCATTTACCTGAAAATCACCCATCTCTACCTCTTTCATTTTTTTTGCCAAACTCTCAACAGGTTTTGTAATATTCCCAGCAAACTTTAGACCAAACCAAAGTGCCATAATAAAAACCCCAACATAAATTAGGATCATAGCGTTTCTTACCAGGATAATCTTCTTATAAATAGTTTCATAAGGAATAACATTAGCATAAGTCCAACCTGAATACTTTGCTTGCGTAAAGGCAATAAAAAATTTTTTATTATTGATAGTTTTAACACCATAATTTCCATTATTGAAAATAGAGAACAAGTCTTTCCATTCTAATTTTTGGCCCGTTGAAAAGATGTTTTTTTCTCCACTGAAAATTTGCAGGTTTAAATCCGCATTTGAACTTGGATAATTACCAAAAACCTTCCTCACTAATTTATTCAGATCAATTCTGATCACCATCAGTCCTAAAAAATCCAGGCTTAAATTATGTGTCCTCCTAATTATACGAGTGGCAATCAGATTGTCCCCTCCCTCTGGTTCAATCCAAACATTTTTCCCCAGGTGTTTTAATGCTTCAATCAATACCTCTTTATTCTTTTCTTTATCTAGCTTCGTATCTACTCCAACTGAAAACTGATTCGATTTGCTATCAATAAAATCGATGGAGGAAATATAATCTTCTGAAACAGCATAGGAGAGTAGAATATCTTGAAGTCGGCTGGTCGCCTGGTATCCCTGGTATATATCTGAAGAATCTTTAATTATCGATAAATTACTTTGGACATTTGGATCCGCCATAATAATAAAGGAGCTATCTTCTACTTTTTTTAATTCATCCTCAATACCCCGAGAGGAGAGATTTAGAACCTTGGCCGATTCATTATATAATTGCTTATCATAAATATGTAAAGCGACCTGAAAGGTGCCCACGCTAAGCAAACAAATAGTAAATACCACAGCAAAAAGAATCACAAAAAGTCTAAAACGTAGTGTATGCCGGGTAGAAAACCATCTGTTAAACGGCCAGGGTGCTTTATTACTTTTCAATAACACAGACAACCCCCCTATCTTCAACCGTATTAATCTTCTCCCTTAAATATCAACTTACCTTCAGGAAATTCATTTCTTATTTAACAATTTATAAACACAGATCTCGTGGCTTGTCCTTCGTCACTGGTCATTCATACGAGCGACAATTTTCGAGCTGTATTTTCTAAGTAGTCGCCCACGCTGGCTACCAAGTCGCTCACGCCGGCCACCTTAACATTACGCAGTGATTTAAATCAAAGCCGGGTGAGTCGACAAGCTGTCCTGTAAGATGAAAATCAAAGTCAGGTGGGTCGACAAGCATCGAAGGCGCTTAAATTGGTTGTTCACTCCGACTTCTGCTGTACACGCCAGTGTTTTAATCAAGGTCGGGTGAATCAACTAGGGCTATTTTCTAAGTATGACTTTCATAATCCCTTGATTATAATAATTAATTATGATAAATTTAGGGTAATCCTACTATATTACTTGGTTTGGAAAGGAGTCTATACCTTGCTGATTTCCACAAGAGGGCGTTATGGTTTGCGTTCCTTAGTAGATCTAGTGATTAATGCCGGAGATAATCCGATCCCACTCCGGGAGATTGCGGAACGCCAGGGAATATCCGAATCTTATCTGGAACAAGTCTTTGCCATCCTTCGTAAAGCCGGATTGGTCACCGCGATTCGTGGTTCTTATGGAGGATATACCTTAGCAAAACCTGCAACAGAGATCACAATGAAAGAAATCCTTTCTGCCCTTGAAGGTTCCCTAGTATCGGTAGATTGTGTTACAGATATTCAAGATGTCGAATGCAAAAGAAAAAATAATTGTATTGCCCACCCTTTCTGGAAAGAATTGGATGAATTAATTGATGAGTTTCTCTCCTCAACTACTCTACAAGATTTAGTAGATAAAAACGAAAACCGGATTTAAGGTTTTTTTCTAAACAAAAGTTATTTTACTTCATATCCCTGGTCCTCTATAACTTCTTTGATCTCTTCCAAACTGATTTGTTCAGGATCAAATTCAAGTTTTGTTTTTTTGTTTTTAAGATCCACTTTAACACTACTAACTCCTTTTAAGGCGCCAACTGCATTTTCGATACTCATTACACAATGTGAACAAGAAATCCCTTCCACTTTCAACTCTATTTTTTGCTTTTCCATTTATTATAATCTCCTTTAAAATTTTAATCTTTTCAGACTAAGAGAATTAGCTACAACCGAAACTGAACTAAAAGCCATAGCAGCTCCAGCAATTGCTGGATTAAGCAATCCTACAGCAGCAATCGGTATCCCCATAATATTATAGATAAAAGCCCAAAAAAGATTCTGTTTTACCTTAGACATGGTTTTACGGGAAAGTTTAATCGCCCGGGCAATGGTTCTCAGATCTCCCTGGATCAAAGTAATATCCGCCGCTTCCATTGCCACATCGGTCCCGGTACCAATTGCCATTCCTATATCAGCTGCTACCAAAGCCGGAGCATCATTAATCCCATCTCCTACCATTGCTACTACCTTTCCTTCTTTTTTTAATTCTTCAATTATTCCTGCTTTTTCTTCCGGTAAAACCTCTGCTACTACATTTTCAATCCCAACTTGACTGGCAATAGCCTCAGCTGTCCGTTGGTTATCACCAGTAAGCATATAAGTCTCAATCCCCATCTTCTTTAATTGATCAATAGCCTCCCTCGAATTTTCCTTAAGAAGATCAGCCACTCCTATAATCCCGGTCAGTTTATAATTAACTGCCATTAACATTCCTGTTTTCCCTTCATCTTCAAGCCGGGTAAGGGTTGTTTCGGTCTTTCCCAAGTCTACCCCCTCTTCGATCATTAGCTTTCTTGTACCAATCAGAATTTCTTTATCCTCGAACTTAGCAGTAACCCCTTTTCCTGGAATAGCATTGAACTCTTTCGGTTCTGGAATCTCTTCCTTTTCCATTAGTGCTTTTTGATAAATTGCTACACCAAGTGGATGTTCGGACCGTTTTTCCGCAATAGCCGCAAGTCTTAGAAGTTCTTTTTTAGGAAACCCATTCAGGGCAATAAGATCTGTCACCCCTGGCCGGCCTTGGGTAATAGTCCCGGTCTTATCCAAAACTATCGTTTTTGTTTTATAAGCCATCTCCAGATGTTCACCGCTTTTAATCAAAATACCGTTTTCCGCCCCTTTTCCTGTTCCTACCATTATCGCAGTAGGGGTAGCCAATCCCAAAGCACAAGGGCAAGCAATTACCAGGACCGAAACTGCGCTGATTAAACCTTTATTAATTTCTCCGGTAAAAAGGTACCATAAGATAAAGGTAAAGATTGCTATACCTAAAACAACAGGAACAAATATTCCCGAAACCCGATCGGCGATCTTCTGGATCGGAGCTTTAGAACCTTGAGCCTCTTCTACTAGTTTAATAATTTGAGCAAGAACTGTATCTTCACCAGTTTTAGTTGTTTCAAATTTAAATGCACCAAATTTATTAATCGTTGCACCAACCACCTGGTCTCCTTTGCCCTTTTCAACTGGTAGGCTTTCTCCAGTCAGCATTGATTCATCTACTGCTGAATCTCCTTCAACAATTACCCCATCCACAGGGATCTTCTCCCCTGGTCGAACTAAAACCAAATCTCCCACTTTTACTTCTTCCACTGGGATATCCTCTTCAACTCCCTCTCTGATTACCCTGGCAGTTCTAGCCGAAAGGCCCATCAATTTTTTGATTGCTTCTGAAGTCTTCCCTTTAGCCACTGCTTCCAGATACTTTCCTAAGAGAATTAGAGTAATAATCATCACTGCTGCTTCAAAATATAAGTCTTTCATCATCATTCCGGGTTTTAGCTCTTGAAAAAGGGCATTATAAAGACTATAAAAATAAGCTGTTGTAGTTCCCAATGCCACCAATACATCCATATTGGGAGCTTTTGCCCGTAAAGCATAGAAGGCATTCCGATAGAATCTAAAACCAATAATAAACTGTACTGGGGTAGCTACAGCCAATTGAAACCGCCAATCATGCAGAAAAGCATGATCAATCCCGACGATACTTAAAAACATCGCTAAAATTAAAGGTGAACCCAGCAAAGCTGAGAAAATAAATTCCCTCCGCAGGCGTTCTATTTCTTTTTTCCCGTTCCCGACTTCCTCTTTTGCCTCTTTTGCTGAGTAGCCAAGATCACTAACAGTCTTAAGTAAATCCTCAACTTTTATTTTTCCTGCTTCAAACTCTACTGTTGCTTTTCCTGTAGCCAGATTCACTACCGCATTACTTACACCCTCAAGCCGGTTTAGCTTCTTCTCAATCTTTGTTGAACAGGCAGCACAGGACATCCCTGTTATTTTTAATTTAACCTTATTTTCTTCTATTGGTTGTTGCTTAATTGATGTTTTTTTTACCAACTCTACACCTCCACATCTCGTCGCTCGTTACTAGCCGCTCGTCTCTCGTATTGAAAGACAGCCTTTGTAAGCTAGTCTTGGATGAAAACCCTTTTTTCATTCTTTTATGTGCCCCTACTTGCTAGGGTGGGAAACTACTTAGAAAATAGCTCTAGTTGATTCATCTGGTCTTGATTAAATCCTACAGGACAGTTGGTCGACTCACCCGGTTTTTGATTTAAAATCACTTTGTGATTACAGAGGTAACCAGCATGA
>DAIOHK010000037.1:0-22104 GCA_036744795.1 Bacillota bacterium | reverse complement strand
AAAAATATAATAAAGATGAGATTCTTGAATTTTACCTTAATGATATTTATTTTGGCCATGGAGTTTATGGAATCGAAGGAGCGGCCCGCTTTTATTTCGCTAGAAGCATTTGGGAGCTGACTCTGGATGAGCAGGCGCTGTTAATAGGATTAATCCGGGGCCCAGAGGTGTATTCACCCTATAGGTACCCAGAGAGGGCTCTAGAACGCCGTAATTTAGTTTTAAGCACATTATATAATCAAAGGCTATTATCGAAAAAAGAGTATGAACAATTAACTGCTAAACCATTGGAAATTCAAGAAAACCCTACTTATTTAAGTAGGGGAGGATATTTTGCGGATTATATTGAGGAAGTCTTGATGGATGAATATGATTGGTCCTCTAGGTATATTAGGGCAGGAGAGCTGAAGATTTACACTACCTTGGATTCTTTTATGCAAAGAATTGCTGAAGAGACAGTCGCCGCTTTACCCCAAGATGAAAAAGGGGGTCCGCAGGGGGCATTGGTGGCTCTTAATCCTAAAAATGGTGAGATCTTAGCAATGGTGGGAGGAAGAAACTATCGATTTTCCCGATATAACCGGGCGGTACGGGTTAAACGCCAGATTGGGTCGGCAATCAAACCATTAATTTTTGCTGCAGCAGTAGAAGCCGGGTTTACTACTGAGACTAAGGTGATAGATGAACCCGTAACTTATATGATTAACGGAAAACCATGGAGGCCGCAGAATTTTGATAATAAATACCGGGGAGTGATTCCTCTTCATGAGGCTTTGGCTTGGTCGGTGAATACGGTTTCTGTTCGGTTGGTTGATGAATTAGGGGTAAAACAGGTCTTCTCTTTTGTAAAGCGGATGGGCCTCCCTTTGATAGAAAAAGGGTTTAAAAATGATCAAGCATTGGCTCCTTTAGCGCTTGGCGGACTTACAGAGGGTGTTACCCCCCTTGAACTTTGTGGTGCTTTTACTCCTTTGGCTAATCAAGGGATCAAGTCAAAACCAGTGGGGATTATCCGGGTAGAGGATAGTAAGAGTAGATTATTGAGACGGGGTAGTTTTCGGCAAGAACCGGTAATTTCTGGAGAGACAGCCCGGGCTGTAACAGAAATGATGCAAGAGGTAATTACTTATGGGACAGGAATCAGGGGCAATCCGGGTAGACCGGCTGCAGGCAAGACTGGTACTAGTAATGAGAATACAGATGCCTGGTTTATCGGATATACCCCTGATTTATTGGTGGTTCTCTGGATTGGTAATGATGATCGGAGCCCATTACGAATCGGAGAGCGGATCATCGGGGGCGGAACAGCTGCGGAGTATTGGGGAAGTTTTGTGCGCCGTGCTTTAGTAAGAAATACGGTTAAAGAATTTTGAATTTTGGGACAAAAAGAAGGATTACTCATATATTTCTGGAAAGTAAGAACAATTATTTCGGGTAAACTCCGCCTGGTCAGAAGTTGTTTCTTGGTTCACGTGAATTTCTTCAGGCATTCTAATGTTCAGCTCCGGCTGAAATCGGGTAGTTGTTCACGCTGGCTACCTACAGACATCACGAAGTGAACTGAATTAAAGCCAGGTGAATCAACAAGCAATGAAGTCCGCTTTATAGTCCATCCTGGACAAAAAGCGGCTCGCGACCTCCTGTCGCTCGACCCAATTTCAGCTTCCGCTTCATCAAGAAAACCAAATGAAGAAATCCAATATCACTTGCGAAACAACATTCTGACCTGGCTGGGCAAAGAATAATAAGAGATAATTTAAGAGTATTTTCCAGGTAGGCGGCAGTAGGAGGGGTATAAATGATTATTGTTGGTGAGCGGATTAATACTAGCCGGAAACTGATTGAACCGGCAGTGCGGGAAAAGGATGCTGGGTTTATTAAAGAAGAAGCACGAAAACAAAGGGAAGCTGGAGCTGGTTACATTGATGTAAACTGTGGTACGCTGGTAGAAGATGAGGTAGAGAGACTGGCATGGTTGGTCCGGACAGTTCAGGAAGAAGAGGAGATCCCGCTTTGTCTTGATTCTCCAAATCCGGAAGCAATCAGGGCGGCATTGAAAGTCTGTAAAGGTAAGCCACTGGTTAACTCTATAACCTTGGAGCAAGAGCGGTTTTCTGCCTTATTGCCATTATTTAAGGAGTTTGAAGCTTCAGTGGTTGCCCTTACGATGGATGATCAAGGGATTCCCGAAACAATTGATGACCGCCTTCGCCTAGCCGAAGGATTGATCAATAATCTTACAAAAGCCGGGGTTGGTATTGAAGATATTTATATAGATCCTTTGGTGCGTCCAATTAGTACTGACCCGCAGACTGCTTTACTTCTGGTTGAGACGGTGAAAATCTTTAAAAAGAAGTGGCCGGAAGCTCATATTATCTGTGGACTTTCTAATATATCATACGGTTTCCCGCTACGAAAATTTATTAATCAGGCTTTTTTGATCTTGATGCTCCAAGCGGGGCTAGATGCTGCAATCTTAGATCCTTTAGACCAGAATTTGCTGGGATTATTGTATGCTGCACAAGTATTATTAGCTAAAGATGAATTTGGGATGAATTATATCCGTGCCTATCGTGAAGGCAAAATAGAGATTTAGAATATATTTAGTACATTTTGTGGTTTACATAGAAAATTTACAACCCCTTGTACTTGGGGGTTGTTCTTTTTTGTTACCAAATATTAACCCGATCTCCTATTTACGCTTGTATTTGCTTAGGAAATGGCCTAATCGGGAAAAAGCATGCATTTTTATGTCTTTTTACCATTTTTCGTTGATATGGTATATAAGTTCGCTGTTGACGTGGTATCGAAGTGATTTTAAAATGAATTAAATCATATTATTATTTAAAAGTCTTCAAGGAGGTTAATTATGGTTTTCAAACGAATGTTGAAGATCACTGTACTGGCGGGGACTTTATTCTTTTTTACTTCTCCGGCAGTAATTGGCCCGCTATTTGGTAATCCCCAAGAAGAGCTGGCAAGTGATCCATTATTAAAAATAGAGGATTTTATTCTGGAACATAATCCGGGAATCTCCAGAAGAGATCTAGAAGAAATTACGATTGCGGTTTTAGAAGCCAGCATGGAATATGGGGTGGATCCTTATTTAATAGCTTCTTTAATCGCTGCTGAAAGCAGTTTTCGAAAAACCGCAGTATCCCGAAAAGGAGCGCGAGGTTTGACTCAACTGATGCCGGATAAATGCCATGATCTTGATTGGAAAGATATTAAATCTAATGTCTCACGGGGCACTGAATATTTTTCTCAACAACTTGAGCGTTTTGGGACCATTCCTTTAGCCCTGGCTGCCTATAATGCCGGCCCGACAAGAGTGGCCCGCTCTAAAGATTGGCCCAGGGAGACCCGGTTGTATGTAAAAAAAGTAACTGGATATTATCAAGATCTAGTAAGTTTTAGTAATTAACATACAAAAGAGCCCGCTATCTTTGAACTAATGAAAGCGGGCGCTTTTTATTCTCCTTTGATTATTGTGCCGCCACCAACAACCAGATCCCCGTCGTAGATTACGAGGGCCTGTCCGGGGGTGATCGCTCTTTGGGGTTGGTCAAAAGTACATAAGAGGGTAGAATCGTTAATCATTCTAATAGTACAAGGTGCCGGAGTATGGCTATACCGGATTTTAGCAGTGACTTGCATACTACTTTCCAGTTTTTCAAAGGGCATAAAATTCAACTGATCTGCATAGACCTTGCTCTGGAAAACCTCCTCATTATCACCAAGTACCACTTCATTAGTGGCGGGGCGAATCGCAATGACATAGAGCGGTCTGCCAGCTGCGATGCCCAGTCCTTTACGTTGTCCGATTGTATAGTGAATGATTCCTTTATGCCTTCCTAATATTTTTCCGTTTTTATCAACAAAGTTTCCGGGAGGACTCGGACTGGTCATGTTTTCTTCAATATATTTTCCATAATCATGATCAGGGATAAAACAGATCTCCTGACTATCTGGTTTGGTGGCTACTGCCAATCCAATATGTTCTGCGATCTCACGTACTTCTTCCTTAGTATAATCACCCACGGGCATTAGGGTATGGGCCAATTGGTACTGGGTTAAGGTATATAGGGCATAAGTTTGATCTTTGGCTAAGGTAGCTGCTTTTTTCAGCAGATAACGGCCGGTTTCCGGTGCTTTTACAATTCGGGCATAATGTCCGGTTGCTATATATTCGGCATCGATTTGTAGAGCTTTCTGGAGTAGAGATTCCCATTTCACATAATGGTTACAGGCAATACAGGGATTCGGGGTTCTACCTTGCTTATATTCCGATAAAAAGTAATCAATTACATGTTGTTGAAATTCATCACGAAAATTTATTGTATAGTGGGGGATGCCAATCTTCTGACAGACTCTCCGGGCATCCTCAACCGCAGTTAATCCGCAACAGCTTTCTGATTCTTCTTTCGGGGAATCTTTAGGCCAGATTTGCATGGTGATACCGATTACCTCGTAACCTGCTTTAGTAAGTAGGTAAGCCGCTACTGAACTATCAACCCCACCCGACATTCCTACTACTACTCTGGTATTTTTCAATTTTTCACCTCAAGTATTTTCTATAATTCTATAATCAGAATAGAAATAAAAGAATTCTACTTAATTTATTGCTTTTTGGTTCTTAATCACAGCATATTTAGGGAATTGAATCCTTCCATTTTACTAATTCTCTTTTGTAGAGTCATCTTCTGTTTGGTGGGGAGGAACTAATCCCTCGATCTCCAGGTCGTTTTTTTGCGCATAATCCCATAAGGCTGCTTGTAAAGCTTCTTCTGCGAGGCAGGAACAATGCATTTTAACTGGTGGCAGCCCATCTAATGCCTCGGCTACAGCTTTATTTGTGATTTTTAAAGCTTCTTCAACGGGTTTGCCTGTTACTAATTCTGTCAGCATCGAACTGGTAGCAATGGCGGCACCACATCCAAAGGTTTTAAATTTTGCCTCACGAATAATATTATCTTCAATTTTTAAATAAATTTTCATAATATCGCCGCATCGCGGGTTACCAACAGTACCTATGCCATCGGCATCTTCAATTTCTCCAACATTTTTGGGGTTCATAAAATATTCCATCACTTTTTTGCTATACATTATGCTCACCTCATATCTAATTTAAGAAAGTACATAATTGGTTGATTCAGATTACGTTGTTCTATTTGTTTTTTTCTTCCTTGATAAAATCTTCGTAAAGCGGAGACATTTCCCGCATTTTCTGGACAATGGCTGGTAGCTTAGTTAATAGCATTTCTACGTCTTCCATCGTATTATCTTCCCCTAAAGTAAAACGGATGGAACCATGAGCTTTTTCATGGGAAAGTCCCAAAGCAAGAAGAACATGAGACGGATCTAGAGAACCGGAGGCACAAGCAGAACCACTGGATGCGAAGATCCCTTCCATATCCAATAAGAGTAAAAGGGATTCTCCTTCTACAAAGTCAAAGGAAAAATTAACATTATTTGGGAGACGCTGTTTGCGATCACCATTTAATTGTGCGTAAGGGATTGTATCATAAACCCCTTCAATTAGGCGATCTCTTAAAGCCTGGATTTTAATATTTTTCGTTTCTAAATCTTGGTAGGCAAGCTCCATAGCTTTAGCCAGACCAACAATGCCCGGAACGTTTTCAGTCCCAGCCCGTCTTCCTCTTTCCTGGGCTCCGCCATGGAGTAGGGGAGGAAGCTTTATTCCCCTGCGGATAAAAAGAACACCTATGCCTTTAGGACCATAAAACTTATGCCCTGATAAGGAAAGCAGGTCAATATGGAGTTTATTTATATCAATAGGAATTTGCCCAACGGCTTGTACAGCATCGGTATGAAAAACCACTCCATGTTCTTTGGCAATTTTTCCAATCTCAGTAATCGGCATAATAGTACCAATCTCATTGTTAGCGAACATAATCGAAATTAAAATCGTACCCTTTTTAATGGCCTTTTCTACTTGTTCTGGACTAACCAGGCCGTTTTTATCAACATCGAGGTAAGTTACTTCATAGCCGTGTTTCTCTAAATAATGGCAAGGATTAAGCACTGCATGATGTTCGATTTTGGTAGTGATAATGTGGTTACCCTTGTCTTTTAAAGATTCAGCTATTCCTTTAATGGCCCAGTTATCAGATTCAGTTCCTCCTGACGTAAAGAAGATCTCATTGGGCTGGGCTCCTAAAATCGTGGCAATGGTTTCCCTGGATTCTTCAAGTGCTCTTTTGTTGGTTTGAGCAAATTGATAAATGCTGGATGGATTACCATAACTTTGCGTAAAAAATGGTAACATTGCTTGTAAAACTTCGGGTTTTACCTGGGTGGTAGCTGCATGGTCAAAATAGATCATTTAGGCAAGCCTCCTTAAAAAGCAATTATTAAGTTGATTGCTATAAATAGCAGATATAATCGGTGTTTTCAATTCCTAGTTAACTAGTCGGAATACTAGAAACAGAATACCACTCTCTTTTCTCTTTGTCAATTAATTTCTTTGTTTAAGGACTTGCATAATTAATTGATTTTAAGATTTAACCACAAAATATTGATTGCCCCACTAGGAATTGTCTAATAAAATATTTTGATGGAAGAGGAGTCTTTGAAAATTAGACAATTCCCTCGAATTAAAGTTAAACACTATATATTGTGGTTAAATGAATACCTAAGGTAATTAGGCAATTCCCTCAGTTAAAAAACTTTGACTAAAGATTGGATGAGGGGTGTTAGTGCGAAGAGTAAAAGAAACTACTTGATTTTACTTACCTGGCATTCCTTTGGTTCCAGTTTTCTTAAACCTTTATAAAGGGGATGGCGTAAATGATTGTCTCCGGTCACTTCCAGATATTCAACCTCACAGACCAATTGTGGTAGAAGCCACTTTACTCGGTAAAGAGGGAGCTTAATAGGATGGGTTAAGCAGGAATTATTAATAATCAAAGGCTTAAAGAGATTAAGAAGATAGTCGATTTCCGCCTGGGAAAAGCCGGTTCCAACCAGGCCATAGGAGAGTAAATCTTTGCCAGCATAGGCACCAATAATTAGGGCAGAAAGATCTTCCCGGCCTTTTGGGTTGGTTGTATAGCCACAGATTACAAAGTTGGCACTTTTAGTTATTCTTGATTTCCGCCAGGCTGAACTTCTTTTCCCTGGTAGGTAAGGACTGTTTTTTTCTTTGCCTACTATTCCTTCCAGGCCCAATTTAACTGCTTGAGAATAAAGGGCAAGACCTTGTTCAGGGATGGTCTGGCTAATAATCAGATGTTCCTCAGGGATGAGTATAGAATAAAGAAGCTCCTGTCTTTGGTAAAGAGGGAGATTCATCAGGGGTTTTCCTTCAGAATATAAGAGATCAAAGACCACATAGATGACGGGATGCTTTTTCATCCCATATTTGATACTCTGCTCGGAGGTGGCGTGCATTCTACTTTGGAGCCGAAAGAAACTGGGTTTACCTGCTTCCAAAACTATAACCTCACCATCAAGGATCGTACCTGATTTTTTAACTTTCTTATGGAGGTCTGTTAGTTCCGGGTATTGAAAAGAGATCTCTCTTAAGTTTCGGCTCTGCAAAAGAGTAGTGTTTGTCAGAAAAGCAAGACACCTCAGGCCATCCCATTTGATCTCAAAAAGGTAGTCCGGGGAATTAAAGGGTTCTGCTGCTACTGCTAGCATTGGAGGGATCTGTAAAGGAAGTTTCATCTAACCGATCTTCTTTTTCTTTCCTTTCTTGGCAGGAGTTTGGGGCTCTTTTTTTTCAGTAGCTTCCAGACTGGCACGGAGAGCCTCCATCAGATCAATAACTTTGGCAGTTTCTGGGGCGGTAGGGATGGCTACTTCTTCTCCAGCAATTTTTGCCTGGATTACTTCCATTAATTTAGCCCGGTATTCATCAGAATATTTCTCCGGCTGAAAATGAGAAGAAAGATTTTCAATTAAACTCTTGGCCATACTGATCTCATTAGGGTGCAGCTCCGGCTTTTTAATCTGTGTAGTAAGTGTTTCTGCAGAGCGGATCTCATCCGGAAAATACATTGTCTCTATGGCTAATAATTCTCCCAATACCCTGATACAAGCTAAAGCTGATTTTGACCGGATCATTACCCGGGCAATTGCAATTTTACCCGTCTCTTGCATAGCTGTTTTTAAAAGTGCATAGGCTTTTTCCCCGCCGGGATTTGGTTCCAGATAATAGGTTTTATCATAATAAACCGGATCAATCTCGGAAAGGTTAACAAAATCAAGGATATCTACAGTTTTAGTATTCTCCCCGGGAAGAAGTTCAAAGTCTTCATCGCGTAAAACGACGTACCGGCCTTTTTCATATTCATAACCCCTGACAATCTCATCCGGACCAACCTCAATTTGGCAGGCCGGACAGTATTTCCGGTATTGCACCGGAGTTTTGCAAGAAGCATGTAACTGGTTAAAACTTATTTGCTTTCGTTCGGTGGCGGAATACATTTTAATCGGGATATTAACCAGACCAAAACTGATTGCCCCTTTCCATAAGGTACGCATCGTAAAACCTCCTAATCTCGTGACTCAAACTTAGTCACTTATCGCTATAATAGTTTTTAGCAGTTTTATTTTTTGCTCCAATAAAAGACTGGGAGCTTACGTTTTATGGGTAGTCGCTCACCACGGCAAGCTGGGGTACATGAAAGGGTGAAAATTCATTTAAGTTGTAATTTCCACCAGGTCAGAGGTTGTTTCCTGGTTCGCGAGAATTTCTTCAGAAACCGCAAAGGCAGGCTGTCGTTCATACGAGCGACTAGCAACGAGTTTCGAGTATATTATCCCCCAAGGTAAATAAAATCATGGTTAGTTTTAAAGATAAAAAAAGCCGGAAAAATCCGGCATAATTTTGGTTAAAAAAATTCTATTTTTCGGGTATTCCCCGCTTGATCAATGTTTCCTTGACTGTAGTAGGGTATAAAACAAGTTTCAAGTGTTCAATAGCTTTTTTGGTCATTCCGCCTCCGCAAGTAAACACATCAACTGCTGCATAACCTCTTTCCGGATAGGTATGAATGGAAAGATGGCTTTCAGCAAGTAATAGGAGACCAGTAAACCCGTGGGGTTCAAATTTGTGGGCTTTCTCTGCCAATATAATCATATTGGCATTTTTGGCGGCCTGGCGCAGGTTGGTCATTAAGAAATCCGCGTCATTGAGCAATTTAAAATCGCACCCCCAAAAATCCGCCAAAACGTGAGCACCTACAGTATCAAAAACTTTCATTCCACCTCACCTCACAAATATTAATGGGTTAGGATGAACGCTTTGACCCATAAGCACCCTGATTTCCCTTTACCCGATGTGCTTACTTTGAAGCTGTCGGGATATATGTTAGATCAGGACTATGCAATTATTTGGGATTTAACGTCTCTCCTCTCAATCCTCCTTGTTTACATATTTAAACAAGCATATAATAGCAAACCCACTCCCAAAAGTCAACGCTTTAGGAATGGGTTTTTATTTTTGAGCTAAAAGCCTTAAATTTAAAGGGCTTTCTTATATATACGGTAGGTTTTGTAATGTAGTCCGCCAGCCCTTTCAGCATCGCGACGCATTGGCATATTCAGTTCACCGATGGTGGAGCCTTCACCGTAAGTAAAACCAAGCTCTTTGGCTTTGAGTAGCAGGTGGTAAAAGATAGTTCCAGAGACTCCTTTTTTTCTAAACTCCGGAATTACAAAGAGAATAAAAACTCTAGCTCCTGAGATCCGATGCCGGTTTAAAAGGAACTTGGCCCAGCCGATGGGGAAGAGACGGCCATTAAGTTGCTGTAAAACTTTATTGTAATCCGGTAAAGTAACGGCAAATCCGATCGGTTCTCCTTTAATGCTCCGGGCAATTGGGATTAAATCGGGAATAGCCAGATCTTTCATTTGTAGGGCCATAGCTTTAAGTTCCTCTATGTTCGGGGGCACAAGGTCCTCCCAGTCTTCAGGCATTGCTTTTTCCACAATATATTTGATATCCATTAATTCGCTTTCTAATTGAGAAAGATTAAGTACATTTACCTGAAAACCATATCTTTTTTGAGCGTAGTTTACTACCCGCTCAGTTTTTCTCGTATCCATCTTTTTTAGATTGTAATGATAAGCAAAAAGGTCAATATCTTTAACAAAATCAGTCTTCTCAAAATAACTGGCATATTCCGGAGGATTATAAGAATTCATTAACACCGGAGGGGAATCGAATCCCCAAACCAGAAGTCCCCGGAAGTCATCTCCCTTAGTTGGTGAGATGGGCCCTTTTACTAGATTGACTTCCATTTCAAGAGATTGAAGCCATTCACAAGCATGATTCAGAAGAAGAATACCCGCTTTTTCATTACAGGATTCAAAAAGTGAAATGTAACCTTCATTTTTATCTTTGGCTTGATTGATCATCTGATCAACACCGACTAACAACCGGCTTAAAGGCCTTCCTACAGAATCACAGGCTAAGAAAAGACGGTAAGGTCCTTTGCTTAGTAAGGGATTGAATCTGGGATCTAATTTTCTTTTTAAATCACTAAGTAAGGGGGGAACCCAATAAGGGTCTTTTTTATATATACTCCAAGGTAATAAGAGAAATTCTCGCATATCTCTTCTGGTCAGTACAGGTTTAATGGAAATGTTATCCATTAGAAACCCTCCAATTATTAAGGAATTGCATACTTTATGTATCCTTATTATTTGTGATAATTTGCGTTCTTGTTACATTGATTATAAACTTTTTGGTTGGATTGGTCAAATAGGGGAAAATTGGGTTTTTGCGGTTTGGTTTATTCAAATTACTTCTATTTACCAAAAAGGTCTCATAGTTTTATAAAAGATGTCCGGAGGTGGTTATTATGGTAGATAAAAAGTTTTTTATAGTAAATATTGTATTCCAGAAGAAATATTTCTTTCTTATATTAGTTCTTTTAGTGTTAGGGTTTTTCTATGGCTGGTTGAAATTTGAGAAAAAGGTTCCAACAACAACTCTTTTGCCATCTGCTATTTCCGGAAAAACAATAGTAATCGATGCGGGTCATGGAGGAAGGGATCCAGGAGCCATCGGCCGGACCGGCCTTCGGGAAAAAGATGTAAATTTGGATATTGCTTTAAGGCTGAAAAAATATTTTTCCCGGGTTGGGGTCTATGTAATTATGACTAGAGAAGAGGATCTTGATTATGGCGGGGAAAATGGACCAAGTAATCTATCAAAGAAACGGCGGGATCTCGTCTATCGGGTAAAAATGGCTAATGAAAGTAAGGCGGATCTATTATTAAGTATTCATGTAAATAGTTTTCCCCAGTCGATCTGGTCCGGTGCCCAGTGTTTTTATGATAGCAAAAATCCTAAGAGTAAATTATTAGCTGAAGCTATTCAAAGAAGTTTGGTTACGAAACTAGGACCGAACCGGCGGAAGGCAAAAAGTGCTGATTATATGATCCTGAAGAATACAAAAATGCCATCGGTTACAGTTGAGGTAGGTTTTATCTCCAATCCTCGTGAAGAAGAGTTTTTGGCTAATGATGAATACCGAGAAAAGCTGGCTGAAGCAATTTTTTATGGAACTGCGGAGTATCTTTCGGTGCAGCTTACCGAAGATAATCCAGTCATCGCAGGAAAAAGCCAAAGAGGAAAGGTCTATCCTGAACCGCCTCCTCCTCAACTTCCTCCCGGAACGGCGCAGCTGTTTTTTGCTACTCCAAACAATGAAGATCTGGAATTTTGTCTGGAAGAACGAGAGGTTATCGGCTTGGAAAAGGGGAAAAACCTTGAGAGCGGAAAGAAACTTCTGGAAGAACTTCTCAGAGGTCCAGGGGAAGGTAGTGCTCTTTTACCTTGTCTACCGCCAGGGAACTGGATTAGAAGTATTCGACTGGAGGGCAAGACGGCAATTATTGATCTTAGCTCCGAGTTAGGGAAGATAATCGATGGGGGAGGAGCATCAGAATTGATGGCAATTTATAGTCTGGTTAATACTATAGCTGTCAATCTTGATTTAGAGGAAGTAATAATTCTGGTAGATGGAGAAAAAAGTTCAACTTTAGGTGGACATTTTTTACTGGATGAACCTTTAACCCCAAGACCTGAACTTGCCGATATCGGGAAGATGGTAAATTAAAGAGGTTAGAGCGAAAATTGAAAAAACGGGAGATCAGTTACTGGTCTACCGTTTTTTGTTTGATATAATCCAAATTGTTAAAGATTTGATAAACTCAGCTTAAAGTAGGTAATTTATTTCCCCTCTCCTTAAATTTATATTACAATTAACTTAGTACAGTATTAATTAGGGAAAAAAATAGTAAGGATGTGATGGGTAAAGTTGGATAATGATTATGCATCTTGGAATCAACTGAGGCTTGATCCTACTCGGGATTTTCCTTATGCATTTTATGAAGTCTGCCGGACTAAATTAAAATGCAAAGAAGAACCTAAATTATTAATCGCTTCCAATCTTAACCTAAAAGGTCGATACGCTGAGGTCTGGTTAGTACTAACTACTAAACGGATTTTCATTATGGAGAAAGATAATGACCAGATTGAAATCCGCCATTACCATTTAAAGCAGATAAAAGATGTACAATTGCTGAATTTTTATGGAGCAGGATTAATCCAGATTACAACCGAAAAAGGCGTTATCGAATTAGTCCGTTTTACGCGAAAATATTTAAAAATGTTCACTATTTTTCTGGAGCTTTTACAGAAGGCTGTTAGGAAAGAAAGTTTTGATTTGGATAAGGAGTTTTTTGCGAATGAAGAGGTGAAGGTTTACGGGGATAAACGCTGCCCGGAATGTGGAACGCCTTATGCAAAAGACTCTTCTTTTTGTCCGCGCTGTGATAGTAGGCATAAGACTTTTGCCCGGCTTTTTGTTTATGTTAAACCCTATTGGGGTAGGATAATCTTAATGTTTTTTACTACTTTTTGCTACAGTTTTCTCAATTTGATCCCCCCTTACTTGCAGAGATTTATGCTTGATGAAGTCATTGTAAAAAAACGAATAGACCTGATAAAAATAGTGATCCTTGCTATTTTATTGGTTCATCTATGTCGGGCAGTTTTCCAAGGATTAAGAACATACCAATTATCCTGGTTAGGACAGAAGATTACATATGATCTCCGCTCTGCTGTTTATACTCACCTTCATAAGTTGGGCCTTTCTTACTATGATAAGCGGATGACCGGTTCGATAATGACGCGGGTGACAGGTGATACCCGGGAGATACAGCGTTTTGTAATTAACGGTCTGGAACAAGTGATTGTTGAGGTCTTCTCCCTTGTAATTATTACCTTTATTCTCTTTAGTATGGATGGGAAGATGGCACTGATTGTCTTATTACCTACCCCCATAATATTCTTTGGGACCAAGAAGTATCAGAGAGAAATAAAGAAGGTTTACCGTCGAGTTTGGAGGCGCCGTTCGGATATGAATGCCGTACTGGGAGGGACAATCCCAGGTATCCGGGTAGTAAAGGCTTTCTCTCAGGAAGAAGAAGAAATCAAAAGGTTTCAGGGAGCAATGAATGCCTATTTTAATGAAGAGATCCGGGCAATCAAGCACCGGGCGATTTTCTTTCCTGCCATCTCAGTGACTACGGCTTTGGGTGCAGTCCTAATCTGGGGTTACGGGGGTTACCGGGTGATTAATGACTTAGGCCTAAGTGTTGGTACCTTAATGGCCTTTATTAGTTATATGTGGCGTTTTTACGAACCGATTCGGAGTCTAAGCAATTTGAGTGGTCAGTATCAAAGGGCGATTACAGCTACTGAACGGGTTTTTGAAGTCTTAGACCAAAAGCCAGAATTTGAGAGTAAAGAGGGGAATATAATTCTTTCTGGTGTCAAAGGAGAGATTGTATTTGATAATGTTTCTTTCCAATATCAAGCTGAGGAAGAAGTCTTAAAAAATATTAATCTCCGGATCAAACCCGGGGAGATGATTGGCCTGGTTGGGGCTAGTGGTTCCGGAAAATCGACTTTAGTTAATTTAGTGGCGGGATTTTACCGACCACATAAAGGTGTAATCCTGGTTGATGGATATGATATTGAAAATGTTGATTTGAAATCTCTTCGTTCACAGATTGGATTTGTACTTCAGGAACCATTTCTCTTTTTTGGCACGGTTGCCGAGAATATCGCCTATGGTAAACCGGAAGCTTCGATGGAAGAGATTGTTTGGGCGGCGAATGCGGCCAATGCCCATGAATTTATTATGGAGTTTCCTGATGCTTATGATACCCTTATTGGTGAGCGGGGAGTCGGACTTTCCGGTGGACAGAAGCAAAGGATTTCCATTGCCAGGGCGATCTTGAAGAACCCTAAGATTCTTATTTTAGATGAGGCAACCTCATCTGTTGATACTGTTACGGAGAAAACAATTCAAGAGGCGATTGATCGATTGATAAAAAACCGGACAACAATTGCGATTGCTCACCGCTTATCTACTCTTCGTAATGCCGATCGGGTACTGGTTCTGGAAAAGGGTGAAATTGTAGAAGAAGGTACCCATCAGGAATTGATGAGTAAAGATGGAAATTTTAAGCGGATGGTAGATATCCAAGCAGAAATTGCTAAGGAAAGAATAGTAATATAATGTGAGGTGGAGATGGGTGAGTTCAGAAGCAGTTGGGATGAGACTGGATTTTATTCCTGCTGATCAAATTTGTATTAAACAGGATGAGTATAACCGATTAAATCTATATAATAAGGCTACAGAAGAGCATTATGATGATATAGAGATTAAACTGGTTTCTCCGGTCTCCTATAAAACGCGTTTTCTGATTATTTATCATCAGGGGGAGGAAATAGGGGTAATTGAGGATTACCTTAAACTTCCTCCCGCAAGCAGAAAAACAGTCCAAGCCGTGCTAAAAAAGGTTTACTTTATTCCTGAGATCCGGAAAATACTGGGAATTAAAGAGGAATATCAGTTAATTAACTGGAAAGTAGAGACCGATCATGGAGAGTTTGAATTTACTATTCAAAACAGGAGGGATGTGGTAGTCTGGGGGCAAGAGGTTTATATCCGGGATATTGATGGTAACCGGTATATTATTAGAAACCCTAAAAAATTAGATCCCGTTAGTTATAAATTTCTCTATGCCTATATCTAATTAAAATCAAACTATCCGATAAATACTGCTGAGTACCAGTTTTGCTGCTGGTGCTCATTTTTTAATGTTTCAAGCGGGAGATTAAGTTGATGTACAGTACGAAAAACATCAATCCCTACACTATGGAAAGCGGGCCGTGCTTTTTTGGGATTAAGACATTCCTTTCCTTTGAAACCGGCACATTCGGAACAAAGTGTACAATCACTTAAGGAAAAGGCAAAATAAAACCCATCAAGAAAAGCCTCTCTTTCAATGGCAAACGAAACATCCTGGGAGATCTTTTTATTAGTAGAATGGATAATAACTCCCCATGAATACTCTTCAAATACTTTCCGATATTCCCAGGGCTTTAAAGAGCCGGGCCGTGAAGGACAAGTATGCCCCTTTCCCCAGTCGGAACAACCATACATACATTTTAAGATGGTCCGGGAATCAAAAGCAATATCTTTGATATCAAATAAAACAGCATGATCTGCCCCGAGTTCCAATGCTTTTCTGATGTAATAATCCTTATTATTCATCCTATCATCTCCCTAACTTTAGTTTCAAATATAAGATAATTATATCATATCTGTTAAATTTGAAAATATCATTATTGGAAGGAATTGCACAAAGAATAATTATTATTTTGTTTTTGGGCAGGAAGTAAGGGAGTAGGTAGATAATACTAGAATTGCAAACTGGATTCAAAGTAAATATAGCTAAGAAAGGAGTAATTGATTCAGTGAAAATTTTTTACGAGAATAACAAATTAATCTTACCAGAAATTAAATGTTCCTGTGGGATGGAGCACCAGCGGCCTGATTTGGATGTTTATATTGGAAATGATCTGCTAAAAGATATTCCCAGTTATTTAAAGGAAAGGAATCTGGGGAAAAAGGTATTAGTTGTAGCGGATGAGAATACTCACCGGGTAGCAGGGGAGAAGGTAATAAAGATCCTACAAGATGGAGGGTTTTCGGTTACCCTTTGTTTATTGGAACGTAAAGAAGAACTGGAACCGGATGAAGCAGCTCTTGGTGAGGTTTTATTAGCTTTAGAAAGTGATACCGACTTTTTAATCGCTGTTGGCTCAGGATCCGTAACTGATACCACCCGGTATGTTGCCTTTCAAACCGGACGTCAATTTGTTAGTGTAGCTACAGCAGCCTCAATGGATGGTTATACTTCTGTAGTTGCCCCTTTGCTGAATAAAGGATTGAAAGTAAATAAACCGGCTTCTTATCCTAAAGTAATAATTTGTGACCTGGATATTATTAAGGAAGCACCTTATAAAATGGTGATTTCGGGTTTTGGTGATGTATTGGGAAAATATATAGCTAAGGCCGACTGGATACTGGGACGGATTATTAATGATGAGCAATATTGTCCAGTGGCAGCGGAGATGGTAAGCCAGGCAGTGCAGAAGTGTCTGGATAATCTGGATGGGATTAGAGAAAGAACAGATGAAGGAATGAAAAGTTTGATTGAAGCGTTAATCCTATCCGGTTTGACGATCTTAATCATAGGGTATACCCGCTCAGTAGCTTCTAATGAACATAATATGGCCCATTATTGGGAGATGATGAAGCTTTTACGTGGTGAAAAGGCTGCTCGGCATGGTACAGCAGTGGGGGTAGCAACGGGCTATGTTTTTAAGTTTTTTGATCTATTTCTGCAACGGGATTGGAGTAAGATTGAGCCTGAGCAGATTAGAAAAAACAGGCTTTCCAAGGAGGAGTGGGAAAAGAGGGTATTGGCAGCTTATGGTGAAAAACTGGGTAGATTAATTTTACGGGATAATCCGGAAGAATATCTTGATTGGGCAGAACAGGAACGAAGATTAAATGCCTTGGTTGAGAAGGAAGAACAAATCAAAGAAGAACTTTCTTTTCTCCCTAAGTATGAAGAGATTATGGAAATTTTGAACAAAATCGGTTCGCCATTGACTGCGGAGGAAATTGGGATTGATCAGCAGACCTTGGTAAATAGCCTGCTCTATGCCAAGGAATATCGTTATCGATATTCGGTTTTTAAGACCGTTAATGAAGCGGGAATGCTTGAAGAGTTTGTAAAGCAGGTACTAGCTTAAAAAAAAGAGGGGAATTTGAATTCCCCTCTTTTTCTATTAATAATCCATTCCCATTCCCATTCCGGGGTTAGCAGGCATAGCTGGTTGCTCCTTCTCCGGAAGATCGGCAATCAGGCACTCAGTGGTGAGTAGCATACCGGCAATGCTGGCCGCATTCTGGAGGGCACTGCGGGTAACCTTTGCCGGGTCAACAATACCTGCTTCCAGCATATCAACAAAATCATTGTTCATGGCATTGTAACCTTGGCCTTTAGGCAGGTTTAGTACTTTTTCAGCGATTACAGATCCTTCAGCACCAGCGTTGTTAGCGATCTGTTTAATCGGTTCTGCTAAAGCCCTACGGACGATAGAAATACCGGTTGCGATATCATCGTTTTCCTGCTTTTGCAGCTCATCAAGGATAGGAGTGATCTGAAGGAGAGCGACTCCACCACCCGGGACAATTCCTTCTTCTACTGCGGCACGCGTAGCAGAGAGGGCATCCTCAATCCGGTGTTTCTTCTCTTTCATCTCGGTTTCAGTAGCAGCACCAACCTGGATTACAGCTACACCACCGGCTAGTTTAGCTAATCTCTCCTGGAGTTTCTCCCGGTCATAATCGGAAGTGGTCTCTTCGATCTCCAATTTGATCTGGCTAATCCGGTTTTTGATCTCCTGGGAAGTACCTTTACCATCAACGATAGTGGTCTCTTCTTTAGTGATCTTAACCTGGCGAGACTGTCCAAGCATCTCAATGGAAGTATTCTCTAAAGTCATTCCTACATCCTCGGAGATAACCTGTCCGCCAGTAACAATAGCGATATCACTGAGCATTGCCTTTCTTCTATCACCAAAACCAGGTGCTTTAACAGCTACCACATTGAGAGTACCACGGAGTTTGTTTACTACCAAAGTGGCAAGTGCTTCACCTTCGATATCTTCGGCAATAATCAGGAGCGGTTTTCCTCTTTGAACAACCTTCTCCAGAATGGGGAGGAGGTCTTTAATTAATGTTATTTTCTTATCAGTGATCAGGATATAGGGATCATCTAAAACTGCTTCCATCCGTTCGGAATCGGTAACCATGTATGGAGAGATATAACCCCGGTCAAAGAGCATACCTTCCACTACTTCAAGGTTGGTTCCCATGGTTTTGGATTCTTCTACAGTAATAACCCCGTCTTTACCGACTTTCTCCATAGCTTCGGCAATTAGGCTTCCAATCTCTTCATCAGAAGCGGAAATAGAGGCTACTTGAGTGATCGACTCTTTCTTATCCACTGATTTGCTTATGTTTTTAATCTCATCAACAATAGCATGAACCGCTTTTTCGATCCCTTTCTTCAGGATCATGGGGTTAGCACCAGCGGCCACGTTTTTCAAACCTTCTCTTACCATGGCTTGAGCAAGTAAAGTAGCGGTAGTGGTGCCATCACCAGCAATATCATTGGTTTTGGTAGCTACTTCTTTTGCTAATTGAGCACCCATATTTTCAAAGGGATCTTCAAGCTCAATCTCTTTAGCAATGGTAACACCATCATTAGTAATAGTAGGAGAACCATACTTTCTCTCCAATACTACATTTCGTCCCTTAGGACCGAGAGTTATTTTAACGGCATCAGCCAGTTTGTTAACGCCACGCTCTAGGGCATGTCGTGCTTCTTCGGTAAATACAATCTGTTTACCAGCCATAATTTCACCTTCCTTAATAAATTATAATATTGCTTACTTTTTTAGCAGTTTAATTAGTCAGCCAGGATAGCTAGGACATCGCTTTCTTTTAGAACCATGTATTCTTCGCCATCAAGTTTTACTTCGGTCCCGGCGTATTTGGCGAATAATACTTTGTCGCCTACTTTTACTTCAAGAGGGACTTTCTCGCCATTTTCCAGAGTTTTACCTGTTCCTACTGCTAAAATTTCACCCATTTGTGGTTTTTCCTTGGCAGTATCCGGAAGAACGATCCCACTCTTTGTCTTCTCTTCACCCTCCAAGACTTTAATTACAATTCTTTCTCCTAATGGTTTAATATTCATTTTCTCCCTCCTCAAAGATTTATTATTAGCACTCACCTCTGATGAGTGCTAATCTCTAAAAATAATTCTAGTGACCTATCTCGAAAATTGCAAGGAACAAAACCATTATATTAAAGCTAAATATAGGCAATAATCCCAGCGAAGATAAAAAGGCTCCAGAATACTCCATAAAACTAACTAATTTGTCTTAAATCTTCTTATTGCTAAATTTCATACCTTATTTTACCGTTGCGTGACCGAATTTATACAATTAATATACAATTCTCTGGAATTTTTTAGGGTAAAATTTCAAAAAGCTGTAAACTTAAATACCATAATAAACCCGAAGCTCGCAGGAATGATTAGCGAAATAAAGATTTTGATAAATAAATACCCTTTACAAGTTGAGCGTTTTAAGCTATAATAATTTCTACAGTGCCGAAGTGGTGGAATTGGCAGACGCGCTGCGTTCAGGGCGCAGTGGGAGTAAATCCCATGCGGGTTCAAATCCCGCCTTCGGCACCAAAATCCAAACTTATCCTTTGTTAAATGACGAGGGTTTTTTATTTTAATAAAAGGAAAAATTAAGATTGATATTTTAAAACGCTGCAGCTGATTGGCAGCGTTTTTTTCATATATATAACATTATAAATAGTGTATTATAATAACCTTATTATCATTGCGTAAACCTATCTATTTTAATATAATATTAATGTAGGCCTTAGGTTTTATCAAAACTTCTCTTTACATTCTTTATTAATGAAGGGAATTGCATATCGATAAATCACGAATACAGATATTGTGGTTAAATTTAAAATAATTGAATACAATTCCCTAAATTGAAGTTGAAACTAAAAACAGCAGAATTAAAGAAAAAACACAAGTAAGAGGGGATGTTAATGAAAGCATTGGTTTTAGAAGAGTACAACAAATTTGCAATTGAAGAGGTGCCTCTTCCGGAAGCTGGTCAGGATGATGTGCTGGTAAAAATTAAAGCCTGTGCAATCTGTGGTAGTGATGTACATGGAATGGATGGCAGTACTGGAAGACGTATTCCCCCGATTATTATGGGGCATGAAGCCTCTGGTATTATTGAAAAGGTAGGGGAAAATGTACCTAATTTCAAACCAGGAGACAGAGTAACATTTGATTCTACTGTTTATTGTGGTAGATGTTACTTTTGTCGCCGTGGTGAGGTTAATCTATGTGACAACCGGAAAGTACTAGGTGTTTCCTGTAATGACTACCGTTTAAACGGGGCATTTGCCGAATATGTAGTGATACCGCAACATATTATTTACCCCCTACCTGAGCGGGTCACTTTTGAAGAAGCTGCTATGGTTGAACCCCTTTCTATCGCCTTGCATGCAATCCGGCGGTCTCCAGTTTCTCTTAATGATACAGCTGTAATTATTGGAGCTGGGATGATTGGTTTGCTAGTTATACAACTATTAAAACTAGCCGGTTGTGGAAGGATTATTGCTGTTGACATGGTCCAGGAAAAGCTGGATTTGGCGAAAAAATTTGGCGCTACTGATGGTTTCAAAGCAGACCAGGTTGATGTTCCTGCTGAGGTTTACAAACTAACAGGTGGCCGGGGTGCGGATGTAGCATTTGAAGTGGTTGGGATTGCATCGACCCTGCAATCAGCAATTGCTTGTTTAAGAAAGGGCGGTTCCTTAACTATGGTGGGAAATCTTAAGCCATCGGTTGATTTTCCCTTGCAGTCAATAGTAACAAGAGAGATTTCACTCTATGGTTCTTGTGCTTCATCCGGCGAATATCCAGATTGTCTTGATCTGATTGCTTCCGGGAAAGTTGATGTTAATACATTTATCAGTGCAGTTGTACCCCTTGCTCAAGGGGAAGATTGGTTTAAACGCCTTTATAAAGGGGAGTCCGGTTTAATGAAAGTGATCCTAAATCCTTAAATAATCTATTTGAAAGAATAGTTTAGGTAATATTTATGATAAAGTGGGAGCATGAAGGGAGATAAGATGATGAAGGAAAATTTATTTGATCTAGCAGGTAAGGTAGCGATTGTCACTGGAACCAGCCGCGGATTAGGACAATATTTTGGGCGTGCTCTGGCTAGAGCCGGAGCGGATCTGGTTATAACCAGCCGTAAGATTGAATCTTTACAACCATTCAAAGAAGAAATTGAAGCTCTGGGTAGAAAAGCATTTCCTGTAGAATTAGATGTGCGCGATTATAATAGTATACAACAGATGGTGGAAGCGGCTTATAATGAATATGGGAAAATTGATATTCTGGTAAACAATGCGGGTTGTAATATCCGTAAACCCGCGGTTGAGATTACTTGGGATGACTGGAACACAGTTCTAGACACTAATTTACGCGGTAGTTTCTTTGTAGCTCAGGCTGTGGCCAAAAAGATGATTCCTAAAAAATATGGGCGGATCATTAATATTGGTTCAGTTACAAGTGTATTCGGCTATGCCGGGATTACACCCTACTGTGCCAGCCGTGGCGGAGTGAAACAGATGACCGCCAGCTTGGCAGATGATTGGGGAATACATGGGATTACAGTTAATTGTCTGGCCCCAGGCTGGTTTAAAACGCAACAAAATAAAGTTCTATATGAGAATAAGGAATGGGTTGAATACATTTGTGACCGGATTCCTTTGAAACGTCCCGGTAAGCCTGATGATCTTGACGGGACAATTGTATTCTTGGCCTCCGATTCCAGTCAATATATTACAGGCCAGACAATTCTGGTAGATGGCGGGATAACCACGGGAGCTACACGTGCGACTAGTAAGTAGTCGCTCACGCTGGCTACCAAGTCGCTCACGCCGGTTACCTTAATATCACGAAGTGATTAAAATCAAAAACCGGGTGAGTCGACAAACTATCCTGTAGGATTTTATTCAAAGCCAGGTGAGTCGACAAGCTCCAGAGGCGCTTTAATTGGTTGTTCATGCTGGT
>DAIOHK010000036.1:0-23301 GCA_036744795.1 Bacillota bacterium | reverse complement strand
AAGAAAGAGGATCGCGCTATCGATGAAGGGGTTTGCTTAAACTGATATTTAGTTGCATAACTTGACAACACATTTTCTCGTGGGATATAATATAATATATTAACTAACTTATATATAATATCGATATTTTAAAGGGGAGGAAAAAACTGAGTATGTCTTTTGCGGTGGGCGAGGTTGTTGATGGAAAGGTTACTGGAATTACTAATTTTGGAGCTTTTGTAGAGCTTTCACCCGGAACAACAGGATTAGTTCATATTTCTGAGGTGGCAGATGTTTATGTTAAGGACATCAAAGATTTTGTGCAACTCAATGATATTGTCAAGGTAAGGATTCTTTCAATGAAAGATGGGAAAATAGGTCTTTCTATCAGACAGGCCCAACCCAAAACTAGACGGCAAAGCCAACAATCATTTGAAGATAAGTTGGCCAAGTTTATGAAAGATTCGGATGAACGCCAGTCAGATCTGAAAAAGAGTCTGGATTCTAAAAGAGGCGGAAGAGGCGGCGGACGTTTCTCTCACTTCTGATTAGAGCAAAGGTTGTTCATAATGTGAACAACCTTTTTTGTTGAAACTGCATAATTTTAATCTACAAATTCCAAAAAGTAATAAAAAAACTCTTGATTTACTAGGCAAGATGTATTATAATTTACTTTGCAATTGTCTTAAGGCGGTGTAGCTCAGGTGGCTAGAGCATACGGTTCATACCCGTAGTGTCACTGGTTCAAATCCAGTCACCGCCACCATAATATGCGCCATTAGCTCAGTTGGCCAGAGCGGCTGACTCTTAATCAGCAAGTCCTGGGTTCGAATCCCCGATGGCGCACCATATGAATTTTAAGGGTTTATAAAAATAAACCCTTTTTGTTTTAAGAGAAAAACCGGGAAGCTTCCCGGTTTTTTTATATTAGAGATTTATTTAGCTAGTTTAAGCTGCTTAAGACAGAAAGAATATTAAAAAGGTTGTGAACTATTTACAGCCCAATATTTGTCGAATATTGTCTGGCTATAAACAAATTTACGTTATAGACCGATACTAATATAAAGTGTAAAAAGGAAAATATAAGGGATGGTGTGACTAATAAAATCTGGCATACATCTGTTTGCAAAAAGAGAAACCAGTTAAGATTAATGATTAAGTCGGAGGTGCCTGTAGTGCAAGGGAAAAGTGTTTCAAGAGTTATATACGAACAAATTTATTTTCTGGTGTTTTTTTCGTTTATCATATTTTTCTTATCCTTTTTTTTAATAAATAAAATTCCTCCAATCTATGGGGTAAAAGGCAGTATTAAGTTAGAAAAACGAGGGAGAACAATAGAAAGCCTAGATCTTCTTAAGGAAGAAACAGGTGCTTTAATTGGAAATACTGTCCAAAAATTGAAAAGTAATACTCTTCTTCATGAAGCTTTGCTTAGATTGAATTATAATTATCTTATTAATTCACCTGAATTTATTAAGATCAAGGAAAAGATGAGTATCAGATCGCTTTCACCGGGTAGTGTTATTGAGATAAATTTTTCCCATCGACATCCGGAGCAAGCCGCAGAAATAGTTAATACTATGTTTCAAGTATTAATGGATCAAAACATCATGGAGCGTGAAACAGAAGTTAAAGGAACTAAGGAATATATTAATCTTCGCTTAAATGAAATCCGTGAGAAGAAGCTTAAACTTTTGGAGGAAAACGGGGAAGTAATTAAGACACTAGGAACAAGCCAAATTGAAGAAAAAAGAAAAAAATATATTAAAGAACTCGATAATGATCTTACTTACACAAACAAAAAAATAAATGGATTTTATCTTTCATTACATAAGTATGAAGTGGATGCAGTTAAAAAGATTTTAACACCTAATAATTGGCTCCTCAAGACTAAACGCAAGAAATTTGAAGAGTTAGAGCAGGAATTAGTCTTTGGATTAATTAATGGCAGTTGGGATACCCCGCAAGTTAAAGAATTTATGAAAAAGATCTGGCGGGAGAAAGTTAATACAGTAGATACTATGAAGCGGATCTACGGAAAACAGATCCCGGGTCCCGAAAACATAATAAAAAACATATTTGTATATTATGTTAAATTGTATGATCTTCAAATACGCCGGGAACTATTAGCGGAATTTACTCAAGATTCACCTCCGGTAGACCTTTTACGGGAAAAACAGATCGCCTATGAGTCACTATTAACTTTAGAAAACAGATTTATTAATAAATTATCGGAACTTGAAGGAGTAGGGGAGCTTCCTTTTACCGAAATCAGTTGGGTCGATCAAGCCATTCCGCCACACAAACCTTGTTTTCCGACAAAGAAGGCGACCATTGGTTTAAGTATTCTTGCAGTCCTATGTTTTTGTTTTATTAGTATTAATATTGGTTTATATAAAACTGGGTATTTTGATGATAATGATGAGCAAGTAGAAACACCATCAGTTTAAATTAAAGCTTTTCAGCCTGCAAATGCAAATTTGATAGATAAAATTACCTCCGGCCATCCACAAGTGGTTGGCCAATAAGAGGCTTGCTTCCCGACCGGCTAGAATACAGCATTTTTTACTAAAGGTTCATTAAAAATGAACCTTTATTTTTTATGATAATATAGGAGTCGTATTTATTTATAAATAATATTTATTGACAAAATAAAAATCAGTACTTATAATACGATTAAGCAATCGCTTAATCGTTAGGGAGTGATTAAGATTAAAGGTCATAATGAATGGAATCGGGATTTATGTGATGATTTTTGCCCCTCCACAGAGGTGGAGGAGCTTCAAGAAAAGGTGTTGGAGGTGGTAGGCCTCTCAGAAATTTTTAAAGTTCTAGGGGATGAGACTAGAACTAAGATCCTTTACCTTTTAGCCCAGAAAGAACTTTGTGTATGTGATATAGCTGCCGTTTTGGAGATGAGTATGCCTGCTATCTCTCACCACCTTCGTCTTCTAAAAACGCTTAGACTTGTTAAGTACCGCCGGGAAGGGAAAATGGTCTATTATTCTTTGGATGATAATCATATCTTAAATCTTATTCATGAAGCCCAGGAGCATTTTACAGAAGACAGATAAATACTACTGAAGGAAGGAAAAAGATGCGTTATAAACTTGAAGGATTAGATTGTGCAGTTTGTGCAGCGCGGATTGAAAAGGAACTTCAAAAGATTGATGGGCTAGAGGATGTGGAGGTTAATTTTGTAACTAAAAGTATTAACCTTCCTGAGGAAAAAGAAGAAGTAGCTTTACAAGCTATTATGCAAGTAGAGCCGGAAGTCGAATTAAGGAAAATAGAAAATAAAAACAGAGGTTCTATAAGTGAGAAAAATGGAGAAGAAAGAGAGATTGAAGTACTAATCATCTCTGGGCTACTTATGATGATTGGTTTGGTATTCTTACCTTACTTGCGGCGAACTCCTTTTTCTTGGGCAGAGTATGCGGTCTTTTTACTATCTTATACTTTAGTAGGTTGGCCAGTTCTATATCGAGCTGCCCGTCAGGTAATTCGTGGGGAATTCTTTGATGAGAATTTTTTGATGAGCATATCTACGATTGGTGCTATTGCAATCCGGGAGCTACCGGAAGCAGCAGGAGTCATGCTTTTTTATGCAATTGGCGAATACCTTCAGGAACAGGCGGTTAATCGTTCCCGACGGGCTGTCGAAGCATTATTGGCAATTCAACCAGAATATGCAAATTTGGTAAGTAATGGGGACATTACTACTGTTCAGCCGGAAGATGTTAAGGTAGATCAGGTTATTATTGTTAAACCCGGGGAGCGGGTACCTCTTGATGGAGAAGTAATCGAGGGCTCTTCCTTCTTGGATACTTCAGTCCTTACAGGTGAATCAGTTCCTCGCCATGTAGAAAAAGGAGAAACAGTTTTGGCGGGGATGATTAATGGTCAAGGTATTTTACAGATTAAGGTAACCAAAAATTATCAAGACTCATCTGTTGTCAGAATCTTGGAACTGGTCGAGGAGGCTGCAGAAAGAAAGGCACCTACTGAACGTTTTATTACCACCTTTTCGCATTATTACACACCAGTGGTAGTTGGTATTGCTGTTTTACTTGCTATTCTCCCACCACTGCTAATGCCGGGAGCCAGTTTTTCTGACTGGTTTTACCGGGCCTTGGTTTTATTAGTTATTTCCTGCCCTTGTGCTTTGGTGGTTTCTATTCCGTTAGGTTATTTTGGCGGAATTGGAGCTTGCTCACGTAATGGAATATTGATCAAAGGAGCAAACTATCTAGATATTTTAGCCAGTTTAGATATGATAGTTTTTGATAAAACTGGGACCTTAACCAAAGGTGTCTTTTCTGTTACACAAGTTGTACCCCGAAACGGGTTTTCTAAAGAGGAGTTACTATCATTAGCAGCAGGGGCGGAGAAATATTCCAATCATCCGATTGCCCAATCAATCCAGGAGGCACTGGGAAACAAACAAATTCCTCAGCAAATTAGTGAGTATCAAGAAATCCCAGCTCATGGAATAGTGGCAACTGTTGATGGTCGAAGGGTAATTGCAGGAAATGACCGTTTACTTCATAAAGAGGAGATTCCCCATCAAGATTGCAATTTAGATGGAACTATAATTTATTTAGCTGTTGATCATATTTACGCTGGTTATTTAGTAATCTCCGATCAAATAAAGGAGGAAGCTAAAGAAACTATTGAGCATCTAAGACAGTTGGGGATCAAAAAGACACTGATGCTTACTGGTGATGATGAAAATGTTGCCCGGCAAGTAGCAGAGGAACTTAGTCTTGATCATTACTATGCCCAGCTTCTACCAGAAGAGAAAGTGGAAAAGATTGAGGAATTAGAGAAACCTTCCCATGATCAGCCCTTATTGAGAGTTGCTTTTGTTGGTGATGGAATTAATGATGCCCCTGTAATAACTAAAGCACTAATCGGGATAGCAATTGGAGGTTTAGGAAACGATGCTGCTATTGAAGCTGCAGATGTAGTATTAATGGATGGTTCCTTGCGGAAACTGGTTACTGCCATTAAGATTTCCAGACGAACCAGGAGTATTATCAGGCAAAATATTATTATGACATTAGGAATAAAATTCATCTTCCTTATGCTAGGGAGTTTTGGTGTAGCCGGGATTTGGCAAGCGATCTTTGCTGATGTAGGTGTTACTTTATTGGCAGTTTTCAATGGAATGAGAAGTTTGAAGTATAAATGATTTAAGGAAAAGATAATGTGAAAAAATAACCGCTTCTTATTAAAGTAGCGGTTATTTTTTAAAATAATTGTTTATAAATCAGAAAAAAGGGATTTACAAGGAAAATAAAGAAGATATTACCTATATTTAGTAATAGGATTTTAACAAAAAGGGGTGAATTTATGGAGAAAAAGGCCAACTGTATAGGTTTAACAAAATTATCCTTGGAGGAAGAAGCAGATCTGCTTTCTGCTGTTTTCGCAAATGCTACCGAAGGGATAGCTTTGATTGATCCGGAGTTTAAGATCAGAGCTACTAACGAGAGTTTTGCTCGGCAGATGGGAATGTCAATGGAGATGGTTGTTGAGGAAAAGATCGAGAAGTTAATAGCCGGTTGGAGCAGTCAATTGGTTGAAATATGCCAGAAGGTGAAGGAGAATGGCGAAGCAATCAAGATTAATAATTTCTCTTTTGTCTTTGGGCACGAAGCCGAAGTCGAAACCTACATGGATATAAGTGTTTCTCCTGTTTATGGTGTTGGTCATAAGTTAAGAGGTTGGCTCTTAATTCTTAATCAAGTAACAGAACAAGTTAATGAGAAACAAAAAAGAATAGAGCTACATGCACAGTTAAAAAAGGAACAAGAAAATTCGCAAAGACTAGCAAAAAAACTTAAACAAGAACGGGATCTCCTTCTGGCTATTATGGAGAATACCCATATTCAGCTGGCTTTCCTAGATACAAAATTCAATTTTTTACTGGTTAATTCTGCGTATGCTACTAGTACTGGTTATAATAAGGAAGATTTAATTGGGAAAAATCACTTTGATCTCTTCCCACATAAGGAAAACCAGCAAATTTTTGAACAAGCTTTAAAAAGTGGACAACCTACTTATTATGAGGCTAAGCCCTTTAAGTATCCAAATCAACCATTAAGAGGTGTAACTTATTGGGATTGGAGTTTAACCCCTTTAAAAGATGAAGAGGGGAAAGTAAACGGGTTGGTATTATCATTGTCAGATGTAACTGAACAAATCCTTTCTACTAAGAAACTTAAAGATACTTTATTACAACTTAAGAAAGCCAATGATGAATTGACTAAGGCACGTGTTGAGGCGGAACGCCATTTGGCGATGCTGGAAGCAGTTATTAATTCGATTTCTAACTCTGTAGTAATTTATGATGCAACTGGTAACATCATTCGTGCTAATCCTGCTGCTATTACCCAAATCAGTTTTGATCCAACGGGCTTAAACCAGAAGGAATTTATAAAACAAGTTAGTATTAAACGCTCAAATGATCAGGAGGTTAATTTTAATAAGCTACCTTCTAGCTATGCCTTGCATGGGAAATCAATAAAAAATGAAAGAATGATATTTGACAACATTAAGGGAAAAACTTATATTTTCCACACTTCATCTGCCCCTCTTTTGGTTGAAGGAAAGATTGTCGGGGCAGTAGTTGTAAATCATGATGTAACTATAAGAGAAAGGCTACTACAAAAAGTTACAAAACAACAAAAACTTTTAGAAGCTGTAATAAGAAATTTACCAGTAGGAGTTGTGGTTTTTGATAGTCATTCGCTAAAAGTGAAATTTACGAATCCGGTTTATCAAAGTTGTTTGGAAGAACCATACGATAAGATAAATTTGTCTGGTTTAAAGTTAGAAGAAATTTTACCGAATGCAGAGCAAAGTGAATTGAAGAAGATTCTTCAAAGAGTAGCAGAAACGGGTAAACCGCACTTGGAACCGGAGTTTGAATATATTGGTTTTAAGCGGGGGACCACCTATTGGCGGCTTACGATTTTACCATTATATACCTCACTTGATAGCAAACCGGACCTATTATTCATTGCTGTAGACCTTACTGAACAGGTTGAAAACAGAAAACGGGTTGAGGATCTGGCTGGTTTAGCTGAGACAAGTCTTGCCCAATTAGAGGCAGTAGTAAATAGTTTAACAGAAGGGATTATCATTGCCAATCCCGAGGGAAATATAGTATTTATGAATCCAGCTTGTTGGAAAATGTTTGGATTTAAAAAAATGGATGAAGCACTCTGCCACTTGGAGAAATTTTCAAAGCTTTTTAGTTTCAATGATATGGAAGGAAGGAACTTTCCTGTAAGTAAGCAGCCTTTAGCCAGAGCTTTACAAGGAGAGACCTTTTTTAACCAGGAAATGAACATAAAAGAGCTTGCACGGGGAAAATCCTGGATTGGTAGTTTTAGCGGTACTCCGGTTCGTAATAAGAATGGTGAATTGATCTTGGGTGTGGTAGCGGTAAGAGATGTATCAAACCAGAAAGAAGCAGAGTTGGAACGGGAAAAACTTTTAGCAATTAACAGGGATCAACGGGAATTTTTGGAAAAGCTAATAAAAAAGGCACCCATCGGGATTGCGGTCTTTTGCGGGGAGGAACACCGGTATGAAATAACTAACTTATATTACCAGAATATTATTCGTAAAGCTGGTGTTTCCCTTGAAGGGAAAAGTATTTATGAAATATTTTCTCAAAAAATAGCTAATCATATTAAACGGATCATTAACCGGGTCTACCAATTTGGTATGCCGGTAAATATTCGTGATGCTTTAATTTACTCAATGACCAGAGAGGAAGTATATTTAGATATTGATTTTGTACCATTATTTGGCCCTCAAGGGAGGACAGAAAAAATACTTGCATTAGTTCAAGATGTAACTAATCGTGTAAAATCAAGAAAAAGAGCGGAAGATTTAGCTTCTATTGCGATAGAGTTAAATGCCCAAAATGAGCTTTCATCAATTGTGGAGACGACTGTAACCAGAATTACAAAGTTATTCGGTGGCGATAATGGAATCCTCTTTCTATTTGAAGCTGATCGAAGACATTTGCGCTGGATGTATGAATTAAGAAAGAAAGAGAGAACAGGTAAAGCTTTGCCTTTGCTAATTGATGATTGGCCCCATCTTAGTAAGATATCACAAGAAAAACGCTCATTATATATTACAATTGCCGAGGCTAACACGTGTGAAAGGCAGTATTTTTCGGAACAGGGAGTTATGAGTAGTCTGTTTTTACCTTTAGTAGTAGAGGATCAAACTTTTGGCCTAGTTATGATCAATTTTGAAAAACTGCGGCCAGAACTTTCTCCTGAAGAGATTGATGGTGGAGAATTATTAATTAGACAGTGTGCGCTCGCAATTGACCGAGCGCGGGTAAATGAAGAACGTTCAGCTTTACTAATTAGTGAACGGAAAGCTAGGGCGGAGGCGGAGCGCCAAACCGCTCAACTGCAAGTATTATTAGATAATATTGGTGAGGGGGTAGTAGTAACCAATACAGAGAGTCAGGTTTTACTTAAAAATAGGTTAGCTTTGGAGATTACAGGAGTCAAAAAAGGAATTGAGAAGATTACAAAACTTCTTCCTTATAATCGTCTTTATCAACAAGATGGTGCCCCGATCATTCCGGAGCAGTCTCCAGTGGCTCGTTTGCTCCAAGGTGAGTATTTCGTAGATCAGGAATATATACTTGAACGTCCGGATGGGAGCAGACGGCGGATTTTAACAAGTGGAAACGCAGTAAAAGATCGAAAGGGGAATATCATTCTAATTCTAATTACTCTGCGTGATGTTACAGAATTGCGACAATTAGAGCAGATGAAAGAAGACTATTTACATATGGTCTCCCATGATCTCCGTTCGCCACTCTCAGTGATTTTAAGCCATGCCCAATTGCTAGAGATTCTAGCCCGGAAAGACCAGCAGATTTTAAACAGTGCTAGAGTTATTAATACCTCTACTCGGCGTATGAACAATATGATTTCTGACCTTGTAGATTCAACCCGTCTTGAATCTGGACAGCTTATTTTAAAGACTGGAATATTTAATTTTAATGATTTTATATATGATCTTCTAAATAGAGTTAAAGGTGTGCTAGATGTTAGTCGAATACAGTTTAAGGAGTCCAAAACTTTGCCTCTCGTAAAAGCCGATCCTGATCGTTTGGAAAGGATCATCATTAACCTGTTATCTAATGCCCTAAGATATTCTTCAGATAAGAAAAAAGTCCAAATTATTCCGACTCATCAAGATGGTAAATTATTAATTGCTGTAAAAGATCAAGGAAGAGGAATATCCCAGGTTGATTTGCCAAACCTATTTAATAGGTATTACAGGGCGAAAATTAACAATAATGAGGGTGAAGGGTTAGGATTAGGTTTAGGTTTAGGTTTATTTATTACTAAGTGCCTGGTGGAGGCACATGGCGGGGAAATATGGGTAGACAGTGAGTTAGGAAAAGGAAGTACATTCTATTTTACTCTTCCCATAGGAAGTTGATTCTTGTTTGAAAAATAGTTAGAGCTCAAAGAAGATAAGTAACTATCGTAACTTATGACATTCTCTCTTACCCTTTAGTATTTGATGGTATAATTAATATATGGGCGTTTTTAGAGAAAGGAAAAACGATGAAAGGAAGATGACTTTATAAATGAAAGATCCACGTATTGAAAAATTAGCCGCCTCATTAATAAAATATTCAGTAGCTCTGCAATCAGGTGACAAAATACTAATTGAAGTGACTGGACGGGCAGATGCACTTACTCAAGCCTTAATTCGTAATGTATATAAGCTAGGAGGGATACCCTTTTTATCATTAATGGATCAAACACTAATGCGGGAAATTTTGAAAAAAGCAGAAGCTGACCAAATGCAAGCTTGGGCTCATTGGGATCGTGAAAGAATGGCGGAGATGGATGCTTACATCGGACTTAGAACCGGAAATAATGTTAATGAATGGGCAGATCTTCCTGCTGATAAATTGCAGGTCTACAAGACTTATTACATGAAACCAGTACACTCTGAGCAACGTGTACCACATACCAGGTGGTGCGTATTACGATATCCAAATGCCTCAATGGCTCAGCTAGCCAATACCAGCATTGAAAGTTTTGAAGACTTTTACTATGATGTCTGTAACCTGGATTATGCTAAAATGTCTCGGGCAATGGACCCGTTAATTGATTTAATGGGCAGAACGAAACGGGTTAAGATTACCGGCCCAGGTACAGAACTTAGTTTTTCCATTGAAGGCATTCCGGCAATCAAATGCGACGGCCACAGGAACATTCCGGATGGAGAGATCTTTACAGCGCCTGTAAGAAAATCAGTTAATGGGAGAATTACTTATAATACACCTTCAATCTATGAAGGATTTACTTTTGAAACGGTGACTTTTGAATTTAAGGATGGTAAAATCGTTAAGGCTACAGCTAATGATTCCAGTAGAGTCGAAGCAATTCTAAATATAGACGAAGGAGCAAGATACATAGGGGAATTTGCCATGGGGGTTAATCCTTATATCCTTACTCCCATGAAAGATACATTATTTGATGAAAAAATTGCTGGTAGTATTCATCTAACTCCGGGATCTTGTTATGATGAATGTGATAATGGCAATAAATCGGCAATTCATTGGGATCTTGTACTTATTCAGCGCCCCGAATTCGGCGGTGGAGAGATCTACTTTGATGATCAGTTAGTCCGGAAAGACGGTATTTTTACCTTGCCAGAGCTAGCGGGGTTAAACCCGGAGAATCTTAGGTAGTCGCTCACACTGGCTACTGCCCGCACACATGAAATAATGAAAATATAAGCTAGGTGAGTCGACCAGCAAGTCGTTCATGCCGCCTACCTGCATAATTAAAGGCGGATGAATCGACATTTTTCGAAGGCATTTTCTAAGTAGTATATAAAAAGATATTTAAAAACTTAAATGGCGATTTAAAGGCTGCGTAACAACATACGCCGGCCTTTTTTGTAAAGAAAAATGTGGCAACAAGCTTGAGGAGGATTCAGAGTAAAAGATGAAATTTCGTTTGTTTCTTTTAATAATCTGTTTAACTGTTCTAACCATGCCAGCAACAATGGCAACTGAGGATCTCTTTGACCAGGGGATCGAGACCATGGTTATTAGTGAAGAAGAGGTTGAAGATATTACAGAAACTGCAGAATCTGAGGTTAATAACAAGGAACAGGCTGATACTCAAGAGCCTGAAAAGAGACCAGAACAGATAATTTATACGGGATCTGGGCTTTCCTATGGAAGCTCAAGTGAAAATGGGTTTCTAGTCTCCTTTGACTCTGGAGCAACCTGGGAGGAAAGAAACGAAGGACTTCCTCATAAGTCAATATATCCTTTTGACCGTGATCAAGTCCGTCAACTAACAGCAATCGGAGTGGATCCAAAAAACAACGAAAGAGTTATAGTTTCAACCAAAAATCAGCTTTTTATCTCAGAAAATTATGGTGAAACCTGGGAGCCCATTCCTTTTAGCAATGGTAGTATAATAACAGCCTTAGCCCTTTCTCCTTTTAACAGTGAACATATATTAGTAGGGACTTCATTTGCCGGGTTTTATCAGACTCTAAATAAAGGTCAAACTTGGTCGCTAATTTCTAAGGATGTAGATTTTTTGTATCAAAGTAAAAGTAATCAGGAAGAGATCTCGGCTCTTGCTTATAATCCAGAGGAGCCAGATCAGATTGTTTTTTCCTGTGGTTTTGGTAATGGTCTATATTTGTATAATAAAAACAAAAAAACAGTAAAGAGTCTTAATTTGACTAATGCCGAACGGCCATTAATTGAGAATCTTCTTTTTAAGCAAAGCGGGACTAAAAAAGGCGGTGAAAATTCAGAGACAGACTGGTTATTACAGATTACCCGGAAAAAGAGCATAGCATTATATTCATGGCCAGATTTTCAATTGGTTGCTGAAGAGGAGAAGTTAAAAATAGGTGAAGATAACCCAGATAAGCAACAAAGATTAAAAAGAGCCGCGAATAAGTATGGTATATATGTCAGGTCTGATTATGCCCACGGGAAACGTCTAGAGGCACATCTGGATTTTATGGAGAAGAATGGCCTTAATGCAATGGTAGTAGATTTTAAAGATGATTCTGGATATGTAACCTATGATACACAGGTCCCATTAGCTAAAAAAGCAGGAGCAATAAGAAAAAGAATTAATATTAAGGAATTAATTGGAAAAACCCAGGAACACCAGGTTTATCTAATAGGTAGGATTGTTGTTTTTAAAGATAACCGTTTATACCAGTATGATAAATACAAATACGCGGCCTGGGATAGATATACTGATCAGCCTTGGAGATACATGGTGAAAGAAAAGAATTCCGCTGGAGAAGAAATTTATATCCAGAGAGAACACTGGCTTGATCCCTTCTCCTCTGATGTTTGGGAGTATAATATAGCGATTGCAGAAGAATTAGAAGCCCTTGGTGTTGATGAGATTCAGTTTGATTATATCCGGTTCCCTACTGATGGTAATTTAGAGCGAATCATTTACAAATACCAACCAGTCGGAACGGAAAAAATAGATGCTTTAGAGTCATTTCTGGCAATGGCTAGAGAACGTTTACAGATTCCGATCAGTACCGATCTTTATGGTTACAACTGTTGGTACCGGATGGAAGGCCTTACAGGACAGAATATCCGCTTATTTTCCAAATACGTTGATGTAATCTGTCCAATGTATTACCCCTCCCATTTTTCTTCTGGTTTTCTTCCGGGGGACTATTTGGAGCGGGCAGAATTAATCTACAAAGAAGGTTCTTTCCGTGCTAATACTCTGGTTACCGGAAACAGTATTATCCGCCCTTATGTCCAAGCTTTTTTACTAAATTGGGAGTTTTGGATGACTCCTCCGGTATATACTGAGTATCTATTAAAGCAGGTAAATGGGGTTCTTTCCTCAGGAATACCGGGTTTTACATTATGGAATAATTCAAACCGTTATTACATGGTAAAGAAACCACTAAAAGAATATCTTTTAGAGAAAGGTTATTCTGATCAGCTATCACCAGAAATTGATCGATAAATGGCCATCAAATTGTTATCCATGGTTGAGAGGGTAAATTAATACTCAAAGGTATAAATTACCTCTTTTAGCTAAAAGGTGATCACCTTTTCAATCTAGAATTTAAAAAGTAATAATTAATAGGGGGGTAGAGCGTTTTCTAATTAATTATAATGCTAAAGTAGAACTTTTAGAAATTGGGTGTATTTAAAAAACTTAATAAGTAAAGATTTTTACATATTAAGGGAATGCGTAATATAAGGAAAGAACATGGGAGGGAGAAGCGTGAAAAAATTATTTTTTATATCTTTACTTACAATTAGTTTTCTACTTTTACCTAGTGCCGCTTTTGGATTAAACTCCGCTGCAGTGAGAGCAAAGGGTGGAGAGATTACTCTTATGTTTGTTGGGGATCATGGGTTACAATTAGGAGCGGAATATGGAATTACCCCGGAGATCGGGGCTTATGTTGAGATGAGAAACAATTCAACTAAAATTGGTGCAAAGTATGAAGTGGATTCAAATATTGCGCTTTTGGTAGGGGCGATTGATAAGGCACCATTTTTGGGTGCTAATGCTTCGATGGCTTTGGATCAATACATTGATATAATGGGGGACTTTAACTTATCATTAGCTAATAGCCAGTTAGTTGCTATCTGTGAATTAGGTATAGCTTTTAAACTGATAGAAAATCTGGACCTCCGTGGCGGATTGCTTGGAGAAGTAAATCCAAACAATCAAAATGCTCGAGCCGTCAGTTTTCAGTTAGGGTTGGGGATTACATATTAATAGGTAGGCCGTTCACGCTGGCTAACTCGTGATCTCCTTATCGCTCAGCCCTATTTCAACCTCTGCTTTACCAAGAATGCTGATGAATCCAATTGCACTGCTGAAACAACATTCTGACCAGGATAGAAATAAAAAAAGTATTTTCTATATAGGAAAAAACGATAGGGACTATTAATATATTAGTGTTGAACGGGTCTCAAAACAAAGAGGCCCGTTTTTACTAAAAATATGGTTTTAGAATTGTATAATCATTTTGTAGAGATTTTTATCTAATACCAGTGATAAGCGATCGCGACAAGATTTAGGTGGTATTATGGAATTTCTTAAAATTATAAAAAGGAACCTTATAGCAAAATAAGCGTTTATATAAAAACAGGAATCCTTATCGATTGCTTTAAATAAGGAGGATTGGTATGAATATACTATTAGCTATCTTAGCTTTAAATTTTATAGTAATTATTCATGAATTGGGCCACTATTTGGTGGCGAAAAGGGCTGGAATAAAGGTTCTAGAATTTTCCTTGTTTTTTGGGCCAAAACTTTTTGCTGTTCAAAAAGGGGAAACGCTCTTTGCCTTACGCTTATTTCCAGTTGGAGCCTTTGTTCAATTGGAAGGAGAAGAAGAAGCATCATCCAGTAACCGGGCATTCAATAACAAACCTTTACCGGTTAGGGCCGCTGTAATTGCAGCCGGGCCTCTTATGAACCTTTTATCGGCTTTTTTCTTCTTGTGTATTGTCTTTTTTTTGACAGGTTACAACTCAACTATTGTAGGAGAAATTCCCGAGGATTCCCCGGCCTATGAAGCCGGTCTAAAGGCCGGAGACAGAATAACCAGATATGATGGGAAAAAGGTTTTCCTTTCCTCGGATTTCTACTCCTTTTTAATGGTCTCTAAAGGTGTACCCGGTGAAATTGAGATTCAACGTAATGGTCAGAGAATACAAGCGAAATTAATACCTAATATAATTCCAGAAACTAGATATATTTTAGGGTTTGCAGCTAAACAACAGTATGGTAAGGAGTCCACAGTAGTAGGTGAAATTCTACCTGGATCTCCGGCTGAAGAGGGTGGGTTATCCCCTGGAGACAGGATTATTAAACTAGATAATCAGGAAGTTCATAATAAAAAAGAGATTAGTGATTATTTAAATAGTAATCAGGGCGCACCAGTTAAGCTCAGTGTAATCAGAGAGGGAAATAACATTAAGCTGGTTATTAAGCCTAAAATGGAGAAAGGGTCAGCTTTTTATGAAACCGGGATTTCCTTTCAGACCGTGCGTGGGGGTGTCTGGGAAACTCTAAAACAACCATTGATCTATATTGGTTCAACGGTTAGAAGTGTTCTTTATACTGTAAGCTGGTTGATAACAGGGAAAGTATCTATCAAACAATTAGCAGGTCCCGTACGGATTGTCAGTATTATGAGCGAGGTTGTAAGCTACAGTCCTACTCCCTATCTAATTTTTATAAATTTGCTTAATATTTCTGCTTTGATTAGTATTGCTGTGGGAGCTACTAACTTACTTCCTTTTCCTGCCTTAGATGGGGGAAAACTTCTGGTTTTAGGTGTGGAAAGTGTCAGGAAAAAGCCTTTGCCTCCAGAACGAGAGGCAGCGATTTCTATGGTTGGATTTGCGATCCTAATGCTGCTGGGCGTTTTTGTTATTTTTAATGATATTATCCAATTAATCCGCGGATAATAATCGACCGGACAAAAAGGGTAGATGCCTCCATTTAAAAGGTCCTCTTTGTAGGTTCAAATTAAGAGCGAACAACCTTTTATAATTTAAAAAAATGCTTTAAAGGAATAGGGATTATTTTGAAGAATAACCTTATTATATTAATAGAATGGTGAGGTCCTTTTATGAGATATTTACCTTTGGATCAAATTTGTGAGGGAATGTTTTTAGCAAATACGATTTTCAGCAATGATGGAAAAATTTTATTAAATAAGAGAACCAAGTTATCCCATTCCTATATAAAAAGGCTAAAAAACATGGAATATACGCATTTATATATTTATAATAGTGAAGATGAGAAGTGGGATTGTACCGGGCTAATAAGTGATCAGATTCGCGCGGAAGCGATGGCTGTTCTTTGGGAGTCTCTGATTAATGCGGTAAAACGCCGACCAATAGATTCCAAAAGGGTAATATTTACCATTGAAGGTATTCTCCGAGATGTGTTGCAGAAACCTGAGTCCTTGTTTAATCTGATTGATACGAAAACCATGGATAATTATATCTATAATCATTCGATTAATGTCTGTATACTCTCAATTTTAATTGGAAAAAACCTTGAATTAGAGAGAGAACAGCTTAAAGAGTTGGCAATTGGAGCTTTTCTTCACGATCTGGGAACAGCTTATATCGGATCTTCCACTAAAAAAATTAACGAATTATCCACCCAGGATACAGTACAGATCAAGCAACACAGTAAACATGGTTTTGAGATCCTTAAAAATATATCTAACTTTAATTTTTATACAGCCAATATAGCCTATCAGCATCACGAACGGGAAGATGGTTCAGGGTATCCAATGGGCCTTATCGGAAAAGATCTTCATCTTTATTCCAAAATTGTAGCGGTAGCAGATTCCTTTGATGCCATGATTTCGGATCGAGTGTATAGCAAAGCTTTATGGAATGAAGAAGCACTTGTTGAGTTGAAAAAGGAGAGCCCATTGAAATATGATCCTAAAGTGGTTGATGCCCTCTACCAGTCGGTGGCAGTATACCCAGTAGGTAGTATAGTACTGCTTAGTAATGGGCAACAGGCGGTAGTTGTTGAGGTTACTTCTTCAAAAATAATTCTTCAGCATATAGATGATTTTCCGGAAGTTTATAAGGATTCAGAGATGCAGATTGAAAAACGGTTAGCATAATATTCGAAAAACCTTATCATTAATTGACGGGTATCCGTCTTTTTTTCTTTTTCCGGATTTTGACGGTTGAAAAAGTGAATCTAGTTAAAATAATGTTTAAGAAAAGGGATTTATATTTCAGTAAAGAATTACCTACCAAATAAGTTTCTTTTTTAATCCTGAATTTTTAGGAATTACCTGAGATAATTGAAGAAATTGCAGAATTACAATTTCATCAGGTTTTTAGGAAAAAACATATTAATGATGGAAGTAATAGTTTGCGATAGGAGGCTAATTTATGAAAGAACTACCCTACTCTTTAACTGTTCCTGAAAACTACCAACCAGTTTTGGGGATTAGAGATACACAAATTGCCATAAAAAAACTTAAGGATTATTTTGAGAATTCTTTAGCAAAAGAGTTAGGTTTGGTTAGGGTTTCAGCACCTTTGTTTGTTAGACCGGAGACAGGGCTAAATGATAATCTTACTGGGAAAGAAAGGCCAGTTGGTTTCAGTGTAAAAGGTATAAATGGACATCGTTGTGAAATTGTTCATTCTCTTGCCAAATGGAAAAGAATGGCTCTAAAAAGGTATAGATTTAATTTTGGAGAGGGACTCTATACTGATATGAATGCTATTCGAAGGGACGAGGTTTTAGATAATCTTCATTCGATTTACGTTGATCAGTGGGATTGGGAAAAAGTGCTTAGAAAAGAAGAAAGAACTACCCAAATGCTAAAAAAGGTAGTTAAACAGATATATAAAGTATTAAAGGAAACAGAAGATTATATTTGCCAGCAATACCCGGTATTAGCTTGCGAATTACCGGATGAGATTAAATTTATTACGACACAGGAATTAGAGGATAGATTTCCCCGGCTTTTGCCGGAAGAACGCGAAGTGGCAATTGCTAAAGAGTGTGGAGCAGTATTTATTATGAATATTGGGGGAACCCTGAACTCAGGGAAAAGACATGATCTGCGAGCTCCTGATTATGATGATTGGAAGTTAAATGGGGATATTATTTTCTGGTTTCCTCTGTTACAGACCGCCCTGGAGATTTCCTCGATGGGAATAAGAGTTGATGAGGAGAGCTTAATCAGACAAGTAAAGGAACTGGGTTTGGAAGAACGGCTGAGTCTCCAATTTCATAAAGAGTTGTTAGAAGTTGAATTACCTTATACGATAGGTGGTGGAATTGGTCAGTCCAGACTTTGTATGTACTTTTTGAAAAAAGCCCACATTGGTGAGGTGCAAGCATCTGTCTGGCCTGAAGAAATTATTGAGCAATGTGATAAGAATGATATTATTTTACTATAGAAACAATGTCATTAGGGGGTAAAATAAAACATGAGTTTGGTACTATTAAAACAGATTTTTCGTGACCATAGCACTTACTTAAATAAAACAATTAAGATTAGTGGCTGGGTTAGAACGATTCGTGTCTCTAAATCATTTGGTTTTATTGAGTTAAATGATGGATCTTTCTTTAAAAATTTGCAGATTGTTGTGGATGATACACTTGATAATTTTCAGCAAATTACTAAATTACCAGTAAGCTCTGCAATTATTGTTGAAGGGGAACTGGTAGAGAGTCCGGGAGCTAAGCAGCCGTTTGAACTTAAAGCAAAATGTATTGAGATTGAAGGATTATCAGCTTCGGATTATCCTTTACAGAAAAAAAGGCATTCCTTTGAGTATTTAAGGACAATTGCTCATTTAAGGCCGCGTTCTAACGCTTTTTCTGCAGTTTTCCGGGTTAGATCACTGGCTGCCTATGCTATTCATCGTTTTTTCCAAGAAAGAAACTTTGTCTATGTTCATACACCAATAATTACCGGCAGCGATTGTGAAGGGGCAGGAGAAATGTTTCGCGTCTCTACCTTAGATTTAGAGAAAATACCCCGGGATAATCAGGGCAAGATTGACTTTTCTAAAGACTTTTTTGGTAAAGAAGCGAATCTGACGGTTAGTGGACAATTGGAAGCTGAGACTTTTTGTATGGCGTTTCGTAATGTATATACTTTTGGTCCGACCTTTCGGGCTGAAAATTCTAATACGCCCAGACATGCGGCGGAGTTTTGGATGGTTGAACCGGAGATTGCTTTTGCCAATCTGGAAGATGATATGGAATTAGCGGAAGAAATGTTAAAATACTTAATTAGTTATTGTCTTGAGAATGCCCCGGAAGAAATGGAATTTTTTAATAAATTTATTGACAAAGGACTTTTGGAAAGATTAGATAATGTAATAGAATCCGAATTTGGTTATTTGACTTATACCGAAGCGATTGAGCTGCTTAAAAAGGCTGACCAGAAATTTGATTATCCAGTGGAGTGGGGTTGTGATCTTCAAACCGAACACGAAAGATATCTGACTGAAAAGGTTTTTAAAAAACCGATTTTTGTTACGGATTATCCTAAAGAGATTAAAGCCTTTTATATGAGAATGAATGAAGATAACCGGACAGTAGCGGCGATGGATCTATTAGTGCCTGGAATAGGAGAGATCATTGGCGGTAGTCAGAGAGAAGAACGCCTGCATCTACTGGAAGAACGAATGAGAGAGTCCCAATTAAAAAAAGAGGACTATTGGTGGTATTTGGACCTAAGAAAGTATGGAGGAACCAAACATGCCGGATTTGGTTTAGGGTTTGAACGGGCAATAATGTATCTAACAGGGTTTACTAATATTAGAGATGTGATCCCATTCCCTCGAACTGTTAAGTCAGCAGAATTCTAGGGGAAATAGCCTTCCCCTTTCCTAAATTATACAGGAGAGGGGATATTTTGTATTACAAACGGGAAAACTATAAAAGGGGGAAAAGGAGGGGAGGCCAGTTGAAAAACCAGGTTGAATTGTTAATCGATGCTAAAGTATCTTTAGGAGGGAATCCCTATTGGGATCAGGAGACAGAGATCTTATATTGGATAGATATGATGGGAAGCAAAGTCAGTGCCTACCACCCGCAATCAGGAACCGACCATTGGCTGGAAGTAAACCAACTAGTAGGAGCTTTTATCCCCCGTCAATCAGGAGGAGCGGTAATTGCTTTACAAAAAGGACTTTACCTTCTGGAACCAACTACCAAAGAAGTAATTTCAACGTTCCAGCCAGAACCTTACCTACCGGAAACCAGGTTTATTAGTGGTACATGTGATATTGCGGGACGTTTTTGGGGTGGGACCTTTGATGGTCGCAATCGAAAACCATGGGGAACTCTATACTGTATGTACCCGGATTATACAGTCCGTCCGGTGCTGGTAAATACGACAATTCCCTGGGGGATGGCATGGAATCCTGATCATACGGAGATGTATTTTATTGATTCCCCGACCCGGCAGATTGTAGTATTTGATTTCAATCCTGAAACCGGCTCTTTAAATAATCGACGGATGGCGATTGATTTTACAGAGCAACCTGGCTTCCCAGCGGGAATGACCATTGATGAAGAAGGCAAACTGTGGGTTGCCCACTGGGATGGTGCTCAAGTTTCCCGCTGGGATCCGAAAACCGGGACAGAAATTCAAACAATTAATCTTCCAGTTTCTCAAGTTACTTCCTGTATTTTTGGTGGTACGGAACTGGATGAATTATATATAACTACTGGACGGTATCAATTGAATGAAAAGGAAATTTCCCGGCAACCACTGGCGGGAGGAGTCTTTCGGATTAAACCTGGAGTTAAAGGTTTACCCCAGCCTAAGTTTGCTGGTTAAACGGCAATATAATACTAGCCGTTTTTTTTCTTAAATTATTTACTAACAATAGACGGGGATTTTTAGCAGCTTCCCAGCCGCGATGCATATTCTCCCGGATGCTATCCGGATTAAAATCCAGGGCATGTTCTCCAGCCAGGGGGCTCTGCGGTGCAATAATCCTGATCGGCATGGGCTTTTTTGTTGTATATTTCCACCAGTACTTATTAATAGCCCGAACTAACTGGAGATCATTAGTGGCAATTTCACTCAGTAGAATTTCAATTGTCCGTAAAATTACTCTAATTGCCCCTCCAGGTTTTACCTGTGGAAGCACTGCTTCGAAACGGGAACCAAGGGGATTAGTAATAATGACCACAATTTCATCGGGATGCTCTTTAAAAGCGGCTTCTAAGGGAGTGATATCTCTTAAACCTCCATCATACCAGTGCTTACCGGCGATTGGGACTGCGGGAAAGAATAGAGGCATGCTAGCACTGGCCAAAATATAAGAGAGAAAATCCTCGTGCAATTCTTCATTTCTACTATCGGCATAGAAAAGTTCACCAGTTTCCAAGGCCACAGCTGAAATCTTAATAATAGTAGCCGGATCAAAGAGCCGCCGTAAATTTATTTTGCTCCTGATTAAATTTTGGAGGCCAATTGGCTTATATAATGAATCACCGAAAATAAGTTTAAAAATCCCCAATCTACTTGTCTTATAGATAGAATGGTTTCCCTTTAGCCCCAACCAGAGTTCTTTTAAATCTTCGGCAATTGCCAAAAGCTCATGGCGATTCCTGGCTTGACCTAAAAATGCGGCATTTAATGCACCAACACTTGTACCGGTGAAAATATGAAAATCCAAACTTTCTTTTTTTAATAGATATTCAATTGCTCCAACTTCAAATGCTCCTTTACAGCCTCCACCTGATAAGACAAGAGCCCGTTTCATTGTTAAACCTCCTTGAAAAGGGTAAATTCCCTAATTTATAATATGCAGAAAATAAGATGGGTGAGAATAGAAAAGGTTTTGCTGGTTTTTTTAGCTTTAAGTAGCGAGGTTTCAAATTAACCAAAAGTATATTACAAATAAGCAAAGCATATTGTCGATAAAGATAAAATTTTCTATAATACAGATGAAACAAAGGTTGGAAGAGGGTGTAATAATGAGTTCTCCCAATAATAAATGGCAATCCAGTATTACCCGTACCCAAAAGGTGAGAAACCGTTGGCGACAGTTTGATGCTCTACGTTTAGGAATGGGTTGGACTGAAGATGATCTCTCTAAATACCAGGTTTTTGTGGATGATGTTTATGGGGAAAGTCACCCCGGTAGTATCCATCTTGATACTCTAAGCAAATCTGTTTCCACAGGAATTATGGAAAGTGGAGGAAAGGCAGCCCGCTTCCATGTTACTGATTTATGTGATGGTTGGGCACAGGGACACTCTGGGATGAACTATATCTTGGCTTCCCGTGAGATTATTGCTGATATGGTTGAATTGCACGGCTCAGTTATTCCCTGGGATGGTGCGGTATTAATCTCCAGTTGTGACAAATCAATTCCCGCTCATTTAATGGCGATGGCTCGTTTAAATTTGCCAGCGATTCATGTACCGGGTGGAACAATGAGCTCTGGACCAAACCTCACCACTATTACCCTGGGGGGAGATATCTCTTTGCGGGAGCAACAACAGAAAGTTACTGTTAATGAGATTAGGGATTTCTCTCTCAGTTCTGCTCCAACTTGTGGGGCCTGTCCCTTTATGGGGACTGCCGGAACGATGCAGTGTATCTCCGAGGCTTTAGGTCTAGCTCTGCCGGGTTCCGCTTTGATCCCTGCCTATTACCAGGAATTACAACGTAGAGCCAGGAAAGCAGGGAATGCAGTAATCAATTTAATAAAGAAGAAGATTACGGTAAAAGATATTTTGACTCCTGCTGCATTTCAAAATGCTATTAAGGTTCATGCTGCAATTGGTGGTTCAACGAATGCTCTTCTTCATCTTCCGGCTATTGCCCATGAAGCAGGGTATGATTTACCGCTCGAATTGTTTAATGAGGCTAACCGGGAGATACCTTATCTGACTAATCTGCAGCCCAGTGGAGAGTATCCTACTCAATTTCTATGGTATGCTGGTGGGATCCCGATGATTCAATGGTTAATCCGTGACCACTTGGATCTATCGGTCATGACTGTGACTGGGCAGACCTTAGGGGAGAATTTAGAAGAACTAGGCCAAGACAGTTATGTTGATCGGATCAAGTCTTACCTGGCTAATCATAAGATTAACTTCTCAGATATTATTCGTTCACCAGAGACCACCAAGAAAAGAGGTTCAGTAGCTGTCCTTAGTGGGAATCTTGCCCCAGAACATGCGGTTATTAAATATGCGGCTGTTTCCAACCAGGATTTTATTAAAAAAGGGCCGGTTGTGGTCTTTGAATCTGAGGACCTGGCTTACCAGGCAATCATAGAAAGCCGGATTAACCCAGGAGATATTGTGATCATCCGGAATGAAGGGCCCCGTGGTTCAGGGATGCCGGAGCTCTTTATGATGACTGAAGCGGTTGCTTCTATTCCTGAATTATCATCTACTGTCACCCTGATTACAGATGGACGTTTCTCCGGGGCCACCAGAGGAATCTGTATTGGTCATGTTTCGCCGGAAGCTGTTTTAGGGGGCCCAATTGCTCTGATTGAAACAGGAGATTTAATTTTGATAGATATTCCCCACCGCCGACTTGAGGTCATTGGTTTTGCCGGGAAAGAACTTCCTTCTGAAGAAGTAGATAAGATATTAGCTAAGCGGAAAGAGAAGTGGGTACCTCCGGTAAATAAAGAAAGACATGGGATTTTAAAACGTTATTTTGATCGAGCAGCTCCAGTCAGCAAAGGGGCTTATATGGAATAAGTAAAAGACCGCCTTTAGG
>DAIOHK010000035.1:0-23850 GCA_036744795.1 Bacillota bacterium | reverse complement strand
CACCAAAAAGCTTGGTAATATCATCAAAATTGGAATCAAGTTTTGTTTTAAAAAGGTCTTCATCAAATTCTAATTTCCCGGATTTTGCCCCTTCAACCCCAGAGGCCCCTTTAATCCCAACTAAACTCAGTAACCCGACGCTTGGATCAACTCCATCAACCTTTTGACCAAGCGTATTTTTGATCTGTGATTCAATATACATTAAAGAGGAATCGCCAAAGAGTTTTCCGGCAGTACCTGTCTTTGTTGTCTCATTATAGCTAAAAGTTTTATTCTGATTAATATAATCCATCACTGAGTTATAGGCATCAACAAAACTCTTTACAGTTTCCACTACTTTCTCTTTATCCAGCTCTACTCCTAAATCAAGAGAACCTTCTTCTTTCAGCGTAAGAGTAACCCCGGGAATCAGATCTGTAATTGAATTACTAGACCTGGTAGCTGGATTAGTAGTATCCCCATTAATCTCTATAACCGCATCAGTCGCCGCTTGTGCCTCATGAGCAATCAACCCAGTCTCATCTAAAACGCCTAGATCTTTTAGTACTCGATCAGTTCCCACATCCTCTAAAACCAACTGATTCGCAACCCCTGTTTCCTTACCTGTCAAATAAAGTTTATATTCATTCTCTGACAAGTTGATTACTGAAGCAGTTACCCCAGCTCCAGCAGCATTAATCTGTTTAGCTATAGAATTTAATTTTTCCTGATTAGTACTGCCTTCCGGAGCAATATCTATTTCTTTACTAACCCCATTAATCGAAATCTGGATCTTACCTCCGGAAAGAGTGGTTAAATCATTAATCAAACCTGTAGAAACTGAATGTGCTTTGGCCAAACTTTTCACATTAAGCTGATACGAAGAGAGTAAAGCCTCTGCCGAAGCAGTAGCTGTTAGAATTTTATCATCAGATACTGTTACTTTTTGTGATCTAAAAGTAGTAAATGATTGGAGGTTATAAGCAGCATCTTTTAGCTTATAGATCCGCGAGTTTAATTCCCGCCATGCATCTGAGCGTGCTTGCAGATTCCCTTTCTTTGTTTCCATACTCGTAAGCGGAAGCCTCTCCGTTTCCATAAGTGCTTTGACAATTTCATCAGTATTAAAACCGGAAATAATACCATTAATTCCTAGTGTTCCTGCCATCTTGGCAACCCCCTCATACCTTTTTATCCACGATCAAACCGATCATCTCTTCGATTCTAGCAACCAGATCAAGGATCTTCTCCGGCGGAATCTCAGTAAGAACTTCCTCGGTCTTCGCTTCTATAACCTGTACCATAATTCTATTTGTCTCTTCATGTATTTGAAAGTGGATCTTTTTATCAAAAATCTCCACCGTTTTGTTCAATTGATCTACTTTATCTTCAAGTTTCCCCGCTAAATTCGGATCTTGTTTATTCTCTTTTTCCTGTGCTGCCCGGGAAAGTGGTGTCATAAAAGGTTCTAACACCTTTCCCTGTTCTTTCGAGGTAATAGCTCCTTCTACCGGCCTAAACTCGGGTTGAATCCTTTCTACCCGCATTGCGGTCACCCCCGATAGTAGTATTTTTATTGAAGCCCCATGCTCCCAAATTACAAGACTTTGATTAATAATCTTTCCGAGTAGATGATATATAAAACTTATCTCTCACACCATCACTAAAAGTTAATTTACAAAGTGCGAAAAACAAGATGTAAGACTGCAAATTTACGTTATTAAATAAAAGGAAAAGCCGGCCGGTCAAGCCCGGCCGGCCCGGAAACCCAAACCTAGGTTAAAATTTCCTTTATCCGAGAAGTTGTAACACTGCCTGAGGTTTCATATTAGCCTGGGCAAGCATTGCTGTAGCTGATTGGATCAGAATCTGATGTTTAGTAAAGGTTGTCATCTCCTGAGCCATATCAACGTCACGGATCCGGCTTTCAGAAGCTGCTAAGTTCTCCTGAGTAACACCCAAGTTAGCAATAGTATGCTCTAAACGATTCTGCATAGCACCAAGTTTAGAACGTTCGGCCGATACCTTATCGATTGCGGTATCTACGCCAGAAAGAACGCTTTGTATTCCTGTAATTGTAGATCCACTACCAATACCTGTCGCCCCAGACCTAATTGATGCAGCAAGTCCTAATCCACTAGCAGTCATATTGGCAATTGTACCAGAGATGAATTGACCAGCATTAGCACCAATCTGGAATACGACACCACTTCCTGCATTCGCAAAACATCCAGAAAGTAATGTTTTCGTGTTAAATTGAGTGGTCTCGGCAATTCTATCGATCTCGTCATAGAGTTGAGTAAATTCTTCCTGAAGTTTTTGCTTGTCTGAATCTGTGTAGATCCCATTAGAAGCTTGAACTGCCAACTCTCTCATACGATTAAGGATCGAGTGAGTCTCATTGAGTGCACCTTCTGCAGTCTGGATAAAACTAATTCCGTCCTGAGCATTACGGACAGCCTGTTTAATTCCACCAATTTGAGCCCTCATCTTCTCAGAGATAGCAAGACCCGCAGCATCGTCAGCTGCACGGTTAATCCGTAACCCGGAAGAGAGTTTTTCTAAAGTTTTACCTAAAGCATTGTCTGTTCTACCTAATACCCGGTTAGTGTTCATGGCAGAAATATTGTTTACAATCCTCATCAAAAAGTCCTCCTTGATATTATATTTCTCTTCTCCCCATTGGTCGGCCGCCCAATGGTTCAAAAAGCCGCGAAACATTCCTTGTTCCGCTTTCACTATTTATATCGGATTTAATTAAAAAAGCTTTATAGGTATTTATTAAATTTATTTCATCTTTTGTTATAATAGATCAACTTTCTAAGCTAAACATAAAATACATAGATATTTTACAGTTAATACGATGTAGGTTATTAGATTTATACGAAAAAGGATCAAACTATGCCTGATGCAATTTCAGCAAAATTATTAAACTAGAAAAGAAATCAATAAATTTTTACAGGCAAATAAAGAACTAATTAGCTATAATTATTTTTTACTTTTTATAATAAATGATCCCACTTTACAGGAGTCCCTTGTTTAATATCCTTTTTTACTCGTTTCCCAATAATCAAGGTATAATATTTAGGTGGTAAACCTAATCCCGGTCTAATCGCCCGAAGATTCTTATCCGTTAAAACATCTCCCGCTTTCATATTTTCAACGATATACAGTGATCTCCGGTGTTTTAAAGATGGTTTTTCTTCTTCTGAGGGACCATAGCTTATTTCCCCCAAAGCTTGCCAAGCCCGTTCTGATTCTACAACCAGGCTCCGCATTTCCTGAGGTTCCATAGAAAATTCAGCATCAACCCCACCTTCCGCTCTGCTAAGGGTAAAATGTTTTTCAATTACAGTAGCGCCTAAAGCAACCCCGGCAGTCGCTACTCCAATTCCCAAAGTATGATCGGAGATTCCCACCTGACAGTTAAAAAGCTCACGCAGGTGGGGAATTGTCCGTAAATTGGAGTTTTTAGGATTAGCAGGATAGGTACTAGTACATTTGAGGAGAACCAAATCTTTACACCCAGCCTGCCGGGCCGCCCGTACCGTCTCATCCAGTTCAGCCACTGTCGCCATCCCTGTAGAAAGAAATAAAGGTTTCCCGGTAGCTGCTACTTTTTTTATTAATGGCAGATCCGTATTTTCGAAAGATGCAATCTTGTAACAGGGGACATCCAGTCTTTCTAAAAAATCAACTGCTGTTGCATCAAAAGGAGTACTAAATCCGATAATACCTAATTCATGGCAACGATCAAAAATAGGCTTGTGCCACTCCCAAGGGGTATATGCCTTCTGATAAAGTTTATACAGAGAAGTCCCCTGCCATAGATTATTTGGGTCGTCAATAAAGAATTCTCCATCATCCTTATCGATGGTCATCGTCTCAGCAGTATAAGTCTGAAGTTTTAAGGCCTGTACCCCCACTTGGGCAGCAGCTTCAACAATTGCAAGGGCACGTTCGAGAGAGTGATTATGATTACCAGACATCTCTGCAATGATAAAAGGGCGATTGCTTTTACCTATTAGATGACTTCCTATTTGTATCGTATGCATCTTTAATACCCCCATTACCTTGTGGAGTCCATTTTCATTTTGGCTTTAGAGATGAAGACCTCCCCTCAGTTGAAGGGAGTTACTTTCATTACCCAGAGATATGTCTTATTAAAAAGGTAGAATAATCTTTTTTAACATTACAATTCAATATCAATATTACTACCAAGATGAGGTTGAACAGATAATTCCATTTCCTTAGTAGACTCTTCTAGTATCTGGTTTAAATCTTCAGCCTGTACATTAGCCCCATCCATCGCCATTTTCAGAACCGACACACTAGCCTGGTAGCGTAGGCTAGTCTGACTAATTAGAGTTGACATTGCTGCTATGTCCATAAGAACATCTCCCTTACTTTTGTATGATCTTTGAATCTTCCAGCATTTAACGAATATATTTCCGAAGACATCCCTTAACCTCTATATTCTTTAACTGGCTGGTCAGTACATTTAAAATGATACAATATTGCTTGGAAAATTCTCTCTGCTGCTTTCCCATCCCCATAAGGGTTTACTGCTTCAGCCATTTTTTGATACTCTATTTTATTGGTTAATAATGTAGTAGTCTCCCTAACGATCGTTCCCCGATCGGTACCAATCAATCTTACTGTTCCCGCCGCTACTGCTTCTGGCCGCTCTGTAGTATTCCTTAACACTAAAACCGGTTTGCCTAGAGCCGGAGCTTCTTCTTGAAGGCCGCCGGAATCGGTTAGTACTAAGTAACAGCGATTCATCAGATTAATAAACTCCTCATATTCTAAGGGAGCAATCAGTCTTACCCGTTCTACCCCGCCCAATATTTGTAGCGCAGATTGTTGAACTACAGGATTTAGATGAACAGGTAAAACCACTTCCGTCTCAGGGTTGTTTTCTACAATCTCTTTAATCGCTAAAAATATATTTTCCATCCGTTCACCTAAGTTCTCCCGGCGATGAGCGGTAACTAGGATAATCTTTTTGTTATGAAAATCCAGCTTATTTAAAGTATCATCCTTAAATACATAATCTTTATTAACCGTTTGTAATAAAGCGTCTATCACTGTATTCCCGGTTACTACAATACTTTCCTGCCTGATTCCTTCTTTTAGTAAAGCATCTTTTGCAATCCGAGTTGGAGCAAAATGCAAATCTGCCAAACATCCGGTAAGCTTTCTATTCATCTCTTCGGGGTAAGGGGAGTATTTATTATAGGTCCGTAAACCCGCTTCTACATGACCGACTGGGATCTGATGATAAAAAGCGGCTAAACTGCTAACAAAAGTCGTTGAAGTATCCCCATGGACCAAAATTAAATCAGGCTTCTCCTTTTTAATAATACTCTCAATCCTTTGTAGAACTTTCACTGTAATCTCAGTTAAAGTTTGTCCCGGCACCATAATGTTAAGGTCATAGGTAGGCTCAATATTAAAAAGGTTTAATACTTGATCCAGCATCTCCCGGTGCTGGGCTGTCACCGTAGTAATAGTTTGGATCTCTTCCCGTTTTTCTAAAGTTTTAACTAAGGGAGCCATTTTAATCGCTTCCGGTCTGGTTCCAAAAATTGGCATAATTTTTATCATTTAAGCTACCTGCCTTTTTTAAGTGCATTTGATCTGATTGTAAAAAGTTATATCCATTCACAAGCATTTTATATTGACTCTCAAAATAATTATCAAACCATAGTTATGAGCATTCAAGTTATTTTCTCTCTATCTCGCTAAGAAAATCTGATAAAACTTGAAGTTCATTATGCTTTTGTAGTCTAATTAAATCTGTATCATCTGAAATACTTTCTAAAAATAAACCGCCTGATCATAGCGGAGCATCGTCAGATTATGATTATATTGACCAAGCAAAGGTTTAACACTCTGCTTTTGAAGCATTTGGTATAAGAGATAGGGATAATCGACCCCGGCCCTAATCGATAGGGGAACCCCTCCCCCAAACCGGGGATTAATCTCAATCCAATAAAGATCTGTACCATTATCTATACATTGTACAGTTATCGGACCAATCGCACCAAGTTGCTCCACGATCCGCTTTCCTTGTTCAATCAGATCCGAACGATAGAGCGTCCGGCTTTTACTGACTTCACCAGCCCGAACCTCAAGACGCTCCCGGGGCACCACAGATAGAACTTTTCCCTGTAAATCCGCTAAAATATCAAGAGTATATTCTTTCCCGGGAATATATTCCTGAATCAGGAAACCAGAATTATGTCGTAAGATAAACTCTAACTGCTCAAAACTCTCCACTTTTTGCGCACCTCGTGAACCCATGCCGGTTCGGGGTTTAATAAATAGAGGGTATGTAATCATCTCCGGTAAATCTTCTGGTAAACAAGTGTTGGGAGTCTTAATTCCATTATTGATAAAAAACTGGTAGGTTTTAAACTTATCACTGCAAGTTTCTATTACTCTACACTCAGAGAGGAGCAAAAAGGTATTAATCCTGGCAAACTCAGGATGCCTCTCATCCAGAAGTAAAAACTCCGGTTCAAAAAGGGGAATCAATAAATCTACTTTTTCTGCTTCACAGATGGCAAGTAAAGAATCGACATAGCCTTCATCCTTGGCTTTGGGGACTTTAAAGCATCTATCAACAAAGTAAGACGCCGGAGCTAGGGATGGTGCAATGTCTACTCCGAAAACCCGAGACTTTACTCCATGCCACTCGTATGATTCTTTAAAAGCCTTCACTAACTCAGCCCTGCGCCCAACAGTAGTAAATAGGACGGTGAACATCTTCTCACCCGTTCTTTCAAACGCTTATCTTATTTTGTAAAAAGTCCTTATTATAAAAGAAGGCATTACCTTTTAATCGCGTATATATAAATCGAACGCCCAAAACCCAATTGTGCTAACGACTCATAATATTTTTTCAAGAGTTCTCCCCGACCGGTATTCCTAAATGAGCTTTCAAAATCTTTTACTATAGGCCCGACTTTCTTTCTCTCTTCTTCACTAGCATAATAATTAAGTCCAGAAGCTAGCAGAAACTCCAAGGGAAAGTTAGTTGTACGATAAACTTCTTGAAACCCGATCTTCTCAAGCAAATTATGCAGAGAATCAAATGTAAAATAATTTATATGATCTGGAAAACATACCCAATGAAAGTCTTCCTTGTAACTTTCCACATAAGCCAGCTGACCTTCGCTAAAATCATTTGGGACAGCAACTCGGATTACTCCTCCAGGAACCATTATCTCGTAGAGCTTCTTTAAAACAGTAAAAGGTTCCACGATATGTTCCAAAACAAATTGGAGATTAATAAAAGATATCTCAGTTATATTTGTCGATTCTATCTCCTCAACCGAGCAATCAAAAACCTGTAGATCAAATAGTTTCAAGAAATTTGCCGCATCGTGACTCGGTTCAAGGGCAAAAACTTCCCAATCTCGGTCCTGAAAAAACCTTACCAGCAGGTTGTTACCACAGCCAATATCAACCATTCTTTGAATATTCGTCAATTTAAGTTTTTCAACCCGGTTAAATATTTCATTATAACTATAGTTTCGGTTAACTTGTTCGATTCGCTTGCCAATATATTCCTCTGTAACTTGCGCATAGGGAAATGGTTTAATCTCTTTGTAGTATTTTCCCCAATAAAACCTCTCTAGTTCTAAGGTGGATGGGGTTGGGTAAATATGTTTGAAACCACAGGTTTGGCATTGGACTATTTTGTAGTCTTTTACATACCATTCTTGATTATATAAATGATTTTGAACTTCCATCGCTATCTCCGTTAATTTTATTTCAGTGAAAGCTCCTAAATAAACGTTAGTTCTTTCGCTTTCAATTTTTATCTTGAAAGCTTTAATTCTAGTTCGTTATACAATCGAAATATTTGGTCAAAATTTTTCCTGCGATTAAAGTTTTCCACTACCCATCTATACGCTTGTTCAGTTTTACTAGCGTATAACTCTTTATTTTTATAAAATAATTCTATTGCTTCCGCAAGCTTTTCACTATCTCGTGGCGGTACCATCATCCCATTTATTCCGTTTCTAACAATTTCTCGATTACCCTGAGCATCAGTTGTTAAAACTGGTATTTTAAGATACATGGCTTCTACAAGTGTAACAGGTAAGCCTTCAGAAAGTGATGGTAAAACAAATAAATCAAACTTGGTCATATAATTAAACGGGTTTGTAGAATACCCTATGAATTTTATCACATCTTTTAATCCCAACTCTTTAGTTTTTTGCTGAAGACTTTGTCTCTCTGGACCATCCCCGACTAATATTACCTGCAAACGATTAATTAACTCTAAAGGAAGACTAGCTACTGCTTCAATCAAATATTTTATACCTTTTCGTTCAGACATATCTGCAACAGTGCCAATACAAAAATCTTTATTTTTATCTATTGTGTTTTCGATAGTTACTGCTTCTTTATCATTAATAATTCGATCAATCCTTGAAAAATCACAACCATTATAAATAGAATGGATGAGTTCTTTTTTTACTCCTTCTTTGATTAGAAAGTCGGCAACATCGTAAGAAACAGCATGAACCGCATTCACATTATTTAACAATAGAACATCCTGCAATTTCATCCAAGAGGACTTTTGTGGACCCCAAGCATGCACTGTTGAAAGATGAGGTAAAAAATGCCCATAAGCTATTTTCGAACTTAACATCGCCGCAAACCCCGGCACGGCAGCATGAGAATGAATAATATCGAATCTCTCATTTTGAAATAGTTCTCTCATCTTTTTTGCAGATAAATATATTCGGTCAAAATCTCGCGTGAACAAATCTTCTACTAAAACCACAGGAATACCCCAATCTTCCGCTTCATGGATTAAAGGTATCTGGCTTTCATATTGATCATATTTTTCTGTAGCTGCAATTACTGCTTTATGGCCTCTTATAATCGCCTCTTTAGCAAGATCTAATAAAGCTCGACCAGCACCAAAATGCAAAAAAGTTATGGTATAAAATATTTTCATAGTAACCACCTTAATTTATTTATAGAATTAATCTTTTCCATAAAGAAACATTAAAGAGCTTTTAACCCTAATCTTTCTTTCAAGAAAATACAAAGTAATCAACATTCCCTCTTAGATTATGTTTTAATTAAATAAAGATATTAACTGTAAAATCTTTACCTTTTTCATAACCAAGCTCTTTAAGTTTTTCTTCTATTTCATCTATAAATATAGAGCCAATAAAAATAAAAGGGGGAATTCGAAACCTAGTTCTTCCCATATCCTCTGGAGAACTAATTGGTAAATTGAAATATTGTTTCCTCCACTTAACGGGATTACTATCAATAAAACCATTAATTTCAATACCCGCTTTTTCTAATGCTCTAAATGTATATTTACCCCCATTCCCTGTTCCCCAAATAAAAACAGGGCGTTGCTTAATATCATCTATATTTAATTGAAAATCTTTAGCTTCGTAACGTGCCATTACTTTTCTAGTTAATAAAAATATTCTCTCATTATACTGATCGGTAAGTGATTGAGAATGTCGTCTGTAAAAATACAGGTTTTTATGTAAAGGTTTCATTGTAAAATGTCTAAAAGCCCTTAACCAAAAATCATAATCTTCTACCAAAAATAAATTTTCATCAAAACCATTTAAACAGTTATGTACTTCAGATTTGTACATAAAACAAGCACCAATACAACTACGATATATTAAAACATTAGGTTCTTCAACTATCTGGTTTTTTATTATAGAACCTTCTTCGTTAATAATAGTATAGTCTGTATATACTACATCGATTTGAGAGTTTCTCTGTAAAAACTTTATCATTTCTTCAATTGCTTTGGGATGATAAAGGTTGTCATCCGAAGTCCATGTAAAATATTCGCCTTTTGCCATACCAAACCCAGTATTTAACGCTCCAGGAAGTTTCCGATTTGTAGTATGCCGGATATATTTAATACGTAAATCCTTTTTAATATATTCCGCAACAATACTAGGAGTTATATCAGTTGAACAATCGTCAACAATAATTAATTCCCAATTATTATAAGTCTGATTAAGGCAGCTTTCTATAGCATCAGCTAAGTATTTCGAACCATTGTACACTGGTAAGACTATGGATACCAAAGGTATTTGTTGCAAATTAACCCCGCCTTTTCCTATCTAGCATTCTTTTTAACAAATGAAAAATAATACTTTTATCAATTCTTTATAAATGATATGCATGAAGGTACTTATATCAATAAATGCATCCCATTAATAAAGTGAACATTTTCTAGAAACCCCATACGTTCCAGCTGTGCTTTAATTTCAGTATAATATGAACTGGCAACAATAACAAATATTGATTCTTTTCTTTCCTGCAACAGTTTTTTGGGTTCGCATATTTTTTTTGAAAAAAAATATTGTTCCCATTTGCTTTGATTATTATCAACAAAATATTTAATATTAAATTTAATACTTTTTTCATTAAAAAAATGGAAAATTCGTTGACTAGCGGAACCAGTACCAAAAATAATAAGTTGTTCTTTCATTAATCTAGGTTTTATTTTTTCTAAAAGAAATCTATCTGGAGGTTTAATGAATTTTTGTTCGATTAATTTGAAATCATTCTTTATTAATTCTTGTAAGAGTTCTTCCCTTATGGCAGGGATATTGTATTGACCTTCAATAAGTCGTTTATTTTTCTCGGAAATTGCCTTAATTTCAGTATTAAACAAGATAATTCTTTTCTGAAAAATAAGTTTATCTAATAATATTTCCCCTTTTCTATTATTAACAAGAACAACTGATATTCCTTTCTGATTTCTTATTTTCTCATCCACACCCCAATAATCTCCTAAAGTTAGCTCTCCCATTCTCGGTAATTTAGCAAATGGGCAACTGTAACAAACTTTGTTTAAATACAAGGTTTTTAAGAAACCCACCATAAAAGGATCGTATTTTGAAGCAGACTCATAAACATAATTATCCATAGTAGTTATTTTAATACTATAATTTTCCCAACCATACTTTTTATCCCGAAACATGATTGTTTTTATTTCTTTATTTCCTATTTTGCTAATAATGTACTTTTTAAAAGCTACTAATGATGGCACACCAAGACAAATTAGATCTACAGTTACTAAGTTTTCGTGTTTAACAACGCCTTTTAAAGCTGCAATTTGGCAAGGAGTGCCTACAAATAAAACTTTTTTTCCTAGTTCTAAATATTTGCATACTTTTATATAACTTTTCCCAATATAGCTTGGGATGTATTTTGACCCCTGTAAATTCACTAAATCTTCAATATGAGCAGCCGTCATATGTTGAAGAATCTGGTTGTTCCAGCCTGCACCAAATACTACCCCGTCTTCGTGGAGAATTGAAATAGCCAGTTCAGTAAAGATACCGCCCGAAGAACTACTTAACCTAATACTGTCATTTTTAGACCAGGCTCCGTAAGCAGTTATGTTATAGTTTGAAGTTTCCCCATATTTATTCTGTTTCTCAAAATTCATAGGACAATATTGTAAACACTTTCCACAACTGATACATTTATTGGAATCAATTTTAGGCAAATAAAAGCCAAACATGCTTAACTGCATTTCAATAGCTTCTTGTGAACATACATTATAACAAGCAGAACAACCCGTACACCTATCTTCTTTGGTAATCTTTGAAACTGAGTTTTGCATTATTGATTACGATCTTGCACCATTTGTGCGATATGATTAATTTGAAATAGTGCTTTCTCCTTACTTTTTTTCACTGCTTCTTTTATCTCATTTTGAATCCTGTCATAATTTTTTAATACATAATCGACCCTTATTTTAACTTCATCACTAATTACCCCAAGGTTCCATTGATCTTCTTGAGTAGCCTGAACCACTAAATTTTTTATCCCTAGCGTATCCTCAATAACTCCCCCATATTTAACGCCATAAGATAAGCTTATTGCTGGTTTAACCATTTGAAAGGTCGAAATAGCAGCATGCATTCTTCCTGTAATAGTTAATATTCCATTACCTAATATTATTCTAGCCTGATGAGGTAATAAAATATCATATATTGGTATTATTCTCTCCTGATAACAGGAATTTATTTGTTTTAAAATCTGATTAATTATTACTCTATCCTCTACCTTATACGGTCTTACCACATGTGGCAATAAAATTATTTTTTTATCTTTCAATCTTTGATCTTTTAATAAATTCAACAGTATATCGCGCCACGTTAAAATATAATTTAAAGAATTACAAGTATAACTATTTACTAGACCAGAAGGGACTAAAGTTATATAAGCATCTTTTGTCAAATTGTAATATTTCAATATGTTATAAGTTTCATCTTTAACCTTTTGTTTAGGGAGATCTAAAAAAGCTAAATCGGCAGCTTCGAAAACTTTATGTAATTTTAAAGCATTTTTTAAGTAATTTATAGTCCATAAATCGCGTGCATAAATATAACACTTCTTCAAAAATCTATTAGCAGCCTTTTTTCTCCATTTAGTAAAAGGACCTATTGTCTGGCTAGGCAAAAACACAGGTATTTCTTTCGAAATTTTGTAAAGTTTATATGTTTCTAAAACAGCTGCTAATTTATTATAGTATTCAGATATAGAATCGCCACCTAGTACAATTAAAGCATCATAATTCTTTATAATTCCTTTTGAATACTTATTTATCCAGCTTATATTGCAATTAACATCATTGAAAAAAGTAAACACCTTAAAGCGATATACTTTTTCCCTCTTTGGCAGTACCTTATTAATATAAATATTATCTAATGAAGTTGAAGCAATCAGTCTCAATAAATTCTCTTCACCCCGAACATCGGTAAAAAAATCCACATCCCCATCTAATGCATTATTTAAATAGTATATCAAATTAATAGCCATCATCGCTGAACCATAATTAAAAGTATCCCGTGTATGCGTAACTAAAATTTTCAAATGTTATCTTCTCCTCTGCCATTTTTATTGTTCTTTTATATTAAATTGCGGATTTATAATCATAGTTTATCTCTAATTCTACTGACTAGATTTTCTTGACTAACTTCACTGCTCTCTCCAAAATACGATACAATTCCCGCCTCCCCCAAGGCCTCCAACGTCTCCACCTGATTCTTAGCTACCGCGATCGCAATCGTCGGTAGTTCCAGATAAAGCCGCTCCCATGTAGTAGCGCCTCCTGCTCCAATCGCTAGATCAGCATTAGCCATCAATTCCGCCATATTCTCCACCTGGCAGTAATATGTCGTATTAGGCATCTGATTACAAATCTTTTTAACCTGTTCCTTATGAGGATTGGCTGCTCCAACCACCACATCAACAGCGATCTCCGGACGGTTTAGAGACTTAATCGCCTCCAAGGCCTTTACCGTCTCATTAGTAGGGTCACTACCGCCAAAGAAGACAAGAATCCTTCGGACTTTACCATCTCTTTTTCTTAAGTTTTTCTTTGCTTCATGAAACTCCGGACGTAAAAGCACATACTTCGGACCCAAGAGTTTTCGGCAATGAGATGGTACTAATCCATCATAACGGTTTTCCAGGTTTTTATAATAATTCTGATCAAGTAAAAGATCGCAATCATGTGGGCGGTTTGCCAGGTCATCAACGACCATTATCTTATTGACATAGGGCCGTAAATACTTCTCCCACTTGCTATCTAAAGCATAACTATCTACCACTAAGTTTGAGTTCGAACTAAGCTCGGAATCTTTCGCATCGTCAAAAATTTCGGCTGTTATTCTTGAACAAATATTAGTTATGTTTTCACCGTAATATCGATCATTTAGTAACGGAGCTTGGTTATCTTTATTATTCATATCGGAAAGATCAATAGCTTTATTTAGCAGTATTTTCCGTGTTCCTTGAGCATCTTCTAACCAGTTTTTACCTAACCACTCCCAATATTTATCTTCAGTCAAATTTGTTTCTGCTTTTAAGCGATAAACCTTAAACCCCTTGCTCTCAATATAGTCACATAAATTCCCCGGCAAAACCCGGCAAATAAAAGAGACCTCTATTCCAATTTGTTTAAGGTCTCCAGCTAAAGTAAGACAGCGCATGACATGCCCTGTCCCTATTTTTGTTGATGCGTCAGCGCGAATAAATACCTTCATTTCATTAAATCTTTAAAGTTTTAAGCGGATATTCATAAACTGGAACATTAATAACGCGTTTAGGATGAATCTCGACTTTTTTCTGACGCATTTTATCCAGCATTAAAGAAGTCTCGGCATCAAAATATTGCTCCCCACAATTATCGCAAACAAAAGCTGGAACTCCTTCAACAATAGTGAATACATCCCCCCACCAATTCTCCGTACTAACGATTTTTTGATTTATCTTTCCGCCACAAACATGACATTTACTCAGTGGCATTTTTTTCACCTCGCGTCCTTTTATCAACCCATTTTGGTGGTTCTGGTTCATAAACAGTAACAATCACAATAGAACCACTTGAATCTTGAGAACAAACAATGTGAATAGGTCGATTTTCTGGTGTATGACCTAATACTAAACAACTGGCGCCTCTTGGGTCATCAGGATAATCTTCAATAATTTCACCACTCATAAGAGCAATAATCACGTCAATATCACTAATCATACGCTTTCCTGCTCTAACCCGTGCATGTTGGCTCATAAACCAATTACCTATTAATATAGCATCCCTAATAACCCTAATATCCATAATCGCTCCATTTCATACTTTTTTTAGTATTCTTTCTGCTTACATTATACGATAGTTTACGGTTTTTGACTATACTCACACTCAGTTCAATTCGACAAAAGCCCGTCATTCCACGTTCTTCTGCTTGACCTCGGCATTGATCTTGGCCCACTCCGGGTGTTTTTTAAGAAGTGTCAAGCAGTCCTCCAAGGTAAATTTAGGGTTAGTTGGGTATAAGGTGGTAATCATCCTTTCCATTAATTCAAAATCAGCAGGTGTATCCACCGTCAACCGGTAATGACTATAATCTTTTTCATAAGGAAGATTAATAATCCGGTAGCGCTTGGGACGCCGCTTGATAAAGATGGTTACATGTTCCCTCTCAACCTGGTCAACAGCTTCTTCAAAAGCCTCTTTTAGAGCTTTGTAAGAAAAGACTTCAGTATCCATCCCTCGTGGGTAAGTTAGTTCCGGAAAGGTATTGGAGACGTAATCATATTCATTTTGATGGGATAAATAAAAGCTTATTACCTGATCCACTACTGCCGGATCGATCAATGGGCAGTCCGAAGTTACTCTTACTACTGTATCAACCTGATACTTAGTAGCTGCCCCGTAATAACGGGATAAAACATCTTCTTCTGAACCACGGAAGTAGGGTACACTAAGTTTTTGGCAAAGATCAACAATCGGCTGTTCTTGCTCTTGATCCGTAGTGGCAATAATTACTTGGTCCGCCGATTTAACTGTATATAACCTCTCCAGTTGATACTCGAGAAGAGTTTTATCTAAAACTTTTTTTAGTATTTTACCCGGTAATCTAGTCGAGGCCATCCGGGCTTGCACTATAATGGCAGTGGTCAATTTTCACGGCACCTCCTCGAAGCTCGTTACTCGTTGCTCGTGTTGAATGACAGCCTTTGCAAGCAACGGATGAAAGTTCTATTTTCATTCCTTTCACCTGCCCCAGCAAAGCTGGGATGGGCGACTACTTTATTATATTCCGCAAAACCTCAACCACATACTCCTGATCCTCATCGGTCAGGCGATAATATAGAGGGATAGTTAGGGTTTCGCGATAATACTGCTCCGCTTCTGGGAAGTCCCCTGCTTTAAAGCCTAGTTTCTCATAGTAAGGTTGAGTATGGACCGGGATATAATGAACATTAACAATAATATTTATAGCTCTTAACTCTTCAAAAATTTGCCGACGGGTCTTGGTCAGTTCATCCAGATGTAGGCGGAGCACATATAAATGATAGGCCGAATAAGTTTGGGGATCCTGCCATGGCAAAGTCACCGGAAGCCCTTTTAACAACTGATCATAACGTGCTGCTAGCTCGTGCCTACGGCGGACAAATTCATCAATCCGTTGGAGCTGGCTGTAACCGAGTGCCGCCTGTATATCCGTGATCCGGTAATTAAACCCCAACTCAATCTGCTGGTAATGCCAAGGCCCATCCTGGGGTTTAACCATAAACCGTTCATCACGCGCAATTCCGTGAGTACGGAGGCGCATTAGTTTTTCGTAAAGATCCTCCCGGTTAGTGAGAACCATTCCGCCTTCCCCGGTAGTGATAATCTTCACCGGATGAAAACTAAAGATGGTCATCTCAGAAAATTCACAAGCACCGACCTTTTTTCCTTTATAGCTACCGCCAATCGCATGAGCAGCATCTTCAATCACGGTAAAGTTATACTTATCAGCAAGCTGCCGAATCTCTTTCATTGGACACGACTGACCGGCAAAATGAACCGGGATTACCACCTTGGGTAATCTGCCAATTTTTTCGGCTTTTATAAGTTTCTCTTCTAATGCACTTACACTCATATTATAGGTTTTGGGATCAATATCAACAAAATCTACTTCGGCTCCGCAATAGAGACCACAGTTGGCAGAAGCCACAAAAGTATTGGGGGAGGTCCAAAGTATATCTCCCGAGCCCAAGCCTGCAGCCAGGCAAGCAATATGTAAGGCAGAAGTAGCGCTGTTAACAGCAATCGCATATTTAGCCCCGCAATATTCCGCTACCGCCTCTTCAAAGCGTTTAATCGCTGGCCCTTGGGTAAGCCAAAGAGATTGCATAACCTCCATTACTGCTTGAAGATCATCCTTATTTATATCCTGCGTACCATATGGAATTCTTTTCATATTTCATCCAACTTTCTTAATTCTTCTACTGTTAAAAAAACTGGATTGGTATCAGAACGATACTCAAAACCCTCCTCAAGGGGTATACCCTCTTCTCCTAGAGGATTTTTACTATAATCAAGTTTACCAAAAGTGCTAATCGTTGGTTTAACTAAGTAAAAATCAGGGTACTCCAGTGTCAAGTAGGAAGCCTCCGACGGAACCATCAGCTCATGCAATTTTTCACCCGGCCTGATTCCGATAATCTTCACCTTCAGATCATCACCAAAGGATTTAACCAAATCAGTAATCCTCATGGAGGGGATCTTAGGCACAAAGGTCTCTCCACCTTGCATCCGGGAGAAGTTCTTTAACACAAAATCGACACCTTCCTGGATGGTAAACCAAAACCGGGTCATTCTGGGGTCGGTAACCGGCAGTTCCTTAGCCCCTTCCTCCACCAGTTTTTTAAATAACGGGACAACGGAACCCCGGGAGCCAATCACATTACCATACCGAACAACAGCAAAACGTGTCTTTAACCCACCGGCAATGTTATTCGCAGTAACAAAGAGCTTCTCCGAAACCATCTTGGTAGCTCCGTAGAGGTTAATCGGGTTAACGGCTTTATCTGTTGAAAGGGCGATTACTTTTTCCACACCACTTTCAAGAGCTGCTTTAATCACATTCTCTGCCCCATTGATATTGGTCTTAATAAACTCCATCGGATTATATTCCGCCGCTGGTACCTGTTTTAATGCAGCTGCGTGGATCACGTAATCCACACCTCTCATTGCTTGGCACAAGCGATCCAGATCCCGAACATCACCAAGAAAATAGCGCATTGAAGGTACATTAAAGACTTGTTGCATCTCATATTGTTTCAATTCATCACGAGAAAAGACAATCAGCCTTTTTAGCTTATACCTTTCCAGTAATGTTTTAACACATGTCCGTCCAAAAGAGCCTGTCCCCCCGGTAATTAGCACGGTTTTATGATTAAGCATCGGTAATACACCTCAATTAGATGGAAGCCTTGCTTGCCTCCATAATAATCTGTTGTAAGGACTCATATTCCTTAGCCATCGTATCAAAGTCGCTTTGCAGACTATTGACAAAGCCTTTAAAAACCCTAATAATTTTTTCGCTTTTTTTACTTGGATCATTCTCAAAGCGAACTTCATCAATATTCTTGGCGATCATTTCCAAATGCACCCTTCTGCTAGGTTGGATAAAAACAACAAAGAATTTATTATTGATTAGTTTTTTCAGTTCCCGATCAAACCTGTTAATTTTCTTTTGCACTTCGTCCGGATTAGCCCATGAACCAAGGTTTTCTAACGAAAAGAAGGCTTTTTTGAATCTGCTAATATTCTGAGCCAGTTTGTTATAATCATTATCCATCTGTTTTTGCTGTTCTAAAAGATGCTCTAGATCATAAACGCAGGAAAAACTAGTTGGAAACCAATCCGGGTCTACCACTCTGTTTTTTAATCGTTGGTCAATCAGTTCTTCGAGAGGAGTAAAGATTGTTCCATCAATCTTAGCTCCACCTTTGGTAGTATTAATAAACTCCCCCTGTCGATAGTTGGAGATTAAAGTTTGTAGTTCCTTGCGCATTTGGTTGAAGCCCTCGAATGTGTATACTTTTTTACCATCAACGGCTTCAACTAAAAAAGCCCCTTTCATCCAACGTTCATTGACAGCAGGATTATAATATGGTATTCCCCCGGCATATCGATACTCTCCTCGGTAAGCTAAGTTCTGTCCGACAAAGATCAGAGGGTCAAATCCTAGATACTTTAAGAGTTGAACTAAAACTACGGTGATGGTCGAACTATCATAAATCGTCTGGATTCCCCCACCATTTTTAAAACATAGGTAGTACGGGGCCAAAGTATCTTGACTATTAATCATATGGGCCATCGCACCAGGATACTTCTGCAAAGAGGTACCAACCGTGCTTCCAAAGATTAATGGAATACTGGTAATTTTCTTCGCAATCACCTGTTTGTAAACACCATCAAAATTATTGGGATCATAAGAAGTTGCTGCCTCCGGGTAGATATTATTATTAAGCAGCGGAACCAAGCCGGAACCGGCCGAGAAGATATAAGCTAAACCATTTTCTTTGATATATCTGATATTATCGATCTCATCCATCAAAGATGGGCCAGCCGCAACAATTAAAGCTGGTTTCCCTTGAAAACGGTTTTTCTCACTTAAAATATTAGGTGTTTCTAAAAGATATTTAAAGTTTCTGATGCTATTTAGCGTCCATTTCCTCTGGTAAACAGTTGTTGCCTGAAGGTTAATCCTTTTCGATGCTACTATATTTTGAAAGCTGTTTAAGAAAGATTTAGTTAAATCCGGAAATACCCGTTCATAGCTAGGAAGACTAATAAACAAGACATTTCCATCAGAAAAATCAGTAAAATCTTTTAGTAGAAGCGGTCGGTTAGCAGGTGAAGTCTCGACATAAAGATTTTTTAAGTTTTTAACTGGCAAATCAGTTAAAAGGTGCGTAGAAAGATAGGTATAAAGGATTTCTGGTACCGGCTCATAGATAGTAAAATCCATCTCCGGGTATTTTTTCATAAAGGCTTTCAAATGATAACCCAAACCCACGCCAAAAAAGAAAACATGACTATATTCTTCTACCCCTGTAAACTGTGAAATAAATCGTTCTGCTTCTGCTTCCGGGTTGTAACTACTATGAAGATAAAGGGACTTTCCCTCACTATCTACCACTAAGGTAGGTGTCCCGTTTTTTGCTGAGATAACCTCTACCCTTTCCGGAATCTTTCCTTCTATTGGCTTAATGGCCTGCCACAAAAGGGGAAACCTTTCGGTTAGAAAATTAAGATTATCAATTAAGATCATTGGCCAACCCCTCTGTTGTTAATGCTTGTTCTATTGTCTTAGAGAATGAGGAAAAAATTGGTATAAATTCGTAGCGTAACAGATCACCGATTAAAACATAATCTGTATTTTCCATTGCTTCTTGCAGCTCCTTGGCTTTTTTCTGAAACTCTGTTCCTAGTTGAGCATAAGGATGCTGGTTTTCAGTTACCAGAGTATAAGTATCTACCGCGGTCACGACCTGCAAGAGCCATTCTAATCCCTCAAGTAATTGAGCAAATTTACTCCAGGAATCTTCTGTCGGCCCTCGGTAAAACTCATCGCACAGTTTCTCTACTTCGGGAGTAGCCCGTTTTAGATACTCTTGTGCTGTACCCATTGTCTCGGTCAACAACTCTCTAAAACTTTTGGTTCCCACTACTATTTCTTGAATTTCTACTATATTCTGCATCAGATATTGGGCATAATCCGTATAGATCTCATTACCATCAATAGTTAAATAGGAGAAGATCTGCCCTGTATTTTCCAGCTTTTCTTCTATTTTAGTAAATAACTCTCCAATCGAGGAAGGATGGTTCTCTAATTCAATTACTTGTTCTAAAATTTTAATTCTCACCTTTACTCCCCCAAAAAGTCAACTTTCATTTCTTATATGGTATCGGCAATTACCAACAAAAAGTTAAGAGCAGATACATAAAACCAACTCATAAAAAAAAGGAGGTAAAAATCCATCTTTACTTCCTTTTTTGATCCCACATCGCATTTAGCTCTTCTATTCCTACCCCGGTTTGTACTGCCTTTTTATTCTCTTTCTGTATTTCCTGGTATACTTCTTCACGGTGGACTGCTATACGCCGTGGAGCACTAATCCCTAATTTTACCTGCTCCCCTTTGACTTCGATAATAGTTATCTTGACCTCGTCACCGATCATAATACTCTCATTCAGTTTTCTGGTGAGTACCAGCATTTAAATCCTCCTTGAATTATCCTCTTGTTTTCAATCTAGGCTGCATTATAGTTTCATCAACCATTAAAGCAAAGCTGAGGCTCCAAACCCTAAATACCCATAAACTGGTCTATATCCCTAGTGTCTTTCTGAACACTTACTATATTTTCTCCAAACTCTAGGAAGATCCTTTAAAAAATCAAAATTTAGTCGGGTTATTTACCTGCAATCGCAGCTTTACTCGGTTTTTCCGCCCATAATCTACAATGTAAAGGATAACCAAGATCAGTTAGAATAATCTGGGCACCTTTTTTACCGGTAGTGTTAATCACAATCGGAGCCTGCAAATTTACAGTAGCATCATTTGGTTTACCTTGAGGAATAGTAACAATCGAAAGTAGTAAAACCTCTTCCTGTTTAGTAATCCCTAACTCTGTAGCTTTTTCATCCGGTAAATCAAAACTATAATCAGGACAAATAGTAAAAGGAGAAATCACAACAAAGGCTGTGCTCGAATTTTCACATGATTGTAAGCATCCAAAAACAGCTTCATCCTGATGTATATAGATAAATTGATGTTCATTTTCAAAACCAGGAAGCCCGGTTGGAAAATGTATAATCTCTTCTTCAGCAATCTCTAACTCCGCATAAAATTTGGTCATAATCTTCATTATTCTCACCTCACAGCAGTTTGCTGATTGCTTCACTAAACATTGACTATTCTTATATAGAACTCAATAGATCAAGGGAGTGACTATTATATGTAATTCACTAAGGTATTTTGGATAATCCGTGCTCCGGTAGCCATTGCTGCCTGGTAAACACCTTCTTGCATTTTTAGGTTCATTGAGACTTCGGCATAATCCGCATCTTCGGTCTTGCTGAGTAATTCCTTAAAATTAACATTCATCAGTTCAATACGTTCAATATTCTTTTCGAGTCTGTTCACTTTTGCCCCGATCTCCCCGCGAACCTTTAGGACTTCATCTAAGCGATTTTGAATCGCAGGAATGTCCTCATTTGAAATTAAATCTTGTTCTCCATTTTGCAGGTGGCCAATAAAATCCGATAATTTATCAAAAAAGTCACCAAATACCTGCTCCCCTGTTACAGTTACATCCATGGTAATACCAGTACCCACTTCTGCTTTCAAAGGAGCATCATAGCCCTGCCAGGTAATGATATCTGGATTCGGAGAGTCAGGAGTAATATTATACGCCGGTTGATTTGTCCTTTGCCCGGCAAAGATATAAGTATTCTCCTGCTGAGTATTAGCAATCTGATATAAATGATTCCTTAATTCATCTACTTCACTAAGAATCGCATTAAGATCAGTCTGATCCAGCGGCCCATTTGCACCCTGGATCGCCAGATCATTTAAGCGATGCAAAACCTTGGTCATTTCATCTAAGGCATACTCCGAACCATTTAATAGGGCCAAAGCCGCATCAGCATTCTCCTTGTATTGCTGCCCTTCGATAATTCCTTTTTTAAGTCGCATCCCGATAATCATTCCTACTGGATCGTCTGAAGGACGGTTAATCATTTTCCCGGTGGAAAGCCGGGTATAATTAGTATTCATACGTTCAAGACCACTCTGTATATTTTCAGTCAATCCTTTATGGAGCATACTCTCTGTAACCCGCATTCTTACTCCTCCTTTGCTTGGGCTAATCGCGTTATTATAATTTAGAAATATTCAGTGCTTATCAATTCACAATAGCCAGCATACTCTTTTTATTCTTTACTTAGCCTAGTCAGAATGTTGTTTCAGCGGTGAAATTGGATTTCTTCACTTAGCATTCTTGGTGAAGCGGAGGTTGAAATTAGGCCGAGCGACATGGAGGTCGCGAGCCGTTTTTTGTCTAGGATGGACTATAAAGCGGGTGCTCTATTTCAACCGGAGCTGAACCTTAGAATGCTTGAAGAAATTCACGTGAACCAGGAAACAACTTCTGACCAGGCGGAAATTATAAATTAAATTGAATTTTCATCATTTTGTGTACACGGGCGGTAGCCAGCATGAGCAACTATCTTCCTACCAACCCGGTACCATTAATCAGTTTATCTAAAGCCTCATCAAGCGCAGTCATAATACGAGCCGCTGCATTATAGGTGTTTTGAAACTTAATCATATTAACCATCTCTTCATCAAGTGAGACCCCGGCAACTGATTCCTGCATATTATTCAAGTGATTAATCAAAGTTTTCTGGTTTTCATAGGTAACTCCAGCTTTTTCAGCGTCAACCCCTAATTTGGCAATCAAGCCGCCATAGTAATCGGATAGGGAAGTCCCACTAATCAAGGGTTCATTCTTGATTAGATTGGCAAGATCCAAAGCATTCTCGCCATTACCAACTTCACCATTCGCAGAGGCGGCAATATTATTCAAACCATCAACTGTATCAAGAATTGCATCATCTAAGGTAATATTCGAAGCATCACTTCCATCTTTAAAAAACGAAAGACCGGTATTGGTAATCCCATTTAAACCAAAGCCTGAGGCATGTTGTGTGTTAAACTCATCAACTAAAGTCTCAGTAAAAGTATTTAATGAATTCATATAGTGCGGCACTTCCACATCTCGCATCTCCATTAACCCTTTAAGCTCACCATTGGAAAAGTTAACGGTCTGCTTATTATGAGCCCATACCACTTCATTCATCCCATCAGGAATGGAATCAGTATCATCCGTGTTAACTTGCGTTTCAATTGCAAAAGCTGTATCTTTTGAAACCAGCATCATTCCGGAAATACTGATCGTGTAACGATTAAGCTCATCTGACTGGAGTGAAATATCAGTTAGACCGGCTAATTCATGCACTAATTGCTCACGATGGTCCAATAGATCATTAGGTTGGTCCCCCATGGAAACTACTTTGGCAATCTCTCCGTTAAGCCCGGCAATTTCTTGAGCAAGGCTATTGATCTTCCCGACCCGGACTGAGATCTCGGTATTTAGATCCTGCTGCAAACTTTGAAGCTGGTTATAAGTAGCCCGGATCGTATCGCAGAGGTTATTAGCTTTCTCCCGTACTACTGAACGCACGGCAACATTATCCGGCCGGTTAGCATTACCCAGTTTTTGCAGGGCATCCCAAAACTCGTTAAGTTGAGAGCCGATACTAGCGCCGCCTTCCAGGTCGGTTGGTTCGGCCATAGTTACTTCTAATTGGTCAAAGTTTCTTTGTTTAGCATCCCAATAACCCAGAGATGCATTTTCGTATTGAGTACGCCGGTCAACAAATTCATCCCGCATCCGGCGGATCTCATTGGCCTCTACTCCGGTTCCAATCTGTCC
>DAIOHK010000034.1:22533-24263 GCA_036744795.1 Bacillota bacterium | reverse complement strand
CCGGGGCCTAAGTTTCGAACCTCATCTACCTGCCACTTTTCATTTACAATTTTACCAGCAGCATAGGCGATTAAGATTGTTTTAGTTTGTCGCAAGTCTTTTGGTAATATAGTCTTCCATTTTAGTTTTACCGGATTCCTAAGATCTTTATTAGCCATAAAAATTAGATATTCTTTAGACTCTTCTGAAGAATAGCAGAGAAAGATTAGTTTCTTTTTTTTCTCCTTGCTATGCTTAGTTTTAAAATTGTCTTTATCCCTAATAAATTTAATAAAACTGGAACGTAATTGGGCTGCCTTGATTAATAAAGCTCTCATCCATTCAAATTCTTCATTTACCCAATGAAAATAATATTTGTCAAAAAAGGCCAGTTTACCATACATCGGATCATCAGGTTCCAGAACTAACCTACCCGCTTCCGTATTATCAAGGCCCAAATTCATCGGTTGCTGCTCCAGTAATTCCATTCCATTATTAATAAAGGGAACAGCATTAGGCATAAAATAATTTAATAATACCAAAAATTCAATCCCTCTTCTATCCTGAAAGACATGGGCAATCCTAGGTGTATCTGGAGTTTCCAAAGCACCGGTAACCGGAAGAGCAGAACTCATTGTATGATTTATTAAATTCTTCAAAAATCCTGGTTTGTTAAACTGTTTATACAGATACCAGAGGCTACCAATTATAAAATGAAAGCCATTTTCTTTCGCCATTAGAGAATTTTCAGGTTGAAATTCCTCCGACCACAGAATAAAATCAGGATTAACTGCTTTTACCCGCTCAATAATATTCTCATTTAGAGTTGGCGGTAAAGCATGCCCCATATCTATCCGGGCTCCATCAATAGCAAAAACTTCTTGGTAATAAGGAATAACCCCGCTAATATATTCCCAAAGTTCCTGATTAATCTCTTTACCGCGGTAAAGATTTAAACATGCTCCATCCTGGAGAATAAAAGGAGCATATCCATGAAAAGCATCCTCTAAAAAAGGTCCACGATTTTCTTTAAGACAATCGCTGGCTTCCTCATGAAGATCAAAATAAAACTTTAGATAAGTAACATCCAGCCAAGGAGGTTGGGGATCATTCAACATATTTGAGAATCCGGGAACCGTTGTAATACCAAATAATTCTTCAATAAGATCCAAAATATTCCCACCAGTTTGTAAATATTTTTCTTTTACTTTCTCCCACTTTTTAAAATCTATCTTATTTGGTGGATAGGTGAATTTTAATAAATGTTCCCGTATCCCCTCTGTAGTATAAAGACTATTAAGTGTTTTTTCCTGAACATGAGTAAGTTTCTTCTCCTTAGTCACTTTAGGAACAGAAAAATTAGCATTATGTTGAATATCAATCCAGTAAAACCAATCCGGATGTTTAAGCATCAGATCATTATCTCGAGCCACAGTCCGAAATACAAAATCCACCATCACCTTAATTTTTAATAAGTGACAGGCTTCAACAAAGGCTTTAAATTCTGTTTCTAGAATCTCTAAACCTTCACCTAATAGTGGATCATGAAGGTTTTTATCTAATTTGTAATGGTTTTTTATGGCGTAAGGACTACCTATTTCCCCTTTTTTATATTTTTCACTATATTCGAAGATCGGTAAGAGATAAATAATATTTATCCCCCAGTTTTTTAATAAAGGAAGAAGCGAAAGCGATTTTAAGAAGGTACCCGAATAAATATTTTTGTCCCGATCATGTGTCCAAGCTGTAAA
>DAIOHK010000034.1:12954-22433 GCA_036744795.1 Bacillota bacterium | reverse complement strand
AAAAGAACCATTACAGGAATTGTTCCGATAATTGCTGCCGCTGAAAAAATTCCCCACCGTTTACTATATTGATCTGCAATAAAAGATTGTAAGCCAACTGCCAGGGTTAACTTATCATTACTTGCCAGTAACACACGGGCTAAAACAAACTCAGAATAAATTCCCATAAATTGAAGGAAAAAGACAACTACTAAAATAGGGGTAGCTAATGGCAATATAATACGGGTAAACATTTGAAAAGGTGTAGCCCCATCTAACATCGCTGATTCTTCCAGCGAATATGGGATGGTATCAAAATAGTTTTTAGTCATCCAAACATTTACACCCATAGCACCACCTAAATATACCAGAATAAGTCCGGTATGAGTGTCAAGGCCGAGTGCTGGGATATACTGCCCAATCCGAAAAACAATTAAATAGATAGCAACCATCGCTAGCATCTGAGGAAACATTTGCACCAGAATAATACCAAATAAACCTGTTCTTCTCCCGCGAAACCGCATCCGTGAAAAGGCATACCCCGCCAGTGAAGTAAGACAAACAACTAGAAAAGAATTGATGATCGCTACCTTATAAGAATTATACATCCAAATCAAAAAGGGTTGTTCTTCTCTATCCAACAGTTTTTTAAAATTAATTAATGAAGCGTTTTTGGGTATCAGCCGCTGTCCAGTAATGGAATTAGAAGGATCAAAGGCGGCAGAAACTACCCACACCACCGGAAATAATGCAAACAAAATACAGATCCAAATCACAATCTGTTTCCAAAGCTGATTAATCAAGCCCTTTTTATTTCGGAAGCTTTTATCCTCATTTCTCACTATTTCTTTCTCTATCTTCTCCCAAACATTCTCTGAAATGTTATTATTACTATTAATCATACTGAGGCACCTCCTCAAAGGCATGAGAATACTTGAAGTTTATCAAGGTAATTCCACTAACAATCAAGAAAATAATCAAAGATACAGCTGCTGCTAAACCATAGTCACCGCCAGAACCGGACTCAAAAGCCATACGATATGTGTAACTAATAAGAATATCAGTAGCCCCAGTAGGCGTTATTGCACCAGCAATTGCCGGACGTCCTTTAGTTACTAAGTAAATTACATTTAAATTATTAAAATTAAAAGCAAAACTGGAAATCAAAAGCGGTGTAAGTTGAGATAGAAGCAGGGGAAAGGTAATGGTCTTAAACCTTCTCCATCCGCTGGCTCCATCAACCATTGCTGCTTCATATAATTCCCCGGGGATACTTTGTAAGGCACCGGTACAAATCAGCATCATGTAAGGAAAACCAAGCCAAAGATTGACAATCAAAACCGCTACTTTAGCCCAAAATGGATCTTGGAACCATGGTATCGTCTTTCCTATTAGCGGTAGTAAAAAAGCACTATTAATGATCCCGGTTTCTGTACTAAAAAGCCCTCTCCAGATTAAACAGGTGATAACAGCTGGCATCGCATAAGGAATAATCAAAAGTGAGCGATATAAGCCCCGAAATTTTACCTTTGGATCATTTAATAGTACTGCTAGTAACAGACCAAGGGCAAAAGTTTCTACTACACTAAGTAAAGCGAACATTATCGTCCAGATAAAAACCTTAATAAAGGGTTGCGAATAACGACGATCCGTAAACAGATTTTTGAAATTCCGCCATCCTACTGTAGTTTTAAAACCAATATCCAATAAATCCCCGTCTTTAGAAATAAAATTACCGTTTTTCGCATAATAAGTTGTTTCAGTTTCCAGATCCATGATCCCATCCCGTGCTCGATCATATTGATAACGACGCGTATAATATCCAAATTCTTGCGGACTTCGCATTTTCAATTCTAAATCTTTGTGTTCAAAGGAGAGTTCCTGTAATTGATTTAAGTAAGGGAAAATACTTAAAGTACTCTGACGTTCATAATCGCCTAATTGATCAAAAACTCCATCTACATCAACATCTATAGGCTGGAGAGAAGCCTCCTCTAAGGAAACAGCTTTTCCATCTACGGCCACCAATTGTCTTCCTGCCGAATCAGTAAGCAGAAAAGCAAAATTATCAGATTCATCTTTAAAGATCTCAGCACTGTAAACGGGAAGATCCTTTCTCAACATATATCGATTAGTATACTGTTCAATTGCCATTGTTTTAGAAAGAAGATGACCTGTACCATAGTTGGTAAAAGAAACATAAATCGTAAAAACAATCGGGTAAATTACCATTAAAACTAAAAAAATAGTTCCGGGAAGCAGAAAACGCCAGGAATAAACATGATTAAAAAGATAGATATAATCAATAGCAAGTATGCCAATAACTAATGCTGTCAGCATCCCGTATTGCTGATCTTTTAAGAGTACTAAGGCTGCCCAAAATGCCATTGCATTTAGCAACCCCAGAATAAATATTTTTAGCATCATGGTAAAAGCGCTCGTACCCCTTGTTTTTATTTTATATCTCTTTAGCGGTCTTAAGGGGTTATTCATAAGTAATCACCATCCGCTTTTATGAATTTAATTCCGACCAATAATTAATAATCATTTGTGATATAAAAATTTGAGCTTGATGGTGTCGAAGCTCTAACGACACCATCAAGCGAGGAGGGTTAATTTACTTTTTCCTGCTTTTTTCAATAGCAGTTTTAATTTGACCGACTGCATCATCCATTGCTTTTTGCGAAGTAAGTTTTCCATTTAAAACCAATTCAATCGCATTACCCCAAGCTGACCAGACACTATTCATCTCCGGAATATTTGGCATTGGAATTCCTTCGCTAGCACTCTGATAAATAGCTTTCGCATCATTATCTTTTACCATGTTCAATGCAGGTAGGTAAACAGGGGGACGCTGACCTTTCTCAAATAGAGCAAACATTGTCTCTTTTGTAATTACATATTCATCAAGAAATGCTTTAGCAAGTAATTTATTTTTGCTAAAAGAGCTAACCATAAAACCCTGTACCCCAACAAACGGACGGGGTTGTTTCCCGTCAATTGTCGGAATCGGAACAAAACCATAATCTACTCCGGCCTGGCGGAAATCCTCAAATACCCATGGTCCAGCGATAACCATACCGGTTTTGCCTTCTTTAAAGAGGGTAGTCATAGTATTATAATCTACACCAAGGGGCATGATTTCTGCTTCAATTAAATCACGGAACAACTGTAAACCGCGGACTCCCCCCGGAGTATTTAAACCGACATCATCCGGATTAAGTGTTCCATCAGGGTTTTTTCCAAAAACATAGGCTCCACCAGCACTCATTACCGGGAATGTATGGTAGGGATCGGGTTGCTGAATCACAAATCCCCATCTTTGCTGAGCTTTGTTAGAAAGTTTTTTCCCAATACTTACTAACTCATCCCAGGTTTTAGGAGCTTTGGGAACAAGCTTCTTATTGTAAACAAGACCTATTGACTCAATTGCATACGGAACACCATAAAGTTCCTTACCCCAGGAAAAGGCAGAAATAGCTACAGGGGAGAAATCTTTTTCCTTTTTACCAAGATCAACTGGTTCAATCAGCCCATTAACAATTAATTGGCCAAGCCAGTCATGAGCCCCAATAAGAACATCCGGGCCATTCCCTGCCGGGCCAGCCACACTAAGTTGATCCCGGATCTCACCAAAATTAATCTCTTGGATTTCAACCGGGACCTTATACTTGGCAGTAAATTCCTTAGCTAATTCCTTCATCACACTTGACCGTGTATCATCCGCCCAAATTAATAATTTGCCTTCTTCAGATGCAAAAACAGGCGTAACCATCCCCAGGATCAAGAGTAAACAAAGAGCTAATAATGCAAACCTTTTCATTGATAAACCTCCTAATCTTAACATTTTATGTTTTAAAGGCAGAAAACAGTTTGTCGCATCCCTCCCTTCAATTTATATGTTTTCCAAGGATGCATAATTCCTTTTGTTCGCAGAATCTAAATCCTTAAATTGATTAAGCAATTTGCATTTTAAAAATATTATTTTATATCATTGTGCAAACGTTAGCAATATTATTTTACCCTATAAATGGAAAAGAGTCAATCGTTTTCTTAACAAAACTGTAAATTGGCAGCTAATTAAGAAATAATTGACTCTTTTTCATTGTAATATAACTACTAATCTCTTTTACGACAAGTTCTACGATAAGAAAAAACAAAGAATGTTTTATATACAAGCATCAATCTCTAGGGGTATGTATGCTATCAATACGGTAATAAGAAACAAGCTTTATCGTGAAAACGTATAAAATTAAGGAATTACAAATTATTTTACTTAATTCAATATAAAACTACCCCACTAACAGGAGAAAGCTGTAACTTCAGTGTAGAATTGTTAAAGAAATATTCTTTGTTATTTAAAAGGTCAGTTAATCTTTCTGTACCTTGTACCTTAAACTCCACTGTACGCTGATGCTCACTATTATTTATTAATACATAGATTTTTTCTTGACCTTTTTCTCTGATAAAACCATAAACAGAATTAGCCTGATCAATAAGAAAGCTACGATACTGACCTGTAATAAGATGAGAAAATCGGTGTCTTAAGCTAATAACTTTCTTATAATACATAAATAAATCTCCACCAATTAACTCCCATCTCATCGGCTGTCTATATTCCGATTCCTCCATACCGCTTAAGCCGATCTCATCTCCGTAAAAAATCGATGGGATCCCTGGAACCATCATCTGAAATAATATGCCAAGTTTAAGTCGCCTAACATCACCCTGACACTTTGAGAGAAAACGAGGTACATCATGGCTATCTAAGAGATTCATTTGTAGATTAGTAATTGGTCTTGGATAACGCATTAATAAATGATTAAATTTAGCATCGAATTCATAGACACCAATAGTTCTTTTAGCAAAAAATTCACAGCAAAGGTTAGTAAACCGGTAATTCATAGTAGAATCAAATTCATCCCCCATTAACCAGGTCTGAGCATCCCCCCAAATCTCCCCGATTAAAATAGCCTCCGGTTTAACTGCTTTAACCGCCTGGCGAAAGCACTTCCAAAAATAATGGTCAATCTCATTGGCAACATCTAGTCTCCATCCATCAATATTAGTCTGCTCTATCCAGTAAGTACCGACTTTAAGAAAATAGTCTCTTACTTCCGGGTTACCTGTATTTAATTTGGGCATCTCTTTTACATAGGCAAAACATTCATAATTTGGAGGATCTTCAAAGCAAACTGGGAATTCCAGATGGTAAAACCACTCTTTGTATTGTGATTTTTCTCCCTTAGCCAGGACATCCTGGAAAGCAAAAAATTCCGGGCCACAGTGATTAAAGACTCCATCCAATATAATTTTAACCCCTTTTTCATGGGCTTTGCTGACCAATTCTTTTAAAGTTTCTTTATCGCCAAAACAAGGATCAATTGTATAGTAATCACCAGTATCATATTTATGATAGGAATTAGCGGTAAAAATTGGTGTAAGATAGAGGCAGTTTACCCCCAAATCTGTAAGATAGGGAAGATTTTCAATAATTCCTTGCAGATTTCCTCCACATCGCCGCCGGCTTTCTCCTCCTAAATGATTGCGGAGAACAAGTTCTGCACAGATAATCTCTTGCTTTCCAGTAGCAAAACTATCTGGAAATATTTGGTATATCACTGCTTTTTCAGCCCATTCCGAGGCATTATAAATCTCTTCTCGTCGTAAATAGGGAAATTGGTAATATTCATTCCGATCTAAAGGTAGAGTATTATGAAACTCATTGCTATAATAATAAGTACTCTCATGCCCATCGCTAAGCCAAAAGCAATAACAGATCCGGTTATACTGGGTAGGTAATTCTACTTCAAAATAATCAAAAAGAAAATCAGTGGCTACTATAGTCATAGGAATACCACTCATTGGAACCGGATTAACCGGAGATACCCGGTTTCCATAAAAAAAGATGGATTCTTTAAGATCTCCTTTTTTGGCTTTTAAACGAACAACTACGGTCTGGTCATCCACAGCATAAATATAAGTGGGGTTTGTGTAATGTTCAACTGCTTCTTTAAACATGAGTAACCTCACTTTCCTTCTAATTTATGAACAAAATCATTTAGCTTCTCAGACTTGAATCCCTAACCACTAATTCTGCAGGTATGGTTGCCCGATTATAACTTTTTATCTCACTCTCTATTATGGTCTGAAGCATTTCAAAAGCTTTGGTCCCCAATGAGAAAGCATTAATCTTTACTGAGGTAAGAGGTGGATTATGATAATAGGCCAGTGGTACATTGTTAATCCCGGCTACAGCTATATCTTCCGGAACCTTCAGCCCTTGATCAGTAATAGCTTTTATTGCACCAAAAGCAAGTAGATCATCACAGGCAATAACCCCCGTCGGTACTTCTCCCTGTTCAAGTAATCTCTTCATTAGGTCATAACCATTATCGGAAATAAACTTACTTTCTATGATTAAACTTTCCTCTACAGGCAATCCATAATCCTGTAATGCCTTTTTATATCCATTTAAGCGATCCATTGTCACCATATATTCTGGAGAAAAACCTAAAAATGCAATCCGCTTATGGTCTTGTTTAATAAAATGCTCTGCCAACTCGTACCCGATTAGAAAATTATCATTGTCAACCCAATTAACACAGGGGTTTTCTGATCTCCCAATAACCACAAAAGGAAAATTTGTTTTAATCAGTTCATTAACAGTGCGGTCTTGGGCTCTGGAGGTAACAAGGATAATCCCTTCTGTTATTCCTCCAAATGTTAACTCCTTTAGCGTCTGTTTTTCCTCCTCAACAGTTGAAACATTAGAGAGCAGAATCTTATACCCTTTTTCGTAAGCCATCGAGCCTATTCCACCTAATAACTCCGGAAAAAAAGGATGTTGAAAAGACTGTTCAGCCATTCCTGGAATAATCACACCTATAATTTTAGTCGATCGGTTAACTAAAGAACGTGCTATAATATTTGGATGATAATTCATTTCTTTCATAATTTTTATTACTTTTTCCTTGGTAGCCTTACTTATTCTTGGGTTATCCGCAATTACTCTAGAAACCGTAGAAGGAGAGACCTTTGCTTTTTTAGCAATGTCATTAATTGTAACTCTCAATACTTTCACCAACTTTGTGCAAACGTTTGTTTATATAAGAATAGCATTTTCTGGCATTATATGCAAGATAATTTTTTAAAATTTCACTACTAAACAGCCAAACAGCCGCCTAAATTATTCTAGCGGCTGTAAGATTCTTTGTGTTTAAAAAGGTTTCAGCAAACATTGGAAACTGTTAGATTAAGAATTGCCTAATTGACGAGCGACCAGCACCAACTATGAGATGCATTATCCAAGTCTCTCTGATAAAAACTTATATCCTAGTTTTAAACCTTCTTTCACTTTTTCCACTGTACCTTCATATTCCAAATCCTCATGTTCAATGCTAATTACACCATCATAACCAATTTCTTTTAAAGCATTGATAAATTTAGCCCAATTGATTTCTCCCCGCCCCGGCATCCGGTAAGCCCACCATCCAACATCCCATTCACTCTTACGATTAAGTTGTTTACCAAAGATACCATACTCGTAGAATTTATCTTTAAATATAATAGTATCTTTAGCATGTACATGGAAGATTCTATCTTTAAAGTCAGAAACGGCCTTTATATAATCAATCCCTAACCAATAGAGATGAGAAGGATCAAAATTTAAACCAAAATTCTTGTTCGGAACTCTTTTAAACATTTCCCGCCACTGCTCAGGTGAGTATGAAATGGTACCTCCCCACCCATCAGCATTCCAGCCTGGCATCGGACAATTTTCAATCATTATTTTCACGTTTTTACTTTCGGCATAAGATAGTAGCGGCATAAAGACTTTTTCAAATTCATCCATATTAGCAGCAATCGTCTTGGTTTGATCACGACCCACAAAAGTTCCAACTAATTCCACCCCTAAAAGAGAGGCTGCATCAATTACCTGACGAAGATGTTGTAAATATCCTTCCCTAACCTCAAGATCATGATGTAGATTATTATCATAATAAGCAAGGGAAGATATTGTCAAACCATGCTTTCTAAAAAGCTGATTAATCTCTTCAGCCTTTTTCGAATCCATTGTAGCAACATCAATCGTACTCCCTGAATAATCCCGGGTATTCACTACCGGCCAGGCAGAAAGTTCTAGCGCCTGAAAACCAGCGGAAGAAGCAAACACCACAATTTCCTCCAATGATAAATTCAAACAACCGGTTAGAAAACCTATCTTCATGGTAATTCCTCCTACACACCTTTAATCAAACCGAACCTCGGTACCAGTTTTTGCAGATTCATATATTGCCTCCAAAATCTCTGTTACAACCAAAGCCTCTTCTGGTTTTACTAAAGGCTCAGTATCATTAAGAATACAATCAATCCACATTCGTGCCTCTAAATCCCCGGGATCTTGCTGCTGACCATCATAGTAGGCAACTCCCTTACCATCAAGCATTACATTTGTTGTATATAACTTACCAAGTTTTTCACCATTAAGCCTTAAGCCTCCGCGCATATCAGCACCACCCTTAGTACCACAAAGGGTAGTCATGGCTTCTCCTTCTTCAAGGGTATTCAATGCCCAGCTTGATTCGAGAATAATAGTTGCTCCATTCTGCATAACAATAAATCCAAAGGCTGAATCTTCAACCGTAAACTTCTCCGGTTCCCAAGGTCCCCAAGCATTAGCAGCATTTTTCGTCTGGCTTAACTTATGGAAAGTGCTCCCAACCACATATTTGGGTTGATAATTATTCATCATCCATAGGGTAAGATCCAGAGCATGTGTACCAATATCAATTAAGGGTCCCCCTCCCTGTTCAAACTCATTTAAAAAGACTCCCCAGGTAGGTACGGCCCGACGACGAATTGCATGTGCTTTAGCAAAATAAACCTCTCCAAGCTCACCCTGGGCGCACAGTTCATGTAGATAACGGGAATCAGGCCGAAAACGGTTTTGATAGCCAATAGTTAATTTTTTTCCGGTACGTTTAGAAGCCTCCAGCATTTTTCTTGCTTCTACAGAATTTATCGCCATTGGTTTTTCACACATTACATGCTTCCCGGCTTCTAGAGCCGTTACAGTAATTTCTGAGTGTGAGCGGTTTGGTGTGCAGATATGAACTACATCAATTTCTGGATCTTCCAAGAGCTTACGGTAATCAGTATAAGTTTTAGCATTATTTGAGTCAAATTTTTCTTTAGCCTGCTCAGCCCGCTCGACAAATAAATCACAAAACCCTACCAACTCTACTTCCTTAATTTTCGCCAAAGCACTTAAATGTTTGGAAGCAGCAATTCCACCACAGCCAATAAAACCAACTTTTAATTCCTTACTCAATAATATACCTCCTTTTTTGTTGTTTTTTAAAATAATTTCCCTGTAAACTGTATCTAAAGCTTTCTAAGGATTATCATAATATTTTAAATAAATTTAACGCAAACGTTTGTCTTTGCTTATTTAAGAATAGCATTTTTTGGCATCATAATCAAGACTTTTTAATAAT
>DAIOHK010000034.1:0-12854 GCA_036744795.1 Bacillota bacterium | reverse complement strand
CCAAAATTTTTTTAAATCTGTTATAATGTTTCTTGTGGCAAAAATCATAATTCATATATCTTATTCTCATTGCTTATATTCCTGAATATTATTGGGTAATTTTGTTTTTGAGGAGGAACATTTTTGAATAAACGTGTCTTATGGGCTCAATATATCGGATTTATCACAATCGGCTTAGTCTCTAGTATTTTTGGACCTATGATCTCAACAATCCGTCATGAAATCCCCATGCACTACCAAGAAGTAGGTTTAATCTTATCGGCTCAATCTTTTGGAATGTTAATCATCATTATAATAAGTGGCTTTTTAATGGATAAACTAGGAAAAAGAAAATTTCTTTCATTTGGAGGAGCACTCCTCTTCCTTGGCCTAGTTGGGGGAGCTACTACCAGAAGCTATTCCTTTCTTTTTGTTAGTACTATTATAATTGGCCTTGGATTTGGTAGCTATGAAGTAGGAATCAATTCTCTATGTGCAGATTACAACCAGGAAAATCCAGGACAAGCTATGAATTATCTCCATTTCTTCTTCGGGGCTGGTGCTATTGGGGGACCGATCTTAGCTACGATCAGTATGAAAAACTTACATAGTTGGCGTTTCAGTTACGCAATAGCAGCACTTTTTCCTTTAATAGTTTGCCTTTTATTATTTACATCACAACTACCTCATAATAGTATTGCTACTACAAAAAGAAAAGCCTTCCCTTTCAAATACCCTTTTCTCTGGTTCCTTGGCTTTTCAATGTTAATCTATGTAGGAATTGAAGTCTCGGTATATAACTGGCTCCCTGTCTTTTGGGAGACTGTTAAACCAAACAGTTCCTTCTCTCCCTCCTTAACCTCCACTATCTTTTGGCTGACTTTGACCATAGGCCGTGTACTATTAAGTAAAACCCCCGACCAGATCGGAATTTCCCGGTTTCTTACTTTAGCTGGTTTTAGTAATATACTTTTAGTTTTAGGGTGGTTACTTCTACCCTATAGTTTAACTCTTCCCCTGATAGCTTTGATTGGTTTTGCACTTTCCAGTGTTTTCCCGATGATTATGGCCTGGGGTACTTCATCTTTTCCCGGCTGGTCGGGTCAGATTAGCTCTTTCTTGATCATCTTTTCTTCTTTGGGAGGACTATTAATCCCATCTAACCTCGGAAAATTGGCCGATCTTTTTGGAATAAAAATTCTTCCTCTGACAATTCTTGTGTTAGCAGGGAGCTTATTCTTTACTTTAGTTATAGCTTGGAAATTATCCTGCAAAAAAGAAGTGTAAAGTCTTTAGTTAGTCAAAGTAAAACCAATTACAAACTTCTCCATATCAATTACACCTACATCTAACATCAGACCTTTATTCATCTGTATTTTCGCACCTAAGTTCAACCCGTAGGAATCATATTCACCGATTAAGATCACTCTAGGAAACTGAGTGGCATTGTAGACTTTACTAACCCCGAAGAACAATCCACTAAGTTCTCCGCCACCCAAACCAAAGGACCACCGGAGATCATAAGGAGATAAAATCTGGCCAATTACTACATATGGAGAAAAAACATCTTTCCCAATATCCTGTATCCCAAAGGCAAAGCCAAAGGTATCCTTGGTTTCTGGGATTAACCTATACTTAAAGCGCATTGATATGTCATTGTAATCTCGATATAAATCTAGGGCTACACCAATTTCAAAATCAGTGACTAATCCAACATCAATTTGGATCTTACTTCTACTATGTTCATTAAAATGAGCCCCTAAATTAAACCCTCCCGGGGATAATACCCGATTAGTGGGGGAATTAATTAGATCCGTAACTCCAAATATCCCCTTCGCAAAAACAGGTTTCCCACAACTCAGGATTAAAACTAAAAAAACCAGAAAACTCACTACGTTTCTTTTTCTTTTCATCCTCTGTCTTCAAACTCCTTCCTACAAACTACAACTCTGATAATTTTTACTACAGAGGATACTATTTTATTCCTTGAGTGATTTCCCTGCAGGGAATGTTTGTCACTTGGAGATATTACATGATACCTTAAGACCATATTTGTCCACAATATATAGTGTTTTGCTTAAGTTCAAGGGGATTATTAACATTTTTTGGTTAAATTTTAAATCAATCCATGCAATTCCTTGCATTATTTACCATTATGATCCTTCGGTAATTTTTAATCCACTTTTTACTTCCTTTACCCCACGGGCACTGGATGCAGCTTTAATCGCAGCATCAGCTTCTTCCTGCGAAGAAACTTCACCCAAAATCAGTACTTCTCCCTTTGTGACCTTACACCCTACATTTTCTGGAACCATAGGATTAACCCTAAGTTCCTCCGAAACTTCAAAATGTACATCCCCATCATCTAATGCACCATCAGTAGAGATTGTTAAGGCATTCTTTATAGCTTTCACCCCTTCAACCTGTTGAACAACTTTTTCCGCTTCCTCTTTCTCGGCTAATACATCAACAATTCCCTGAAGATAAACCACGCCATTAGTAACTGTAGCTTTAATCCCATACGGGGCCAAACTGGATTCCTCTATCTTCTGCCGGATCCTTTCGTCTAAGTTGTTCTTTTTTTTCATTACGCCCTCCTAAATATCTTTCTGATCTTAGTATTCGATTCCCCGGCGGAAAGCTATACCTTTTTTGTAAGGATGTTTCACTTCCTTCATCTCAGTTACTAAATCTGCGCTTGCAATTAGCTGTTCAGGCATATCTCTGCCAGTTAATACCAGCTCCACATCCTTAGGAAGCTCCGTAATGAAAGAAAGAACTCTATCTAAGGGTATTAAACCAAAATTTATAGCATGGCTAAGCTCATCCAAAACTACCAAGTTATATCCCTCTGATATTGCTTGTTTCACTTCTTCTAATCCCCTCATGGCCAAATCAACCTCTTCCTGCTCCGGTAGACAATTGATTAACCAACGTCCGGATCCGTACTGTCTAAATAATACCCCTACTTTCTCTAAAATTTGGGCTTCCCCGGTCTGTTTTCCAGCTTTTAAAAATTGAAAGACTCCAACCTTTAGTCCCTGTCCTCTAGCCCGAACAGCTTGTCCAATTGCAGCCGTGGTTTTTCCTTTACCATTCCCTGTGTATACTTGAATCATAAGATTAGATCCGCCTCTTTTCCACAACTAGTACAATGACCATCTTTCAATCCGGAGATTGTCACTTCCAATGTTCTATCCACCCAGAGCTGTCCACATTCCGGGCAGAGCGTCTGGCTATACCTGGAATCCCGAATATTACCCAGATAAACATAACAAAGTTTTTCTTTGGCTAAGGCAAAGGCTCTTTCCAGTGTAGAGACGGGAGTTGGAGAAGCAGTCATCTGGTATTGGGGGAAATATCGGGAAAAATGGAGGGGAATCTTCTTATCAAGCTCTGCCAAGAAGCAAACCAGGTTGGTGATTTCTTCCTCTTTGTCATTCTCACCCGGTATTAATAGGTTTGTTACTTCCAGATGAACCCGGCCGGCTAATTTTTTTGCTGTATTTAGAACAGGTTCCAAACGCCCACCGCAGTTAGTTTCATAAAAACGATCGTTCCCCTTGATATCGAGATTAACCCCATCGATATAGGGGATTAATTCTTCTAAAGGTTCCGGATTGATATATCCATTAGTCACTAAAATGTTTTTTAAGCCCTTCTCTTTTCCTAGACGCGCAGTATCCATAATATAATCATACCAGACTAAGGGTTCGGAATAAGTATAAGCAATTCCAATATTTTCTTTTGGCTGGTAGTGTATAGCTAATGCAACCAGATCTTTAGGTGAGATCTCCTCAGCCTCTGCTTCTTCGTGAGCAATCTGCCAGTTTTGACAGAACTTACAGGTTAGATTACACCCAGCTGTACCCACTGATAAAATTAGAGAGCCCGGATAAAAATGGTATAAAGGTTTCTTTTCAATAGGATCTAAAGCCAGGGAGGAGACACGTCCGTAATTACTGGAATAAATCTTTCCCTCCCTAACATACCTTCCCCGGCAACGACCTGTTTTTCCTTCTTGCAAAAGACAAGCCTGCGGACAAAGAGTGCAAACTACCTTCCCACTAGTTAGCGAATGAAAATAAGAAACTTTTTGCTTGGTCATACGCGTCCCTCCTGTCTTTTTTATTTATTAAAAATATCTGATCACTTTGAATCTTTCAATTTCTACTGCCTCCTCCTTGCCGATTCCAGCTTTTCTCTTAGCAATCGCTACTTGTTCTGCAAACGATTCTACTCCTTCCAGATTTGGCAAGAGAAGACCAGTCCGTCTTCCTCTCCTAACTATTACTCCATATTTCTTGGGATCTAATTCTTCAAAACTCTGAATGGGTTCCGGTGCCTTCAAAAGATCTACGGAATAGACTAACTCATCAAGCTCATCCTCTTGTACCGGATCAAAACGGGGATCTTGAAAAGCGGCGGCAATCGCATTGTTCCTAATCTCCTCGGCTACATTCGGTTGGGTGGGAAAGATTGTACCAATACACCCACGAAGTTCTCCGTGTTTTTTTATTGAAACAAAGATTCCAGCCTGTGTATTCGCTTCAGGAGGTAGTTTTAAATCGATCTGCTTTTCTTCACCGCAAAGGTGGTTTTCTACTGTTAAACGGGCTAGTTTTACTAAAGGGGACTCTTTGTTTCGACGGTTTATTACTTCTTTTTTTCTCCGGTTAATCAAAGTGGATAAAAGGTGCCGGCCAGGTTGTTCTGCTCCCGGTTTAAATTCGGCAATAGCATAGCCAACACCAAAAGGACCTTCATAATTAAGAAACTCGATATTTATCTCTAAGCCATCAAAGACGCCTAAAAGCATCAATATTGAACGAAAACCGCATTCTGCCGCTTTCTCTACTAAAACAGGATCTAAACGGAATATTTCTTCAATTTTATTTTCTTGTAATAAATTAATCAGCTTTCGATCAAACTCTTCCCCCCGTGGGTCATAAGCTACAGGTGCTCCAGGTATTAAGCAATGGGAGAGATCGCCACTGGCAATCACTGCAATCCGGCGAGGTGAATTCTTGACAGCCCGCCCAATTGCCACTCCTAAAGCATATTGTTCGGACCAGGGAAGTAAGGAGATTCCGGTCGCTACCAAACGACATGACATATTATTGAGAAAAGATAGAGGGACCAGTACTCCGTGATCCAAATCACCTGCTATCCGATATTGGAATCGAACTTCATCAGTTAATTCCATACACAGAAGGCTATCTTTTGTTGTTTCTTTGATTATATCCCGGATTAAATCTTGATCAGTTTCCCACTCCCAAGTATGAGGGAAACCGAAATTGGCTAAATTTCCTTTAACTCTCTCTCCACCTCTAATCGCAAGACCATCACGGAAAACAGGCCCGTGCGGTGAAAATATTAATATGGTCTCCGGAGCATAAGAGTTAATTCTCTCACTAATTATATTCATAGCATTAATTGTCTTTGATGCTTTTTTTCTTTCCTCTCCCCCAATCTCAGCCACAATAATTGGTGGATGAGGAACTAAAGCTCCACAAATTATCATTAATATCCTCCTTAATCCCGGTAATGGGAATTATTTTTCACCCCAAATTAATAATTGAGGGAATTGCATAATTACCTTTGGGATCCATTCAAAATTATGCAATTCTTTAACTTATAGATAATATTTTGCTTCCAACCAAAACCCTTTTTCATCTGTAGGAAAAAACCCTCCCCATGGTGATAATCCAAACACCCATCTTATTTTATCCGTTTCCACCTGCACTTTTAGCATACATCTTAATTCCCAAGAGTCATTCTTTTTCACCCCAAAAATATCGCTCCGGAAAGAGTAAGGATATATAGTTTTCACCCATCTGATTCCACAACGAAGATTAGAAAATGGAAATGATTCTTGCTCCATCTCTTCAGATAATGGCTCGTAAAAAGCAGTTACTTTTGTCGCATTCAGCATCAAACTTACCATATTCTTTTGCGAAAGAGAATGGTCAAGGATTCCGGTTAAATCAAGTTTACCGTTTTCTTTACCATCACCTGAGATCCGTCGGTTCCAACCGCATTTATTTGTCAGAATTGTATACGGGTTTAACTTCCAACTCCATTCTAAACGGCGGGATTTATACCAATAATTAATCCAAGGATTACAAGGATACTCTCTGGCACTCTCAGCAATTATATATTTCCAATTATGAGTATTGAGTCTGTAAGCCAGTTCATTCCGGATAGCAATTTTCTGTGATGATTTGGAGGGGGTCTCATAGATTTTGTTTTCTAAAGCAATTTCTCCCTTCCACAAGCTGTCTTTCCATGGCCGCCAACGTAAGCCGGCTGAAATCATAGTTAAATCATAATTTTCCAGTGTAGAACCTATAACTACCCGTCTCCATTCACCAGAGCCTCGGGTATGAAACGACCAAGGTTTAGCTAAAGTTTTCTCCAGTTTCAATTCAGCCCAGCGATAATCACAAGTAGGAGCCAGAGAATACTTTCCTTCAGCATTTACCCACCAATCATCTATAATTCGTCTTCGTAAACTTGTTTTAAAATATGCCGGCTGGTTAGTGCTGGTAGGACTCTTCCATCTAAAAGTTGAAGTCCAACGGAAATCTGGTAAATAATAGCCGCCCCCTCCACCTAGAGTATAAGAAATCTGTTCCTCTTTCCATTTAATCTTAAAATCGACAGGATTTATCCTCCAGTCCTCCTTAACATTAGCTTTTGCCACACAACTTATGATGAAAGGAGAACAAAGAAGGAAAAATATTTTTTCTCCTTGTTTCAATGGTCTCCCTCCAAAAGGTAATATAGTAGGTTTCTACATAATTGCATTATTCCCCTTTTTTGGGAAATAAAATGAGGGTTAAAAAACCCTCATTTTATTTTTGCATCACATTGATATCACAACTAAATAAAAGTAGATCAGTTTTTAATTTTTTATTCTTCATCTCCAAATTGATTTTTATAGAGTCCGGCATAAACGCCGTTCTTCGCCAGTAATTCTTGATGAGTTCCCTGTTCTTCAATCCCATTATCGGTTAAAACTAATATGGTGTCAGCATTCCTTATCGTAGTCAAGCGGTGAGCAATAATAAATGTAGTCCGGCCAAATGAAAGTTTTTTAATCGAATCCTGGATAATCCGTTCACTCTCATTATCTAAAGAAGAAGTAGCCTCATCAAGTATTAAAATGGGTGGATTCTTTAAAAACATCCGGGCAATTGAGATCCGCTGTTTTTGTCCACCGGAAAGCTTAATCCCCCGCTCGCCAATGACTGTATCATAACCCTGAGGAAGTTCCATGATAAATTGATGGGCATTGGCATCCTTTGCCGCCTCTACCATCTCTTCCTCGGTCGCATCTAAACGCCCGTAGATGATATTCTCCCTGATTGTCCCAGAAAACAGGAAAACATCCTGCTGAACAAGGCCGATCTTATCTCGTAACGATTTTAAAGTAATATTCTTATTATCAATCCCATCAATTGCTATCCGCCCTCTATCAATCTCGTAAAAACGAGGAATCAAATTGCAAATCGTAGTTTTACCGGCACCTGAGGGACCAACTAAGGCAACTGTTTCTCCAGCTTTAACTGTAAAATTAATATTACTAAGAACCGTTTTTCGCTCGTTATAACTAAAGGTAACATTCTTGAAATCTATATCACCCTTGACATCCGATAAAACAATCGCATCCGGTTTATCAGAAATTTCCGGCTGAAGATCTAAAATCTCAGTAAACCTCCTGAAACCAGCCATTCCCCGCTGAAAAGCCTCTGTAAAATTAAGTAGTCTGCGGACTGGGTTCAAAAATAGATTAATATAAAACAAAAAACCTACTAATTCACCGATAGTCAGCTCCCCGCGATAGACAAAAACCGCAGCAGAAATAAGAACAAAAGTATTTATCGAGCCAGTGAGAAAGTTAATACCGGAGAAAAACTCTCCCATCGTCCGTAAGGAATACTCTCTGGAACGGAGCAATTCTTTATTGGCCTCGTCAATCTTTTTGGCTTCTAAATCTTCATTATTAAATGATTTTACCACCCGTACCCCAGCGATACTCTCCTCCACCCGGGCATTAATCTCAGCAATCTTCTCTCTAATCATCCGGAAAGCTTTATGCATCTTACTATTATATTTATAGGCAAAAACAACCATTAAAGGAACCATTACAAAAGTTAAAAGAGCAAGTTTCCAATTGTATGAAATGAGAATAAAAACCGACCCGGTAATCATCACTATGGATATAAAGATATCCTCCGGACCATGGTGAGCCAGTTCGGAAATCTCTCCCAGGTCATTTACTACTCTGGACATTAAATAACCGGTTTTTGTATTATCAAAAAAATTAAAGGATAGTTTATGAAGATGGGTAAATAACTCTTTACGCATATTATACTCCATCCTAAGTCCTAAAACATGCCCCCAGAAAGTTACAATATATTCTAAAACCATTTTTACTACATTAATCAGCAATAAAATTACTCCAGCCATTAGAATACGATTAAGTTCCCCTGCTGGTAGTAATTGATCAATAATCTTCCGGAGAATCGTCGGGAAAACCAGATCCAAGCCAGATAAGACAAATGCACAGACTAAATCAATGATAAACAATCCTATATGAGGTCGATAATATTTCACAAACCGTTTAATCAAATCAGTTCATCCTCTCCTGGTATGACATAGATAGTCTATTAATACTTAATGTTAGGAAAAGGCACCTTAGACATCCATTTATCAATATGAGCAATTGGTATTAATTTTTTGGTCAAAACTTAAATCACTAAATTATATACTTCCTTAGATGTATGTAGAAAAAAAGATTAAACAATACTTTTAATTTTATGGTAGTTTAATCTCACTGTCAATCTACAATATGATAAAACTGGGAATACTCCCAGTTGTTATTATATGTTTAACAAGTTTTTATACCTAAACAATCAATCTTCATTTTACTAGGGGATTGATAATTACCTAAGAAGGTCATTTAAAATTATAAGCGACTTCTTGGATAATCTATTGTTTATTATTACTTTCTAGGATCAATCAAGTCCCGGATCCCGTCACTTAAAAGATTAAAACCCAAAATCAACAAAAGCAAAGCAAAACCTGGTGTCAAACTGTACCAGGGAGCCCTAAAAAGATAATTCTGGGCCTCATGTAACATTCTACCCCAGCTTGGATCAGGGGGTTGAACGCCTAGACCCAGATAACTTAAACCCGCCTCCGCTAGTAAAGCACCGGCAAATCCATTAGAAGCTGCAACTATTAAAGTCGGAAAGAGGTTAGGAAGAATATGTCTAAACATAATTCTCCACACGCTAAACCCCAATGCTTTGGCAGCTTCCACAAAATTATATTCCTTGAATTGTAAAAATCCACTCCGCGTAATCCTTATAAAGCCCGGAACAGCGGTAATAGATAATGCAACAATCGTATTAATGGTTCCCGGGCCGAATACTGCAACAATCATTAAGGCTAATAGAATCCCCGGGAAGGCCTGTAAGGTTTCGTTAATTTTCATAATAACCCGATCAAACCAACCTCCAAAATAACCGCTTAAAGCTCCTAAAATAACTCCAATCAACATCCCAATACCTAAAGAAAACGTTCCTACAAAAAAAGCAGTCTGAGTCCCTTTCATAATCCGGCTCAAAATATCACGACCAAAATTATCTGTACCTAAAAGATAACGACCCCCAGGAGGATGAAAACGATCCTCACTTCGCATCTGATTAACATCATAAGGAGTGTAGAAGAAACTAATAAACATACTAGAGAGAAAAAAAGCTAGAATAATACAGCCCAAAATTAGGTTTATGCTTATTTTTGTTTTCATGGTCTCACCTAAATTTAAATAATTGCATACTTCTCTGGCTCAATACTTTTCCTCAAATGACTACAAGTTTTTAAAAGTTTGATTCTCACCGAAAGTGATTTTTTCCCCTGCTTTGTTCATCCACTTAGAAAATGCTGCTCGAAACTCGTACCCGTATTGATATTCCACCCAGCCTGGTCAGAATGTTGTTTCAGCTAAAAATTGGATTTCTTCATTCAGCATTCTTGGTGAATATGAACCCTAGGATCCAAAATACTGTAAGAAAGATCCACCATAAAATTAATAAGTACCACCACTCCTGCCAGATAAAGAGCAATCCCTTGTAACAATGGAAAATCTCTGTAGCTGATTGCCGAAACTAATAACCTTCCGACCCCGGGTAAGGCAAAAACATTTTCTATAATTATGCTCCCTCCCAACACATCAGTTAGGAGCAGACCAATTACAGTTGTGATGGAAATAAGGATGTTTTTTAATAAGTGTTTGTAAATAACAGTTTTCTTCCTCACTCCTTTAGCATAAGCAGTTCGAATATAATCAGCTTTTTTCTCTTCTAAAAAAGCAGTCCGGACATAACGAGCAAGTACAGCAACTTTTGGCAGAGCAATTGCCAAAGCCGGTGGAAATAAAGAAGAAAAAGCCCCTATCCAGTTTTCATCCCAGGGGACAAAAGCTCCCGGGGCAAAGCACTTAATCAGGCGGGCAAAAGCAAGCATCAATAAGATCCCCAACCAAAAGGAAGGTATCGCCATACCCAACCGTACTAAACTGGCTAGGATAAAACCCCGCTTATGCCGATCATATCTTCCTGTATATATCCCGAGCGGAATACCGAGGAAAATAATTATTCCTAAAGCCATCCCGGCCATCGGCAGTGTCACTTGCAAACTACCCGCCAGCAGACCCCTAACCGGCTGGGAAAAACGGAGGGAACTCCCTAACTCGCCACTCCATAACCCTTTCAGCCAACTGAGATAACGTTTAGATAAAGGTTGGTCCAGACCAAGTCCTTTTTCCAAAGCCGCGACTTGTTCTGGTTCAGCCTCCGCCCCCAGAATAATTTGAGCTGGATTTCCGGGAATAATCTGAAATACGACAAAGGTTATGAGCGAAACCAACCATATTGTAAAGATGAAAGACAATAGTTTCCCGGGTAAATACCTCATGACAGTCACCATTTACTTTATTTAGTATAATGTACCGTAGACATATCTTGTATATATAAGGGATAAATTTTATAACCACTGAGGTTTTTCTTTAAAGCCACTGTATAATTAGGATCCATAATAAAGACGGCAGCCGCTTCTTCAGCCAAAATTCTTTGGGCTTTTTTATATAGTTCCGACCGTTTATCCGGATTATTTTCCGCTGCTGCTTGACTATTCAAAGCATCAAACTCTGAATTGCTGAAATTAAAAAAGTTATTCGGATAATCAGACGTATACCTGATTAATATCGGCATTGGATCAAGTTTACCGGATAAACCAGTAACGGTCATCTCATAATCTCGCCCTTTATAGATCCTTTGTAACCAGACCGCCCACTCCACTAGCTCAATTTTAGCTTCAATCCCAACCTTTTTTAACTGTTCCACAATTATTTGAGCTGTATCAACATGGAACTGATAATTTGATGGTACTGAAATGGTTGTCTTAAACCCATTCTTGAAACCGGACACAGCCAGCAGTTCTTTGGCTTTTTCCGGATTATACCGGTATTTATCCTCTAACCCAGGTTCATAATATTTAACCATTGCCGGGCTTATCCCGGAACCAAGCTTTGTACCAAAACCAAACGCCGCCATCTTAATCATCTCTTCAATATCAATAGCATAATTAATGGCTTTACGTACACGGAGATCATTGAAAGGTTTACGTTTTATATTCATTGCCATGACCTGAACTAAATTCTGCATACCTTGAAGATAGTAAAATTCTTCCCCCAACTCTTTTACCCTAGCATTATCAATACGCGGATAAATGTCTACCATGCCTGTTTTTAGGGCAATCAGAGCCGACTCCTGGTCAGGTAAAATTTTAAACTCCACTTTATCAAGTAAGGGTAGTCCCTGATCCCAATAATCCCCAAATTTTCCCATAATTACGCGTTGTCCGGGACGATATTCTACAAAACGAAAAGGCCCTGTCCCAATTGGATTTATATTGGGATTGGGATTATCCTTGGGAATAATTGCTGCTATCAGATTACTTAAAAGCGAAGCATCGACCTCTTTTAATTTTATTATTATCCTCTGATCATCAGGTACTTGTACTGTATCTACCTTTTGAAAGAAAGGGGAAAGTGGCGTACCTGTATTTGTTCCCATTAGGCGGTCTAAGGAGTATTTAACATCATCGGTGGTTACCTCTCTCCCATTATGAAACTTTATTCCCTTCCGTAAATAAAAAGTATAAGTTAGACCATCTTTGGAGATTGTGTATTTTTCCGCCACTGCCGGACGGATAGTTCCATCAGAAGCTGGTTTTACCAAACCCTCATAAATATTAAACATCATTTCATAAGTACCGGCTGCCGAAGCCAAATGTGGATCCAAATAATCCGGTTCTTGTGGTACAACAACCACTACTTTATCTTCAGAAGTCTTTTCCCCTGTAATTAAGAGACTTCCGGAAACTAATAATACCAGGACCAGAAGAAGAAATAATAAGAAAAGTAATAGCTTTTTTTTAATCATAATCTCCCCCTTTGTATCTTAAATTACATAATGGTTAATTTAAAATTTGGCCACTAAATGTAATTATGCAATTTCCTTAAAATTTACCAATCAAGCATTTTCTTTAGTTAATAAACAAAAAGAGCCTTCCAGCGAAGGCCCTACTCTACTAAAATAAAAAATTAAATACTTCATACCTGTTCGGACCAATTGGTTCCGATTAGGTTTTTGTAAAACTCAATCTTAGCAGGTCTGGTTCGCTGGATACCAGCCTATAATTTTTTCTAGTATAGCATTTAATTGAGTTTTTTACAATGATAAATATTAATGAGTTATTTGCGCTGTTACTGTTTTTCGCCTAGAATCACACAAATTTACCCC
>DAIOHK010000033.1:0-26296 GCA_036744795.1 Bacillota bacterium | reverse complement strand
TTTCTATTTAGCAGAAGTTCAATTCTGGTACACTTTCATTTTAGCAAAAGCAGATTATATATGCTTCTATTTGTGGATTAATTTGCCTCCCATTCCACTACTTTTTTATATATAATTGACATCCTAAAGAATTGCATAATTATTTAAATAGATATTTGGGATAATTATGTAATTCCCACAAGTAATAAGCAACGAGTTACAAGATGTATTATACAATTCTCACTGTTAAAAAATGGCCAGGGTAATAAAGGTACGCTGGCCATTTTTTAATTTTGTCTGCTTACTATTCACCTAACTGTACTCCAAATAATGCAAGCCATCCCTATCTTGCTTATTTTACTTCTATTCTTACCGATTTCTCTCCTAAAGATTGTGAATGAATATTTACATTAATGATGCCAACTTCATTTATTGTTTCAACCCAGAACGCTATTGCACCTCCTTTTACCACCACTTCTTTTGGACCCTGTAAGCGACCAGGTCCACTCAATTCCAATTTAATAATCTCATCAATAAAGGGGAGTAAATTTCCATACTGATCCAGTATTTTGATTACAATCCTAGTCGCATCCTTTTGGGAAGAATTTAATACCAAGTCATCTACAGCTACAAATAATTCAGATGGAAGCGGATTCTTACTAAACCTTTTTTCTATAACCACCTGATCTTGATAGTATCCTGTTATAACCGCATCTTCCAAAGTCAATCCCCAAGAACCCACAACCTCAGGACTTATTACTGAATAATCAATAATAATTGGTGGATATGGAACCCCTTTATATTCATCCCTCCTTGGATATATCTTCTCCTTAATTTTCTCCTTACCAAATTGGAGCCGAATATACTCACAGTTCGTATAAATGACCAGCGGTATTACCCCGCCAATATTTCGTTCTCCCCGGGCCCAAAAAGTTACAGGTTCTAAGACTGGTTCAATTTCTGGCGAGATCTGTGACTTATACACATAAGAAGCGAATTTAGGTATCCGGAACATATCCATAACTCCATGATAACAAATACGATCACCAGACCCAAAATCTTTATGCGTATTATAATCAAAAGCACACCAGCCAATAGTTCCGGAAATCGAATCATCCAGACCGGCCGCATTTAGAACCCGTAAATGACGGAGAGAATGTTCCATTTGTCTTTCTTCCTGGTCAAACCGTTTGGTTGGATACATGTGACCATTAAACTCCGTTACTAAATAAGGAACTTTATAATCTAATCCTGTGACTTCATACTGGGTTCGCAGGGGTTTTCGCACTCCATCATGGATGAAATCATTAAAGGTGTACACATCTTCCAAAAGATTGCTTTTTGTTATATATCTTACTCCTCCAGTCTGACGGGTAGGATCTAATTGCCGGGCTATTTGATTGGTTTCGGTATAGAACTCATCATCATCTTCTGATTCATTAATCCTAACTCCCCAAATAACAATAGAAGGATGGTTCCAATCCCGTTGAATCATCTCCCTAAGGTTTTCTTTCGCAATTTCCTTCCATTTTGCATTTCCAAGATGTTGCCATCCAGGGATCTCTTCGAAAACCAATAACCCTAGTTCATCACATTTACGTAAAAAATGTGGTGATTGAGGATAATGAGAAGTTCGCACCATATTAATATGCAACTCATTTTTTAGGATTTCAACATCTCTTTCTTGTACCCGTTTAGGCATAGCGTAGCCCACATAAGGAAAAGACTGATGCCTATTTAGACCAATTAGTTTCAGTTTGTTACCATTTAGATAAAAACCATCTTCCTTAAATTCAGCTTTGCGAAATCCAATTTGGTCAATATATTCATCAGTATAGCCATTAATACTAAGCTGCACCGAAATTTGATATAAATTAGGATAATCTACACTCCATAAATTAATATCTCTTAGACCTTTTAAAGTAAATTTAAGAATCTCATCTTCCTTGTCAATCCGAGCATTAAATGATTGAGTATGAATCTCCTTGCCACCTATTTCTTTAATCGCAATCCGAAGCAAACCATTCCCGGTTACCTGACGCACGTTTTCTAAAAACACTTTGATCCTTAAGCTTTTTTCGGTTTCCAAATTATCTTCTGTTTCAACCTTAATATTTTTAATAAAAAGATCATCATATATACCCAGATTCACTTCACGGTATATCCCACCATAAGTCAGGTAATCAATCTGTCCTCCAAAAGGTGGTATTTCTTCTAATTCGGCGGAATCGACTACCACTGTTAGCATATTTGATTCCGCTTCAAAGTGATAGGCATCATCAACCCTAATATTAAAAGGTGTATACCCACCTTTATGTTCACCAAGAAAATTACCATTTAAGTATACACGGGCATAAGCCATTACCCCTTCAAAATGAAGATATATTATTTTATTCTTATATTCTTTAGGAATATTTAGAGGGTATTTATAGCAAGATTGGAATTGGTAGCTCCGTTCATCAAAGTAATTGTATGGCAGTTCTATATTTGTATGAGGTAAGTTTACCCTTTCAAATCCCTGTACATCATTCTCCCGCTCTAGACCACACTTGTATTTTGGTTTATAATACCATCCATTATTAATCTCAATTATTTTTCTCATCATTTGTCTCCTATCACTGTTTTAATGATCCAGTAATCCCTTGTACAAAATAATTTTGCAAACCAAAAAAGATGATAATCATCGGCAGTGTTGAAATCAGAATTGCTGCCATAATCACACCATACTCAGGAAAATAGGCTGAAGACATCGTAGAGATTAGCAGCTGCATAGTCTTCTTTTGATTGCTTTGTAAAACAATCAATGGCCACATATAAGCATTCCAGCTGGTCATAAAGGAATAGATCGCCGCCGCGGCATAAGTTGCTTTCATCGAAGGCACAACTATTGAATAGAAAATCCTAAATTCTCCCGCACCATCCACTCGTGCCGCTTGAATAATCTCCTTAGGAAATGATTTGAAGCTTTGTCGAAAAAAAAAGATAAGAAAGACTGAGGTTAAAGAGGTTAGGATCAATCCCAGATGAGAGTCAAGCAAATTAAGCCTGACAATTAATCTGAAAAGAGGAATCATTAAAGCTGCAAAAGGGACCATCATTGTCATCATTACTACCCCATAGATTTTTTCCCGAGCCTTTGAAGCAAAAAGTTCAAAGCCATAGCCACCCATAGAGGAAAAAATCAATTGTCCAATGACTGTTAGGATTGATACTTTGCACGAATTATAGAATATTCGGGTAACATCATACTCCGCAAAAAGGGTTGTGAAGTTGTTACTCAATTGATTACCAAAAGTTATTTTCCCTTTGACAATTTCCACCGCACTATTAGTTGCACCCACCATCATCCAGTAAAACGGAAAAACAGCAACTACAAACGCAGTGATAAGAAAAGCATATTGCAATATTTTTTTTAGACTTTTTCTCATCTCTTATCACCTGCCAATTTAAATTGGATGATTGCAAGAATTGCAACGAAGATCACGATAACATAGGCTACAGTAGCAGCATACCCGAAATTGGGCATATATTTGAAACATAAATTATAAATGTAGACCGACATCGTCAAAAGTGAATTTCCAGGCCCAATAGTAGCTGCAGTAACTCCACCAGAGGAAAAACTCATCGGCTCATCAAATAATTGTAATGTACCAATCGTTGAGGTAATAGCCGTAAATAGAATAATTGGTTTGAGCATGGGGACAGTAATAAACCTAAACTGCCGAAGTTTATTTGCTCCATCAATTTCCGCTGCTTCGTATAGTTCATCAGGGATATTTTGCATTCCGGAAAGATAGAAAATCATATTATATCCTGTCCACCGCCAGGTCATAGCAATCATAACCGTAATCTTAGCCCAGAATGGATCCATCAGCCATGGAATTGGCTCACTGATTAAATGAATAGCCAAAAGAAATTTATTAATAAGCCCATCCAAGCTGAACATCATTTTAAATAGTAAAGCATACGTAACTAAAGAAGTAACCGCCGGGAGAAAGATCCCCGTTCTGAAAATTCCTCTAAATTTAATTGATTTATCATTTAATAGCGAGGCAATGATTAAAGCCAGAAAAAGCATAATCGGAACTTGGATAATAAAAAAGATAAAGGTATTTTTTAATGCTTGCAAAAACACGGTATCTTTTAGCAGTTTTACATAATTTCTCAAACCAACAAATTTTTGAATCATACCCCTTGAAGACATCGTCGACAAAAATAATGAACTAATGATCGGATAGAGCATAAAAACGGCAAGGATAATTACTGAAAAAGAGATAAAGAACCAACCATATTTGTTTTTTGCAGAAATACGTCTTTTTGCCCTATCCAAACCTGGCAATTTAGTCATATTTTTCATCATAAGTTTTCACCTTTTCTTTTTTAAAAGAGGAATAATACCTGACTCCCAGTATTATTCCTCTTTAGTTACTGCCCCAAAATTTCGTGACTTGTCACTTTAAAAATCGATCTGGTTTTTCAATTGCTCTTCGGCTTTCTTAAGAGCAGTTTCAACATCGATCTTACCTGATAAGTAATCCGGCATAACAGCCATCAATGCTGCATCTGCCTCATAGGTAAACAAACCATAATTAATCGGAGGAATTTTCCTCATCCATGTGGAAAAATCCGAAAAGATTTTCTGCCCGCCAAAAAACTGATCGGGTTCAGTATAAGCTACTCCATTTTGCGACGGTAAATATGAACCCACTGCGCCTTGAGCAACCAGGATTTTTTGGTAAAAATCTTGATCACCCGCAAATATCGTTTTAAGAAAATCTTCAGCCACGGCTCTGTTCTTTGATTTTTCAGTTACATACCAACTTGAACCGCCTAAATTCGAATAATTAACGGAGGATTTCAAATTTAATCTCGGGGTTGGAGCAGCAGCCCACTTACCCGACTGGCTTTTTTCCGCCTTAATTGAACCAATAATCCAACAGCCGGTAATTACTGATGCCGTCTCCCCTTTATTAAATGAAGCCACCCATTCATTCCAGCCACTAGTTTTTTTAATTATTCCGGAATCTACAATCTTTTTATAAGTAATATATCCTTCCTTAATTACCTCATTATTGACGATATTTGGATTATCATTCTTATCAAAGTACCACTCACCAGCAGATTGCATCATAATTCTCATCAATCCGCCATCTGCAGTATCAAATGCCATCATTTCTTTACCCGTCTTTTTCTTAACTTGCTTACCAATTTCGATAAACTGATCCCATGTTATATTATTAAGATCAGTATCTTTATAACCAGCCTCCGCTAAAATGTCCCTTCTGTAAAACAGTGCGCTCACGCCTGAATCAAACGGTACTCCATAAATTTTCCTCTTTAAAGTCATTAATTCATTTTTATAACTGGCAAATTCTTTGTGATTAATTTTTTTAGTAAGGTCCGCAAAGGCGCCAGGATATGCTTGTAAGTATTTTTGAGCATTATAATCTTCAATCAAGACAATATCCGGTAATCCCTCTTTCATTCCTGAAGCCAGCACCGTATTGAGTTTTTGCTCCACATCAGCCTTAGCCATTTCAATAATCTCAATTTCTACATTAGAGTTAATCTTTTGGTACCTTGCTTTTGCCTCAGCCATTACCGGGATATTAAAGTTAGGATCCCATGCCCAAATTGTAATCTTGCTGGATTTCCCCCCAGCCACTACAGTTACTCCAAAGATGGTAAGCAAAACACAAACGACCAAAAACATAGAAAATAACCTTTTCACTACTTCTCCCCCTTTATTTTTATTACTTGAGTGAATTGCATAATTACCTATCTCACATCTCGCACCCTTTTAGTAAAAGTCAAGTTAATTTAACATTCTATAAACCGGATACGAAATAAAAGTGTCAGCAAAATTGGGAGTGTGCGAAAAAGTGGGCACAGCGTTTTATTTTGACCATAACATATAGTGTTCAAATCTTAATTTAACCAATTATGCAATTCCTTAACTTGGATAATTATGGTTGTAATTAAATTTTAAATGATATTTTACAAAATGTCAATAAGATTTTACTAAATATTTAGTATATGTAATGCCACATTTAGTTTGTTTTTTCTTCACAAATCAATGCAAATGGTTTTTCTGGCCTCTGTTTTGAAACATTTATTGAAAATATAAATAAGCATCCCTATATTTTAAAGTAAAACCTTATTTAATATCACTAAACTTTTACTAAAACCAGTTGTAAACTTTACTAAGATAGATTATAATAATGCATAATAAATACTTTTCATTATTATTAGTTTAGATTTCTATTAACCATAATATGTAGTTTTAGCTTTCAAATACAAGCAACAAGTTATGAATAATGAGCTTTGTTATAAAAGTTAAGTAATCGCTTTATTCACTCATATCAAAGTAGTCGCTCTTAATCCGTAGCCTACAAAGGCTGTCATTCAACACGAGGTGACGAGCGACCAGCAACGAGTTACGAGATGCATTTTCTAACTAGACTAATATATTAACTACGAAGGAATGATAATTTATGGCTACAATAAAAGAAATTGCAAAAAAGGCAGGAGTTTCTCCAGCAACTGTTTCTAGGGTACTTAACCATGATACAACTTTATCTGTATCCTCTGAAACCAAGGTACGCATCTTACAAATTGCTGAAGATTTAGAATATGTCACTGTACGTGAGCGAAAAAAGAACAAAGCCCAAAATTCTAGACTAAATATTGGAGTACTGGATTGGTATTCTGAGGTTGAACTCCTTGATGATCCCTACTATCTTTATCTTATGACCACTATTGAAAAAGAATGTGCCCTAGCAAATATCAGCACCTTTAAAATCAGTAAGATAAATGATAAATACCAGGTTATGGTTAATAACGTAGATGGTATCATCGCCATTGGTAAATTTAGCAATGAGGAGATTAAAGAACTCTCTACTTATACAAATAATATTGTTTTTATTGACTCATCTCCCCTGGAGAAGATTTATGATTCTGTAACCATTAATTTTAGATTGGGAATTACAGAAGCAATCCAATACCTAGTGGAATTGGGTCATACGGAAATTGGCTTTATTGGCGGCTCGGTAGTTGGAGACTATAAAGAAAAAACCATTGATAACCGGAAGAAAGAGTTCATATCAATCATGGAGGAATATCAATTATTTAATCCTGATTATATCTATACTGGGAATAAAATTTCCCATCAAGAGGGCTATAGTGTCCTCAATCAAGCCCTCCAAGGAAATAAATTACCTACTGCGTTTTTGATTGCTAATGATACCATGGCAACCGGCGCTCTAAGAGCTCTGCACGAAGCAAAGATTAATGTACCAAATGAGATGAGTATCATTGGTTTTAATGACCTTGTTACTTCTAAATTTTTAATTCCACCATTAACTACGATCAGAGTACACATAAACTTTATGGCTTTAACAGCAATCGACCTCTTAAAAGAAAGAATTTATAAGGGACGGGTAATCCCTAAGAAAGTATTGATCCCTAGCGAGTTAGTTATCAGGAAAAGTTGTAAAAAAAGGAATTAGGGATACGCTTACACGTATCATTTCATGTGCGCAGGCGGTAGCCAGCGTGAGTGCTATTTGATTGTTCTCCATATAGAACTTGTACTTTCCACATTTACGCTTAGTTTTTCTTATTCCAAAATCACTTCAACCAGGTTTTCCTCTTTCATCATACCTAAAGGGATCAAATTTCCTGCTACCAGTTCTCCGTTAACCGTAATTTTGGACACCCCGTGGCAAACCTGATGTGGGTTTAAAACTTTGATCTCAAAACTCTTTCCACGAAATTCACGAGTGACTTCAAAGCCTTCCCACTGATGGGGAATAGTCGGATCAATAATTAACCCGTCATAATCAGCACGAAGACCTAGTATATATTGGGTCACTGCCACAAAGCTCCAGGCTGCAGTCCCGGTCAACCAAGAGTTCCTAGCCCGACCAAATTTATAAGGATGTTCTTTTCCAGTAATAAACTGCGAATAGACATATGGCTCCATACTATAAACATCAGCAATTTCATTTTTAGCTGCCGGCAAAAAGGAATGGTAATATTCAAAAGCCCGGTCTCCGCGACCTAAAATCCCTTCAGCCACTACTGCCCAGGTATTGGTATGACAGAAGATCGCAGCATTCTCTTTCAAGCCTGGCGGAAAATCGGTAATCGCCCCCACCTCCAGGATATGCTCTCTATAAGCTGGGTAATTTTTGACAATACCATGTTCCGTAGATAGTAATTCCTTCAGACTATCCATCGCCTGTAACAATTCTTTTCGTTCAGCTACTCCGGCAATAACCGCCCACGTTTGACTATTAATAAAGATTTTCGCTTGTTCACTTTCCTGCCCACCCAGCTTTTTACCACTATCCAAATAACCCCGGAGAAACCATTTTCCATCCCAAGCATGTTCCTTAATCTTCTTTTTAATTTCCTCTCGGTAGGCCCGATAATGATTGGCATCAACTGTATTCCCTAAACGTTCGGCTAGAGTAATAAACTCATTTAAACCCACATAATACAAGAAAGTACTCCATACGCTCTCTCCTTGCCCTTTTAAATTAATACAATCATTCCAATCAGCCGCCAAACCCAATAACAAGCCATGAGGGCCCCGCTTTTCCCAAGAGAACTCTAAGGCTTTTTTTAGATGGTCATAGACCTGATCATTCCCTTGATCCGCATAAGGAACATTCGTCTCGAGAAAATCCATATCTCCCGTCTCTTTAAGATAAGCTGGAATCGATAGTAAAAGCCAGAGGTGATCATCGGAAAAGATCCGGTTTTCCGGTGGAATATTATGGTTCCCCTGTTTCCAGGTTAAAGGCTGTACACTATGCATAGCAGCCCCAGAAGAAAGTTGGCCTTTGAGTAAATCAATCAACTTATTCCGAACTAGATCCGGAATCGAATGAATAACACCTAATGTATCTTGATTCGTATCCCGATAACCCAGCCCATCCCGGCCACCAGCTTCATTGAATGAAGCAGAACGTGACCAATTAAAAGTAGTATGGCACTGGTATTGATTCCAGATATTCACCATGGAATTAATCTCAGACGAAGGAGTTGAACAAGTAAACTTAGAGAGACGTTTCTCCCAATAATCTTGCATTTTGATAAACTCTTCCTCTACTCTCTTTCGGTCAGAGTAAATTCTTTTACATTCTGCACCAAAAGTCCCGGCCTCGCCAATCCCTACAATATATAAGGCATATTTCTTTTCTCCGGGTTTTAAAATTATCCGGTTCTGCACTGAACCACATGGATTACCCCCTTGGGCAATCGAGTTCGAACATTTACCATTTTCCACTGCAATCGGATTGCCTTCATTTCTATAAAGACCAACAAATTCATCCCGGTCCGTATCAAAACTCTCCACTGGTAGAATAGAAGCCATAAACCCTTTAGGCGTCCGATTGGGCCATAAGCGAATTGAATAATCAATTATATCCTGCTCATACCCCATCCGACAGGTATAAAGTATATATTGAAAATTTGATAAGTCCTGATCCATATGCCAGAAACACCATTCAGCATACGTAAATAGTGAAAGATCCCTTTCTTCATCAGAATTATTAGTCAGTTCTACCTCCCAGAATTCAATCGGCTGATCAATAGGAACAAAGACTCGATAATCCGAGGTAATTCCCTTATACTCACTAGTAAATACCGTATAGCCCAATCCATGACGGCAGATAGTCTTATACTTATCCAGGGGTTTTGCTACCGGTTGCCATGAAGCCGACCAATAGTCGCCATCTTTGTTATCCCGAATGTAAATATACCGCCCTGGACGATCCATGGGAATGCTATTAAATCTAAAACGAAGCAACCGGCTAGTTTTTGGTGATTGATAAAAAGCATAACCACTAGCATTATTAGAGATAATACCGCAATACTCGGCTGTCCCCAAGTAATTTACCCATGACATCGGTGTCATTGGGTTGGTAATTATATACTCACGTTTTTGATCATCAAAATAGCCATAACGCATTTTTCTCTATTCCTCCCTCCATGATTTAGAATCCTTTATAATTCAATAATTAATTCTATGTTTACCAGAGATTACCTCCCATTGTGAACTTTATTTTTAATAAGAACCATTACACTTTTAAAGTCCACTCAGAAAGAAACCTTTTCCTCAAAATATTGCTTCTTAAGTAAGGAAAAATATTAGGAGTTGGTTCACCCCCCAACTCCCCTTCAGATTATCTACAAGTTAAATTATTAAGCGGAACTGCATCGAACAAAGTAACCGCCGTTCTACTTCTTCCCAATTAACCAAAAACCACCAGACATTCACATGCTGCTCTACCCGCTCTATGTCTAGCCATGCAGCCTGCACCCAATCCGTACCAATTTCCCTAAATGTTATCTTCCCTTAATAATGCCATAACTTTCTTAGCATATAATTTAATCATGAAAGGAGGTGAAAAGAATGAGTGCATATATCTTAGGATTAAAAAGGTTTGAATATAAGATTGTGTCAACCCTTAACTTAATTACTGAACAAAAAATTATGCGGACTATTGTTTTAGGTCTGACCTACTTGGGTGATAGTATTACTCCAATTGTACTAGTTATGGTTTTCTCCATAAGACCATCAACAAGAATAATTGCTCTGACCTTAGCCGCTGCTCATTTTTGCACTAGAATCCCAGTTCAAGTGATTAAGAATAAGGTGGCTAGACCACGACCTTATCAAGCTTATAGCAACATCAATAACAAAGGTCCAATTCTCAGAGATTATTCATTTCCATCCGGTCATACCACATCGGCCTTTACAACAGCAACCATCCTTGCATACTTTATACCAAACATTTCCCTACTCTTTTATGGTCTTGCTGCTATCGTAGGCCTGACTCGGATGATCTTAGGCGTCCACTATCCAACCGATGTCCTAATCGGAAGCCTCATCGGTACTCTCATCCCTATCTTTCTCCTTAGCCTAATCCCCTAAACCTCTCTTCTTCTATTCCCTATTTATTTTTCTTAATCCACTGATAAAACTCCTTAACCTTTTTTGCTTCCACTTCCAATTGGTACCCTTTCAATAGTTTTCATTTCAAACCGATTTTAGAAATATTGCCATAATAATTTTGGAATAGATAAATTTGTTCTACATTAGAGTACCTAACAATAAATGAAAATCATATTTTGAATTAAGACAATGAACCTTTATATATTTATAGCTATCGCAAGCTCCCGTAATACTTTGCAGGCCACAGCAGTAGAAATTCCACTATGATCATAATGGGGCGAAAGTTCAACAAGATCACTTCCAATAATATTTAGCCTGGAAATCTGTTTGAGCGCATTAACTAAATCAAGAAAAGATACCCCACCAGCTTCCGGTGTACCTGTTCCTGGAAAAGCCGACGGATCAAGTACATCGAGATCAATCGTAAGATAAACAGGTCTGTTAGCTATATCATCAATTGCCTTTGTCAAGCCAGTAAAATTATACATATTCATTACTATATGTCCCTCTTTTGCCCAGTAAAATTCTTCCCTCGTACCACTTCTGATTCCAAATTGCCAAATCCGATGATCTCCTAAGATCTCCCATACCATTCTCATCACCGTTGCATGCGAAAAAAATACACCCTTATACTCTTCCCTTAAATCAGCATGTGCATCAAAATGGATAACTACTAAATCATCATGTTTGCTTGCCGCTTCCTTTATTGCTGGTAGCGAAATAAGATGTTCGCCCCCAATCAATATTAGTTTTTTGTTTTGCTTAAAAATAGCAGATGCCTGCTCTTGAATGATTTGTAATGCCCTTTCTGTAGCTCCAAATGGTAGATCAAGATTCCCATAATCACAGATCTTAAAATCAGTTAAATCAGCATCAAAGTAAGGACTATAGGTCTCAAGCCCTACTGATTCAATCCTCATTTGCAAAGGAGCAAAACGCGCGCCGGGACGAAACGAAGTTGTTCCATCAAAAGGAGCACCTAAAATCACTAGATCAGCATTGGAAAAGTCACTTTCACATCCGATAAAAGTCTTTCCTTCATATTCATGCTTCATCTTCAGCTAGCATCTCCTTTACATAAGTAGGAAGGACAAAGGAAGGTATATGCAAATCCGTATTATAATACTTGGTTTCAAGATTAAACTTCTTCCATATTTCCGGTTTAAAATCTGCTAAAGGATCAAGTGTCTTTGAGGCAAAACCAAAAAGCCAATGCCCGGAAGGATAAGTTGCCATATAAAATTGATAAACCTTAGCAATTGGAAAGGTTGCTATTAATTTATGGTGAGCTCTCTTCATTTCCTGGGCATACTCATTATAATAGGGGCTTTCATGCTGATTGACTAAAATACCATCAGCGCTTAAAGCTTGATAACAGTTATGGTAAAACTCACTTGTAAATAAGCCTTCTCCCGGTCCGATTGGATCCGTAGAATCAACCAAGATTAAATCATATAAATTTTTCTCCGCATTTTTTACAAACTTCAAACCATCCTCAAAACAAAGCTTGATCCGGCAATCCTTGTCAAGTATTGATGCCGTTTGAGGTAAGTACTTCTGGCTAAGTCTTACTACTCGCTCATCAATCTCAACTAAATCAATCTGATTAACATCTGGATATCTCGATACCTCTCGCGCTGTCCCCCCATCACCACCACCGATAATTAATACCTTTTTGATGTTAGGATTAGTAGCAAAAGCAGGATGGCAAATCATATCATGATACGCAAATTCATCTTTTTCTGTAACCATCATTAGACCATCAAGAGTGAAAAAAGTTCCAAAGGTATCACTCCGAAAAAAATCGATCCTTTGATATTCTGTTTGTTCTGATAAAATATGCTCTTGAACCTTAATTGAAAAACGTACATCCTTTGAATAATATTCCGAGTACCATAAATCAAGCATCCTTTAGCCTCCTATTCACCAAGAACCTTGATAAAATTCGTATTTCCATCATCATTCATGATTATGCAGTTTTGTTCAACATAAAAATTATAATGCTCAATGATCTGGTCCGTTATCCGTTCACCCGGAATAACAAGTGGTATACCAGGCGGATAAATCATGATCGATTCACCGCTGATCTCACCACTTGCTTCTTGTATAGGAACCGATTTTTTTATCCCATAAAAAGCATCTCTTGGGGCGATCACTGTTTTAGGTCTTTCAAAGAAATCAGCCCTTGGTATTCTAAAAGATGGCCTTTTCCCATAATATTCCCGGCTTAAATTTTCAAATGCTTTAACCAGAAGACTCAAACTCTCTTCAGTATCGCCAGGACCTGTAATCGCAAGTACGACATATGTTTCAGCTAGCTCAAGTTGAATATTATACTTTGCTTTAAATAGATCATAAACTTCGAAACCGGTAAGTCCTAGCTCATTAACTTTTACTACCAATTTTGTATCATCATAATCGTAGATCTCTTTACCATTTACATAATCATCTCTTGAAATGACGCTCAATCCCGGTATTTTTCTAATTTTGGTTTTGGCTTTTTCACATAATAATAAAAGTTCTCCCCAAATTTTATTACCATTGATTACCAAATTCTTCCTTGTTAAATCAAGACTTGCCAGGAGCAAATAAGAAGCACTTGTTGTTTGCATAAGGTTAACAATACTTCTTACTTTTTCTTTACTGATCAAACCTTCATTCACTAATAAAACAGAGGATTGGGTTAGGGAACCCCCGGTTTTATGAATACTTACCGTTGACATGTCTGCCCCTAAACTCATGGCCGCTTCAGGTAGATCTGGATGAAAAGGAAAATGTGAACCATGAGCTTCATCCACCAAAACTGGAATACCATGCCGGTGCGCCAGTCTAACAATAGACTTTAAGTCAGAAACTGTACCAAAATAAGTCGGATTAGCTAGAAAAATCCCTTTAACATCAGGGTTTTCCTCGATCGCTTCTTTAACCGCATTATAGGTTATACCATTTGTTATCCCATATTCCGGATCAATTCCCGGATCAATAAATTCAGGGATCGCACCACTTAAAATAAGGCCATTCATAGCTGATTTATGAACATTACGAGGCATAATAATTTTATCCTTAGGGCCGCAGGCGGACATAATCATTGTTAAAACTCCAGATGTGGAACCATTTACTAACATAAAAGCATAGTCAGAATCATAGGCATCCGCCATTAAAGATTCAGCTTTACTAATAACCCCAGTCGGATTAGATAGTACATCAAGTTCCTTTGTAGAATTAGCATCAAGTAGAGCAATCCTATCGCCAAAGGCCTCAGCAATAGGGGATTTAGGGTTTTTTTTGTGACCAGGCACATCAAAATGAAGGATCTTGGATTTTGAGTATCGATCTAATTCTGTATAGATCGGAGTATCTAAATGTGTTTTAAAATCCATTTAAATAGCCTCCTACTCTTATTCTAATTAAATCTTGGTGCCCCTCTTCGCGATCAGACTTGGTCCACTCGCTCCACAAGATTTTTCCAGTACCGGGCTGGCATATGTTGCCTTTGTAATTTTTTGTTTTTCCTTTCTTCTATAGCAATACTAGCAAAGTATTCGTTCCATAATTTTCTATAAAATAGCTCTTCTTCCCCTTCAGCTTCTGTTTTTATCCCCTGTAATGATGCTTCTAATTCTTTATTCAGTTCTACTCCGGTTACTAAATGACATTCCCACCCATCATAATAAGCTCCCAGCTTGCGACGACGATCATGGATAAACCACTTTTGATTGGCATATCTGGCTTTAAAATGTGGAATCAAAAGTGCTAAAATATTATAATCGGGTTCGATCGGAGCATAGTACAGGTCATCATATACCCGGCGAAACCGGAGAAACCCGTGAAAACGGTGCACTTCATAAGCCACTTTCCGTGCGGTTTTGGTTATTTCATTAATCGTCTCATTAACAAAGTTACCATCGATCTTTTTTTTCACTGCTAAGGCCGTTTTTATATAGGATAAAATTTTCCTTTCCATTCCGGTTTCAGAGAGATAACAATAAATAAGATTCTTAAAAGCCTGTTTAGAAAGGTTTCTTTGCAGGGCGTGCTTCAGTTTCCCTGCTTTCTTCAAATCTGTTTCTATTATTTCTACAGTAGCAAACAAAGATGGTGTAAACTTTTCCCTACTAACAATCGATTCAATCTCTTCCTTAGCAAACAAACCCTCGTATAAAGCGGTAAACATCCCTTCCAGGCTCCCATCATAAACGTAGATCAGCATTTTTTTATCCTCCTTTGCTCTGAACTAACCTGGTTTCAAAATTCAATGGCAACTGTTGAGCTACAAGTTGCTCTTTTTTCTTCATGTCTTTTAATAACCGGGTACGAATCATTTCCTCATTATCGATCATCTCCAAAAAACTGCCCCCACAAGTAATAAAATACCGGGCCCGTTTCATAACTACCCCTATTTTCTTTAATTCCGAAAACCCCAGCCGGCCCCATCGGCGGGATGAAATTATCTTCCGCGCTGATTGTTGCCCAATCCCCGGTACACGCAATAACATCCGGTAGTCGGCCTTATTAACCTCCACCGGAAATAATTGGAGGTTACGTAAAGCCCAAACAGTTTTTGGATCTAAATCATCATCCAGAAAAGGAAGGGTTGGATCCAGAATCTCATTAGCGGCAAAGCCATAAAACCGTAGCAGCCAATCCGCCTGATAGAGACGGTGTTCTCTCCGGAGAGGTGGTGCTTTTAAAACTGGTAGCAAAGGATTATTATTTACAGGAACAAAAGCGGAATAATAGACTCTTCTCAACCGGACTTTATTATATAAGCCTTCAGAAAGTCTGAGAATCTGTAAATCTGATTCAGGAGTAGCGCCTACAATCAACTGCGTACTCTGTCCCCCCGGGGAAAAACTCATCGCACTTTTAAACTTCTTCTTCTCTTCTTTATTTGAAGCAATCTTATCACTGATGTAGGACATTGGGGTTAAGATTGCTTTTCGATCTTTTCCCGGAGCCAAAAGCTTCAATCCCTGCTCTGAAGGGAGCTCAATATTGACACTTAAACGATCGGCATAAAACCCGGCTTCCCGCACTAGTCCCCGATTGGCTCCAGGAATCACCTTTAAATGAATATACCCATTAAATTTATATTCCTGACGGAGGCTTTTTATGGTCCGAATCAGGAGCTCCATAGTATAATCAGGGTTCTTAATCACACCGGAGCTCAAAAATAATCCTTCAATGTAATTTCGGCGGTAAAAATTAATCGTCAAATCTGTCACTTCTTCCGGGGTAAAGGAAGCTCTAGGAATATCATTACTCTTCCGGTTAATACAGTAAACACAATCATGGATACAATAATTGGTATAGAGAATCTTCAAAAGTGAAACACAGCGTCCATCCGCCGACCAACTATGACAGATTCCCATCGCTGCCGTAGATGAATTCCCTAAACCACCGGGGGTATTTTTCCGGTTACTCCCCGAAGAGGCACAAGAAACATCATATTTGGCTGCAGAAGAGAGAATACTCAATTTCTCCTGCAAATCCATGACCACATCTCCTTTATTCCAGAATTAAAAGTTATGCAAGACGAACATTTGTTCTGATTATATCATGAACCTATGTTCGGGGCAATGAGAAACTATTCAATGTCTGAGCAAACCCCCATATAAGAAAATAGTGGTGCTATATAAGTCGTTCTTCACAACCTCACCACTATTTTTTTAATATTTTAAGCTTTTGATAACTAGAAACGAGCATCAAGTCATAGGATCTTTAGTGATCTCTTCCTGAAAATCCAGTGTAAATTACCCAAATGAAAAAAGCCTGACTGGCCAAGCTCTAGTAGGGATACCTGATCAAAAGCAGAATATACCAGTTAACGAAAGGAGATGGACTAGATTGCATTCATTAAACATTGCCCACCGGGGTGCCAGTTCCCTGGCCCCGGAAAACACCATGACCGCCTTTAGGAAGGCGGCAGAGCTCGGAGTAGACGGCCTAGAGCTGGATGTCCATTTCAGCAAAGATGGCAAACTGGTGGTAATTCACGACGAACTGCTCAACCGTACTACCAACGGCAAGGGTCTGGTCAAAGACCATACCCTAGCAGAGCTTAAAGAGCTAGATGCCGGCAGCTGGTTCTCACCGGAATTCGCCAAGGAGCCCATCCCTACTCTGGAAGAAGTGCTAACAGAGTTTCAAGGCATGCACATCAATATAGAAATCAAAAGTGGTGTCATCCTCTATCCTGGAATTGAAAAGGCTGTGCTGGACCTAGTCAGCAAGTATAAAATGGAAGAAAAGATATTGTTATCTTCATTCAACCACTACAGCCTTATTGAATGCAAAAACATCAACCCCGAAGTCCCAACCGGCATCCTGTATATGGCTGGGCTATATGAACCTTGGAACTATGCCAAAAAACTGGGTTGCTACTCCATCCATCCCTTCTTCTATGGTGTTCAGCCCGAAATTATAAAGGGATGTAAGGAAAATGGACTGGCCATTTATGCCTGGCCGGTAGATGAGCCTAAGTACATGGCAGCATTAAATAAAGGCGGCGTTGAGGCAATTATCACAAATCGTCCCCAGGATCTAAAAGAATTATTGACAGGAGGAAAACAAAATGGATAAATCCTATAAGTTTTCTTATGGCAGAATCTTTGTCCTGGGCCTTGGTTTCGGAGTAATTTCCCTGACCTTGGCCATCGCGGCGGTGTTTTTTGGGCCCTGGTCAATATTAACTCTTTCCCCATGGTGGCTGATATGGCCCCAGCAACCAAACTGGGGTTATACACTGGTTTGTATTACTTCTCTTCCCAGCTGGCAGCGATTCTCGCCCCTCCCGTTTTCGGATTTGTCATGGACTATACTTCCCGTAAGGCCATGTTCCCCATGGCAGCCCTTGCCTTTCTCCTAGCGCTGGTCTGTATTTCCGGTGTCCGCCGGGGCGAGGCCAAAAAAGTAGCCTTTAGGCTACTTTTTTTATAGTTTATTTTTTAAGCTATCAAGTTCTTTTTGAAGTTTTTCCTCTAATTTCTCCCCTTCGGCACTAATCTTTTTTTGCAGCTCTCTTTCCAATTCCTTTTTCTTGGCTTCCAATTCTCTTTGCTTAGCTTCTAATTTCTGCTCTTCAAGGTTTATCCCCGCCTGAAATTCATTCAGTTTGGCATCATAAGTTTGTTGATAATTTTGTTTTACCGCATCTAAAGATTTTTCTTCTTTTAGAAGCTTAGCATCGACCTCGGCTCTTAGTTCACGGGTAAAGCCGGTTACCTTTTCGCCAACGGTTTCTTGTAAACGATTGGAGATAACCTGATTCAGGTTTGAAGATATTTTCATTTCTAATTGGTCTTTTATTTGTTCCAATTGGTAGTCAACCGTGACCTGATTTAAGTCGGCAAGGGTATTTTGGACTATTTCGGAGATCAGATCATCCGGTTCTGGGTTACCGCTAAAATCGGTTTCAATATTATCAGCAGTAACTAAAACCTTCAGCTTCATTAGATCAGGATCCATTTTCGCCACAGCGTCGATTTCGGCCTTAACGGAAAGTATTTTCGATGGTAGATATTCGCTGTCGCTTAAGTCCAACTGGGGCAATGATAAGCCCTTTAGTGTCAATTTGATCTTATCTTGAAACTCCGGAGTGACATGGTTGATCTCGCTATCGAGCCTTAATAAAGCCTGATTGGAAGTTTGAGCAAAAAGCTCGGTAGTCATCGGTAAACCATAAATCGGAGGTTCGCTGGTGATGCCAGTTACGATGCCATTAACGTAAAACCCGTCCATAGAAGAATCAGGGGTCCCTTTTCCGGAAATGGCAATCTTTTTGATTAAGAAACGGGGGTAAGTTTCTCTGCCCGGAAAGACAATATTTTGCCCGCCACGGGCTGGTTTTGCCTTAGGAGGGTTATCTACTTTGGCCGGAAGCGACTTTTGAAGATAACCAATGACATTAAAAATAGCAGATGAGGCTTTGAACATGGTTTTTCCAAGAAGAGCCTCAGCATAATTAATGCTTCCGATATCAGGCAGCTTTGCCAAGGCTAATAGCGCTTGATAATCGGCTTCCGCCTCTTCTTTTAAACCTTTGATGGCATCTTCCAAGGCTTGATTATCCTTTTGAAACTGATCATTAGTAGTCTCTAGTTCGGTCTGGATTTTTCCCACCGCATCCCGAATCTCCTTGACTAAATTCAATTGTTCGTTAATTTCCATAAGATTATTGGGCTTTTTCAATTTCGCTATTTTATCATCCAAGCCTTCTATTTCAACCTTAATATCGTTAAGTTCTTCCAGGTTAGCATCCCATTTCTGTTGGTAGGCAGTAAGCTCCGACTTGATTTTAGCGGCAGAAAGATCAGTTTTAAACTGATAGGACGCAGTGATCTTCTTAAGATTCAAATTTTCAGCAATGGTCTCTGGTTTTAGGATCGGCATAGTTGCAATGGTTCGTCTTAGTTTAGATTGTTTTTTTTCTGTCGATTTAGGTGAGACCTTCTTTTTTAGTTTGCCATCAGTCTGACGCTTGTCATTAAAGATCAGATCTTCAACAACAATCTCATCAATAACCTTTTTCCCTTCAAAAAACGGCCCAGGTGCTAGTTTAAAGCTGATCTTATTCGCAGCAATAATATTTTTCCAAGTATCGGCAGGGTTAGTGATCTGAATACTTTCCATTTTGATCGCCAGCTTAAAGGGGTTGAGGCGAAAGCCTTCAATCTCGACTTTGGCACCGATGATCGCTTGCAAAGTATTTTCAAGGCCCCGGGTAATAATAGAATTTCCCCAAAAAAAGCAGATCAGGCCGATTATTACTAGAAAACCGATTAAAATTAGTATTGCTTTGTTTCTCATGTTTGGCTCACCTTCTTTTACTGCAGTTTGATTTTTTGATACATTTGGAAGACTTTATTGGCTTTAATGATCTGCATGATCTTAAACTTCTTTACTTTATCCGCCATTTTTGCTCGATAAAGCTTGACGATTTGCTTAAAGCCCCAATAAACCGGGAAAAAGCTTGCCAACGACACTACCAGACTACCCAGGACTACGGTATTATAAAATTTGGTCAGGGGAGCAATCGGGATATTGTAAAGATAAGTCCAGACTGGTTTTAAGAATTCTATTTTTACCAGTAAATAATAACCCAGGTTATGGAATTGGGGATCAAAAAAATAAGCAAAACAACTAAAGAAAAAGATGCCGAAAAACGCTGCTGGAATGCTGACGTTACAGATAAAAATAAGTATGAATACAAACAGATTATGGAGTGACCAGAATGGGGTTAAACCAATAATGGACCCCAAAGCAAAACCCATAGCGATGTTATGTGGTTCTTCTTTGGATTGGAGGGTTTTTATTAATTTTGAGATAAATTTCAGCCAAATCAATTTTGTTTCCTCCTTGCTTCAATAAAATGGCAGATACGCTATATTACTACAATCAATTTATTCAATTTCGAAACCTGCTTTCCTGCTAAAAAAGGAGTGGATTCTTTTGTTAACAAATTGAGTTCGGTTTTTATGCAAAAGGTGCAAAATGTTAGATCAATGGTGAAGATTGCAGGTGTTTTTTTATTAAAGGTTTTCATACAATGAAGTAGAGTTAGGGGAATGATATGAGCTGCCTTAGGCGCGGCATTTTCTTCCCTTCAAGGAGGTAGAAGCATGAATGAGCCCCGGGTAATGATTAGCCCGCCCCAATTTACCTTATGGCGTAAACTTGCTTACTCTTTCGGGGCTGATCCGGAGATCGCGGTTCGCACCCCGTATGAAAAAAATAATATTACTATTATTGAGCTTATGGTAGAAGACGCTAACAGGGCTCCCGCAGTCGCTGGTGTTTTAAATGAAAATTATAATTTCGGCGGTATTCAAGTCGAAGTTAAAGTGCTTGACCCAGAGGGAAATCAGGTTGATCCTCCAGATGTAACTCAGCCGGGATTCTCTGTTCGGCAAATGATTGAAACAGCGCTCTTTGCCAACCCATATTTTTACAAAGTAATTCCCAATTGTACACCAAGGGAACCTGATCAGGAATTAGTCGCTGTTTTTTATCCAAAAGTTATTCAGTTTTGGAATGATGATCTATCTGACTTTTTTGGATATGCACACTTTGTAGCACAGGACGTATTTGCTGATGTAATGAGGGAGAATTATGAGGACGGAACTCATTTGTCCTTTACAACTATTGCCGGGAGAACCTTTCTCTAGCCTTAGCTTGTAGTAATAAGCAAAAAGCTACTTGATCAAGCGGCTTTTTGCATTTCTATATTTTGTTTTTTAAATGGTTTTTTTAGAAGTTCAGCATTACTTTTACCAACTTAAGCCTCATTCTAAATTAAAATCATTAATTTTATCTTTTACCCCTAGGAGGTTTGATTCTTCTCTTTTTTTATTTACTATTTTACTTGCTATTTCTAAAGTTTTTTCTTCAAAAGGCTTAACTTTTTAATCTTCCTTCTCCAATAAACCGGCAATTTTAAAAAAATCCGCCTAAGAAACTAAAGAAATACAAGAACTATAATATTATCTCCTGCGGACTACTGTTCAGTTTAATTACCCTAGTATCAGTCTCTTTCATCAGCTCAGCAAATTTATTTGCAATCTCGAATTCGGTACCAAAGTGCATAGGGATCAAGACCTCAGGATGTAACTGCTGTACAAAATACTCTCCTCCGACTTTATAATTATGTTCAAGTCTTGGATCTACTGGAAAAAAGGCTAAATTTATCCTCTCATCTTTTATCTTATCAATCTCTTTTTTAAACCAGTGTTCAGCCTTTTCCATCTCCTCCTTAGTATCATCCCACCAGTACCACCAGTTTAAATCCCCAGCATGAAAGATGGTTAATCCGTCTACGTTCACCAGAAAGGAGACACCTTGATCAGTTGAACCGTAAGACTTCATATTGAGTTCACCGATCCTCAACTGTTCATAAGGGGCAATCAATTTAACCCGCTCATCAATCCGGCCCGGTTTTATATCATCACTTAAAACGTAATTTAGATCCGTTCTATTATTCATCCATTCCAAAATTACCGGATTAAAGTGGTCGACATGACCATGCGAAGCAAAAATAATAACTTTTTTTTCGTTATTTAATAACTGCTTTGGAATTAACCCTCTTTGCCCTTTCTCATTCGCATCTTCCTTATAATAATCAAACAGCAAAAGGTGTTGAGTAGTTTCAATAATAAATCCACTATTATATAGATAAGTTATTTTTACTCCAAAGTTTTTCATCTAATTTTGAACCTCATTTCTAACATATAGACATATAGAGAGAATTGCATAATTACCAAAGGCTTATTCAACATTAACAATACTTTTTTTATACTACTTTTTTATTCTGATTTCAATTCCTCTAATCTTATTATATAATTAAACTACAAAAACTTTGAGTGCAATTAGGAAAGGGGTAATCAAATGAAGTTCAGCTTTGACCACAATAACATAAACGTACTTGATCTCGAAAAGAGTGTAACCTTTTATAAGGAAGCTCTTGGTTTTGAAGAAGTTAGAAGAAAAAATGCTACCGACGGCAGCTTTACTCTGGTATTTCTAGGTGATGAAAGTACCGGGCATCGATTAGAACTTACCTGGATAAAAGACCGTACTGAACCTTATGACCTTGGTGATAATGAAATCCACCTAGCGGTAGTCGCAGATGATTTTAATGCCGCTTATGAGTACCATAAAGAAATGGGCTGCATCTGCTATGAGAATAAAGCCATGGGAATATATTTTATCAATGACCCGGATGACTACTGGATTGAGATCATTCCTCCGAGAAAATAAAGGGAAATCAGCAATCCAGAGAGGTTGGCATTATAAACATCGCCCCATAGCCCGTGTAGAACTTTTCTCTAAATCCGCAATTCCAGTTGTCAAATCCGTCAGTTTGTCTAAAACCTCACAATCCCTAATTGCATCAACAAGTATTTTATTATATTTTGAACCTTTTACGTAGTATTGATACCGTTGACTATTATATCTACTGGCCTCATCATCAACTGGCAGAGCTGTAAAATTGAATCTTAAATAATTTAATTATGCAATTCCCTAACCTATATATATATATAGGTATTAACAATTTTTAACCCATCCTCAATAACTTTAGCAATTTCTTTAATTTCATCAACTTCCCACTCAGGAAAGTATTTTTTGTCTTCAGGTGTAATTGATGGTAAGTTATTTCCATAGAAAAGTTTATCATAAATTTTTATCAATATATCCTTGTCTTGATCTCCGTAAAATATTTCCCCAACTGAATATGCTAGATCGGAAATTATATTCCAAAAGCTTAACAAATATTCACAATCAAATTCGCTTTTTCTTTTTTGTAGCCATAATTTAGCTTCATCCATAGATAATAATGTATTTTTTATGTTCAAATTCATTTTATTCTTTTCAGCATATTCTTTGAGTTTTTTGCTATTTGTAAAACATTTTATTTTCTTGCATTCTGTTACAAATCCATCCTTATTATTTGTATACCATATACAATGGATTTCTTTATTATTTGCTATAAAAATATTCTTTATCCATTTAAAGTCTCTCCTTTATCCAAATGAGAATATTATAAGCCGATCCAATCCCATGCCATAGTTTTCGGGCTGACCCCCTAAATCCGGAGATTATGCGCTAAAAGCTATTGTTTCCATAGAATTACTAAGATATTTTTTATAAAACTTATCCGGTGACATGTTTTTTATACTTCCATGCCGTCTACGCCCGTGATAGTATTTCATATAATTACTTACTATGTAGTACATATCCGCATAATCGGCACATTCACCCTACATCAAGATGGAACTAAAATTAAAGATGAGCAAAATAAAGAATTACTTTGTCAATTGATCGCCGGAGATGGTTATCCTTACGGCTATAAAAAGCTCACAGTGTGTCTTCAAGAAGATTATAAACTTCTCCTACATAAATAGTCTACTTGTATGCGTTCCAATATGTATTATAATTCTTATCAAAATACGCTTTCCCATTTGAAGTTATTGTAAACCAGTATTCATAAGGGTTCATCGAATTTAAGATTTCACTTATATCAAAATCTAATATTTCATTACCTTTTTCATCCAATACTTTAATGTACTCCATTCTAATCAGTTCCTTCAAAGCCTCTTTTATATCATTATCATCAATATCTTGTTTTTTATATGGCTTTTTTAGGTATTCTGTGTTACTTTTGTCAACTTTAGCCTCATTCAAAATCAAGTTAAGCGGTTCATCATCTATACTAAGCATATATAATACAAGCATCTTCGCTAGGTTTTTTTTCATTTTTTATACCCCCTAAAAAAGATGGTAATTATGAATATTCTAAGAAATTATCGGAAGAGTTTACGCCGGATCCGGACTAACCCACCTACTCACCTGTGGATCTAAGTATCTCGCTCCAAAGTAATACAACCCAGTCTCTGTATCTTGCTCTCTTTCTTATAATGACCCTTGACCCTTGGCTTTGCCTTGGCCTGGGTTGAGCTTATCATCATCCTCATTTGTCTTCTTTTCTTTACCTTCATTTCCAAGTAGCCGGTCTTTTTTAATTAGGTTGCCGTTAAAGTTATAAACTACAAGGGTCTTATAAACAAATCCAATGACTGTTAACCGTTAAGCCCGAATATTCTTTCAGCTCTAACCTTCCCGATTTTTTTCAAATTAATTTTAGTCTGATAGTAATTTTCGGCACTAAATATTGTCCTAATTTTAGGAAAGTTTTCGTCAAGAATTTCTACGTGTCTTTTCAATTGATTCCTTTTATGCGGATCAATTTGTATTTCAAGTAATTCAAGAACTAGTCCAAGGTCAAACCATTCATCAAGCTCTGTTAAAGAATTAACTTCGAAAAAAATCTGTCCTTTATCTCTAATAACTCTTAATTTAATAGTATCAATTCTAAATACTACCTCATAATTTCCAAACTCTCCTTCATTATATACATACTTAATAACTGAGTACTTATACTTTTCAAACAAAGAAGAGAACGCTTGATTTAAAAACCTAAATTCTTCTTTACTATTCATTTCGCATCCCTCACTTTGATGGAATTAATTTTGTTAGATCTGTAGTAAACTTATAGCCATGTTTTAATAAATAATTAATTTCTTTTTCAAAAAAGCTTCCAGGTCTAATTTTGTCCAACGGCGTTGCTAATATAAACTCAGAACCTTTTGCTATTGCTCTATCAAAAAACTTCTGATTTGCAGCCCATTGCTCTCCCTTTATCATTTTATCCCAAAATTCTAGTGGGGCACTAAATGTTTTATCTCCTAATTTTGCCTTCTCTATATAATCTTTATAATGTCCGAGAACGACTCGTTGTATCTTTGCTTGTTCTGCTGTAGACGCTACAGAACTAATAGACCTACCCGCATCATTTTGCTGTACAGTTTCTGCTACCAGCATAGAACAAATTGACTTACCTGCATCATAAAGCATACCTATACCCGTAAAAACCATAGCCATTTTCATTCCGCTATCAAAGGCTTCGCTATAAGGACGATCCGGTTCTGGTAATGATTGTCCGAACGCAAAGCCTAAAAGCGTTAACAATATCGGAACTTCCCCACCCGGATCCACATACTTAACCGTATTATTCCCTGCATAATGATAAACATTTATATTTACCGGATTAAACACCCCGCCCATTCCCGGCAGTTGACTGTAATATCTCCTCGCCTCATCATCAACCGGCGGCACAGGCAAATAATCTTCAAATGCCGGATCCGGACTAATCCACCTGCTTATCTGTGGATCTAAGTATCTCGCTCCAAAGTAATACAACCCGGTCTCCGTATCCAGTTCCTTCGAAGTAAAGCGATACCCGATAATATTAAGGTTTGTCCCGTCATCGATTCAGGTTTCTCCATAGGGGGTGTATTCGATATGCTCAAATTCTTTCCCTTCCCCATTGGTAATGAAGTTGGAGGAACCAAGATGATCGGGATGATAGTAGTAGATATTCCGCAATTCATAACCGGAATCATATAAGCCGTTCGGATTATGATAGTGGGAGAGCTTGGAGACGATTCTGGTCGTCCCGACAAAGATATGCTTTGTTACTTGCTGCTGGTTCTGGAGTTGGTAATGTTCCGAGACATACAATGTTAACTCTTTCGGTTTGTTTTTCCCGGGGGTGAGATAATGATAAACATCATGGGTACCAAATTTCCACACCTTGCCCGGTAACCAGGAAGATTATGTTGTATCAGTTTTGACATCCTCATCAAGTTTGCTGTAATAGTACTGATGGTTATTATTTGAAGAGTAACAAGTAAAAAAGATACCTGCAAAAAGGTATCTTTTTGGACATTAATCATAAAAGGTGCTTTTGCTAAAATGAAAGTGTACCAGAATTGAACTTCTGCTAAATAGAAAATG
>DAIOHK010000032.1:0-26353 GCA_036744795.1 Bacillota bacterium | reverse complement strand
CACTTCATCAATATATTCCAGATCTCCTCCGATCGGGAGTCCTCTTGCCAGGCGGGTAACTTTAATCTGTAGCGGCTTGATTATTCTTGCCAAATATAAGGCTGTGGCCTCCCCTTCCATATCAGGGTCGCAGGCCAGGATAACTTCATTAATCTTCCCGGTCTGTAATCTTTCAAGTAGCTTCTTAATGGTTAGCTCTTCAGGGCCAATCCCTTCTAAAGGAGAAAGTGCACCGTGTAAAACATGATAAATCCCCTTGAATTCTCTGGTTTTTTCCAGGGCAATAACATCTTTCGGTTCTTCCACCACACATAGACTTTTGTGGTCTCTAGTTTCATCCTGGCAGAGTTCGCAAGGGGAATTTTCGGTAAGATGACCACAGACATCACAAAACTTCAGAGTCTCTTTCGCCTCCACCATTGATGTTGCGAGCTTTACTACATCATCTCGGGGGGATTCAAAAAGGTGAAAGGCTAGCCTTTGAGCAGTCTTTGGCCCAATTCCCGGTAGTTTTGCCAGCTCATTAATGAGCTTACTCATGGGTTTAGGATAATAATTCATCTTCAATCAACCGTTAAAACAACCCTCCGGGTAAACCGGGGATCTTCAAGTTACCAGTAACTTTTGCCATCTCTGTGGTTGAAAGTTCTTGTGCCTGCCTGATTGCTTCATTAACAGCTGCTACTAGCAGATCCTCTAGCATCTCCTGGTCTTCCATTGCTTCTGGTTGGATGTCTACTTTTTTTATCTCTAAGGTACCACTGATTTCAACAGAAACAACACCGCCACCAGAAGTTGCTGTCACTGTTTTTTCTCCCAATTCATTCTGGACCCGTTCCATTTCAGCTTGCATTTTTTGAATCTGTTTGAATGCCTTTTGCATATTTGCCATTTAAATATCCTCCTCTTCGATCTCTTTAACCTCACCGCCAAAAAGCTCTAAAGTTTTCCGGAGAAGTTCAGGTTGGTTTTCTTCTTTCTTTGCTTGTTTATCTATTAAAATAAATTTAGGGATGATCTGTTTTCCCGTAACTTCTTCTAATGCTTCCCTTACGATATTAGAGTATCCAGGCTCCCTAATCTTTTCCCAATGAAACTTAAGGGTGAATTCTATCTCTAGTTGGTTTCCACGAAGGCCTTTTGGTTCCCCCTCCCGGAGTAAAGCCTCGACTGTTCTCTTTTTCTCCTTAACTTCCTCTAGAACTTCTTCCCAAAACTCAAATTCACTAAGCGTTCCGGTATTTTCAATAGTACTTGTTGGTTTAATAGTCGGTTTCTCTTTTTTGCTAATAACTTGCGGTTTTAATTCCGGTGCTTTCTCCGATTTCTCCGGTTTCTCGTCTGAAAGATGTGGAAGCTGGGTAGCACCCTTTTCTAGTATAGCCAGGCGTTCTTCAAAACGGTCAAGGCGCCTGCTAATTTTCTTAAAGGAACGTGTTTCCTCTTCTTCCGTGGCCAGACGGATAAAAGCTATCTCCAGTGGTAGACTCCCTTCACTACCCCTTCTACTTGATAATCCTGCTTCCAAAAAAAGGTCAATCCCTTTTTGTAGTTGAGCGATTCCAATCGACTCGGCAATCTCTTTTGCCGACTCTTTTTCCGAAGGATCTAGTGCTACAGGGAGTTCCGCCTCTGTCTCCGCCACCAGCAAAAGAAGTAAATCTCGGAAAAATTTTGCTGCCTGTCGGGAAAATAAAGCTAAATCTTTCCCTTCTTTTTGTGCCTTATTTATCACCTGAAAACCATTCACCAGATCATGTGTGGCTACTGCCCTTGCTAGAGAAAAAAGGGCTTCGTTTTCTACTAATCCCAGGACGGCACGGACATCTTTAGTTGTAAGTTTTCCTTCAGCAAAAGAGATACACTGTTCTAAAAGGCCAATTGCATCCCGTAACCCGCCATCCACCTCACTACCAATTAACCACAGGGCTTCCTCATCAGCATTGAAATTTTCCTGCTTTACCAAATAGGAGAGGTGCTCAAAGATCTCTTTCGAAGTTAAACGCTTAAAATCAAAACGTTGACAACGGGATAAGATCGTAGATGGAACTTTGTGGATTTCGGTCGTTGCAAAGATAAAAATTACATGGGACGGTGGCTCCTCTAGAGTTTTTAATAAAGCATTAAAAGCTTCGGTAGTCAACATGTGAACTTCATCGATGATATAGACCTTGTAATTACCTTCTACCGGAGCAAACTTTACTTTCTCTCTTAATTCGCGGATCTCATCGATCCCACGATTTGAGGCACCATCAATCTCTAAAACATCGAGGGAAACCCCGTCATTGATCCGTTGACAACTGGGACAATGATTACAGGGATCCGGGTTTTCGCCGCGCTCTGTACAATTCACAGCCTTAGCTAGAATTTTAGCTGCTGAGGTTTTCCCGGTACCGCGTGGACCGGTAAAAAGATAAGCATGAGCCACTTGGTTTTGGTTTATAGCATTCCGCAGGGTCCTAACTACATGCTCCTGCCCAACAAAACCCTCACCAAAACTCTGTGGCCGCCATTTACGATAAAGACTGAGATACTCCAATAAATTTCACGCCTTTTTCAGATTAGTATAAATTGCATTCTCGCTAATCATGCATACCTAAATAAAGTTCGTTTATTTATATTAATATCCTTTTTTATTAATCACTTTTAAGAATACTTTCTCAATACTTATTACTAGTTATTGAAAGTCAGCCTTTTGGGGTTTGTTTAGAGCACTCAGCTTGATACTCGTATCTAGTTTGTAAAAGGCTAACTAATAATCAAGCAATTGAGGGAATTGCATAATTACCTTAATTGTGTATTTGACCACAATACATAGTGTTTTTCTTATATTAGTCTATCAATATATTGTGTTCTAATCTTAAATAATTGAATTATTCAATTCCTTAAATTAGAATGAGCTAAAAAAACCCGCAGAAGAAAGCGGGCCTTTTTAGACTGCAGCTCGAATCTAGTCGCTCGTATAAAATGACAGCCTTTGTAAGCTACGGATAAAAACACTATTTTCATCCTTTCATTGTACCCCAACTTGCTAAAGTGTACGACTTTTAAAAACATTACCTTAAAAATTATCGTAGGATACAACTTCAGCTAATGGTTTTCTACTCCGGACTTCTGGCTTTTCATCTGGATAACCAAGGGGCATCAATTGAACAACCTTGTATTCTTCCGGGATTTTTAAAATCCTCTTTACTTCTGCTTGATCAAAAGAACCAATCCAACAAGTACCCAGTCCATTGGCAGTCGCTGCTAGAGTGATATTAGTCATAGCAATCGCTACATCCACGGCATAGGCAGGTACTTCACACCGCATCACTCGCTCCGGATTGAGTGCAACCCCGGCAATGACAACTGGAGCTGTACCAATAAAAGACTGTCCTGTAGCAGAAACCAGCTTATCAATCTGTTCCCGGTCTTTGACGGCTACAAACCGCCAGTCCTGCCGATTATTAGCAGAAGGAGCCAGTCTGGCTGCTTCTAATATTTCCGTTAGAACCTTCTCTTCCACCGGCCGGTCCTGGTATTTACGGATGCTCCTTCTTTCTTTAATCGCCTGCATTACATCCATAATCTCACCTCATCACTATTTCATTATTCATTATTAGTTTCCATAAATAGCCGCTAAATTCCTGCCGTCACCAATGATTTTGGTTCCGGCTTCACCATTCAATGCTTTTTTCAAGTTCACTGGATCAGTAATTATTGCTTCCCTGCCACCCTGTTTTAAGTAATTCAATACGGCTTTAATTTTTGGAAGCATACTCCCAACCCCAAAATGCCCCTCTTCCATGTATTTTTCAGCTTCCATGGCTGTAACCTGATCCAGTCCCCGCTGGTTCGGTCTGCCATAATTTAAATAGACCCGATCTTCCGCTGTTGAAATGATAAATAGATCCGCTTTGATCCGTGCTGCCAGCAGGCTGGAGGCTAAATCTTTATCAATTACGGCATCGACCCCACTTAAAAATCCGTCTTGGTCTTGAATTACCGGAATCCCTCCGCCCCCTACTGTAATCACAGAAAATCCTTTATTAATTAGATTTAGAACCGCTACTTCTTCAATTATCCGCTTTGGCTCTGGAGAAGGCACAACACGCCGGTAACCCCTTCCCGCATCCTCCACTAGTATCCATTCCGGGTTTTGGTCTTTAATTTGGGTAACTTCATCTTTACTATAAAAAGAACCAATAGGTTTAGTTGGATTTTGGAAAGCAAGATCATTTTTATCAACCACCACTTGCGTAACCATCGTAACAACCAGTTTTTCGATTCCTCTACGTCTAAATTCATTATTTAGTACCTGCTGTATCTGGTAGCCTAAACCCCCTTGAGTATCAGCCACACAATTCACCAACGGCACCGGCGGCATCCCCGCTATTTGCCCCGCAATCTCTGCCCTTCTAAGGGTAAATCCCACCTGGGGACCATTACCATGGGTAACAACGACATTATAGCCACTCTCAACAATATCTCCGATATGTACCGCAGTCTCAGTAATCGCTTGGTATTGATCCTCAATACTCGGATACTTTGGGTTTTTAATCAGCGAATTTCCCCCAATAGCAATCACTGCCAGCTTCCCCAATTTTCTCATCTCCAGTTCTGCAAATATTTTAAGTTATTTACCTTAGCTTGTTCAAAGTCTGTAATTAGAATCTCATTACTCTTTTCTCTTTAATCGCAATAAATCATAATGATTGTTAAGCATTATACAATATCTGCTTCTCCTTGGAAAGAGTCTTTTTTTTAGTATTAAACCTAGTCCCCTAAAAAAGTAAATGCTTACCTTTAGATTTCTCTACTGTTTTTCCAATTTTTAATAATTATGCAGTGAATTTATAATTTTAAAAGGTATTTTAATAAATAAATAGAATCAATTACCAATACTCCAATTTGTTCTTTGGTTAAGGAATTACATAATTCAATTATTTGCAATTTAACCATAATCAACTGATGTATCCAATATACGGATGCCAAAGGTTATTGGGCAATTCCCTCTGAGTGCAAATTAGGGAAGCTTAAAAAAGAAGGTGCGAATTATGAAATTTGGAAAAAATCATTTATTCAAAGAAACAAAAATACACCATAAACTAGTTTTATCTTTTTTATTAATTTCACTAGTACCACTTTCTTTTAATGGTGTTTTCACTTATTTAGCTTCCAAAAGAGCAATCGCCAATAAAATTAAAGATTACTCACAGGAAAGTTTAACGCAAAAAACTGTTAATATTAGTGGGAAATTAGAAGGCTATGAAAACATCTCCTTTCAGTTGATTGCTAATACTGAAGTTAGTTCTATTTTAACAACAATGATTAATAGTAACGATTTTTTTGAGAGATATAATATGAAGAAATTGTTTACTCAGTATTTAGGTGGCTTTAAATATAATGATGAACATATTCTAGATATGGTTTTTTTAAACTTGGAACATGAATCAATTTATAGCTTATCGGATCGAGTCCCCAAAAGTTTTCTTGAGTCTCTTCCTTTTAAGAATTTTTGTCAAAAAATAAACTCCACGGAATTAGCCTGGTCATCCCTTTTACCCATTACTGATATTAGTGGAAATACCATTAATAGTATTATTGTTGGAAGAAAAATTCAAAACAATACCAATGAAGATATAGGAATCTTTTTTGTTTTTATTGAAGAAAAAAGCTTGGATAATCTACTAAATCACGAGTTATACCTTAAAGAAGAAAGCACCATGCTGAATAAGAGCACTATTAAGTATTCGATGTTACTTGATAAGCAGGGGCAAATTATCTCTTCTCCTTTTAAAGAATACGTAGGAAATAACCTTAATTCTTTTATCAAAGAGGATAAACCACTGGATTTACTACTCGGAAGTACAGAAAGTGAAACCTATAGTATTTTAGATCAGACAAAGGTCTTATTAACCTGCAAACCCATGGAAAACAACTGGTATATACTAGGCGTTTCCCCAGTTTCCTACCTTTTTGATGAGATTAGTCAACTGCGGTGGATAACTTATTCTCTACTCATCCTAGTCGGTATTTTTGCTTTTGTTGTTTCCTGGAAAGTATCTAAGGGAATCTCCACTCCCTTAAACCAGGTCGTTAATGCCATGAAACTAACAGAAGACAGCGATCTGCAAAAACGGACTCATATCAATTCCCGGGATGAACTCGGTTATTTAGGAAATGCCTTTAATAATATGGTAGAAAAATTTAGCACTTTGATTCTAGAGACTAAAAAGGCCATTCAAGAAGTAGTACAGCTTGGTATATTAATGGATCAAAGTGCAGCAGAATTTACCCGAACCTCCGAAGGGGTTGCCACGGCTATGGAACAGATCACCAAGGGAACCATGGAACAATCTACAGAAACAGAACAGACTTCATCCCAGATTCTCGAACTAGCCGGCGGGGTTGACCGGGTAATTCAAAGAACAACAGATATTGAGGGAATAGCACAATCCACTAAAGGATTGGGGAGCCATTCCCAACAAGCAATGAAACAACTCTTAGAAAAATCCCAAGAAACAGGGGAAATTACTGACCTAATCGTCAGAAATATTAATGAACTAACTACCGAAGCCAAAGAGATTGAACAGATCATAGAAGCAATTACTAACTTTGCTGAACAGGCAAATCTGCTAGCTGTAAATACCGCCATCGAAGCCGCCCGTGCCGGTGATGCAGGCCGTGGTTTTGCTGTACTTGCGAAAAAAATAAACAGATTATCCGTTCAATCTAAAGAAGCTGCCGATAACATCGGTAATATTTTAACGGGAATCCAAAATAAAGCTCTGGTTTCTGCTGAAATTGCTGAAAAAGCTCATCAAACAGTTGATGAGCATATTGAGGCCGTAAATATAGTAAGTAAGAACTTTGAAGAAATCATCTTCGCCATGGATGAAGCCGTTACGATGGCGAATAAAGTAAGGCTGGATTTAGCACAAGTAAATGATTTTAAAGAATCATCAGTATCTTCAATCCTCAATATTAATTCGATCTCCGAAGAAACAGCAGCTGCGGCTGAAGAAGTATCTAGTGCCGCTGAAGAACAGACCAGCACCGCCAGCGAAGTTCAGAAATTAGCTACTACTCTTAAAGAAATGGCCGTAAGACTAGAGAATACGATAAAAGTATTTAAAATCTAAATAAAAAAAAGAGGTCCTAGACCTCAAGTATAAACAAATTTAATTTTTTATCTAACCCATCTTTTGATGCTAACCTTCTCCTGGTTATTTTGTTTGCTGTAAATATATTTGTGGGATTACCGCATACATCATTGCTGCAACCGCTAGGTCTTCAACTTCAACAAACTCATTAGGAGCATGGGCTCTGGCTTCTCTTCCAGGTCCAAAACCGATGCAAGGTATTCCAAACAGGCCCATTACAGACACGCCATTGGTGCTAAATACCCAATTGTAAACCGATATATCCTTGGCAAACAGCTTCTTATATGCTTCTTTTGCTGCTTTAACCGCGGGATGATCTTCCTCAATCAGCCACACCGGAAAATAGCTTTTAGTCGGATAAACTAGTCCGGTATGAGTAGGAATATCATATTCAAAAAGTTCTACCGTAGCTTTAGCTTTTTTAACACTCTCTAGATTTCTAAGCTCTTCCAGGGCAGTCTTGTCGGTTTCGCCTTTAGTTAGACGCCGATCCAGAGTAATACTGCACTCATCAGGAACAGCACAACTAGAAGCAGAACGGCAGAAAATCTGAGAGACAGTAATTGAACCTTTACCTAATATAGGATGATATTTGATCCGCTCATTTAATTTTTCAATCTCACTGATGATTGGAGCCATTTTATAGACAGCATTAACTCCGCGCTCTGGAACACTGCCATGGGCAGATAGACCCTTAGTCGTAATCCTAATATTCATCCTCCCCCGCTGACCAGCGGCGATCTTACCTTCTGTTGCTTCAGTAATTATAACAAATTCCGGATGGATATTCTCCTCATTGATAATATACTGCCAGCTTAAACCTTCACATTCTTCTTCATTCACTGAAACCACCGCATAAACAGTTAAGCCATCCAGTAAATGAAGATCCTTCATGATTTTGGTTCCATAAACCATTGAAGCTAAAGCCCCTTTTTGGTCGGAAGCCCCTCTACCAAAAACCTTCCCATCATTAATTATCCCGGAGAAGGGCGGTAAATCCCAAGCACTTTCATCTCCGGCTTCCACTGTATCCACATGAGCATCAAGGGCGACAACTGTTTTTCCAGAACCCATCCGACCAATCACATTACCAAAGGGATCGATTCTGACCTCATCAAAGCCAAGTTTCTCCATCTCTTGTTTGACTCTTTTGACAGCTTCCCCTTCTTGGCTATCCAAACTCTTGATCTTCACCAGATCGCTAGTAAAATTTGCAATATCCTGACTGTATTGTTGAGCAGTTTCTTTCACTGCAGCAAAATTAATCATCTTCTTCACCCCACTACTTTTAGTTTTCTAAAAAAGTCGCTCATGCTGGCTACCGCCTGCGCAGATGAAATGAAGGGAAGGGAGAGACCCTTCCCCCACTTAGTTCAGACACGAGAGTTTAGTCGAAATAACTTAAATTTTAGAATGGACCCCACTTAATAGCCTGAGCAATAACTAGGAAGACACCAGAAGCAACTACCCAAGTAAGGAAGAGGGGTAAAACAAATTTAGCCCATTTTGGCCATTTTACTCCGGCCAAAGCCAAACTAGCCATGAAATACCCGGATGTCGGATAAAGAATATTTGAGAATCCATCACCAAACTGCAGAGCCAAAACTGCGGTCTGCCTGGTAACACCAACGATATCCGCCAAAGGAGTCATAATCGGCATAGTGATCAAAGTTTGTCCACTACCAGAGGGAACAAGGAAGTTAAATAAGGTTTGAACAATTAACATCCCAATTGAAGTAATTGAAGGTGGCATTCCTTTAACCATTTTGGCTAAACCAAAGATGATGGTATCCATAATCTGACCTTGATTCATTACAACGGTAACCCCGCGGGCAATTCCCACAATTAGCGCACCAGCTAACACATCCTGACAACCTTGTAAAAAGGCTTCACAAATTTCATTTCCAGACAATCCGGCAATAATCCCGGCTACCACACCCATAGCAATAAAGATCGCGCCGATTTCAGGCATGTCCCACTTGAATACAAAAACACCGTAAATCATGAGTGCAAAAAGAGCAATAGCTGATAATCCGGCCAATTTCTGCCTAGTAGTAGCGGTCTGTAATTCTTTATTGGTATCTTTTAATCTTTCTCTTTGAATTAAATCTTCTTCATAAACAGCACTTGATTCCGGATTTTTCTGAACTTTTTTTGCATATCTAAGAACATAGAGCATGCCTATAGAATACATAACGATCAAAGTAATGATCCGGTAGCCAGCTCCGGAGTATAGAGGTAATCCGGCAATTTTTTGTCCAATACCAACTGTAAAAGGGTTAGTTAGAGCCGCAGTAAATCCTGCTGCAGATCCGACCAGCGCAATTGCTGCCGCCGTAATCGAATCAAAACCTAAAGCCAAAGCAAGAGGCAAGACAATAGGTACATAAACCATACATAGTTCCGGCATACCAATGAAAGCATCAACAATCGCAAAAATCGCCATTAGAACAGGAATGATTATTAATCCACCGCCAGATAATTTTTTAGCCATATTAGAAACAACGATTTCAATAATTCCTGTTTTCTTAACGACCAAAAATCCACCGCCTACACAGAAGGTAAGTACTACCACCCATCCTGCTTCCACAAACCCCTGGGGAATGGCGGTAAAGAATTTTAGTAGACTAACCGGTGTTCTCTCAATTACATGGTATGATTCAGGATCGATCATCATCCTGCCTTCCGGTCCGGGAATTCTATCATATACACCGGCCGGAATAATATAGGTTAGAATAGACATAATCGCGATAAAAGAGATTAGAATAATAAAGATATGGGGCATTTCAAATTTCTTTTTACCAACCAATGCGGGATTCGTTTCCGTTTTCATTTTATTACCTCCTAAGAATTTTAACTAATCTCAATAAGAATGGTTTTTTTAGTTCCCTAGCCATTCCCCCTTTGCTTTATAATTTAGTGCAAATTCTATTTATTTCTTACGGGAGAAAATACAGTTTCTGAACTAAACCAAAGTTGCTAAAGTTTTGAGCGACAATATTTAAGTTTAAAATATTTAAAGTAGTTCCTCTAGCAACAATAAATACATCACCAGTAACAAGATATTTCGCTTTTGAGGCCTAAGGCATATTTAATAAAAGTATTAAAGGTTATCCTCCGCGGGAAGTTCCCAAAATCCATCCCACAAAATCTTCCTGTAACGAACCGGATCCGTATCCCCTTCCGTACTGATTACTAAAATTTTCGAGTTTTGGTCAAGCTTCAAGAGTTTTGTCACTTCTTGATAGGCTTTTTGTTGAAGCAATAAACTGATCAGACCAGTTCCTACTGAACCGGATTCTCCGGAGATAACACGCGGATCATTACCTAATGGATTGGCAAGAATCCTTGTTCCCCTTGAAGAAACATAATCCGGGCAGGAGAAAAAGGCATCTGCATAATCTCTGGCAATATCCCAAGCAATGATATTGGGTTCACCACAAGATAATCCAGCCATAATTGTCTCCAAATCGCCTGTAACAGCATGAGGTTGACCATCATTAATCTTGGCTGATTTATAGAAACAATCTGCTTTATCAGGTTCCACAATTACCGAAATAGGTCTGTTCTCTCCGCCAAGATTAGCAAAATAGCCAATGATTGTAGTGGCGAAGGAGCCCACACCGGCTTGGAGAAAGATGTGTGTTGGCATTTCACCCTTCAACTGCTCATTAACCTCATCTGCAATCGTGGCATAACCTTGCATAATCCAGGTTGGAATCTTAACATAATTATCCCAGGCTGTATCCTGAACCATTATTCCATTGTGTTGCTGTGCATATTCATTCGCCATTCTGACCGATTCGTCATAATTAAAATCCGTAACAAAGACCTGGGCCCCTTCTTTTTTGATATTCTCAATTCTAGCCTCTACTGAGCCTTTTGGCATAAAAACTACGGCCTTTTGTCCTAATTGCCTAGCAGCCCAGGCTACCCCTCTTCCGTGGTTTCCATCAGTAGCGGTAACAAAGACTAAATCCCCAAGTTTATTTTTGATCCCAGGTGATTTAAGCAGATCAAAAGTTAAATCCTTAATCTCCATTCCTAATTTTTCACTTAAGTATTTACCGATCGCGTAAGAACCACCCAATACTTTAAAAGCATTAAGCCCAAAGCGGTAGGACTCATCCTTTATCCATATTTTGCTTACACCTAGTTCTCCGGCAAGATTTTGTAAATCCCATAAGGGAGTAACCTTGTATTCCGCAAAATTCTTATGAAATCCGCGTACCTTTTTCACCTCATCCGGTGAAACGAAATCAATTGAGGTTTTATATTTGTAATCGCCTCGCGCTTTTTCATTTAAAACCCATAAGATCTTGTCTTGCATTTTTAGCCCCCATTTCTCTTTTTAAATAAAGCCTATTTATTCGCAGATCGCAATCGCTTCAATTTCAATCAAAGCATCCTTAGGTAAATTAGCGACTTCCACGCAACAACGCGCCGGATAAGCTTGAGTAAAAAACTCACTATAAATAGCATTTACTTTGGCAAAATCAGCAATGTTTTTTAAATAGATATTTACTTTTGCCACATTTTCTAAAGAAGATTTTCCTGCTTTCAAAATTTCCTTAATATTATTCAAAGCCATCCTGGTTTGGGCCCCGATAGTACCTGTGAAACTTCCGGTTTTCGGATCTAGTCCCATTTGTCCGGAAACAAAGAGTAGGTTACCTACTTTTATTGCTTGCGAGTAACTTCCAAGTGCAGCTGGAGCTTGTACAGTTGAGATTACCTCTTTTTCAAGCATAAAATCACCTCATTTAATGCAAAAGTTTTAAGTTTTATTTTATACCCTGATTCGAATTTATTATAACACTTTAGAAACATTATTACAATAATTTTTTATGAGTTACTTAAATTTTTTAATTTGGTATCTAATATTATTGTAAAAGAGCTTTGCCTTTCTCTCTTTGGAAAAACAAAGCTCTTTTTAATTTAATTATATTTCTGCTATGTTCTCTGTACAGCTTGGCATCGATGAGGCAAACTGTTTCACATAATTAACAGTATACATAGCCGCTGCCTTCTCTGCCTGACTTAAGACTTGTTCAAAATCGATAATCATCCTCCATGCTCCTTTCAATCACGGTCCATATTCATATTGGTTTTTGTTCTATATCTCTAAACTTTTCCCCAGACTTTTCCTTTGATACCCTAAATTGGTTATTATCTATATAATATTCATATATTTGTTAAAAAACATTACCTCTTTGCTTGCAAATGCTTCGAAGAATGTCGACCCACCTGGCTTATAATGTTCATCATTTCATTTGCGCGGGCGGTAGCCAGCGTGAGCGACTACTTTGTAAAGTTATTGTATATATTATGAGTTTTAAAGTAAATAGGAGATAATCTCCTGTTTTTTGGTACTTTTTGTAATAACCAAACTCTTAACAATAAGCAAGGAAAATTTGATTGAAGGAGTGTCTTCGGAAAATAGACAATCCCCTCGAATTAATGTAAATCTCATATTTCTTTGCAGTTAATTTAATGCAGCGGTAATTTTGTAATTCCCCTCATCTATTAGGAGAGTATTTTAAATTAAATTAATCCCCTCCTCTCTCAATGCCTTAGCTTCTTCTAAATAATTGTAAATTGTGTACCTGGAAACATTGAGATTTTTAGCAACTTTATCGATTGCTCCTTTGATTAAAAATCCTCCCTTCTCATCAATTAGACTGACTGTCCTCACTTTTTCCTCTTTACTCATTAAAGCAACAGGTCTTCCTACTTCTAAAATAGCTTTATCAACAAGGTAATCCAGTACTTCATTAATATCTTCAACAAAAGTTTCCGAAGCATCTTCTCGTTCCGTTGTTAAAGACTCCATCTGGCAAAAATCATTAAAAAAGTTGCTTAACATTATGCCTTCAGTCAGATCATAATTAATACATAAACAGCCAATAATATTTCCCTTTTCATCTTCAATAAATAGGGTAGAGGATTTTAAAACTTTACCATCTTTCGATTTGGATTTATAATTTAAAAGCATTCTCTCTTTATTCTCACCAAACCCATCCCTCCGCCAAGCCTCCAAAGCCAGATCGGTTATTGAATCACCGATCTTTCTTCCAGTGACATTTCCATTAATAATATTTACAATAGAATGATGCGGATCACCAAAATCGTGTAATACTACTTCACAGTTTTTCCCGAAGGTATTACCGATTAACTCCATCATCGGTATGTATTTTTTTAAAATCGGATGCATTTTTTCCACCACCAATTATTTTATTACAAGTTTAGAATTGCATAATTGGTTAATTATAGATTTAACCCAATATATTAACTTTATTGTGGTTAAATAAAGTCTTAAGGTAATTATACAATTCACTCAAGTTAATTATAATATTATTCCAGCTTATTTACAAGAAAATATTAAGGCTTACAAAAATATTTTAATATAGTTATTACCAATTTACATTATATAAAATTCCATAAACACCTTAAGCCTATATCTAGCTGCAATATATGTATATAAATTAAGAGGCTATCTCCAGGTTTTAGAGATAGCCTCTCTTATCTTTATTATTATAATAAGCAGTATTTATTTTACATAAAAAGCATCGACATTTGTTTTTGTGACAACATTAGTTCCTGTATCAACTACACCCGGTAAGGGATTAATTTCTTTAGTCTGCCATCCTTCTACCGGTTTAACCAGATTATGTTTGACATTGTACAGCATCATCATTGACCAGTACCCCATATTCCATGTTCCCTGGGCAATCGAGGCATCAATGATTCCTTCTTTAATAAGATCAAGTGTTCCTTTATCAGTATCAAAACTGACAATTCTTACTTTCCCGACCTTATTAGCTTCACGAACTGCAGTGGCAGCACCAACTCCGCCGAGAGCATCTGTGCAGAAAACTCCGCTTAAATTCGGGTGGGCTTGCAAAAATCCTGCTACTAAAGTAGCAGCAATGGTCTGATCATTATTATCATTTCCGACATTTACAACTTTAACATTTGGATACTCTTTAGCCAAAGTCTCTGTAAAACCTGTTTTTCTTTCTTCATGATTTAGCTGACCGGTTACAGTTGAAATAGCTACTTCACCTTTACCACCGATTAATTCTGCCAGGTAACGAGCGGCCATTGCACCGGCATTATAGTTTCCTGTTCCCAGATAGCAGTAGCGTTTACTGAGCGGGGAATCCGCATCAAAGGTTACAACAGGAATACCTGCTGCGATCGCTTTATCGATCGGAGCTCGTAAACCATCAGGGTTACTACAAGTTACTGCTATCCCCGCCGGCCTTTTAGCAGTAACTTGTTCCAATACTGTTACTTGCTGGTTCACATCAGCCTGCGGCGCACCTGTGTAGATAGCCTTTACCCCCAAAAGTTCCGCTGCATCTTTCATCCCTGCAAAGCAACCTTTCCAATATTCGATCCCAGAAACAAAGGTAACCATATAATATTCTTCTTTAGGATCACCAACAAAAGGGTTGCTTGCCGCCGTTGTTACTATGGAAAAGATCAGTGTCAAGAGTAGAGTTGCCACCATAAAATAACGCTTCATAACTCAATAATCCTCCTTTTTCCTGTTTCTCTTTTCATTTACAATGTAGATTATTATTACCCAATATCACCTCCCTTTTTTTGGCACTATCCTATGCACTTGTTAAGGAATTTTATAATTGGTTAATTTAAGATCCAATAGAATTACAGTTAATCGTTTATATTGTGAAACCCAAAGGTAATTATACAATTCCCTCTAAGGTAATGACTGCTGTAACATAAATGCTTGATTTTACCTGTTACTGACTTAAATAGCTGGAACGATGAGTAATAAAATCAAGTAATACCGCAGCAATCAGGATCATTCCGGTAATTAAATCTTGCCAATAAACAGAGACATTTAATAGAATTAGTGCATTATTAACTAAAGCCAACAGAATTACGCCAAGAACTGACCCAAGAATTGTCCCTTCCCCACCGCTGAGGCTAGCACCACCAATTACACAAGCTGCTATCGCCCTCATTTCCGCAGACATTCCAGCATTCGGTGCCGCCACTGTAAATCTGGACAAAGTCAGAATACCAGTTATTGATGCCAGAGTACCTGTTAAAAAGAAGACTCCTGTTTTAACTTTAGCTACATTAATCCCTGAAAGCGAAGCAGCTTTTTCATTACTACCAACATAAAAGACTTGCCGCATTACCGCTGAGCGACGCAGGGCAAAATCGATGATGATAACAATTAGCAAATAGATTAGAACCATTACCGGAAAACCTAAAAGTTTCCCGCCACCAATAAATTTAAAACTTTTCGATATTCCTGCAAGTGATAATGGTGAGCCTTTAGTTAGAACGTAAGAGCCACCACGGGCGATACTCATCATTCCAAGGGTAGTAATAAACGGATTTAAACCTACACGGCCGATAAAATAACCATTAATTAAACCGCAGAACATTCCTAATAGTAAAGCAGCTAAGGCGGCTATCCATATATTTACACCCGCTAAATAAAGAGAACCAGCTACCACGCCGCTTAAGGCCATAACTGAACCTACTGAAAGATCAAACCCACCCAGTACCAAGGCTACAGTCATCCCAACCGCGATAATCCCGTCTGCGGCTAAACCAATGGCAGTGGTACTTAGATTTGCAATTGTCAAAAAGTGAGGAGTCAAAAAACTAAGTAGCATAGAAAAAAGAATAATAATGATGAACAAAGAAAATTCCCGGAAGGCAAAAGCTTTTGTCAAAAAGCTGTCTGCTTCTTTTTTTTCTGCCTTTAAGCCGATGATTTCTTCTCTTAAATTTGTTTTCATTCTCTTTATCCCCCTTCTCTTTAAGCAATCTTATTGCTTTCTGTTGATGCCAGTCTCATAATATTTCTTTCGGTAATTTCATTTCCAGTGAGTTCACCAGTTTTTACCCCTTCATTCATCACTACTACCCGGTCACACATTCCAATTATCTCCGGCAATTCAGAAGAGATCAGAACAATCCCGATTCCTTGCTCACATAATTTCCGCATCAGATAATGGATTTCTGTTTTAGCTCCAATATCAATTCCACGGGTTGGCTCATCCATAAATAGTACTACCGGATTAATCGCCAACCACTTGGCCACCATTACTTTCTGCTGGTTCCCTCCACTTAAGTTAATAACCTTTTGGAGAAGGCTGGAGGTTTTTATATGTAATAGATCAATATACTTTTGGGCCAAACTCCTCTCTTTTTCTTTATTAACCAGTTGTTTTTGTGTGATTTCTTCTAAGGAAGTTACTGCAATATTGGTTTTAATATTCATTCTTAAAAATAACCCTTCTAGTTTACGGTCTTCGGTAAGATAAGCAATTCCAGCCTGGATTGCATCATAAAACTTCTCAAACTGTATCCTCTTTCCATGGAGATAGATCCGGCCTTCATCATACTGATCAATCCCACATACGGCCCTGGCCACTTCCGAACGTCCGGCTCCAACTAAACCAGAGAAACCGAGAATTTCTCCTTTTTTAACTGTAAAGGAGACATTCTTTAATGTTTTACCCCTGCTCAAATCCTCAACCCGCAGGAGTTCTTCACCATCCCTGCTCCTTTTTTCGGGGTAAAAAGTGCTAATGCTCCGCCCGACCATATTACAAATAACTTCATCTTCATTGGTCTCAGCAACCTTTAAGGTTTTAACAAACCGCCCGTCCCTGAGAATACTTATACGGTCACAGATTTTGAAAACTTCAGTCAAGCGATGACTAATATAAAGAATACTGATTCCCCTATTCTTTAGATCATTGATTATGCGAAAAAGGTTTTCTGTTTCCGCATCTGTCAGTGAAGAGGTTGGTTCATCCAGAATCAGTAAACGGCAGTCCAAGGAGAGAGCTTTTATAATCTCGACAATCTGTTGACTCGCAATACTAATATCCTTAATTTTTGTCATTGGGTTCAAATCCGTGGCAAAGTTTCTTAGCAACTTAGCTGTTTCTTCCTGGGCTTTTTTAAAATCAACTAAAGCTACTAATTTTTTTGGTATCCGTCCTAAAAATACATTTTCTGCGATTGACAGGTGAGGACATAAAGCAGTTTCCTGGTGTACAAAACCAATACCAAGTTCCTGTGCTTCCCGTGGATTGACCGGAGTGTATCTTTTCTGGTCAAAATACATCGTGCCGCTCTCAGGTTTATGAACTCCGGAGATAATATTGACGAGTGTCGATTTTCCGGCACCATTCTCCCCCACCAAAGCATGGACCTCGCCAGTTTTCACTTCCAAACTTACATTGTCAAGTGCTCTTACCCCGGGAAATATCTTCGTAATATTCTTGATTGAAAGCAAAACCTTTTCTTCCATCAAAATCCCTCCCAATCATCAAGTCTTATTACTTTTATTTTATATATTCGTTAATATAGGATTAACTCCTTCCTTATTTTTATTATATTTTACTTTTATTTATTTATTTGTTCAATTTATGAAAACAAAAAACCATTTGCCAAGCAAATAGTTTTTTTGTTTTTTATGTTTATTAATTTATCTTACCCCTGAAGCCATTTTTATGATCTCCTCCTCAGTTGCCTCTTCCCCACTTAATTCCCGGACAATCGTACCATTATGAATAACAAGAATCCGGTGACTCATCCCGATTAATTCAGAAAGATCGGAAGAGATCATTATTATCCCGGCCCATCGACAGATAATACTATTCATAATATTATAAATGTCTACTTTAGAAGCAATATCAAGTCCACAGGTAGGTTCATCCAAAAGATATACCAGTCCTTCTCCGAATAGCCATTTAGCTAGAATCGTCTTTTGCTGATTGCCACCACTTAAAGTTGAAATCTTCTGTTCCAGACTTTGCAAGACAACACGCAAGCGGCGGATTAACCCCTGGGCAATCTTTTTCTCTAATTCATTATCGATTAATTTTCCTTTCGTTATTCTATCTAGATTTGCCGAAGTAATATTTTCTCTTACTGATAAATTATTAAAAAGTCCGCTGTAAAATCTGTCCTCCATTACATAAGCAAAGCCTAGTTTAATTGCTTGCCGTGCAGAACTGGGCCGTACCTCCCTCCCTCGTAGCAGAATTCTACCAGTAGTTGGTTTGAGTATCCCAAAAATTGTATTCATCAATGTTGTTCTACCTGATCCCGCTAAACCAGCAATTCCTAAGATCTCGCCTTCATATAGGGAAAAACTAATATTATGTAAAATATTTCCAGTTGTTAGATTCTCAATGCGGAGCAATTCTTTTTTAGTTGGTAGCGATAATTTGGGATATCTGTTCCGCGTTTCTAAACCCACCATCATTTTAATAATCTTCTCTTCTTCCAAAGCCTTTGCTGGTACAGTATCAATGTCTTTGCCATCTCTTAATACTGTAACACGGTTAGCAATCACTTTTAATTCCCGTAAACGATGGGAAATATAGATGATTGTTACTCCTGCTTTTTGAATTTTTTTAAGCATTTGTAGAAAATATCCAATCTCTTGATCATTAAGGGCTGCAGTTGGCTCATCAAGAATTAATATTTTAGGTTTCTCTACTAAAGCGCGGACAATTGCCACCATTTGCTGTTTGGCCAAACCTAAACTTCCAGCTCTTGCTCGGGGATCAATAGTAAAATGTAATTGCTCTAAAACTTTTTGTGCTTCGGAGATTGCTGCTTCTTGGTTGATAATTCCATGTTTAATAAAGCTTCCATTTTTACCGGTGCCAACAAAAATATTCTCCGCAACTGATAGTTTTGGAAAGATATTAAGATCTTGATGTACCTTTGTGATCCCATACTCTCTGGCCTTACTAACCGAATTGATCTCTATGGGTTTTCCTTTAAGTAAGATCTCCCCTGAATCCTTAGGAACTGCTCCATAAAGGATATTGACCAATGTTGTCTTACCGGCGCCATTTTTCCCCACCAAACCATGAATTTCACCGGGTTTAACCCTTAGATTAGTTTTATCAAGGATCAGATTACAACCGTAGGACTTTGTTATCTGTTGCATCTCCAACAGATAATCGCATTCGTACATTATACCCCACCCCCACCTTATTTCGGATCAGTTATTTCCGGATCCTGTATCTCCTCCACTTCATATGGGGTAAACATTTTAATATTATTCTGGAAATAAAACTCTTTGTATTTATCATCTACTTCCTTATTTGTAACGATCTTATGGGCTACATTAAGGTCAGCGATTTTGGAAAATCCGATCTGATCAAATTTCTTATAATCAGCAACTATTACCACTTCTTCGCATCGTTTAATCAACTGACGGTAAAAAACAGCTTCTTCCACTGTATTTGCCGTATATCCATGAGAAAGACTAATCCCGGAAGCAGAAATAATCACCTTATTAAAATGAACATCCTGAATAGCTCTTAAAGCTAGATTTCCAACTAAAGTTCCAGTACCCTGTAAAGTATTCCCACCTGTAACTGAACACAATAGCCCCGGTGCATTACTAAGCTCTAGAGCGATCCTTAAATCGTTAGTTATTACCGTAAGTCGCTGTTTGGTTTTTAAATTAATCGCTACTTGCAGGCAAGTTAAACCACTACCAATAAAGACAGCTTCATAATTATTTACTAATAATGAAGCTGCCTCTCCAATTTCAATAATTTCTGGATCGACTTTATCCATCTGTGCACCAAAAGTAGTAGCTGGTGGGAATTCTTTTAAGATCGCTCCGCCATGGGTTTTAATGATAAAACCCTCTTGTTCGAGCTTATCCAGGTCTCTCCTGATTGTTACTTCTGTAACGCCTAAAGTAGCTGCTAAACTAACCACATCAAATTGTTTATGTTTTAATAAAATTTCCTTGATCCGTTCTTGCCTAGCTGCTGCAAACATTATTATCCCTCGTTTTCTTTTTTACGAATTTTAATTATTTCTTTCTTTTATTAAAGAACAAGTATAAATAAATGTCAAGTCCAATTAACAATGTGATCAAAAGGGGACTGACAAAAAAGGCTATCTCTAAAATCTTGAAATAGCCTTTTAGTAGGACCAGTATTTATTTTTGTATAAAAAGCATCGACATTTGCTTTTGTGACAACATTATTTCATTAATAATAAGATAATCCCTTATTCGTAACTTAGGGCGATCACAGGATCGAGCCTGGCAGCTTTACGTGCTGGATAGATCCCAAAGAATAAACCCACCAATAAAGAGAAGGAAAAAGCAACAACAACTGAGGTATGAGTAACAACCAGAGGCCAACCACCAATTTTTGCTACTCCTACTGCCCCCACCCAGCCAAGGCCAATCCCGATCAATCCGCCAAAACCACTCATTGCCAATGACTCAATCAGAAACTGACTAAGAATATGTTTTCTCTTCGCTCCCAGCGCTTTTCTAATCCCAATCTCCCGTGTCCTTTCCGTAACTGACACTAGCATTATATTCATTATCCCGATCCCCCCAACCAAGAGAGAAATTCCAGCAATACCACCTAACATTAGGCTTAAGGTACCGGTTACCTGGTTAATCGTTTCTAAGATCTGTTCCTGGCTCGTAATTCTAAACTTATTAGTATCAGTAAGATAACGGGTAAGAAAATACTTCACTTCTTCCACCGCTATTTTAGCCGTATCAGAAGATAAGGCCTGTGCTGTATAACCATTTACATATTTCCGATTATTGATCTTTTTTAAAATAACAGAAGCAGGAATGAAAGCCTGGTTTTCCAGATTCCCCATCGCACCCGTCCCTTTTTCCTCCATTACCCCAATAACAGTGAAGAGTAAATTTCGGTTCCTAATAAATAATTTAACCTTCTCGCCCAAAGGATTTTCCCCGGGAAAGAGTTCTTCTGCTAAACCCGCTCCTAAAACAATTACATTACTAGCATTTTCTTCTTGCTCCGCAGTAACAAACTGACCAAAAGCTGGATAATAATCATAAATCTCCTGATATGAAGGGGTAACCCCTACAATGCTAGTCTGATAGTTTGTACTACGCGCAATAAGTAAACCAGAAGTCTGTACGCTAGGAGTAATATTTTTAAGCGAAGGACAGTTCTTTATCATCTGTTCAGCCAATTCCATTGTAAAAACATCAGTTGCCGAAAAACTGATCCTTCCACTTCTTCCCCGACTGATACCCGGTCCAATATTGATAATATTCGACCCAAGTTGGGAGATTTGGCTAGTCACTTGGGATTGGGCACCGGAGCCAACAGAAACAATCGCAATCACCGCACCTACCCCAATAATAATTCCCAACATCGAAAGGAAAGAACGTAACTTATTAGATGTCAGACTATCAAGTGCCATTCGCAAAATTTCCAGAATCATGAAATCACCTCATCCCTTTGGATCAAGCCATCTCGGATCTGGATCACTCGCCGAGCTTGATTTGCTATTTCTTGATCATGCGTCACCATAATAATGGTATGACCCTCATTATTAAGCTGATGAAATATTTTTAAAATTTCCTTTCCAGTCTTGGAATCCAAATTTCCGGTAGGCTCATCTGCAAGGATTAAAGAAGGATTATTAATCAGAGCCCGAGCAATAGCTACCCTTTGTTTTTGCCCACCGGAAATCTCATTAGGGCGATGGGCCATCCTATCACCTAAACCAACCATCTTCAAAGCATTCTCCGCCAGATGTTGTTGCCTTTTTCTGCCCCTTACCCCGGCATAAATCAGAGGAACACAAACATTCTGCAAAATAGAAGCTTTGGGTAGTAGATTAAACTGCTGAAAAACAAAACCAATCTTTTTATTTCTAATCTCCGCCAGTTCATCATCAGAGACTCGACTAACATCCTCTTCAGCCAAAATATAACTTCCTGTAGTAGGCTGATCCAGACAACCCAAAATATGCATGAGTGTAGATTTCCCTGAACCGGAAGGACCAATTATGGCAACAAACTCTTGCTCTTCGATTTGGAAGGAAACCCCTTTTAATGCTTCTACTTTAACTTCTCCCATTTTGTAAACTTTACTTAATTTATCTACTTTTATTAACATTCCTATCGACCTCTAATCATAAATCCCGGCCTTGGCCCTGAAGGTTGTGAATTAGAGCCATTAGTTTCCGTTTTTCCACTGAATTGGTGAGCATTGATTAGAATTTTATCCCCCGGCTGAATTCCTTCAAGGATGGCAATATTAAAACCATTACTTAATCCGGTTTTTACCGGAGTAGGGACAGGTTTATTATCCACCATTTTCATAACCTGTTCTTGCCCACGATTATTAATTATTGCAGCAATCGGTACTAATATCTGATCTTTTACTTCATCTACAATGATCTCTACATCTGCGGAGAATGCTGGTTTCAATAATTCTATTTGTTCGGTTAGAATAATCTTTACAGGTAAAGTTACTATACCATTATTATTAGTAGCTTGAAGAGCAATTTCTTTGACCCGGCCCTGAAACTCCCTTCCAGGTAAAGCTTCAACTATAACCCTTACATCCTGCCCAATCGCTACTAACGGACTTTCGGTCTCGCTGATATCAACTTCAATTTCGTAGGGGCCATCAGCAATAATCGTACCTACGGCATTCTGTTCATTAATCCCCACATAATCTCCAACATCAACTAAATCTTGGGTAATGATGCCATCAAAGGGCGCTCTTAAAGTCGTAGCTTCCAGATTCTCCTTGGCAAGCCTTAAATTCAACTCCGTCTCTTTAATCTCCGTTGCTAAGCCGTTGATAACAGCTAGGTCATAGGCTTTCTTGGCCTTGATATACTCTAATTCTTGTTTGGTATCATCAAGTTCAACTAAGATCTCACCCTTCTTTACAGTCTTCCCCTCAACCAGGTGATCTGTTTTTACTTTACCACTAACACTAAAATACAGCTCTTTACTTTGTTGCGGTGATAAATAACCACTCGCTGAGATGGTCTTTTGGATGCTACCTTTTTCTGCAGTCATAACCATCCTTGGCGAGATCCCTTTACTTAATTCTTTACTCCCCGTAGCATCTGTCTTGCGGAATTTCCAAAACAACAAACCGGCAACAGTAATCATAATCATGATTAAAATCACAATCTGAATTCGCTTCTTCTTCATCAGTACAGCCCCCAATCCTTGTTTAGTCTTCTCAGCTAAATCATTCCGACAAAATGTAAAACCCGAAGTCTACTAAGAAAAGCCTTATCCCTGGCATCTTTAATATTAATTTCTGCATTCCTATATGCTAAAGATTTCTCTTTCCATTCTTGTTTCGTAATCAAACCTTTTTCCAGTTGTTTCTGGTACACCTCTTTTTCCAAAAATGCTTTTTGGTACTGTATATCCTTCTCTTCCACTTGTAAATCCGCCAGACTAACCTGGCCAAGAAGTTTCTTCAATTGGATCTGTAAACTCCCGATTATATTCTCATACTCACGCTCTAAAGAGCTAAGTCGGGCTTGGTAATCCTGACTCTCAAGTTTCTTCGCCCCTCCATCTAAAATCTTATAGGAAAGGTTTAGATTAATCTTCCATTGTTTATCCGGATAATTGTAAGTACCCCCAGTTGTAACCTCCGGTTTTCTTTCCGCCTGTTTCCATTCCCACTCCTGGCTAAGCTGTTCCTGGTCTAGCTGATTAGCCACTAGTTGATAATGGTTTTGGGCAACCATCATCATCAACTGGTCAGAATCATTCCAATCAATTACGCTTCTCTCCAATTCTTCTTTTATCTGTTGAAAATAAATATTCTCTTCCAGCAATTGCACTTTTTTCCCTGCTGGTAAGCCTAATTCCAAATACCATTTATCTTCTTCTTCAACAAAGCTGTTTTTAACTTGTTTCATATTATATTCTGCTTGTTTTAGTTTGACTTGTTCCGCTAAAACCTGTTGTTTCCCGGCTTCACCGATCTTTTCCCGCTCTAAAGTTAAATCAAAATTGTTCTTTGCTAATTGATATTGTTCTTCTGCTATTTTAACCTTTTCTTGTAAATGCAAAAGATTTAAGTATCCTTCCAACCAGTCAACTTTTTTACTCTCTGCCTGCCATTCTAGATTATCCTGGACTTTTCTTAAGGTACGGAGAGTAGTATAATACTCTTGTTCCTCAGTAGATGGTATACAAGGGTAAAGTTTCTGCGTAAGATTAAAGGAAAACCCTACTTCCGGGTCAGCTTTTTCTCCAGATAGCTCCTTTTTTAATGAAAGCTTTGGTCCAACAGACATTCCCCACAAATAGGCTTTACTTCCTTGCAAGCCTACTTCCATTTGTAAATTTTCCTGATCCGGGTTATTCATCGCCGGATTATTCACTTGATTATCAGCAGCTATATTACCGGTCAGAGCAGCTTGCCAACTCAGGCTTGCTTTTATCTTAGCCAGCTTTCTCTGGACCTGCTCAACATGTTCTTTATACTCCGATAATGAATAACTTTGGTTTAATCCCCAGGCAATCGCCTCTTCTAGAGATATCTCTTCTTCAGCATGAAGGCTAGCCATTGGAAGTAAAACAAGGCAACAGATTAGAGAAAATAAGATTAGCTTCTTTATTTTAAACTTCTTCATCACTCAGTCACACCTCCAGCTCAAAACCGAGCAATTGTTGTATTTTCCATTTTTCCAGATAAAAACTGGCAACAGCAATTTGCGCTTGATATTCTGCCTGAAGAAGCTCCACTTCTGCTGAGAGCTGCTCCAACTGGCTAATAAGGCCCGCAGCTTGCTGCTGCTGAACCAGTTGATAATTTTTTTTGACCATCTCTAAATGTGTCCGGTTTAGAGTAAGTTCCTCCTCTGCTTGGCAAAAAGAAGTATACTGTTTATAAACGGAATTTATTAAATTTAATCTGGATTGTTCTTCATTAAGCAAAGCCAAATCAAGATTATTCTGTAATTTTTTCTGCTCCCACTCCACTTGATGACTGATCTTTGCCCGTTCCAAATCAATCTTAGCTAGTTCGATCTGGAGATTTAAAGCTTGAAGTGTTAGGCTATTTTTAATCGCCAGTTCTACTACTTCTTCTACCGACAATGACCAGCCACCAGCCTGAGCTGCTATGTTAATTAATTCTACCCTCGGGTTTCCTGGTTTTAATCCTAATTTTGCCTCAAAATCGCGACATAACTGATAATAATTATCTTCTACTTTTTTTAAAGACAAAAGAGCATTATGATATTTATTCTCCTGTTGAAGAAGGTCAATACGGGTTTTATACCCCTTTCCCACCTGAGCTTCTACATCTTTTAATGATTTTTCTTCAAATTCAGCTTGCTTCTTCTTCAAATTTCTTTCTTGCTCTACTTTTAATATTTCTAAATACTTCTGAGCAATCTCTAATAATACCTGATCTTTGGTCTGATCATAGTTAGATTCTGCCTGAGTTAGACTCAGCTCAAATTGTAAATCTGAATACCTGGAAGCTGTCAAGATATTATCCGCTTTATTCTTTTCATAATCTAATCTTGCATTATCCAATTTCAGCTCAGCAACTTTAATCTCATAATTAGATTGTAAACCCATGGCCCAGGCCTGTTCCAAATTGAACTTCTGGATCTCTGCCCCAAAACTTACCTGAGAAAAGCCAAAGATTAGAAGAAAAAAGAGAAAAGCTCTTTTCTTAAACAATCCGTACCCCTCCTATTTAAATAATCACTTGTTTTACTCTTATAATAAAAGTTTATTTTAAAAAGCTGTTAAATAGCTTTTGCTAAACATCACAATAAACGCTAGAGAGCCTATAATGTTCCTCAAGTGACAAACTTTACAAATTACCCATAAGATCTTCATAACTTCTTTATAAATACTCTTAAGATACGATAGTTTATCTCCAAAAATAAACCTAGAGTTATTATACAATTTCTGCAAATAAAAAAGGAGCCCTGCCTGCTCCTTTTTTATAATATTAACATTTATTACTAAATTATACTACTAATACTCACGTTATTCTTTACCCAGCCTGGTCAGAATGTTGTTTCGCAAGTGATATTGGATTTCTTCATTTAGCATTCTTGGTGAACGGAGGCTGAAATTGGACCGAGCGACATGGAGGTCGCGAGCCGCTTTAGTCCAGGATGGACTATAAAGCGAATGCCCTAATTTCTGCCGGAGTTGAACCTTAGAATGCTTGAAGAAATTCATGTGAGCCAAGAAACAACTTCTGACCAGACAGAGGCGTGAGCGACTACTTAGAAAGATTCATCTGGTCTTGATTAAATCCTACAGGACAGTTGGTCGACTTACCCGCCTTTGATCTTAATCACTTTGTGATATTTAGGAAGCCGGCGTAAGCGACTCAAACCAGCATGAACAACCAATTAAAGCGCCT